>DATFRI010000122.1:0-2949 GCA_035263405.1 Actinomycetes bacterium | reverse complement strand
CGCCGGAGCCTTCCCGCAGCACCCGGCCGTACCGGTCATGCGAGGGTTGCGGCTGGTCATGCCCGGGTGCGTAGTCGTCAGCGGCGTGGTACCCGGTGTCGTCCTGGCCGGGGTAGCCGTCGTCCGGGCCGGCCAGGTAGCCGTCTTCGCCCGGGTAGCCGCCTTGCCCCGGGTAGTCGTCGCGGGCGTAGCCCTCCGGGACGTAGCCGGGCTCGGCGGGATAGTCCCCGCCCGGGTAGTCGCCGCCGGGGTAGTCGCCGCCGGGGTAGTCGCCGCCGTCGCGGTAGCCAGGCTCACCCGGGTAACCGGGCTCATCCGGGTAGCCAGACCCGGCGGAGTAGCCGGGCTCCTCAGGGTACCGGGGCTCGCGGTCGTAACCGGGGTAGTCTCCGCCGTGGGAGTCGCTGGCCTGCGCGTAGTCCTCGCGCGGGTCGCTGCCGCGGGGCGGGAAGCCGGCGTGGTAGCCGGTGTCGTCGTAACCCGGATCCGGCTCGTGGTAACCGGACCCGCCGGTACCGCCGCCGCGGGAGGGGTACTCGCCGCGGGCGAAGCCGGTACCGGGCAGGCTCCGCTCCGCGTGGTCCGCGCCGTTGTCCGCGCTGTACCCCGAGCCGACGCGGGCGTACCCGGGATCGGTATAACCGGTGCGCAGGTAGCTCGTGTCGTCCCGGCCGCCGGCGCGGCGGGGCTCGGAAACCGGGGGTGGCCACGCCTCAGGCGGCAGGCGGGGCAGCGGCCCGGAGGACACCTGCGGCAGCGGGCCCGACGGGTGGGCGCTGTCGTCGCGCGGCCTGCGCGGGGCCGGCCCCGCCTCGTCCCAGCCGGGCAGTTCCCACGGGGGGCTGGTGCGCTCCCAGGGCGGGCCCGTTTCCTCTCCCGGCCTGTCGTCCCGCCCGCTGGAGGTGCCGAGCGCACCTCGTGCCGGGCGCGGCGCGCCCGCGGGGCCGGGCCAGGCCGGCGAGTAGGGGTCACCGGGCGCGTCAGGCGGGCGCGTCGCCTGCTCGTAGTCCCTGGCACGCCACGGAGCGTCCCCGTCCAGCCCGTCGTCGTCATCCCTGCTGCGGCGCGTCATCCCCCGGCTCCGGGGGCTGACGCCACCGGCTCGCCCGCGGGCCGGCCGGTGGAGCGCTCTGCATCCAGTGCCCCCTGCAGGATCAGCGCCGCGGCTGCCTTGTCCACCTGCCCCCGGCGCTCGCGTGACCCCCGGCCACCCCGGCGCAGCGCGTCATGGGCGAGCACGGTGGTGAACCGCTCGTCGACCAGCCGCACCGGGACCGGCGCCAGCCGGGCGGCGAGGGACTCGGCGAACGCCCTGGCCTGTCCGGCGGCTGCGCCCGCCCGGCCGGACAGGCCGGTCGGCAGCCCGACGATGACCTCCATGGCGCCGTGCTCAGCGGTCAGGGCGGCGAGCCTGTCCAGGTCGCCGCGGCCGCGTGTGACGGTTGCCAGCGGGGTGGCTAGCAGGCCATCCGGGTCGCTGCGGGCCACTCCGATACGTGCCGACCCGAGGTCGATGGCGAGCCTGACGCCAGCTCTCACGCTCCTGGCCTGCGTGTCAAGGAGCGTGCCAACTGTGCGGGGGGGCGGTAGCACAGTCTCAAGCTACGCCACCGCGTCCCGCCGTGTCTCTTACAACCGTGCGTACCGCGTTAAATGCCTGATCAAGAGTGGCTGGTGTGCCGTTGCCGAGCGGCGCCCCGCCGCCCTGGGCGACGTCGTCGCGCCCGCCACCGCCGCCACCGAGCTGACCTGCGGCCTCCTTGACCAGGGCACCTGCCGCCAGGCCGCGCTCGCGCGCGCGCTCATTGACCGCGACCACGATGGCCGGGCGGTCCGCGGGGACGCCGGCCACGACCACGACCGCGGGCCGGTCGGGAAGCCGGCCGCGCACGTCGAGGGCGAGGGTGCGGATGCCGTCGGCGCTGGTCCCGTCGGGCACCCGGTGCGCGACGAAGGCCACCCCGTCGATGTCCTCCGCGCGGCCGGCCAGGTCACCGCTGACGCCGAGCAACTGGGCGGAGCGCAGCCGCTCCAGGTCCCGCTCCGCATCGCGGACCCTGGTCACCAGGGCGGAGATCCGTTCGGGCAGCTCCTCGCGGCGCGCCTTGAGCTGCTCGGACAGCTGGCTCACCAGCAGGCTCTCCTTCGCGAGGTACCGGAACGCGTCCGTGCCGACCAGCGCTTCGACCCGGCGGACGCCGGACCCGATGGACGACTCGCCGAGGATCTTCACCAGCCCTAGCTGCCCCGAGCGCACGACGTGGGTGCCCCCGCACAGCTCGCGGGAGTAGTCACCGACCTCCACAATCCGGACTTCGTCGCCGTACTTCTCGCCGAACAGCGCGAGCGCCCCCATCGCGCGCGCCTCGTCCAGCGGCGCGATGAACGCGCGGACCGCGAGATCGTCGATGAGCACCGTGTTGACTTCTTCCTCCACGTCCCGCAGCACCGACGGCGGGACCGCGCCCGCGGCGGTGAAGTCGAGGCGCAGCCGCCCCGGCGAGTTCTCCGAGCCCGCCTGGGCCGCCGACTCGCCGAGCGCGCCGCGGACGGCGCGGTGGATGAGGTGGGTCGCGGTGTGCGAGCGGGACACCGCCCGGCGCCGCTCCACGTCGATCTCCGCATAGGCCGGCGCCCCGACCGCCACCTCGCCCTGCGTCACCACGCCGCGGTGCACGATCAGGCCGGGAACCGGCGACTGCACGTCGCGCACGTCGATCTCGCTGCCCGCGCCGCCGGTCGCCCCCGCCGTCTTGATGATCCCGGTGTCGGCGAGCTGACCGCCGCCCTCGGCGTAGAAGGGGGTGCGGTCCAGCGCCACCTCCACCTCGGTGCCCGCGCCCGCCACCGGGACCGACGCGCCATTCACCAGCAGGCCGACGACCGTCCCCTCCCCGGAGGATTCCTCGTACCCGGTGAAGGTGACCCTCCCCGACTGCTCGAGCAGCG
>DATFRI010000121.1:0-7715 GCA_035263405.1 Actinomycetes bacterium | reverse complement strand
CGGGGTTCCGATCGCTGCTCCGGCCGGACCTGCTCGGGCTGACCGTGGTGACGTGGCTGTTCTTCTTTCTCTACGGACCCGTTGAAGCTGCGCTCCCGGTCTACGTCGCTCGGGACGTGCACTCGGACGCTCGACTGCTCGCGCTCGAAGTGCGGTGGTCATCATCTCGACGCCGCTCGGCACCGCAGTGGGCGGGCCGCTCGTGGGCGCGATCGGCGCCGCGGACACGTTGACCGCCTCGGGTGTCGCAACCTTGCTCCTCGCCGCAGGCGCGGCGCTGCTGTGTCCTCGCCGTCCCGTCGATGCGCGACCAGCCCGATCCGCCACCGCACCAGAGTCCGCGCCCGCTCCTCTTCCTCCACCGGCGATGAGACGCACCACGGCTACGGCCGGCTGGGATCAGCGTTCGCCCGATGACCAGGCACCCAGCCGCGCAGCAACAGGATGAGGACGCCCAGCACGGCGACGTTGACAGCGGCGAGCAGCACATGGCTGATCGTCGGATCCACGACCGCCTGGCGAAGGTCGAGCGGCAGGAGCAAGGCAACTGTGGCCGCGAGCAGGTAGCCGCCCCACTCCTTGCCCTCCCACATCGCCCCTGCCGCGACCAGCTTGGCCAGGCCGAGCACGATGAGCCCGATGGCGATCGGGCCCCGATGGTGCAGCAGGACGGGGAGATGCCGGCTGACCAGGGCAACGAGGTGGTCATTGGGATCTTCGCGCAGCTCCTCGGCCGCGAGCCGCGCGAACGTTGCCTGAGGGTCGAAGCTGGGGACGGCAAGGAAGACCCCGACGAGGATCTCGGTGAACCCCAGCGCCGCTTTGTAGCCCATGACGAGGATGCCGAGCGGTCGGCGAAACCGGCCCCGCTCCGCATCGTTGGTCGCCATGGTCCCGAGGTCCTTTTCGTCGCCTGTCGTGTGCTGCCGCAGCTCCACGAGCCTATCAACGAGGCAGGTGATCGCCGCATCAGCGTCGCTGACGCCGCCCTGCAGGCGGGCCGGTCCGCCGTGAGCGCAGCCGGGGCCCGACGCGGGGGACGCCGTGGCCTGTCTAGGGAGGCCGGCCCCGATCCCGGGACAGGAGCGGACGCCCGCGTCGCGTCGGCGAGGGCTGTCCGGCTGCTGGCCGCGACGCTGCTGGTCGGCGTCGCGATGCTGGTCGTCGCATTGATCGGCCGGGGCGTCGCCGGTGCCCGCGAGCTGGCTCGGCAGCCCGACCGGATCACCGGGCACGGTCTGGTCGCGACCGCCACGGCCGGACCTGTCGACCTCGCGGCGCCGGGCGGGGACGCCGCCGCCCAGGCCGCGCTCGCGCAGGCGTACGGAGCCGCCGGTCGGCAACTGCTGCAACTCAGCCTGGTCCCGACCCCGCCCTGGGCCGTCCCGCTGCTCGGCCCGCAGGCGACCGCTCGGGCGACGCTCCCCGCGGAGCGGGAGCCGTCCGGCCAGCCCCCTCCGGGCAGCACGCCGATCGCACCGCAGTGGGGCTACGGGTGGGGCTTCGACCAGCGGCAGCGTCCTCGCGACCGCGACCAGGGCGGCGCCGCCCGCGACCCGGCATCCGGGGACCGTCTGGCCGGCAAGCCGAGACCCGGGCGGTCCTGCGGGCCACGACGCCTCCCGAAGCTCCCGAGGAGATCATCGACCCCTGGGCCTCGCCGGCCGGCAAGAAGGGCTCGTCGCTCCCACCGTCCGGGACCCCCGTCCTGACCGCGGCGGGCGAGGACGGGCAGACGACGGTGTCCGACACCCCCGACCCCGTTGAGCAGGCCGCCGCCCCCGTCGACGGCGGCCCGGCCGCCCCGGGCGGCACCTGGGTGCTCGACGCCGGCTCGCCGCCGGAGGACCGCTCGCCGGAGGGCGCCGCCGTGCCGGCCGACCAGGACCCGTTCGACAACGGCATCATGACGGGTTGACGGTGGCGGCAGGTGGCCCATGCCGCCGCCGGCGGAGGCTTCGTGCCGGGGGTGGAGGCTTCGAGCAGGATCAGGGATCCCCGGTGACGATCGGTGGCGAGGCTGCCGGGCCGAGGTCGCGCGGATTCCCGCTGGTGGATCCCGCGCGGATCGCCGATGATCCCGGGCATGTCCATCGACATGTTCGTCGACCCCGACGACGACCCGCGGGCCGACCCGCCGGCCCTGGCCGACGAGCGCGACACGATCGTCGCCTTCCTGCGCTGGCACCGGGGCACCCTGGAGCTGAAGTGCTCCGGCCTCGACGCCGCCGACCTGGCTCGCCGCGCCGTCGACCCGTCCACGCTGTCGCTGCTCGGGCTGGTACGCCACATGGCCGAGGTAGAGCGCGGCTGGTTCCGGCGGGTCATGGCCGGTCAGGACGCGCCGCCGCGCTACTACTCCAAGGCCGACCCCGACGGGGACTTCGACGGCGCGGTGCCCGACCCCGCCGTCGTCGCGGAGGCGTGGGAGGCATGGCGGGCCGAGGTCGCGTTCGCCGAGCAGCTGGTGGCCGAGGCACCCGATCTCGACGTCACGGGCAACCACCCCGGGCGCGGGCCGGTCTCGCTGCGCTGGGTGCTGGTGCACATGGTCGAGGAGTACGCCCGCCACAACGGCCACGCCGACCTGCTGCGCCAGCGGATCGACGGCGCGGTGGGCCAGTAGCCGACCAGGCACGCGCGGCGCGCACCCCGGTGACCCGACCGGCGGGCGGCACCCCGGCACGGGGACGGCCGCGTTCCTGCGGGATTGCGTAGATTTCGCGATCGACGGTTTCGACAGCGGACAGGATGCTTAGCTCCTCGAGCGTTCCCCCGACGCTCGTCCTCCGACGCGCCCCCGGACGTGCCCCGGACGGGGGTTCCCCCAGTTCCAAGGAAGGTGCCGTGGTGACCCGACTGCGTATGGCTGTCCGTGCCCTGCTCCTGCTCACACCGGTCGCGCTGGCCGGCTGCGGCAGCGGTGGCGAGCCGGCCGGCGAAGCCGCCGCTCCTGTCGCCTCCATGGGCGCCGACGGCGCCCAGGAGGTCCGGGTCGAGATGGGCGAGTTCTACTTCAAGCCCCAGACGACGACCTTCAAGGCCGGCCAGAAGTACCGGTTCGTGCTCGGCAACGTCGGCACCAGCCCCCATGAGTTCACGATCGCGCCGCCGCGCAAGGAGGGCCAGGACGAGGAGGACCTGGACGCGATGTCGCTGATCGACGTGGACCAGCTCAAGGCAGGCGAGACCCGCCCGGTCGACTTCACGTTCAAGGACGCGGCGCCGGCGGGAACGCTCGAGTTCGAGTGCAGCTACCCGGGCCACTACGAGAACGGGATGAAGGTCGCCATCGTCGTGGAGCAGTAGCGCCTGCCGGTTCGGCCGCAGGCGCGCCCCTCGAGCGCGTCCTGAGAGGTTTCGGCACCCGCCTTGCCAAGCAAGGGTTGTACGTTGGCCACGGGCGGCCAGCGGCCGGCGTGGCCGGCCCGACCTCCTGGACAGGACGCGGATCGTGGCGGTCACCATCGAGAGCGCCCGGCAGGCCCTTGCCGCTATGGCGGGCCTGCCGGTCTCCGACCTGTCGCTCCCGGCAGCACTGGACCGCGTCGTGCAGACCGCCGACGGCCTGTTCAAGGTCGCCGCGACCGGCCTCATGCTCATCGACGACGAGCAGGACCTGCGCAACGTCGCCGTCTCCGATCCGCGGATGGAGCTGCTGGAGCGGGCGCACCTGGCGGCCGAGGAGGGCCCGGCGCTCGAGGCCCTCGCCGAGGGCACGTTCGTCTACACGGGCGCGATCGGCGACGACTCCCGCTGGCCGAGGTTCCGCGAGGTCGCACTGCGACTCGGGCTGAACGCCGTGCTCGCCGCGCCCATCCCCAACCAGACCGGCTCCGCCGGGGTCCTCGCGATGCTCTCCGACGCCAGGCATCCGTGGACCGACGCGGAGGCCGAGGCGGCGGTGGCCTTCGCGGAGCTGATCTCGGTCCTCATCGTCAAGGCGCTCCAGGCGAGCGCGCGGGAACGGCTCACGGCGCAGCTCCAGCACGCCCTCGGCACGCGCGTGCTGGTCGAGCAGGCCAAGGGCATGCTCATGGAGCGCCACGGCATCTCCGCCCAGCAGGCCTACGAGCGCCTGCGCCGGCGGGCCCGCGGCGAGCGGCGGCGGGTGGCGGACGTGGCCGAGGAGATCATCGCCGGCCGGACCTCGCCCACCAGCGGCTCGTGACCGGCGCCGGTCGCGGCGGGAAGACTGTGGCATGCTTGGCACCGTCGCCCGCGCGCACGCGGCGCGGGCGCGGGTGTAGCTCGCGGGTGTAGCTCAATGGTAGAGCTCGAGCCTTCCAAGCTCGTGGTGCGGGTTCGATTCCCGTCACCCGCTCCACCCCCCCTGACTGCGGGTCCAAGGCTGAGCGGTCCAGCCGGTCACCCCTCAGCACCCTCGACGTGCCCCGTACGTGCCCCGGCCGCTGCGGCGGCCGCCGCGGCGGCCGCGAGCTGATCGAGGGCTGACGCGAGGACGGCCTGCCGGTCGGCCACGACGTGCTGGTAGCGGAGCGCGACAGCTGGCGATGTGTGGCCCCGACGCAGGCGTTGCGAACAGGCATGCGCACTCCCCTTGCGGGTAGACACGGAGCAGCCCGGTCGCGGGTCAAGGGGGGTTGACCGCCGCGACCGGGCTTCAAGGTGTGAGGGTCAGGTGGCCGAGGACCTGCGCCGTTCGATCCGAAGTGGCGACCTCGGCTCAGGCCGCCGCTTCGCTGGTCGCCTGGTCGCCGGCCAGCAGCAGGTAGCCGTCGTCGATGGTCGGCTCGACCAGTTGGGCGCCGTCGGGGGGGTCACCGATGCTGCGGTAGGCGCCCGTGCCGGTGCGCCAGGACGCCCGCGCGCCCGGCGGCCGCGTGGGGCTGCTCCAGACGTGCCCGCGGGCCAGCCCGGCCAGCTCTGCCGGGGAGCCGGCGAACCGGACCCGGCCGTGGTGCAGCACGATCACTCGCGGGCAGAGGCTGGCGACGTCCTCGGTCTGGTGGGTGGACAGCACCACGACGCGCTGCTCGCCCAGCTCGGCGACCAGCTCGCGAAACCGCAGCCGCTGCTCGGGGTCCAACCCGGCGGTCGGCTCGTCCAGCACCAGCAGGTCCGGGCCGCCGAGCAGGGCGGCGGCCAGCGCCACCCGCCGGCGCATCCCACCCGACAACGCCTTGATCCGCGTGCCTCGCTGTGGGCCGAGGCCGACCAGCCCGAGCACGCGCCGGACCTCGTCGTGGCGGGCCTGCCGGTCGGCCATCTCCTTGAGGATCGCAACGTAGTCGACGAACTCGAACACCGTGAAGCGCGGGTGGAACCCGGGCTCCTGGGGCATGTAGCCAAGCTGCCGGCGGATCGCCAGGCGCCCGGGCGCCGACCGCGGGTCGTGGCCGAGGATCTCCAGCCGGCCGCGGTCGGGCAGGGTCGCGGTCGCCAGCAGGCGCAGCAGGGTCGTCTTGCCCGCGCCGTTGGGGCCCAGCAGCCCGGTCACCCCGCTCTGGAGGTCCAACGACACGCCGTCCAGGGCGATCGTGCGCCCAAAGCGCATCTCCACCGCGTCGACCTGCACGATCGGCTGGGTCACGTCAGCCTCCTGCTGGTGAACGGGAGTCCGGGGTCGAACCGGCGGGTGGTGTCCAGAACCCGCCGCCGGGTGGTCAGCACAACGGCGGCCGCGACCGCCACGACGCCGAACGCGGCCTGCCCGGCGGGCGCGAACAGGACCGACGACCAGCCGCCACGCGGCTGGAGGGTGACTGCGACCGCCACCACCCAGGCGACCGCAGGCAGCGCCGCCGCCCGCAGCGGCTCGATGAACGTCGACAGGGCGAGGCTGGCGATCGTGAGCGCCAGCGAGGGCAACAGCCAGCCTGCCGCGCGCAGCCCAAAGCCACCCAACGTCAGGCTGGCGGCCCCGGCCAGCAGCGTGGTCGTGGTCAGCACCGCCGCCGCGCGGATCAGCAGCAGCCGCAGCCCGCGCATCGGCGCGGTCAGGGCCAGCTCGAAGGTCGGGTCGACGCCCGGGCCGTACGCGGCGGCCACCCCCGCCAGCGGCAGCAACGGCGCCACCACCAGCAGCCACACCGGCGTGGCCGCGTGCCGCAGCGCCGCCGAGGCGAGCGCCGCCAGGGCGAGCGCGGCCGCGACCGCGCCGATCCACGACCCCCGCAGCGTCGGCGTGGCGGCCAGCAGCCGCGCGACGTGCTCGGGCACGCCCAGCGCCAGCAGCCCCCGCTCGACCACGCCCGGCCGCGGCTGGTCCAACGCCATGTCCACGACCGCCCACATGCGCCGCAGCGGCGCCGGGTCGACCAGCGTCGCCTGCCGCTGCCGGCAGGCTGCGCAGCGGGCCAGGTGCGCCTCCAGCGACCAGGCCAGTACCTCACCGACCTCGCCGGCGGTGTAGGCGGCCAGCAGCTCCTCGTCCGCGTGCCAGCCGGTCACGTCCACCTCCGGGTCCACCTCGTCCCCTCCTCCCCGTGCGCGCCGGGTCATGCCAGCTCCCTGCGCAGCTGTGCCCGCGCCCGCATCGCCCGGGTCTTGACCGTCCCGCTGGGCACACCCAACAGCCTGGCCGCCTCCGCGGTCGTCAGCCCGTCCAGGACCGTTGCCTGCAGCACCGCCCGCAGCTCCGGCGACAGGCGCGCGAGCGCGCCGGCGAGGTCGCCCAGCTCGATCCCGGTCAGCACCCGCTCCTCCGCGGCCGGCTCCGAGCGCGTGCGGCCGGCGGCGACCGCCAGCCGCTGCCGCAGCCGCTCCCTGCGGCTCGCGCCGCGCCAGTGACTGAGCAGCTGGCGCATCCCGATCCGCCACAGCCAGGCGGCCGCGTCCCCGATCCCGGTCCGGAAATGCCCGGCCGACCGCCACACCGCCAGGAACGTCTCCTGCACGACCTCCTCGGCCAGCGCCGGGTCCGCGCAGCGACGGCGCAGCCGCACCAGCAGCCACGCCGCGTAGCGGCGGTACAGCTCCTCGAATGCCACACGGTCCCCAGCGGCGATCGCCAGCAGCAGCTCGTCGTCGGGGCGCGGCTTTGGGGGTGCGCTCATACCCCTACCATCGCTCGCAACCGCCCGATCGGTTCACCCCGGCTCGGCGATCGCGTGCGCATGCCCGGTCGCCTCCCCGTAGGCCAGCACGACCCGGCCCCGGTCGCGGGGGACGCTGGCCAGACCGGCCGGGACCTCGTCGGTGGCGAGCAGCAGCACGTCGCCCTGCCGGTAGATGGTTGCCCTGGGGGTGATGGTGGGTCGCGCCCAGTGTGGTCGTGGACCGCGACCCCCGGAGCGCCGGCACCAACCCTGATGATCCCACGCAAACCGTACAATGCGTGTCGATTGCGCAGGCCACGCCGGCGCGGTGGTGAGGGCGGCGGTCAGGTCTGGCCGCTTGGGGTGTACCCGCCTTCGTCCAGGTCGAAGGTCCACGCGACCGCCTGCCGCGCGGTACGCACGTGCGGTGATCGTCTCGGGCGCCTCGACCACCTGCGGGGGACGCGGACGCCGTGAGCGGCGTCCAGGGTGGGTAGCTGCGGGCGCGCACCGCCGCGCGCAGCGCGAGGGTCTGGGCGCTGTCGTGAATGCGCCACTCGACGGTCTGAGAGATCGCCTTACCCAGGCCTCCAACCGGATCCGACAATCACCGATAAGGGTCCGCAGTATGCTGTCCAGCTACCAAGCGGCCACCTGCACGGCCGCATGGTGCCGAGGGTCCGCATCCCGCCAGGGGCCGACCACGCGTCGCGA
>DATFRI010000120.1:0-65716 GCA_035263405.1 Actinomycetes bacterium | reverse complement strand
GGTCGAGGGCGCGGCCGGTCACCGGTCCGAACGGCACCATGCGCCCCTTGCCGCCCTTGCCGCGGCGCACCACCAGCGTGCCGGCGGCGAGGTCGACGTCGTCCACGGTGAGCGCCACCGCCTCACCGGCCCGCAGGCCGGTCTCGGCCAGCAGCCGGATGAGCGCCTCGTCTCGCCGGTCGCGGAGCGTCCTGCCCTGGCAGGTGGCGACCAGCGCGCGGAGCTGTTGATCCGACAGAACGGGGATGACCTTGCTGTCGAGCTTCGGCGGCCTCATGCCGTGCAGCGGGTCGGCGTCCAGCTCGCCCTCCTCGACCAGCCAGGCGGCGAACCGCCGCACGGCGAGGTGGCGGGCGCGGGCGGTCGCCGGCTGGGCTCCGCCGTCCAGCAGCTCGGCCACGAACGCGGTGACGGTGGCCCGGTCGAGCGTGGCCGTGCGGCCGGTCCGCTGGCACCAGGCCAGGAAGGCGCGGACCCCGGTGAGGTACAGCCGCACCGTCCCGGGCGACTTGCGCTCGGCACGCAGGTGCAGCTCCCAGGAAGGCAGCAGCGCGGCCAGGTCGAGGCTCGGCATGGCTGATATCTTGACTGAGAGCGCTATGCGGCAGCAAGACCTGAGCCACTGGCTTCGTTTCCGCAGGTAGAGCCAGTGATCGGCTCGGTGTCAGCCGGTGGACCTACTCCAGATAGTCGCGCAGCTTCTGGCTGCGGGAGGGGTGGCGCAGCTTGGACAGCGTCTTGGACTCGATCTGGCGGATCCGCTCGCGGGTCACGCCGAACTCGCGGCCGACCTCCTCCAGGGTCCTCGGGTGCCCGTCGGTCAGGCCGAAGCGGAGCTGGATGACCTTCTTCTCGCGCTCGCTCAGGGTGTGCAGCACCGAGTCGAGCTGCTCCTGCAGCAGGATGAAGCTGGCCGCGTCGACCGGCACGACCGCGTCGGAGTCCTCGATGAAGTCGCCGAGGTGGGAGTCCTCCTCCTCGCCGATCGGGGTCTCCAGGCTGACCGGCTCCTGCGAGACCTTGAGGATCTCGCGGACCTTCTCGGGGGTGAACTCCATCTCCCGGCCGATCTCCTCCGGGGTGGGCTCGCGCCCGAGGTCCTGGAGGAGCTGACGCTGGATCCGGATCAGCTTGTTGATCGTCTCCACCATGTGGACCGGGATCCGGATCGTCCGTGCCTGGTCGGCGATCGCCCGGGTGATCGCCTGCCGGATCCACCAGGTCGCGTACGTCGAGAACTTGTAGCCCTTGGTGTAGTCGAACTTCTCCACGGCACGGATCAGCCCGAGGTTGCCCTCCTGGATCAGGTCGAGGAAGAGCATCCCGCGGCCGACGTAGCGTTTGGCGATCGACACGACCAGGCGCAGGTTGGCCTCGATCAGCTTCTTCTTGGCGAGCTGCCCGCCGCGCTCGACCCGGCGCATCTCCTGGAGGCGCTCGGGGCCGGGACGCTTGCCGTTGTGCGCCGACTCCAGCTCCTTGGTGGCGGCCTCGCCCTCCTCGATCGCCTTGGCGAGGATGACCTCCTGCTCCGCGGTCAGGAGCGGCACCTTGCCGATCTCCTTGAGGTACATGCGGACGGGGTCGTTCGTGGGCGCCTTGAGGGCCAGCTCCTCCTCGCGGGACGCGCGCGCGTCGCGGGCGAACTCCTCGGCGTCGAGCTCGTCGACCATCTCGACGATCTCGATGTTCTCGTCCTGCAGCACCTGGTAGACGTTGTCGATCTGATCGGCGTTCAGGTCGACCGGTGCCAGCGCCTCGATGACCTCTTCGGTCGTGATGAACCCGCGTTCCTTGCCCTTGGCGACGAGGTCGCGGACCTCGTCGAGCTGGGCTTCCTTGGCCAACGCCATATGGTCAAGTACCTTCCCGTCCGGTTCACATGACGCGAGCGTCCTACGCCTGTGCCGCGGCTTCCCGCAGGACTCGCCGTCGGGCCTCGAGGGCGATCAGCTCTTCGAATATGTGATTGTAGTGATCGGGCTGCTCCACCGGGTTCAATCGCTGCAGGGACGCCTTGAGAACATCGATGTCGCGGGTCAACCGCAGCTCCTCCAGCCGCCGGAACACACTGTCAGCGTACCCGCGGTCCTCTTCACCCGCGAACGGCTCCACCGCCAGCGAGCGCAGGAACCGCCGGTCGGACTCGTTCCCGGCCGTCTCCAGGACGTCGGCGAGCGGGCTGCCGGCCCCCCCGGCCTTGGTCAGCGCCGTGAACGCCGCCCGGGTGCCGGGCGTGGTGAAGTGGTCCTCGCCCCAGCCGGCCGCCGCCTCCGCGGCCAGCTCGGGATGCTGCAGGGCGAACTTCAGCGCCTCGCACTCCACCCGCGCCTCGCGCGAGCGCCGCTGCGGGGGCGCGCTGGTGGCCACCTGCTCGCGCCGGACGGCCCGCCCGGCGACCAGCGCCAGGTAGTCGCGCTCGTTCAGGTGCAGGCGCTGCACCGTCCAGCGCGCGTACTCCATGCGCTGCTGGCTGTCGGGGACGCTGCGCAGGATCGGGACGAGCGCGCGTGAGGCGCGGACCCGCCCCTCGGCCGAACGCAGGTCGTGGCGGGCCAGGTTGGCCTCCAGCCACCAGCGGACCAGGGGCGTAGCGCTGCTGACCAGCTCCGCGAAGGCCGGCCCGCCGTGCCGCGCGACGAAGTCCGCGGGGTCCAGGCCGTCGGGCATCGCCAGCACGAAGGCGGACAGCGCCGCGTCGGGGGCGGCGCTCAGCTCGGGGACCCCCCGGTCGGCCGCCTTGCTGCCGGCGGAGTCGGCGTCGAAGGCCAGGACGACCTTGCCGGTGAAGCGGGCGAGCAGCTTGAAGTGGTCGACGCGCAGCGCCGTCCCGCAGGTCGCGACCGCCTGCGCGATCCCCACGTCGTGCAGCGACAGGACGTCGGTGTACCCCTCGACGACCAGGGCGAAGCCGGCCTGGATGATCGGCCGCTTGGCCCGGTCGAGCGCGTACAGCGTCCGGCCCTTGTTCCAGATCGGAGTCTCCGGCGAGTTCAGGTACTTGGGCGCCCGGCCGCCCGCCAAACGCCCGGCTCCCCCCTCACCGCCGGGGTCGTGCCCGCCGTCCACCTGCTCGAGCAGGCGGCCGCCGAACGCCACCGGGTCGCCGCCGACGTCGAAGACCGGGAACAGCACGCGGGCGTGGAAGGTGTCGCGCAGCCCGCGCGCGCCGGTCTTCGCCAGCCCCGCCTCGACCAGCTCCTCGGGTGTCCAGCCCCCTTCGCGCAGGTGGTCGCAGAGCGCCTGCCAGCCCGACCCGGGCGCCCAGCCGAGCTGGAACCGCTCGGCGACCGCGCGCCCGTACCCACGCGCGGTCAGGTAGGCGCGCGCGGGCTCGCCCGCGGGGTCGTCCACCAACAGCCGGTGGTAGAACCGGACCGCCTCGGCGTGCGCGGCGATCAGCCGGCTCTTGCGCCCGATCGAGCCGCGCTCCCCGGCGGAGCGGCCCTCGTACTGCAGCTCGATCCCGGCGCGCTGCGCCAGCCGCTCGACCGCCTCGGTGAACGACAGCGTCGCCTGCCGCTGCAGGAAGTCGATCGCGTCGCCGCTCTCGCCGCAGCCGAAGCAGTGCCAGACCCCACGCTCCGGATTCACGGTGAACGAGGGGGTCTTCTCCTGGTGGAAGGGGCACAGGCCCTTCATGCGCAGGCCGCCGGCAGGGCGGAGGTTCACGTACTCGCCGATCAGGGCCACGAGGTCGGTCGCCCGGCGCACGTCGGCGATGGAGGCGTCACGGATGCGGCCAGGCACGGTCCTCCCTCACGGCCGGCGGTGCGGGGCGCAATCGAGCGGGAAGGAGACCCGATCGCTGCGTAGTGTAACCGTCGCGCGGCGGGCCCGGCGCCGTCAGCCGGAGCGCCCGCCGCGGACCCTGGCGGCGTGCGCGACCAGGCCGATCCCCCACCCGAGCAGGACCCACAGCGGCCAGAAGCCGTTCGTGCCGCGGCCGGCGGCGAGCGACACCAGCCAGACCAGGATCAGCAGCGCGTTGACCGCCAGGTAGGTCGCCGCGTGCACCGCGAGCTCGCGGCGCTCGGTGCGCGCCGTCGCGACGTCGGTCACGGGGGCCCGCTCGGGCAGCGGGGCGGTCGTCCCCTTGTAGGGGACGTGGGGCAGCTCGCGCAGCGCATGCTCGATGTCGGCGGTCGTGCGGGCGGCGAACGCCTGGTCGACCCGCTCGGAGAACTCCTCGGCGGTGATGCGGCCGTCGATCAGGTGCTGGCGGAGCTGCGCGACGGCGCGGTCGCGATCGGCGTCGGACGCGCGGATGATCTTCGGCCCCTGCTCGTACGCCTCCATGCTGCGTCGACGCTCGGCCTCGTACTGGTCCGGATCCAGCGGCATCGGACACGACCCCCATCCCTCGCACCGCCGTCAACGATACGCGCGTCGGGTGGGCAGCGAGAGGCCCGTGCTCACGACGGGCGGGGCGCGAAGGCCGCCGCCCAGGCCGCGAGAGCGTAGCGGTCGGTCATGCCGGCGATCGCGTCGACGGCCTGCTGCTCGGGTGGGTCGCCGGCGAGGCAGGCGCCGGTCGGCATCGCCTCGGGGTGCTCCAGGTACCAGGCGTACAGCTCCAGCAGCAGCCGCCGGGCGCGCTCGGTCTGCGCGACGGCCTCGGGGCGCAGGTACACGCGCTCGAACATGAACGAGCGCAGCGTGGCCATCGCCTGCGCGCAGTCGTCGCCCTGCACCACCTGCGGCGTGCCGCGGGAGTGGCGGACGACGTCCTCGACGAGCGTGCCCACCATGTCCGAGGGGGTCTCGCCGAGCACCGCGCGGACCGCTGCGGGGACCTCGACGACGCCGGTGAGGACCTCGGCGCGCAGGGCGTCGGCGAGGTCGGCGGTGAGGTAGGCGACGCGGTCGGCGACGCGCGCGCAGACGCCCTCGAGCGTCGCCGGCGCCGGGTGCTTCCAGGAGTGGTTGGCGATGCCGTCCAGGACCTCGGCGGTGAGGTTGCGCGGCTCCAGCAGCGACAGCAGGCGGGCGCCCTGGCGGGCGTGGTCGAAGCCGTTGGGGGCGATCTCCTCCAGGGCCGCCTCGCCGCCGTGGCCGAAGCAGGCGTGGCCGAGGTCGTGCCCGGTGGCGATCGCGGTCGCCAGCGGCTCGTTGAGCGCCAGCGCGCGCGCGATCGTGGCGGCGATCCTGGCGGTGTGCTGCATGTGGGTGGCGCGGGTGACGAAGTGGTCGCCGACGTACGGCCCGCCGCGCCGGCCCGCGACGCCGGCCTCACGCCAGGGTTCGAGACCTCCGGGCGGCGTCCGGCCGGCGCCCAGCGGCGGCGCCTCGGAGAAGGCGGGGATGAACGACTGCGTCTTGCCGTGGGCGCGCATCATCGCGCGGCTGAAGATGATCCGGTCCAGGTCGCGCATCCAGCAGGTGCGCACCGGGTCCTCGGGCTCGGGCGTGGCCCGCCCCCCGGACGCGGCCGCCTTGGCCGCCCAGGGCGCGAGCGTGCGCAGCTCGGCGGCCTCCAGCTCGGCGCGGACCGTGCCGCGCCGCACCCAGTCCATCGCCTGCCCGCCCGTGCGCCGCAGCTCGCCGTTCTGCCCGGCCACCGTCACGCCGTCACCACTCCCCACCGCCGGCGGGCCGCCGCCCGCAGGCCGGCGCCCGAAAGGGTCCCGATCGAACCTTCGGCAGGAGCGCGGCGCTCATGCCGGTTCGAGTATCCCCGGGGGCTGTGACGCTCCCCGCCGGGCGGGAGCGGGACGCGGCGGATCACCGCGTCCCGCTCGCTGCGGCGGCCCTGCTACTTGGAGACCGACTCGCTCTCGCCGAGCACCGCCTGCGCGGCGGCCAGCCGGGCGGTCGGCACCCGGAACGGCGAGCAGGACACGTAGTCCAGTCCCAGCTCGTGGCAGAAGCGCACCGAGTCGGGGTCGCCGCCGTGCTCCCCACAGATCCCGAGCTTGAGGTCGGCCCGCGTGCCGCGGCCCTCCTCGCAGGCGATCCGCATGAGCCGGCCGACGCCCGGCCGGTCGACGGTGACGAACGGGTTGGCGGGCAGCAGCTTGCGCTCCTCGTACAGGCCGAGGAACTTGCCGATGTCGTCGCGGCTGAACCCGAACGCGGTCTGGGTGAGGTCGTTGGTGCCGAAGGAGAAGAACTCGGCGACCTCGGCGACCTCCCCCGCGACCAGGGCCGCGCGCGGCAGCTCGATCATGGTCCCGTAGAGCACGTCCAGGTCCTCGCCGTGCTCGGCGAGGACCTCGGCGATCACCGGCTCCAGCTCCTCGCGGAGCTGGCTCAGCTCCTCGCGGCCGGCGGCCAGCGGGATCATGATCTCCACGCGCGGCCGGCCGCCGCCCTGCTTGACCTTGACCGCGGCCTCGACGATCGCGCGGGTCTGCATCGCGTACAGGCCGGGCTTGACGATCCCGAGCCGCACGCCCCGCAGGCCCAGCATCGGGTTCGCCTCGTGCAGGTCGTTGACCTTGTCCAGCAGCGCCTGCGCCTCCTCCAGCGGGAGCTTCTCGCCGCCGACCTCGACGTCGTCGGCGTCCCGCTCGCGCGCGACCGCGACCGCCACGGCGAGGTCCACCTGGTTCGGCAGGAACTCGTGCAGCGGCGGGTCGAGCAGCCGCACGGTCACCGGCCTGCCGTCCATCGCCTCGAAGATCCCCACGAAGTCCTCGCGCTGCAGCGGCAGCAGCACGTCGTAGGCGGACCGCTCCTGCTCGGGGGTGTCGGCGAAGATCATCCTGCGCACCGCGGCGACCCGCTCCTCGCCGAGGAACATGTGCTCGGTGCGGCACAGGCCGATGCCCTCCGCGCCGCGCTCGACCGCGTTCGCCGCCTGCTGCGGCGTGTCGGCGTTGGCGCGCACGCGCAGCCGGCGGGTCTGGTCGGCGCGCTGCATGAACAGCTCGTAGGCCTGCCAGATCTTCTCCCGGCGGGCCTCGGCGTCGCCGGCGCGGGCGCGCTCGACCGGGGAGTCGGCGAGGTCGAGCTGGCCGGCGTAGACGTGCCCGCTGAAGCCGTCGATGGTCACCCAGTCGCCCTCGGCGACGGTCGTCGACCCGACCGTGAAGCGCCGGCCCTGGCGGTCGACACGGATCGCGTCGGCGCCGCACACGGCGGGGATGCCCTCGCCGCGGGCGACCACGGCCGCGTGCGAGTTGGTGCCGCCCGCCGAGGTGAGGATGCCCTGCGAGCGGATCATGCCGTGGTAGTCGTCCGGGGTGGTCTCCCGGCGCACCAGGATCACGGGCTCGCCGCGCCCGGCCCACGCCTCGGCCTCGTCGGCGCTGAAGACCGCCCGGCCGACCGCGGCGCCCGGCGAGGCGTTCAGCCCGGTCGCGATCGGCGTGGCGCCGCCGCCGGCCGCGATGACCTTCTTGAACAGCTCCTCCAGGCGGTCGGCGGTCAGCCGGGTGAGCCCGGTGTCCACGTCGATCAGGCCCTCGGCGAGCATGTCGTGGGCCATGACCCACTCGGCGAACGCGGTCCGCTTGCCGACCCGGGTCTGCAGCAGCCACAGCTTGCCCTGCTCGACGGTGAACTCGATGTCGCACATGTCGCGGTAGTGCTCCTCCAGGGTCTGCATGTGCGCCTGGAGCTCGTCCCACGCCTGCGGCTGGACCCGGCCCATCTCGTCGAGCTTGAGGGTGTTGCGGATGCCGGCGACGACGTCCTCGCCCTGGGCGTTCTCCAGGTAGTCGCCGTAGGGCCGGCGCTCGCCGTTGGCCGGGTTGCGGGTGAACGCCACGCCGGTGCCCGACCGGTCGCCCCGGTTGCCGAACACCATCGCCTGGACGTTCACGGCCGTGCCGAGGTCGTCGCTGATCTTGTTCTTGCGGCGGTAGTCGATGGCGCGCTTGTTGTCCCAGGACCCGAACACCGCCTGGATGCCCTGCCGGAGCTGCTCGCGCGGGTCCTGGGGGAACTGCTGCCCGGTGGCGCGCTGGATGATCCCCTTGAACGCCTCGACCAGGCGGCGCAGGTCCCCGGTCTCCAGGTCGACGTCGTTGGCGACGCCCTTGTCGTGCTTGGCCTGCTCCAGCGCCTCCTCGAAGAGGTCGCCGTCGACGCCCATGACGGTCTTGCCGAACATCTGCAGCAGGCGGCGGTAGGAGTCCCAGGCGAAGCGCTCGCTGCCCGTCTGCCCGGCCAGGCCCGCCACGCTGCGGTCGTTCAGGCCGACGTTCAGCACGGTGTCCATCATCCCCGGCATCGAGAACGGCGCGCCCGAGCGGACCGAGACCAGCTGCGGGTCGGCGGGGTCGCCCAGCCGGCGGCCCATCTTCTCCTCGAGCTGCGCGAGGTGCTCGCCCACCTCGTCGAGCATCCCGTCGGGGAACTGCCGCCCCGCCGCCCGGTAGGCGTTGCACGCCTCGCAGGTGACCGTGAACCCCGGTGGCACGGGCAGGCCCATGTTGGTCATCTCGGCGAGGTTGGCGCCCTTCCCGCCGAGCAGGAACTTCATCCCCTTGTTGCCCTCTGTGAAGTCGTACACGTACTTGGTGGTCGTCATCGCGCCTCCTCGTGGACCCGGGCCGCGCAGGCCCGGGCGTCAGTCCCGCGCATCACGCAGACAAGCCTACGGTGGCCGCGGTGCGCCCGCGAACCTCCGCGCACGCGCGGCGTCCGGGCCGGTGCCGGGCTGGCTGCGGCGGGCCCGGCGGGATCCCGAGCAGCCGGGGCCCGCCGCTGTCACCCGACCCGGATTGCCCCTCAAGGCCGGTCCGAACCGGCTGGCCCGCCCCGCGCCTCGGCATGCAGCGCCGCCTGCAGCGCGGCCGCCGCGGCGCCCGGCCGGCCGTCCCCGACCGGCGCCGGGGCCGCGGCGGCGTCGCGGCCGACCGCCACGACCGGCATGACCTCCCGCACGGAGCTGGACAGGAAGGCCTCGTCGGCGGCGGCCAGGTCCTCAGCGGTGAAGACGCCCTCGACCACCCGGTAGCCGAGCCCGGGCGCGAGCCGGAGCAGGGCCGTGCGGGTGACGCCCGCCAGGATCCCCACGTCCAGCGAGGGCGTGAACAGGACCCGCCCGGCCCGCCACCACACGTTGGCGGTGGGCGACTCCAGCAGCTCGCCGCCGAGCCCGGTGAACAGCGCGTCGTCGGCCCCGCGCGCCTGCGCCGCGCGCTGCGCCGCCATGTTGACCGCGTAGGAGGTGCTCTTCACACCTGGCAGCAGCCAGGGCGAGGACGCCCGGACCAGCGGGTCGACCGCCAGCGGGAGCAGCACCACCGCCAGCCCGCGCGCCCGCTGCTCCTCCAGCTCGTCGGGCAGCTCGGCGAGCAGGGCGTAGGCGGCCGTCGCGCCGCCGTCCTCGACCCCCTTGGTGCAGACCAGCCGCAGCACCGCGTCGCGGCCGCCGGCGGCCCGGGCCGCGTCCAGCGCCAGCCGCTCCAGGTCCAGCCCGTCCAGCCGCACCTGCACCGCGGCGGCCGAGGCGGCCAGCCGGGCGAGGTGCTCGCCGAGCCGGAACGGCCGCCCCCCGTACACGCGCAGCGTCTCGAACACGCCCTCGCCGCGCAGTAGGGCGAGGTCGGCCGGGTCCAGCGACGGCGGCCGGGCCGCGGCGGGCCCGGGGCCCAGCGCGAGGACCTCAAGGACGCGCGCCACGCTATCTGGGCAGCCGCTCGTCGAGGTAGCCGACGAGCCGGTCGGCCACCACCCGCTCCTGCCGCATCGAGTCGCGCTCGCGGACCGTGACCGCCCGGTCGTCGAGCGAGTCGAAGTCGACGGTCACGCAGTACGGGGTGCCGATCTCGTCCTGGCGCCGGTAGCGCCGCCCGATCGCGCCCGCGTCGTCGTAGTCGATCATCCAGCGGTCGCGCAGGTCCTGGGCCAGCTCGCGCGCCAGCGGGACGAGCCGCTCGTTGCGCGACAGCGGCAGGACGGCCGCTTTCATCGGCGCGAGCCGCTTGTCCAGCCGCAGCACGGTGCGCTTCTCGACCCCGCCCTTGGCGGTCGGCGCCTGGTCCTCGTGGTAGGCGTCGACCAGGAACGCCAGCATCGCCCGGTCCACCCCGAGGGACGGCTCGACCACGTAGGGGATGTAGCGCTGGTTGCGCTCCTGGTCGAAGTAGGTGAGGTCCTCGCCGCTGAAGCGCTGGTGCTGCATGAGGTCGTAGTCGGCCCGGTTGGCGATGCCCTCCAGCTCCGACCAGCCGAACGGGAAGCGGTACTCGACGTCCACGGCCTTCTTGGCGTAGTGGGCCAGCTCCTCGGGCCCGTGCTCGCGCAGCCGCACGTTGGCCTCGCGCAGCCCGTGGTCCAGGTGCCAGCGCCAGCGGATCTCCACCCACTCCTCGAACCACTTCTCGTCGCTGCCCGGCTCGACGAAGTACTCCAGCTCCATCTGCTCGAACTCGCGGGTGCGGAAGATGAAGTTCCCCGGGGTGATCTCGTTGCGGAACGCCTTGCCGATCTGGGCGACCCCGAACGGCAGCTTCCTGCGGCTGGCCATCTGGACGATCGGGAAGTCCACGAAGATCCCCTGCGCGGTCTCCGGGCGCAGCCACACGACCGCGGAGTCGTCCTGGACCGGTCCCATGAACGTCTTGAACATCAGGTTGAAGTTGCGCGGGTCGGTGAACGGGCCGCGGCCGCAGTTGGGGCAGGTCAGCTCGCCCGGCTGCGGGGGCCGGTCGTGCCGGGCCTGGAACGCCTCCTGGAGGTGGTCCTCCCGGTAGCGGTGGTGGCAGTTGGTGCACTCCACCAGCGGGTCGGAGAAGGACTCCAGGTGCCCGGACGCCTCCCAGACCCTCGGCTTCATGATGATGGCCGCGTCCTGGCCGACGACGTCCTCGCGGAGCTGGACGGTGTGGCGCCACCAGGCACGCTTGACGTTGTTCTTCAGCTCCACCCCGAGCGGGCCGTAGTCCCAGCTCGACCGCAGCCCGCCGTAGATCTCGCTGGACTGGAAGACGATCCCGCGGCGCTTGGCCAGGTTGACGATCGTGTCCAGCGACGGGACCGGCGGGCCGGGCTGGTCGGGCTCGGTTGGCATCGTGGCGGCTCCTCGGACGTCGCCGCCCGCGTGGCGCGCGGGCGGGCGCCCGCCGCCGGCTCCTCGCGCCGGGGCGGGACTGGAGCGCTCATGCTACCGCCAGCCGCCGCGCGACCGGCGTGCGGATCCCCTGCCCTCCGCGGGCGGCGCGGGTCACAGCCCGGCGGGGTGCCAGAGGGTCTTGATCTCCAGGAAGGCGGCGATCCAGTAGGGGTCCTGGCCGCGGGTGTCGTCCAGCCAGCCCTCGGGCGCGAGGTCGACCGGGCCGGCGACGCGCTTGACGCTGTCGGCGGCGGCCTGCTCGGCGTCGCGCCAGCGCGAGCGCTCCAGGCCGGCCAGGTCCAGCGCCTGGACGTCCATGTGCGCGCTGAGCGGGCCGACCAGCTCGGCGACGCGGCCGGTGAGGACGTTGACGGTCCCGGCGGGCAGGTCGCTGGTCGCCAGCACCTCGGCGAGCGTCACCGCGGGCAGCGGCATCGCCTCGGCGGCGAGCACGACCGCGGCGTTGCCGCCGACCAGGATCGGCGCCAGCCGCGAGACCAGCCCCAGCAGTGAGGAGCGCGCGGGCGCGACCAGCCCGACGACCCCGGTGGGCTCGGGCACCGACCAGTTCACGTACGGCCCGGCGACCGGGTTGACCGCGCCGAACACCTGGGCGAGCTTGTCCGCCCAGCCGGCGTACCAGACCCAGCGGTCGACCGCCGCGGCGACCACCCGGGCGGCACCGGCGGCGTCCAGCCCCTCGGCCGCCGCGACCTCGGCGGCGAACTGGGCGCTGCGGCCCTCCAGCATCTCCGCGACCCGGTACAGCACCTGGCCGCGGAGGTAGGCGGTCCGCCCGGCCCAGCCGGGGAACGCGCCGCGGGCGGCGCGGACGGCGTCGCGCACGTCCTTGCGGGAGGCGCGGCTGGCGTGCGCGAGCAGCGCGCCGTCGGCGCCGGTCACCGGGTACGACCGCCCCGACTCCGAGCGCGGGAACGCGCCCCCGACGAACAGCTTGTAGGTCTTGCGCACCGCCAGCCGCCCCGCGGCCCCGCCGGACCCGGCCGCCCGGCTCCCCCTGCGTCCCGCGCCGCCGGCCGCGCGGCGGGCGTCCGGTCCCCGTGGAGGCACCCGGCCGGCGCTCACGTCCCGTCCCCCAGGTCGAGGTAGGCGGCCAGGCCGTGGCGGCCGCCCTCGCGGCCGAACCCGGACTCCTTGTAGCCGCCGAACGGCGAGGACGGGTCGAACTTGTTGAACGTGTTCGCCCACACGACCCCGGCGCGCAGCCGGCGGCCCAGCTCCAGGATACGGCTGCCCTTCTCGGTCCAGACGCCCGCCGACAGCCCGTAGGGGGTGTTGTTGGCCTTGGCGACGGCCTCGTCGGGGGTCCGGAAGGTCAGCACCGCGAGCACCGGCCCGAAGATCTCCTCGCGGGCGACGCGGGAGGACTGCGCGACGCCGGTCAGCACCGTGGGGCGGAACCAGAAGCCCCGCTCGGGCAGCTCGCAGGGGGGCTGGTACAGCTGCGCGCCCTCGGCCTCGCCCGCGCGCACCAGCTCGGTGATCCGCTCGAGCTGGACGCGCGAGTTGATCGCGCCGACGTCGGTGTTCTTGTCCAGCGGGTCGCCCACGCGCAGCGTCGACATGCGCCGCTTGAGCTTGGCGAGCAGCACGTCGGCGACGGACTCCTGGACCAGCAGCCGCGAGCCGGCGCAGCAGACGTGCCCCTGGTTGAACCAGATCCCGTTGACGATCCCCTCCACCGCCTGGTCCAGCGGCGCGTCGTCGAAGACGATGTTGGCGGCCTTGCCGCCCAGCTCCAGCGTGAGGCGCGTGCCGGTGCCCGCGAGCGTGTGCTGGATCGACCGGCCGACCTCGGTCGAGCCGGTGAACGCCACCTTGTCCACGTCCGGGTGGGCGACCAGGGCGGCCCCGGTCGCCCCGGCCCCGGGGAGCACGCTCACCACGCCCGGCGGGAACCCGGCCTCGGCGAGCACCTCGACCAGCAGCAGCGCGGTCAGCGGGGTGGTCTCGGCGGGCTTGAGGACCACCGTGTTGCCGCACGCCAGCGCCGGCGCCAGCTTCCAGGCGGCCATGAGCAGCGGGAAGTTCCACGGGATCACCTGCGCGGCGACCCCGAGGGGGCGCGGGCGGCGGCCGGGGAAGGCGTACTCCAGCTTGTCGGCCCAGCCGGCGTGGTAGAAGAAGTGCGCCGAGGCCAGCGGCACGTCGACGTCGCGGGACTCCCGGATCGGCTTGCCGCCGTCCATGCTCTCCAGCACCGCGAACTCCCGCGCGCGCTCGGCGAGCCCGCGCGCGACCCGGTACAGCAGCTTGGCGCGCTGCGCGCCCGGGGTCGCGGCCCAGTCGGGGAACGCGGCCCTGGCGGCGGCGACCGCGCGCTCCACGTCCGCCTCGCCCGCCTCGGCGACCTCAGCGAGGACCTCCTCGGTGGCCGGGTTGATCGTCTTGAAGCTGCCGCCGCCGGCCGGGTCGACCTCCTCGCCGCCGATCACCAGGCCGTAGCGCGACCGCAGCGTGACGATGTCGGTGGCCTCCGGCGCGGGCGCGTAGTCCAGGTCGAACGCGGCGGTCCGGGCGGGCGTGCGGTCAGCCATGATCCCTACAGGGTAGCCCCTGACCGGCCCCGGCCGGCGCCCAGGGGCGCGGCCGCTCCCGGGCGGTACGGCCCCCCGGCCCCGACCGCCACCGGCCTGCGGCCGGGGCGGCTAGCGGCCGGCGGCCTCCGCGGCCGGCTCGCCGACGACGCCCGGCAGCCACGACGCCTCGGCGAGCGCGCGCGACGCGGCCTGCTCGTACACGGCCAGCGCGAGCCACGCCTCGGCGAACGGCTGCCCGCCGTCGTCGGCGAGCCGGCCGAACGCGTCGCGCGGGCGGGCGCGCGCCGAGGTCGTCAACGCCTCGAGCAGGGCGGCGCCGGTCTCCAGCCGCGCGCGGCGCAGCCGCGCGCGGTCGGAGGCGGCCAGCGCCTGCACCGCGCGGCCGCCGGAGACGGCCCGTTCGAGATGGCGGCGCAGCACCTGCAGCGACGGGTCGCCGGTGGGGGTGGCGCGGGCCGGCGCCGCCGCGCGCTCCCCGTCGTCGCGGGCGGGCAGGTGGCTGCGGTGCAGCCGGTCGTAGCCGAGGTCGGCGTGGCCCGCCCAGGCGTCGGGCAGCGCCAGGCGGGGGCCCGGAGCGCCGCCGGCGGCGGGCGCGGCGGGGCCGACCGCCAGGGCCTGGACCGTGGCGCGGCGCGCCGGATCGGGCCGGGCCACGAGCAGCAGGTCCACGCCCGCGCAGGCGCCGAGGAGCTGGAGGTTGTCGCGGTCGGCGAGCGCCGCGTGGTCGGAGGCGACCGTCAGGGTCAGCGCGGCGCCGTCCGGCCCGAGGACGTGGACCACGCCGGACGCGCCGCCGAGCACACGGACCGGGAGGAACAGCAGGTCGGAGCCGGCCGGCCGGTCCTGGACCGGGAGGGCGAGCGCGGCGAAGGCGCGGCGCACCTGGTCGGCGAGCGGCTCGGCCCACAGTCGCGCGAGCGGCTCCTCGGTCCAGCGCGCACCGCCGGCGCGGACCGCGCGGACCGACCGGCCGGCGCCGAGCTGCCCGGCGGCGGACGCGGTCGCGCCGGAGACCACGAGCCCCGCCCGGCCGAGCGCGCGCTGGCTGACGGTGGCCTCGCCGAGGGCGACCGCGGCGTCGCCGGCCATGGCCGCGCGGTCCGCGCCGCCGCCGGCGAGGTTCGCGACCGTCCACAGCCGGCCGTCGCGGTCGGCGAGGTAGGTCACCACGCCGGCGTGACCGGACTCGGCCACCACGGGAACCGCGCACAGCCCGTACAGCCGCAGGCTCCCCTGGGCGCCGTAGTCGCGCCGGCCGGTCCCCACCAGCCGCCCGGCCGCGCCCGCCGGCAGCGCGGGGTCGCGCAGCCGCCGGGTCACGGCGAGCAGCTCCCGCAGGTCGTCGCTGAGGTCCGCGAGCCGGTACTGCGGCTGCGCCTCGCGCGCGGCCTGCAGGCGCGCGGCGACGCGCCGGCCGGCCGCGGCGGCGCGGTGCAGGCCGTTCGCGCGCGCCTCGTGGGCGGCGCGCAGCACGGCGGCGCGCAGCACGGCGCCGGATGCCGTCACGCCCGCCGCCAGCACCGCGGCGCCGGCCCGCCACAGCTCGCCCGCGGCCGCGCGTTGCGCCGGGGTGAGCGGCTCCTCCCCGGCGCCGGGCGGGGACGGCGCGCCGGGCGGGGCTGCGCCTGCCGCCGCGCCGGCGGGGGCAGGGCCGGCGGCCGGCCCTGCGGGGGCGGGACCGGCGGGTGGCGGGCCGGCCGGCGCGGGGGTGTCCTCCGCGCCGGGGGCGCGGGCGAGCACGGCGGCCCGGTGCAGGCAGTTGGGCGCGAGCAGGCAGCTGCAGCGGGCGGCGTCGCCGGAGCGGACCGCACCGTCCCGGACGGCGAGGGTCACCGTGACCGCCTCGTCCACCTGGACGGTGACCTGGGCGCCGTCGGCCGCCGCCGGCCAGCCGGCGGCGCGCGCCACCATGTCGTCCAGCCGCTTGCGCAGCCGGCCGGGGAGCGCGTCCAGGGCCTCGGCGAGCACCGGCGCCGCGACCGGGGGCAGCGTGCCGCCGCTCACCTGCGCACCTGCTCCCCCACCCAGCGGGCCAGCTCGAGCGGGCTCAGCGCGGCGACCGGCATGCCCGCCGCCACCAGCTGGCCCGCGGCGGCGACCGAGTAGCGCGGCCGCCCGGCGTCGTCGAGGCTGGCGCAGCCGATCAGGGTGCAGCCGGACTCCAGCAGCGCGCGGACCTCGGCGAGCAGCCCGGCCATGGACCAGCCCTCCTCGAAGTCGCTGACCACCGCGACCAGCGTCCGCGCGGGCACGGTGACCAGGGAGCGGGCGTGGCGCAACCCCAGCGCGATGTTGGTGCCGCCGCCGACCTGGACCTCCAGCAGCAGGCCGAGCGGGTCGTGCACCCGGTCGGAGAGGTCGACGACCCTGGTGGAGAAGGCGACGAAGTGGGTGCGTAGCGCCGGGACCCCGGCCAGGACGGCGGCGGTCAGCGCCGACCAGATCACCGACGGCTCCATCGACCCGGACACGTCGACGACCAGCACCAGCCGCCAGTCGACGCCGCGCCGGGCGCGGGTGCTGAAGACCGGGCGCTCGGGCACGATCTGGACCCGCCCGCCGGCGCCGCGGCGGCTGGTCGCCAGGTTCGCCCGCAGCGTGCGCGGCAGGTCGAGCGGGCCGCCGGGCCGGGAGGTGGGACGCGGTGTGGTCAGCCCGGACAGCGCCGGCCGCAGCCGCGAGGCGAGCTGGCTGGTCAGCTCGGCCACCACGCGCGCGACCAGCGGGCGCAGGCGGGCCAGCGAGGACTCCGGCAGCCCGCCGGCCAGCGACAGCACGGTCTGCAGCAGCTCGACGGAGGGGCGGGCGGCGCCGGGGTCCAGCTCCAGGGCCGCGTCCCTGCGGCCCGCCTCGACGGCGCGCGCCAGCACCTCCTCGCGGACCCCCGGCCCGAACAGCGCCGACAGCTCCTCGGCCCACGCGCGCACGCCGGGGAACAGCGCCCCCCGGGCGGTCCTCCCGGCCGCGTCGGCGCGGGCGCCCTCGCCGCGCCCGGCGCCGTACAGCTCGTCGAGCGCGGTCGCGTAGCGGACGGCGCCCGGACCGAGGTCGCCCGCGCCGCGGCCGAGGATCAGCCGCCAGCGGTCGGCCGCCCGCAGCTCGCGCTCCGGGTCGCCGGCAGGCCCGGAGCCCGGCGGGTCGGGGGCCTCCGGGCCGCCCGGGTCGGGCGGGTCGGGCGGCGCGGCGGCGGGTGCGGATGCCAGCCCCTGCTCGGCGAGCGCCTGCCGGCCCGCCCGGTCGGCGAGGAGCCGGGCCAGCAGCGCGTCCGGGTCGTCGACGGTGCCGATGTCCTGGCCGCGGCCGGGACCTCCCGTGCGCTCGTCGACGACGGCCAGCAGCCGGTCGCGGGCGGCGGGGCTGAGCCCGTGGAACCCGCCCCGCAGCGCGGGCAGGCGGGCCAGGAAGTCCCCGTCGGGCAGCGCCTCGACGCGGTCCAGCAGCGCCGCGAGCGCGTCCCCGCCCGCCTGGAGCAGCGGCTCGGCGACGGCGAGCAGCCCGGTGAGGCGTCCCTGGAGGGCGCGGCGCCCCTCGGGGGTCGTCGCGACGTCGACCCAGGAGGCGACACGCCGGCCGAGCGCGGCGGGCTCCTGCAGGCCGAGCAGGACCTGGACCGCGGCCGCGGCCGCGGCGATCAGCGGCGTGCCGCCGCGGGCGAGGCGGGCGAGCGCGCCGGTCAGCCGCAGCCCGATCGTGGTCGCGTCGGCGCGCTGGGCGAGCGCGGCCAGCGCCTGCGCGTCGGCGGGGTCCTCCGACCCGGCCAGCCCGTCGACCTGCCGGACGGCGGCGCGCTCCAGCTCCGCGGTGGCCGCCGGGAGGTCGGCGAGGCCGGCCGCGACCGCGCGGGGCAGGCCGGCGACGTGACCGAGGCGCAGCCGGTCGAGCAGCGCGAGCGCGCGCATCGCCTCGCCGAGGGTGGCGCTGCCCGGCGCCGCCCGGGCCAGCTCGGCCAGCCGCTCGGCGGCGAGCGCGGTGAGGCCGCTCAGCGCCGCGGCCTCCAGGCCGTCCACGAGCTGGCTCGCGTTCGGCCCGCCCGTGGCCTCCTCGCGCCGGCGGCGCTCCCGCAGGACCCCCTCGGCCGCCTGGACGAGGGTGATCCCGCGGGCGCCGGCGACGTCGAGCATCGCCTCGGTCTCCGGCGACCACGCGACCCGCCAGCGCGAGCCGAGCGCGTCGACCCCGCCGACGCCCTCGACCTCGACGGCGTGCCCGTAGGGGACCCGGCAGGTGGCGAGCTGCTGGAGCGCGACCTCGCGGCGGCGGTCCAGGTCCGACCGCAGCGGGTCCAGGCGCAGCTCCCGGGCCGGGTCGCCCGGGCCGGGCAGCTTCAGCTCGGCCAGCAGCCCGCGGACGGCCGGGCCCAGCCCGGAGCGGGGGGTGCCGGGGGCGAGCGCGCCGCGCTGGTCGCCGACCAGCACCCGCTCCATCGCCGCGGCGACCGCCCGGCCCCTGCCGAGGACCTCCCCCTGGGCGAGCACGCTCTGCAGCGCCTCGACCAGCTCGCCGCGGCCGGGGGCGGGCAGGCCGCGCAGCCGCGCCAGGTCGGCCAGGAGCCGGACCGCCTCCCGCGCCTCCGCCGGGCCGGCGGGGTGGCCCCCGGCGCGGACCTGGGCGCAGATGCGGACGACCGCGTCCACCGCCGCGGCCTCGACCGCCGCCGGGTCCCCGGCCGCGCGGACGACCGCCTGCTGCCAGTGGGGGTCGCGGATGCCGGCCGGGTAGCCCGAGCGCTCGTCGAGCAGCGCGAACGTGTAGGGGATCAGGGAGGTGGCGACCTCGCCGAGACCGGCGGCCGGCGCGGGCGGCTCGCCGTCGGCGCACGCCAGCACCGGCGCGTGGAACGCCCCCACGACCGCCGCGACCCGCCGCCCGCCGGTCTCGGCGAGACGGCGCCGCATCCACGCCTCCCTGCGCAGGTCCAGGGCGGCGACGCCGCCGTCGGCGAGCGCGTCGCGGCGCAGCGCCCAGCCGACGCCCAGCGCCGCGCGGCGGACCGCCTCGGCGCCGGCGCCCGGCGCGCGCGCCTCGACCAGGCGGTCCCACAGGTCCTCGTCGGCCCGGCCGCTCACCGAGGACCGCAGCGCGCCCGCCAGGGACGGCGCCCGGGCCGCCGGCTCCGCAGCGGAGCCGCCGCCGTGCGCCTCCGGGAGGTGGTCCCCGCGCCAGGCGGGGTCGGCCAGCGGCAGGTCGCAGGGCACGATCTCCACCCCGCGGCGCACCGCCCAGCGCACCGCGACCAGCTCCGGTGAGAAGTCGGCGAACGGGTAGAACGCCGGCCGCGCGTCGTCGCCGCCGGCCACGCCGGCCAGCGCGACCGGCGCGGTCGTCGCCGGGTCGGCCAGCCACGGCAGCCACCGGCCCAGCTCGGCGGGCAGCTCCAGCAGCAGCACCTCGGGCCCGAACGCCTCCAGCAGCTCGGCGACCACCACCGCGAGCGCGGGCGAGTGGTGGCGCACGCCGATGAGGTAGGGCTCGGTGCGCGCGGCCAGGCCGCCGACCGCGGCCGCCGGGTCGGGCTCCGCCGCCAGGTCAGGCGGCATCGCGGGCACCCTCAGTCGGGGAGGGCATCGCGCAGCTCCCACAGGCGCCGCCACAGGCGGGCGCCGTCCTCGGCGCGCCGGCGGACCGCGCCGTCCCAGTACCCGACCAGCTTCGCCCCGTCGGCCGGGTCGTCCTTGCGGACCACGCCGAGCAGGTGGCTGGGCAGCAGCGACAGCACGTCGCGGTCGCCGGGGAAGTACGCGGCGGCCAGGCCCAGCGAGGTCGCCACCGCGACCGCCTCGGCGGTGCTCATCACCGTCGAGGGGCGCTCGACGTCCCAGCCCTCGACCGAGCGGCCCGAGCGCAGGTCGCGGAACGCCGTCACCAGCGCCTCCAGCACCGCGTCGTCGACCGCGAACGGCGTGGCGACGCGCTCGAGGGTCGCCTTCGCCTGCCGCCTGACCAGGGCGGTCTCGGCCGCCAGGTCGGGGATGGGGCCGACGACCTCGAAGTTGAACCTCCGCTTGAGGGCCGCCGACATCTCCGAGACGCCCCGGTCGCGGAGGTTGGCCGTGGCGACGAGGGTGAAGCCGGGCGCGGCGTGGACCGCGGCGTCCGGCGTCCCCGCCAGCTCCGGGACCGCGATCCGCCGGTCGGACAGGATCGAGACCAGCGCGTCCTGCACCTCGGGCAGGCAGCGGGTGATCTCCTCGACCCGGGCGACCACGCCCGAGCGCATCGCGGTGAGGATCGGCGAGGGCACCAGCGCCTCCCGGCTGGGCCCGTGGGCGAGCAGCAGCGCGTAGTTCCAGCCGTAGCGCAGCTGGTCCTCGGTGGTGCCCGCGGTGCCCTGCACGACCAGCTCGCTGGTGCCGCAGACCGCGGCCGAGAGCAGCTCGGACAGCATCGACTTGGCCGTGCCGGGCTCGCCGACCAGCAGCAGGCCCCGCTCCCCCGCCAGCGTGACCACGCAGCGCTCGACCAGGGCCCGCTCGCCGACGAACTTGGCCCCGATCGCCAGCCGCGCCGGCAGCCCGTCGCGCCGCGCCGCCTTGGGCAGCTCCAGCTCCCGGCCGTCGCTGCCGGCGACGAAGGTCACCACGGCGCGCGGGGTCAGCCGCCAGCCCGGTGGGCGGGGGCCGTCGTCGAGCACGGCGAGGAACGCCAGCTCGCCGGCGAAGGCGTGCTCGGCCGGGTCGACCTGCCGCGAGGCCGAGCCGTTCGGGCCGCCGGGCGGGTCCGCGACGCGCCCGCCCGCCGCCTCGCCGCCGGTCCCGGTGGCGGTCACCGGTCCACCGTCCCGTTCGTCGGGTCCGCCATGGGTGTCATCGCCGCCTCTCCGTGTCGAGCTGGTCGAATCGGGGCCCGTCGCCCTGCCGCGCCCGCGCCCAGGCCAGCTCGAACAGCCGCGGGACGGGGACGGCCGGGACGACGACGCCGAGCTCGGGCGCGCCGTCGCCGTCGAGGGTGAGCAGCGGGATCTTCCAGCGCTCCAGCGGCAGGTGCGGGGCCTTGAGCGCGAGCCAGCCGCCGGGCAGGAACAGCGAGCGCCCCGCGCGCGGCCGCTTGGCCTGGACCACCAGGTCGGTGGCGGCGAGCTGGGCGCGGGCGGCCTTGAGCCGGGCCGGCTTCCAGCCGGTCCAGCGGGCCACGTTGCGGTCGGTCGGGTCGGGCAGCGCGAGCAGCTGCAGGTACAGCGCCGCGGCGTCCTCGCCCAGCCCGCGCGCGGCGGCGACCTCGGCGACCAGCCGGGGGACCGACCGCGTGGGGTCCTGCGGGCTGGCGCCCGCGCCGCCCGGCTCGTACGGCCCCGGGTCGGCGAGCAGGCCCGGCAGGCGGTCGCCGAGCAGCGCCCGCAGCGCCGCGACCGCGGCGCGGTCGGCATAGCCGAAGGTGCTGCCGGAGCGCAGCAGCGCGAGCGCGGGGTCGTCCAGCCCGGACAGCAGCGCGGGCCGCAGGCCCAGCGTGCGCCAGCCCTGTTCGGGCGGGAGCACGAACGGGCCGACCTCGGTCCCGTCCGCGCCGGGGACCGGGGTCGTGCCGAGCGCGGCGGCCAGCCGGTCCACCTCGTCGTCGTCCACCCAGCCGACCCACACGGCGAGCCGGGGGTCGGCCAGGCGCCCGCGGATCAGGTCGAGCGCGACCGGGAGCTGCGCGCGCAGCGGGTCCTCGACGGGCAGGTGGTAGGCCAGCCACGCCAGCGAGCGGGCCAGTGCGCCGAGCAGCGAGCTGCCGTCGCGGTCGCTCGGGAGGACCGCCAGCCAGGCGCAGGTGCGGGGGTTGGCCAGCCCGTGGAGCAGCTCGGACGCGCCGATCCCGGCGGCGACCCCGGCCCGGTGCACCTCGGCGATCAGCTCGTCGCGCACGGGGGTGCGCCGGCCGCGCCGCTCCGCCCAGGCGAGCAGCCCGCCCAGGTCGGGGCCGTCGCTCCACAGCCTCGACGGCTCCGGCGGCAGCAGCCCGCCGAGCAGCCCGACCCGGACCTCCCTGGGCAGGTGGCCCCAGGTCCTCCGGGCCATCGAGGCCGCCGCCGGGGGCACCGGCAGCTCGGCGGCGGCCGGCGCCCGACCGCCGCGGTCCGGCTCCTGGCCGTCCGGGGGGTCGTCCGCGGCCGCGTCGGCGTCGCCGAGGGCGGCGAGGAGCACGGCGGCCTCGGCGTGGCTGATCCCGGCGGCGGCGGACGCCTCCGCGGCGAGCCGGGGCGGCCAGCCCGCCGGTCCGCGCTCGCGCACCAGGGCGGCGAACCGCTCGACCGCCGCGGGGTCGAGCGTGCCGTCGGTCACGACGGTCTCGGCCAGGATCCGGTGCCCGGGGACCGGTCCGAAGCCGCCGTCGGGGGCGTGCTCCAGCCCGTCCACCGTCGCCTGGTCGTCGTCATCGGACACCCGCAGGGCCAGCAGCCGCCGCGTGCCGGTGGCGAGCACGTCGCCCTCCTGCGGGGGGCGCCCGTCGGCGGTCAGGCGCACGCGGCGCGTCCGGCCGCCCGGCGCGATCAGGCCGCTGCGCACCAGCGTGTCGAGCAGGCCGAGCAGCGCCTGGCGGGACGCGGGCGGGGTCCAGGGCGACGCCGCCCGGTACATCGCCGCGCGGACCAGGCCCAGGGTGTCGAACCAGTCGAGGTCCACGCCGTCCAGGTCGACGTGCCCGGGTGCCTCGTCGGCGGCGGCGAGCGCGCGGCCCGCCGTGAGCAGCAGGCGCGCGGCGCTGGTGCCACGGGTGTAGCAGTACTGGATCAGCCCGTCCAGCGCGCGGGCGAGCGCGGCGTCGTCGACCAGGCCGGCGTCGCCCGGGGGCGCCGCGGACCGCGCCTCGGACCGCGCCGCGGGCGGCGCCGTGCCCTCCAGGACCGCGGCCAGCTCCCGCAGCGCGGCGGCGTGCCCGGCGGCCTGCTGGACGATCCCGGCGACCCCGGTGGCCAGCTCGGGGTGGCCGATCCCCGGGACCGCCGCGGCGACCAGCGCGCGCACCTCCTCCAGGCTGCGCCCGGCGGCCCCGGCGAGCAGCGAGGCCGCCTGCGCGTCGGTGAGCGCGCGCAGCACGGCGGAGCCGGCCGGGTCCCTTGGTCGCAGGTGGTGCCAGGAGTGCGGGTCCGCCACCAGCGGCGTGCCCCTGGCGAACGCCGGCCGCTCGGCGGCGGCGGCCCAGCGGCCGATCTCGAACCCGTCCGCTGCGCGGACGGCGAGCTCGCTCCCGCGCCACTCGTGCTGGTACAGCAGGCCGTGGACCAGCTCGGACCCGGGGAAGCGGACGGCACCGACCAGGATGCGGTCGCCCCGGCCGCCGGGCGGGAGCCCGAACGCCCGCCCGTCGACGCCCTCGCCCGCCTGCCCGCCGTCGGGGGTGCGCCGCACCCGCCAGCCCACCAGGCCGCCGGCGGCGCCCAGCGGGCTGGACTCCGCGCCGGGCGGCGCCGGCCGCAGCGAGCAGCCGGCCACCTCCAGCGGCTGGCCGTCGGCCGCGCCCTCCTCGAAGAAGCGGGGCAGCGACGCCCGCGCCAGCTCGCCGGTGGCCGGGTCGTACTCGGTCCACGCCCAGCCGTCGCCGCCGTGGACGAGCACCCAGTGGCTGGTGCCGTCGGCGGCGACCATACGGCCGTGCCGGTGCTCCGAGCGGTCGCCGACGTGCAGGGGGCGCCCGCCGGCGGTGCGGCCGCCACCCGGCAGGGGCAGCGACCCGTCGGCGTCGGCGACCTGGCCGAACGAGAACGCGGCGTCGGGGACGCCGGTGAAGACGTCGTCCGGCGTGCCGGTCCAGTACCCCGACCGGTCGGGGCCGGTGTCCCAGCAGACCAGCAGCTGCCCGTCGACGAAGCGCAGCGCCAGCCGCCACAGGTAGCGGCGCTCGCCGGCGGGGATGCGCAGCAGGTGCTCCAGGAGCACGCCGTCCGGGCCGGCGACCACCACCTGGTCGCCGCGGCGCACGATCGCGGCGGGCCACTGGCCGGTCCAGTGGACCGCCTCGTCGTCGTCGTCGCGGCGGGCCGGCGCCAGGCGCGCGGCCGCCGCCTCCAGCGCCGGCCAGCCGTACTCGTCCAGCACCCCGCAGCGCAGCGTGCGGCCGAGGACCGGCCCGAGGTCGTGGCGGGCGATGCGGCGCACCGCCTGCGGGTTGACGCCCAGCGCCTCGGGGCAGGCGACCAGCCGCACCCGGTCCAGCTGCGCCCCGAGCGCGGGCAGCCCGTGGCGCTCGACGGCCTCGGCGAGGCCGTCGAGCCAGGCGCGCAGCGCCGCCGCCAGTCCGGGGACCGCCACGACCTGGCGCGCCCGGTCGAGGTCGTCGCGGTCCAGGTGGCCCTCGACGGCCCGGGCGAGCGCGGGGAGGAAGCGCCCGTCGGCGGCCAGCGCCGCCAGGTCGCGCCGCGGCTCGGTGTCGTCGTCCAGCCACGCCGTCACGTGCAGCGTCAGCTGCTGCGGGGGGTCCGCCACGGGCACCCGGTGGGCGAGGCAGGCGTCGAGCAGGTCGAGGTCGTCGCAGCGGCGCCACCGGTAGGGGTCGACCGGCGTCCCGTCGGCGATCAGCCGGGGCGCCATCCGCTCCACCAGGGACAGCAGCGCCGGCAGCCGCCCGGAGCGCCGGGTGCGGTGCCTGGCGAAGCGGGAGAGCCACCCGGCGGGGCCGTCGGGAGGCTCGGCGGCGGCCGGGACGGTCCCTGCCGGCGCGCTGAGCGCGGCGGTGGCGCCGGTCTCCTCGAGCAGCTCCAGCCACGCGCGGTCGCCGCAGCGCTCGGGCATGATCGCCAGCAGCCGGCCGCGGACCTCGGGCCTGGCCGCGGCCAGCCGCGCCAGCGCGGCCCGGGAGCCGGTCCAGAACGCCTCGGGCGCGCGGGCGAGCGCGGGCGCGGGCAGCAGGTCGGCCAGCACCCGCTCGCCGGCCGCCGCCTGGTCGAGCCCGGCGCCCCTGGCCAGCCGGCCCAGGTCGGCCGCCATGGCGGCGTAGGGCGGCAGCCCGCCGAGGGTGCGCTCGACGCACAGCCGCCGGAAGCGCTCGTAGGCGACCGCCGGCTCGCAGCGCGCCGCCAGGTCGCGGGCGTGCGCCGAGAGCGCCTTGGCGGTCAGCGCGCCGGCGAGCGCGAACTCCAGGAACACCGCGTGCCGGCGCTCCTCGTCGACCGCCAGCGCGTACACCCGCTCCGCCTCGCGGGCCCTGCCGAACAGCATGGCCGCGTAGCTGCGGCTCTCGGCGGCGAGGAAGGCGCGGCCGGCCTGCTCGTAGAAGGTCGGCAGGAAGTGGGGCACCGACCGGGACAGGCGCTCGCCGAGCTGGTCGAAGCCGTCCTTGGCCGCGCCGGTGCGGGAGCGGGCGACCCGGGCGAGCCGCTCGACCTCCTTGACCAGCGCGAGCGCGTGGTGGCCGTTGGCGGGGTCGTTGACCAGCGCCCAGGCCGGGAACCCGAGCGCCTGGTGGCGGACCAGCCCGACCTCGGCGACCTGCTCCGGGCGGGCGAAGCCCAGGTACTCCATGGTCAGGTCCTCGGCCTCGCCGAGCGTGCGCGGCACCAGCCGCACCACCGGCCGCTCGGCGAGCGCGGGGTGGCGGTAGGCGCGGGTGGTCACGGCGTCGACGGTGCCGTCGCCGGTCACCGGCGCGCCGGGCGGCAGCACGGCACCGGCCTCCAGCAGCGCGGCCGCCGCGGCCGCCCCGGTCGGCTCGCTCACGCCCGCACCTCCTGCTGCTCCACGACCCGCCCGGCGTACAGGCCGGCGGCCATCCGCATCCCCTCCGACCACGCCACCGGGCCGACCCCGCCGAGCGGCAGCGCGGACCCGTCGGGGTCGACGAACACCAGCTCACCGGTCTCGGTCGGCTCGTACGGGTCGTCCGAGCCGACCCAGGAGCGCGCCTCGACGGTGCGGCCGTCCTCGAAGACCGGGCAGACCGCGTACCCTCCGCGCACCTGGTAGCCCAGCGAGGTCGCGCGCGCCTGCAGGTGGCGCAGCTGCTCGTAGCGGCCGCCCGCGTGGTCCGCGACGCCGGTCGCCTGCGCGTCGAGGCCGGCGGGGCGCGCCCAGGTCTCGCGGAAGAGCTGGTCGACCGCCTGGCGGACCTCCAGCTCGGCGGCGAACTCGCGCAGGTCGTCGAGGTCGTCCAGCAGCACCGGGTGCGGGATCGCGACGCGGTCGGCCTCCAGGCGGACGCTCTCGCCGTCGAGGGTGACCACGCCGAGGCCCTTCTCCCCGGCCTCCCTGAGCAGCCCGACGTCGCCGGGGTCCCAGCGGTCGCCTTCGAGCCCGGCGACGACGAGGTCGCGCAGCGCGGCGCGCCAGGCGGGGTCCGGCCACACCTGCGCCAGCACGGGGGCGGGCACCGGCAGCGAGCGCACCATCCAGCGCTCGACGTCCGCCAGGCAGGCGGCCTCGTGGCGGGCGAGCCACTCGCCGAGCTGCCGCAGCCGGGTCACCGCCGGGTCGTCGCGCAGCGCCGCGGGGACCGTCCGCAGCAGCTTGCCCTTGGCGTTGCGGCAGACCACCTTGCCCGACTGCAGGGCGACCTCGTAGCCGCCCGTCGCCGCCGTCCACGTCATGCGCCCCTGCCCTCCTGGTCGAGTGCCCTCCTGGTCGAGTGCCCTCCTGGTCGAGTGCAGGTGTCCGCGATGCCCTGCTCCGGGGCGTCAACCTGCGGTCGGAAGGCACCGCGGACACCCTCGGTGGACCGGACGCTAGCCCATGGGCGCGACACTACGGCAAGGACGCCGAAAAGGGCGTAGCGGCAGCCGCCGGCGCCGGGCGGGCCGGCGGACGGCTGTCAGTCGAGGGTGAAGTAGTCGCCCGACTGGTAGGCGCCGGTGCGCTGCTTTGCGAGCTGCATGAGCAGGTCGTTCAGCAGGCTGGAGGCGCCCAGCCGGTAGCGGGCGGGGTCCAGCCACTCCGGGCCGAGCGTCTCGGCGACCAGGACCAGGTGCGCGATCGCCTCCCTGGCGGTGCGGATCCCGCCGGCCGCCTTGAAGCCCACGGCGCGGCCGGTCTCGTCGTGGAAGTCGCGGACCGCCTCCAGCATCACCAGCGCCACCGGGAGCGTCGCGGCCGGGCTGATCTTGCCCGTCGAGGTCTTGACGAAGTCCGCGCCGGCGGCCATGGCCACCAGGCTGGCGGCGCGCACGTTGTCCAGCGTCCCCAGCTCCCCGGTCTCCAGGATCACCTTGAGGTGCCGCCCGGCCGACGCCTCGCGGACCGCGCGGATCTCCTCGTAGACCTCCCGCCAGCGCCCGGCGAGGAAGGCCCGCCGGTTGATCACCATGTCGATCTCGTCGGCGCCGGCGGCGACGGCGTCGGCGACGTCGGCCAGCCGCACCTGGAGGCTGGCCTGGCCGCTGGGGAACGCGGTCGCGACCGAGGCGACGCGGACGCCGCTGCCGGCGAGCGCCTGCTTGGCGACCGGCACCAGCGGCGGGTACACGCACACGGCCGCCACGGGCGGGACCTCGGGGTCGGCCGGGTCGGGGCGGCGGGCCTTGGCGCACAGCGCCAGCACCCTGCCCGGGGTGTCGGCGCCCTCCAGGGTGGTGAGGTCGACCACCGACACGGCCAGCCGGAGCGCGGCGACCTTCGACTCCCGCTTGATGCTCCGGCGTGCCAGCGCGGCGGCGCGCTCGGCGACCCCCACCTCGTCGACGCCCGCGAGCCGCAGCAGCGGGGTGAAGGTGTCCGCGATGCCCTTCTTCGGGGGCGTCAACCTGTGGTCAGAAGACATCGCGGACACCTTCAGTCAGGCCGAGCGCCGGGGCGCCGGCCCCCCGGTCGAGCCCGGGAGCCGCCGTCCTGCGTCGCGGGGTGGTTCACGGCCGGCCGGCGCGCTCGGAGCCGCGGCTGGCCGCCGGGGCCGGGCCGACGCCGCCGAAGCGGCGCTGGCGGCCCTGGTAGTCGCGCAGCGCGGCGAACAGCTCCTGGCGGTTGAAGTCGGGCCACAGCACGGGGGTGAAGTACAGCTCGGCGTAGGCGATCTGCCACAGCAGGAAGTTGGACAGGCGCCGCTCGTTGGAGGTGCGGATGAACAGGTCCACGTCGGGCATGTCCTCGGCGTACAGCCGCGCGGCGATCGCGCGCTCGTCCACCCGCCTGGGCCCGAGCCCCCGGCGGGCGTCGTCGACCAGCCCGGACGCGGCCCGGCTGAGCTCGTCGCGGCTGCCGTAGTCGAGCGCGACCGCCAGCGTCATCCCCGTGTTGGCGACGGTCAGCTCCTCCGCCTCGGTGATACGCCGCACGACGTGGCGCGGCACGCGGTCGCGCCGGCCGACGAAGCGGATGCGCACGTTGCGCTCGTGCAGCTCGTGGGAGCGGCGCACCAGCAGCGTCTCGTTGAAGTTCATCAGGAAGCGGACCTCGGAGATCGGCCGGCGCCAGTTCTCGGTCGAGAACGCGTACACCGTGAGCCACGACAGGCCCGCGTCCAGCCCGCCCTCCACGGTGTCGAACAGCGCGGCCTCCCCGGCCTCGTGGCCCTTGGTCCGCGGCAGGCCGCGCTGCGCGGCCCAGCGGCCGTTGCCGTCCATGACGATCGCCACGTGGTCGGGCACCGCCCGGGGGTCCAGACCGGCCGGGAGCGCGCGCGGCATGCGGGCTGGCATCTACCTCGCCACCAGGGGGTCCGGGGGACCTGAGCGCGAGCGGGCCCCCCGGTCGACTAGAGGATAGGAACGGAGCCGGCGGTCGAGGTGGTACTCGACGAACGACCGGACGAGGTTGCCCGCCTCCCGCCGGGGGCCGGGCCGCGGCGCCGGCAGCGCGACGGTCCGGTCCAGGTCGCCCTCGAGCAGGGCGGACAGGAGCGGGACCGTTGCGCGGTCCAGCTGCGACTCGGTCCCCGAGCGGCAGGTGGCGCACAGCGAGCCGCCGCGCGTGGTCGAGAAGCGCGCGTGCGGGCCGGGCGTGCCGCACACGGCGCACGCGCCGAGCGCGGGCCGGTAGCCCTCGACGGCCATGAGCTTGAGCAGGAACGCGTCCAGCACCAGCGACGGGTCGCGCGGCGCGGCGTCCAGCGCCCGCAGCCCCCGAACCAGCAGCAGGAACAGCCGCACGGCCGGCTCGCGGTCCTCGCTGATCTGGTCGACCGCCTCGAGCATCGCGGTCCCGGCGGTCACACGGTCGTAGTCCGAGCGCAGCGTCTTGAACATCTGCACGGCCTCGACCTGGGTGACGATGTCCAGGTTCCGGCCCTGGTAGAGGCTGAGGTCCACGTGGCTGAACGGCTCCAGCCGCCCGCCGAAGCGCGAGGTCGTCCTGCGCACGCCCTTGGCGACCGCACGCACCTTGCCGGTGCCCTGCGTCAGCAGCACCACGATCCGGTCGGCCTCGCCGAGCTTGTGGGTGCGCAGGACGATGCCCTGTTCGCGGTAGAGGCTCATTTCGGCGCGATGCTACTCCGTCAGAAGCCGAGGCGGGCCAGCAGCTTGGGGTCCTCCTGCCACTCCTTGGCCACCTTGACGCGCAGGTCCAGGTAGATCCTCGTCCCGAGCAGCGCCTCCAGCTCGGCGCGCGCGCGGCTGCCGATCTCGCGCAGGACCGCGCCCCGCCGGCCGATGACGATCGGCTTCTGGCTGGCGCGCTCGACGTACAGGACCGCCCGGATGGTCAGCAGCCCCTCGCCCGGCTCGTCGCCGCCGCCGCTCTCGGTCTCCTCGACCACGACCGCGATCGAGTGGGGCAGCTCGTCGCGGACCAGCGCCAGCGCCTTCTCGCGGATCACCTCGGCGACCACGCGCTCCTCGGGCTCGTCGCTGACGTGGCCCTGCGGGTACAGCGGCGGCCCCTCGGGCAGGCGCTCCATGATCAGGTCGGCGAGCAGGTCGACCTGCTCGCCGCTGCGGGCCGACACCGGCACGACCTCGGCCCAGTCGCCGAGCCTGCCGGTCGCGTCCAGCGCCTGCACGACCTGCCCGCGGCCGGCGGTGTCGGTCTTGTTGACGACCGCGATCACCGGGGTCCGCACGCGTGCCACCTCCTCGGCGAGGAACTGGTCGCCGGTGCCCACGCCCGCCGCCGCGTCGACCAGGAAGCACACCACGTCGACCTCGCCGAGGGTTCCGCGCACCAGGTCGTTGAGCCGGCGGCCGAGCAGCGTGCGCGGCTTGTGCAGGCCCGGGGTGTCCAGGAAGACCGCCTGGCCGTCGGGCCGGTGCAGCACCCCGCGGATCACGCTGCGGGTGGTCTGCGGCCGGTCGCTCATGATCGCGACCTTCTGACCCAGCAGCCTGTTGAGCAGGGTCGACTTGCCGACGTTCGGCCGGCCTACGAGCGCGACGAAGCCGGACTTCACGCCGGCAGCTCCGCCCCGAACCCGTGCGGGAGGAGCTGGTCGAGGCGGGCGCGCAGGCGGCGCCCGCCGCGCTCCCCCGCCGCCAGCACGACCAGCGCCCGGCCGGCGGGCAGCTCCAGCAGCACCTGCCGGCAGGCGCCGCAGGGCGGCACCGGGTCGGTTCCCGGCCCGGCGACCGCGACCGCGACGAAGCGGCGGTGGCCCTGCGCGACCGCCGCGGCGACCGCGGCGCGCTCGGCGCAGATCGACAGCCCGTAGGAGGCGTTCTCCACGTTCGCGCCGGGCACGACCGTTCCGTCCTCGGTGAGCAGCGCCGCGCCGACCGCGAACCCCGAGTACGGCGCGTACGCGCGCGCCCGCGCGGCCCGGGCCGCGGCGACCAGCGCCTCGGCGTCCAGGCCGGCGGCCGCCGCGCCGCCTTCCTCGGGAGCGCCCACCGGGTGGTCAGATCGCATCGCGGACGCCGCCGCTCATCGGTTGCGCGCCTCCGCGGGCCGGTCGGGCTGCGGCCGGGGCTCGCCCACCCGGTGGATCCGCACCCGGCCCACGCGGTGGCCCTGGACCCGCTCGGCGCGCAGGCGCAGTCCCTGGACCTCGACCTCCTGGCCCTCGCGCGGGACCTCGCCGACGAGGTTGAACAGCAGCCCGCCGATCGTGTCCCACTCGGTGGCCGGCAGCTCCACGCCGAGCAGCTCGTTCACCTCGTCGATGGCCAGGCGCGCGCTCACCCGGTAGCCGCCGTCGGGGAGCGGCTCGACGTTGGGCTCCTCGCGGTCGTACTCGTCGACGATCTCGCCGACGATCTCCTCGAGCAGGTCCTCGATGGTGACCAGGCCGGCGGTGCCCGAGTACTCGTCCAGCAGGATCGCCATGTGGCTGGCGCGGTTGCGCATCTCGCGCAGCACGTCGGCGGCGCGCATCGACTCGGGCAGGAACGGCGGCTGGCGCAGCAGCTCCACCAGGGGCTTGTCCGCCTGGCCCTCGTTCAGGGCGCGCAGGACGTCCTTGGCGTAGACCAGCCCCTGCACGTCGTCCAGGTCGCCCTTGTAGACCGGGATGCGCGAGTAGCCGGAGTGGAGGATCACCTGCAGGACGTCCTCGAGCGAGGCGGTGATCTCGACCGCGACGATGTCCGGCCGGGGCACCATGACCTCCCGGACGATGGTGTCGCCGAACTCGAAGATCGAGTGGATCATCTCGCGTTCCTCGGCCTCGATCTCGCCGCTGCGGCTGGCCTCGTCGACGGTCGCCTTGATCTCGTCCTCGCTGGGCGCGAACGGGCCGGTCTTGAGCCCGCTGCCCGGGGTGACGAGGTTGCCGAGCCAGATCAGCAGCTTGGTGATCTGCCCGAGCACCGGCAGCCGCGTCAGGAACAGGACCGACGGCGCGATCCGCAGCGCCACCCGGTCGGTCTGCTGCACCGCGTAGGTCTTCGGCGCGACCTCGGCGAACACGAACGTCAGCAGGGTCATCACCGAGACCGACACGACCACGCCGAGGCCGGAGCCGAACCAGCGCGACATGACGGTGTTGAACAGCACGGTCGCCAGCGACTGCGAGATCAGCACCAGCAGCAGCACCAGGTTGAGGAAGCGGGCGGGCTGCTCGACGAGCCTGAGCAGCGCCCGGGAGCCGGGCTGGTCCTGCTCGGCCAGGTGCAGCGCGCGGATGCGGTTCATGCGCGTCAGCCCGGTCTCGGCGAGCGCGAGGTAGGCGGACACGGCGGTGAGGAGCAGCACGGCCGCCAGCGTCCAGAAGTCGCTGGAGCTGGGCGTGTGCCTAAACACCCCGCCCGCCTCCCGGCGGCCGGCCACGCGCCGCGGCGCGCCAGCCGGCGAGCAGCTCGTCGGTGCGGGCCTTCATGACCCGCTCCTCCTCCGCCTCGGCGTGGTCCAGGCCGCACAGGTGCAGGATGCCGTGGACGGTGAGCAGCTCCAGCTCGTCGGCCAGCGGCTGCCCGGCACGCGCCGCCTGCTCGGCGGCCTGGGCCGGGCACAGGACGACGTCCCCGAGCAGCCACGGCTCGTCGTCGGACTCGTCCTCGTCCAGCTCGTCCTCCGGGTCGTCGTCGGCCAGCGCGCTGTGGCCGGGCGGCGCGGCCGGCCCGCCTCCCGGCCCGGCGGGGGGCGCCGGCCCGTCGATCGGGAACGCGAGCACGTCCGTGGGTCCGTTCTTGCCCATGAAGCGGGCGTTCAACGCGCTCATCGCCCGGCGGTCGACGAGCAGGATCGCCAGCTCCGACTCGGCGACACCCTCGGCCTGGAGGGCGGCGCGCGCGAGCCCGACCAGGTTCTCCTCGTCCACGGACACGTCGGACTGCTCGTTGGCGAGGAACACGCTCATCTCCGGCCTCCCGGAGGGTCGGGCGCCTCGCTGGGCGCTGCCGCTGCCTCCATCAGCTCGACCTCGCCTCGTCGAACCGGCGGTAGGCCTCGACGATGTCCTGCACGATCCGGTGCCGCACGACGTCCCGGCTGGACAGGTACACGAACGACAGCCCGTCGATGCCGCGCAGGATCTCCCGCACCACGTTGAGGCCGGAGGTCTGGCCCGCCGGCAGGTCGACCTGGGTGATGTCCCCGGTCACGACCGCCTTGGAGCCGAAGCCGAGCCGGGTCAGGAACATCTTCATCTGCTCCGGCGTGGTGTTCTGCGCCTCGTCCAGGACGATGAAGCTGTCATTAAGCGTGCGGCCGCGCATGTAGCCCAGCGGGGCGACCTCGATCGTGCCGCTCTCGGTGAGGCGGCTGACCTGCTCGGCGTCCAGCATCTCGTACAGGGCGTCGTGCAGGGGGCGCAGGTAGGGGTCGATCTTCTCCGACAGGGTGCCGGGCAGGAAGCCGAGCTTCTCCCCCGCCTCGACGGCCGGGCGGGTGAGGATGATCCGGTTGGTGTCCCTGGCCAGCAGCGCCTGGACCGCGACGGCCATGGCCAGGTAGGTCTTGCCGGTGCCGGCGGGGCCGATGCCGAACACCACCGTCTGGTCGCGGATGGCGTCGACGTAGCGCTTCTGCCCGACGGTCTTGGGCTTGATCGAGCGGCCGCGGACGGTGAGGACGGCGTCGTCGAAGACGTCGGAGGGGCGCAGCGGCCCGTCCTCGCGGACCATCTCGATCGAGCGCGAAACGACCTCGGGGGTGAGCGACAGGCCCCGGTCGAGCAGGCGCAGCAACTCCTCGAACACGCGCGCCACGCGCTCGGCTTCGTGGCGGTGGCCGGTGACGGTGATCTCGTTGCCGCGCACGAACACGCGGCTGTCGAACGCGCCCTCGACCAGCTTGAGCAGCTCGTCACCGGCGCCCAGCAGGCTCACCATCGAGTGGCTCTGAGGTACGAGGACGTTGACCTGCGTCTGCTGCTGCAACGGTTGTGAGTCCCTCCGACCGGGGCACGCCGCCCTCGGACACCCGGACCCCCGGGGGAGCCCGGGGCGCCTGCCCGGGTCACCGGGGTGCCCGGCCGGGAGACCCGCATCCGCTCAGGTCCCCGGACCCCCGGCCGCCCCGAGAGCGGGCCGACGTCGAGCAGTATAGTGCGGGCCGGCGGCGTCGGTCCGGGCGGCGACGGGCGGGGCGGAGGGGTGCCAGGCGGAGCGGGCGGGCACGCCCGCGGCGCGCCACCCGGCGCAGGTGGCAGGGCCGGCGTCAGCTCATCGACGGCCGGCGGATGCCCAGCTCGCTGAGGCGGCGGAGCAGGCCCTCGGGGGACTGGTCGAGGATGGCGGCCAGCGCCTTCACGTCCTCGCGCCGAATCGTGAGCACCTTGCCGTTGAAATCCCCTCGCTGCATCTGGATGACCGCGAGGTATCGGCCGAGCGCCAGCGCCTCCGGCTCGCCGTTTTCCTCCAGGGCCTGCAGGTCGATGCAGACGCTCTCGGCGACCGCCTCGGGGGCGTTCCCGTTGGTGGCGTCGCCGCGCGAGGCGCGCGGGAGCAGGTGGTCGACGGGCACGCTGTAGAACATCGCCAGACGCTGGAGTCGTGGAACCGAAATGCTCCTCTCGCCACGCTCGTACGCGCCGAGGACGCTCGCCTTGAACTCCTTGGTCGAGCGCTCCTCGACGTCGTGCAGCGAGAGGCCTTTTTGCAGGCGGATGTTCCGTAGGCGCTCGCCAACCTGCTGGGCGTAGGTGGACATACTGATTCTCCTAACGACGGAGCCCCCCGGGCACGGCATAACGCCTAAGACCACCCATCGTTCGCGGGAATCTACACCGGGTCCCCGAACGCGGCAACCGCCACAGCGGGCGCTTTTCACCGCCAGCCACCGAGCAATAGGACGACGGCTCCTTGCCGTCGGTCAGACGTATTGGGCCGGGTCGGCGGAGCAGGCCGGCTCGCGTGCGGGCGCCGTACCCGGTCCGGGCGCCCAGGCCGGTGGTCGAGCCGCCCGCTGGCGGCGCCTGTCAGCGCCCGCTGCTCTTGAGCCGGGCGAAGAAGCTCGCGCCCGAGGGCGCCGAGACCGGCTCCTCGCGCAGCTGCGCGAGGCGCCGCAACAGGTCGCGCTGCTCGTCGTTGAGGTCGATGGGGGTCTCCACCGACAGCTCGACGACGAGGTCGCCGCGGCCGCGGCCGTCCAGCCGCGGGATCCCCCGGCGGCGGAAGCGCTTGATCATGCCGCTCTGGGTGCCCGCGTCGATGTCGATCTGCTCGGTGCCCTCCAGCGTCTCCAGCGACAGCGCACCGCCGAGCGCGGCGACGGTGAGGGGGACGTTGAGCGTGCACACCAGGTCGTCGTCGCGGCGGCGGAACAGCGGGTGCGGCGTCACCCGCAGCTCGACGTAGAGGTCGCCGGGCGGCCCCCCGTACTGGCCGGCGTCGCCGCGGCCCTGGTAGCGGATCTGCAGGCCGTCCTCGACCCCCGCCGGGATGTCCAGCACGAGGGTGCTCTCCTCGGTGGTGCGGCCGTCGCCCCGGCAGGAGGTGCAGGCGCTCAGGACCTCGCGGCCGCTGCCCGAGCAGTTGGGGCAGGTGGTCTGGGACACGAGCTGGCCGAGCAGCGACTGCCGGACGGTCCGCAGCTGTCCGGTGCCGCCGCAGCGCGAGCAGGTGGTGGGCTCGGTGCCCGGCTCGGCGCCGAGGCCGTTGCAGCGCTTGCAGACGACCGCGGAGCGGACCCGGACCTCCTTCTTGGTGCCGAAGACGGCCTCGGTGAAGTCGAGGGTGACCCGCATGGCGAGGTCGCCGCCGCGGCGGGCCCGCGAACGCTGCCGCGTGCGCGTGGCGAACGGGTCGCCGCCGAGGAACACGTCCATCATGTCCGCGAACGTGTTGAACCCGGCGAACCCGAACGGGTCCGAGCCGCCCGCCCCGCCGTTGACCGCCGCCTCGCCGCCGAGGTCGTACCGCTGCCGCTTGTCGGGGTCGGACAGGACGCTGTACGCCTTGGTGACCTCTTTGAAGTGCTCCTCGGCGTTCGGGTCGTCGCGGTTGACGTCCGGGTGCAGCTTGCGGGCGAGCTGCCGGTAGGCGCGCTTGACCTCGTCCTGCGAGGCAGACCGGCTCACGCCCAGCAGCTCGTAGTAGTCGGTCAACGTCACTCCCTCACACCACGTCCAGCCCGAAGGCAAGCAGCGTACTGTACCGCGGATGGCCGGGCCGGTCGGCGCAACCCAGCCCCCGTCGGGGTGGCCGCGGACTCAATGCTCGTCGTCGTCGAGCACATCGCTAAGGTACCGGGCGACGGCCTGGACCGCCGTCATCGCCCGCAGGTAGTCCATCCGGGTGGGGCCGAGCACGCCGATCGTGCCGGCGGCGCCCCCCGCAGGGTAGCGCGCGGTCACCAGCGAGCAGGCCTGCATCGCCTGGATCGCGTTCTCCGACCCGATCGTGACCGACAGCTCCTCCGAGCCGATCGCGGCGGCCAGCAGGCGCACGAGCACCATCTGCTGCTCGAGCACCTCGTACAGCGCGTGGACCGTCTCCAGGCCGGGGAACGCCTTGGGGCGGGCGAGGTGCGCCTGGCCGCCGAGGAACACGCGGTCGGAGGTGCGGTCCCCCACCACCAGTTCGATCGCGTCGACGATGGGGTCCACGACCGGCCGCCAGTCGGGCGGGACCCGCTCGGCCAGCAGCCCCAGGCGCTGCCCGGCGCGGGTGAGCCGCTCGCCCTCCAGCGCCTCGTTGAGCTGGCGGCGCAGGGCCTCCAGGTCGAAGGGGTCGGCGTCCGCGGGCAGCTCGATCATGCGCTTCTCGATCCGGCCGCTGTCCAGGATCAGGATCAGCAGGACCACGCGCGGGCCGAGCGCGACCAGCTCCACGTGCCGGAACCGCGAGCGGTCCAGCGCCGGCGGGACCACCATCGCGGTGTACTCGGTCAGGCTGGCCAGCAGCACCGACGTGCGCGCCAGGGTCTCCTCCAGGTCGGCGACGCCGTCGAAGTAGCGCGCGATCGTGCCCTCCTGGGCGCGGGCGAGCCTGCCCACCCCCGACAGGGAGTCCACGTAGTAGCGGTAGCCGCTGTCGGTCGGGACCCTGCCTGCGCTGGTGTGGGGGTGCGACAGGTAGCCCTGCTGCTCCAGGTCGGCCAGCTCGTGGCGGATGGTGGCCGGCGACACGCCGAGGGCGTACCGCTCGACCAGCGCCTTGGACCCGACCGGCTCGGCATGCTGGATGAAATCGTGCACGACGGCGTGCAGCACGCGCGCCTTCCGCTCGTCGAGCGCCATGTCCCCTCCGGCCCCCGCTGAATCCGGCTCCCTACCGTAGCACTCGGCCTGTTCGAGTGCTGAACGTGCAGGCAGGCGTCTGCGGTGCCGGCAGCCCTGCCGGTCCTGCCGGCAGACGCGGGCCGCGGGCAGGGCTACAGCCGGGTCACGACCTCGCCGTGCAGGAGCATCCCCGCCTCGGTGAGGGCCAGCCGCGGGCCGGGGGCGAGCAGCCCGGCCGCCCGCAGCTCCGCCGCCGCCGGCCCGGCCGGGTCGACCCCCAGCGCGCGCGCCCGGACGGGGGCGAGCCCCTCGACGGTGCGCAGCCCGAGGGCGAGGTGCTCGAACGCGGCCGCGGCCGGCTCCAGCCGCTCGCCGCCCGCGGTCGGCCGGCGCCCGGCGCGCACCGCGGCGAGGTACTCCGGGACGCTTGCGACGTTCCAGCGCCGCTCCCCCCCGGTGAACTCGTGCGCGCCCGCGCCGAGGCCGAGGTAGCCGCCGCGGCGCCAGTAGGTCAGGTTGTGCCGGCTCGCGTGAGCGGGCAGCCCGGAGGCGGCCACGGGCCCGCGCGCCCAGTTGGACACCTCGTAGTGGTGCAGCCCCGCGCCGCCGAGCAGCGCGCACGCGGCCTCGTAGCGGTCGGCGAGGACGTCGTCCTCGGGCGGCCGCATCCTGCCCGCGGCCACCAGCCGGCCGAACTTGGTCGCGCGCTCGATCGTGAGGGCGTACGCGGACAGGTGGACCGGACCGAGCGCCAGGGCCGCCCGCAGCGTGCGGGTCCAGGAGCCGGCGTCCTCGCCCGGGCACCCGTAGATCAGGTCCAGGTTCAGCTCCCGCAGCCCCGCGGCGTGCAGGTGCCCGACCGCCCGGGCGATGCGGTGCGCGTCGTGCGGGCGCTCGAGCGCGGCGAGCACTCCAGGCTCGAAGCTCTGCGCCCCGAGCGAGACCCGCGTCACGCCGGCGCGGGCGAGCCCCTTGGCGACCGGCGCGTCGACGGTCTCCGGGTTGGCCTCGACGGTGATCTCCGCGTCCGGTGCCAGCTCCAGCAGCCCGCGCAGGCCGTCGAGCAGCCTCGCGAGATCGGCCGGGGGCAGCAGGGTGGGCGTGCCGCCGCCGACGAACACGCTGGTGACCACCGGCGGGTCGGGCCGCAGCCGCTCGGCGACGGCCAGCTCGGCCTCGAGCAGCAGCGCCGCCGCGTACGGCCGCCGCAGGCCCTCCATCCCGGTGTAGGTCACGAAGTCGCAGTAGGAGCAGCGCGTGAGGCAGAACGGCACGTGCACGTACACGCCGAAGCCCGCCTCCGGGCCCGCCGGCCCGGGGTGGCCGGCGGGCCGCGCCGGGGCCGCGGCCGGGGACGGCGCGGGGCTCACCGGCCGTCCGCCTCGTCGGTCCGCAGCGCCGCCACGAACGCCTCCTGGGGGACCTCGACGCGGCCGATCTGCTTCATCCGCCGCTTGCCCTCCTTCTGCCGCTCCAGCAGCTTGCGCTTGCGGGTGACGTCGCCGCCGTAGCACTTGGCCAGCACGTCCTTGCGCTTGGCGGTGATCGTCTCGCGGGCGATCACGCGCGCGCCGATCGCGGCCTGGACGGGCACCTCGTAGAGCTGCCGGGGGATGAGCCTGCGCAGCCGCGCCACCATCGTGCGGCCGTACGCGTACGCCTTGTCGGTGTGGACGATCGCGCTGAACGCGTCGACCGGCTCGCCCTGCAGCAGGATGTCGACCTTCACCAGCTTGGAGGGCCCGTAACCGGCCGGCTCGTAGTCCAGCGACGCGTACCCGCGGGTGCGGCTCTTCAGCTGGTCGAAGAAGTCGAAGATGATCTCGGCCAGCGGCAGCCGGTAGCGAAGCTCCACCCGCTCCTCGGACAGGTACTCCATGGCCGCCATCGCGCCGCGGCGGGACTGGCACAGCTCCATCACCGGGCCGACGTACTCGGCGGGCGCCAGGATCATCGCGTCGACGAACGGCTCCTCGATCCGCTCGACCTGGTTGGCGGGCGGCATCTCCGAGGGGTTGGAGACGGTGCGCTCCTCCCCGCCCGCCAGGTGGACCCGGTAGGCCACGTTGGGCGCGGTGGTGATGAGCGACAGGTCGAACTCGCGCTCCAGCCGCTCCCGCACGATCTCCATGTGCAGCAGCCCGAGGAACCCGCAGCGGAAGCCGAAGCCGAGCGCCGCGGACGACTCCGGCTCGTAGACCAGCGCCGCGTCGTTCAGCCGCAGCCGGTCCAGCGCGTCGCGCAGGTCGGGGAAGTCGTCGCCCTCGACCGGGTACAGGCCCGAGTACACCATCGGGCGCGGCTCGCGGTAGCCCGGCAGCGCCACCGTCGCGCCGCGGGCGCCGGAGGTCACGGTGTCGCCCACGGTGACCTGGCGCACGTCCTTGACCCCGGGGATCAGGTAGCCGACCTCGCCGGCCCGCAGCTGCTCCGTGGCGACGGCCTCGGGCGCGAACACCCCCAGCTCCTCCAGCTCGCTGACCGTGCCGCTGGCCATCATCCGCAGCTTCTCGCCCTTGCGCAGCGAGCCGTCCACGACCCGCACGTAGGCGACCACTCCCCGGTACACGTCGTACAGGGAGTCGAACACCAGCGCGCGCGCCGGCTGGTCGGGGTCCCCCGCGGGTGGCGGCACGCGCTCCACCAGCGCCTCCAGCAGCTCGGGCACGCCCTGCCCGGTCTTGGCGGAGACCAGCAGCAGCTCCTCGCGCCGCGTGCCGAGCACCTGCTCGATCTCGCGCGCCACCCGCTCGGGCTGGGCCGCCGGCAGGTCGATCTTGTTGACCACCGGGATCACGGTCAGGCCGGCCTCGATCGCCAGGTAGAGGTTGGCCAGCGTCTGCGCCTCGATCCCCTGGGCCGCGTCGACCAGCAGCACCGCCCCCTCGCACGCGGCCAGCGCCCGCGACACCTCGTAGGTGAAGTCGACGTGCCCGGGCGTGTCGATCAGGTTGAGGGCGTACTCCCGGCCGTCCCGGGCGGTGTAGGCCAGCCGCACCGACTGCGCCTTGATCGTGATCCCGCGCTCGCGCTCCAGGTCCATCTTGTCCAGGTACTGGGCGCGCATCTGCCGCTCGCTCACCGCGTCGGTGAGGTCGAGCAAGCGGTCGGCGAGGGTCGACTTGCCGTGGTCGATGTGCGCGATGATGCTGAAGTTGCGCAGCCGGGACTGGTCGCTGATCACGCGCGTCACGATAGCAAAGCCGCAGGCAGACCATGGTCGGCGGGCGTCCGGTGCCACGTCCGGCCTGTGCTAGCATCTGCGCGGACTGTGCGTGAAAGGATCCCTGTTGGCGAACATCAAGTCCCAGATCAAGCGGAACCGCCAGAACGAGGCGCGGCGGATGCGCAACAAGTCCGTCCGCTCCGCGCTGAAGACCGCCTCCCGCCGCGTGCGCGAGGCGATCGAGACCGGCGACCGCGAGGCCGCCGAGGCCGCGCTCCGGCGCGCCACCCGCGCCTACGACAAGGCGGCCAGCAAGGGCGTCATCCACCGCAACAACGCGGCCAACCACAAGTCACGGCTGGCCAAGCACGTGAACGCCCTCCCCGGGTAGCACCCCCACACGCCGCCGCCGGCGCCTGCCGCTTCAGCGCCAGGCCACCTCCGGTCGGGCGAGGTGCGCCACGACCAGCTCCACGGCGAGCCGGCCCGGCAGGGCGCCCGAGCGGATCTCCACGTCCGCCTCGGCGATCGCGGCGAGCCCGCGTCGGAGCTGCTCGGGCTGCCAGCGCCGCAGCTGGCGGCGGGCCCGCTCGACCTGCCAGTCCCGCACCCCCCCGCCGAGCAGCCGCGCGACGCCCGCGGCCGGCGCGCCCGGATGGTCGGCCACGCGCAGGAGGGTGCGCAGCTGCCGCGCCAGCATCGACAGCAGCCCTATGGGGTCCTCGCCCTGGTCCAGCAGCGCCGCGAGGTGGCCGAGCCCCGACTGCAGGTCCCCGGCGAGGACCGCGTCGGTCAGGTCGAAGATCCCCCGCTCCGCGGTCCGGCTCAGGTGCTCCTGCACGTCCGCGGCCGTGATCGGCGCGGGCGGCGGGACCGCGACGTGGAGCTTGGCGACCGCCCCGGCCAGCGTCCGCAGGTTGCCGCCGGTCAGCTCCAGCAGGGTCGCGACCGCGCGCTCGTCGGCCTTGCGGTCGCGCGCGCGCAGCTCCGACTTCAGCCAGCGGGTACGCTCGGCCGGGCGCAGCTTCGGGGTCCTGACCACCTTCGCGGAGCGTCCCAGCTCCTCGAAGAACCTGGCCTGCCGCCCGGTGCCCGGCGCGCGCAGCACCAGCACGGTCCCCCCGCCCGCGTCGCCCGCGGCATCCAGGAGCGCCGCCCGCGCCTGCTGGTCCAGCTCGTGCGCGTCCTCCACGACCAGGACCCGGCCACCCCCGAACAGCGACAGCGTCGACAGCCCGAGCACGAACCCCTCCGGCAGCGCCCCGGCACGCACCTGCTCGACGACGGTGCCCTCCCCCAGGGCCCGGACCGCCTCCTCGACCGCGGCGGCGACGGCGCGGTCGGCGAGCAGCTCCTCCTCCCCCAGCACGATCGTCGGGGGCGGCACGGCGGGTGGCATGCCCGGAATCCTACGCATCCGGGCGGACAAGGGTGCGGCGCTCCCGGCGGCGGGCGGCCGAGCGGCCGGCGACCACGACCGCCACGGCCACCAGCGTGGGCAGCGCCCGTGCCGGACCGGGCAGGATCCAGGTCCCGGCGGCCGACCGGGCCCAGCCGGCGACGGCCAGCAGCGCGGCCAGGAACGGGTCGGCGAGCCGGCACGCCAGCGCCGACACCGGCGGGGCGAACGGGGCGGCCACCGCCGCCACCACGCCGAGCAGCATCGGCGCCGCCGCGACCGGGAGCGCCGCGAGGTTGGCGGGCAGCCCGGCCGGGGCCAGCTCGCCGGTCCCGAGCGCGAGCACGGGCACCGCGGCGACCTGCGCGCCGGCGGTGGCGGCCAGCGCCTGCCGCAGCACGTACGGCAGCCACGCGGGCAGCAGCCCCGAGGCCGCCGGGCCGGCCCAGAGCACCCCCGCGGTCGCCGCGACCGACAGCAGGAACCCCAGCGAGGCGGCCAGCGCCGGGTCGACGAGCAGCAGCACCACGACCGCCAGGCAGAGCGCGCGGCGGCCGCCCGGCTCCCTGCCCAGCGCGAGGCCCGCGAGGACGAGCGCGGCCATGACCCCGGCGCGCAGCACGCTCGGCTCCCACCGGGTCAGCAGGACGAAGCCCGCCACCAGGGCGACGCCCACGGCCGCGACCAGCGGCCGCCGCGCCCCGGCGAGCGTCACCAGGCCGAGCCCGGCGGTGACGACCACCGCGACGTTCGCGCCGCTCACCGCGGTCAGGTGGCTCAGGCCCGCCGCGGACAGGGCCGCCTCGGCGTCGCCGGGCAGCACCGAGGTGTCGCCGAGCGACAGTCCGAGCAGCAGCCCGGCCCGCTCCAGGGGGAGGCTGTCGAGCGCGCGCCGCCGGGCGGCCGCCCGCAGCCGCTCGGAGGCGGCGAGCAGGCGCGACCGCGGTGGCGCGCGCCCGATGAGCACCGGCCGGCGCAGCTGGACGGGTGGCACCCATCCGAGCGCGTCGGCCCGCCGGGCGGGCTGGACCCCGGCGCGCAGGCGCAGCCGCTCGCCGGCGGCGACCGGGCCGATCCTGGCCGGCAGGACCAGGCTCGCGCGCTCCCTGGTGCGCCAGGCGCGCCCGTCGACCACGACCCGGGTCACGGCGAGCTGCACCGCGCGGCCGCCGAAGCGCAGCCGCCGCGGCTCCTGCGTGACCGTGCCCTGGACGGTGACCACCCCGCCGCGGCCCGCGGCACCCGCCAGCAGGCCCGCCCGGACCGCCTGGACGCGTGCGCCGGCGGCGCCGGCGGCCCCGAGCGCCAGCATGACCAGGACCAGGGTGCCGTCGCGCAGCGCCCGGGGACGGCCGCAGCCCAGCAGCACGGCGACCGCGAGGGCGGCGGCGGCGAGCAGCGCCGGGACGGGCAGCACCAGGCGCGTCCCGGCGAGGGTGCCGGCCGCCACCGCCGCCGCGAGCGCGACGCCGTCCGGGTCGTGGTCGCGGGCAGGCGGGACCTGGGGCGGGCTCATCCGACGGTCACGAGGTCCTTCAGCGTGGCGTAGCGGCGCTCGCCGATGCCCGGGACCTGCTGGAGCTCCTCGACCGAGCGGAACGGGTGCGCGCTGCGGTAGGCGACGATCCGCTCGGCGGTGACGGCGCCGACCCCCGGGAGGGTGTCGAGCTGCTCGGCCGTGGCGGTGTTGAGTGGCACCGGGCCGGTCGGGGTGCCGCCCGGCGCCTCCGCTCCCGGTCCGGTGGCCGGCGCCGGGGCGCCCCGGGTCGGGACCAGCACCTGCTCGCCGTCGGTGAGGTGCCTGGCGAGGTTCAGCCGGTCCAGGTCGGCGCCGGGCGCGGCCCCGCCGGCCGCGGCGAGCGCGTCGGCGACGCGGCTGCCGGCGGGCAGGGTGATCAGGCCGCCGCGGCGCACACGCCCGGCGACGTGGACGGCGAGGCGGGCGCGCGCGCCGCCCGCGGGCTCGCCGCCGGGCGCGGGGTCCCGCGCCACCGCGGGACCGGTCGAAGCGGCGGGGCCGGGCGGGAGCCCGTCGGGTTCAGGCCGGGGGGTGGCGCGCGTCCACACCAGCCACGCGAGGGCGGTGGTGGCGAGGACGGCGAGCGCGGTGAGGCGGGCGTGCCGCCCGAGCGCGGCGAGCGTGACGTCCAGTCGTCCTCGCCAGCCGTCGCGGGGCTGGACGAACGGGGGCTGCGGGTGCATCGGGGTCCTCTCCGGCGGTCGGCGGTCGGCGGTCGGCGGCGGCGCTGGCTCGCGCCGCGCGTGCCCGGAACGCTAGGCGGTCGGCGCGCGGGGCGGCTCCGGCCGTCCCCAGCCCCCCACCCTGCGGCCCCGCGGGCGGGCCGGCGGGCCGGACGTCGCAGGCCTGCGGCCCGGGTGCGGTATCGGCGGTATCAGCGGCCGGATGCCCGGCTCTGCCTATCGACCGCGGGTCCTGCAGGAGCCGGTCCGGGACCCGTCGGACCCGACCCGGCCCCGGGCCGAAGGAGGAGCGATGGCCGCACCGATGTCACCTCTGACCGAACTCGTCGCGGAGGCGGCCGGGCCGCTGGGCGCGGACGAGGAGCGACGTGCGGTCGACGCCGCGCTGGGCGCGCTGCGGGGGCGGAGGCTGCAGGTCTACGGCGCGGAGCTGCGCGTGGACAAGCGGCGCGGGGAGCCGCCGCTGCGCAGGATCTCGGTCGGTCTCGCCGACCTGGCCGGGTACCTGCCCTACGAGGTCCTGGTCGACGAGCGCGGCGAGGTCGTCGAGGTGCAGGAGCAGCCCGAGCTGGTGCCGCCGTTCTCCGGCAGGGAGGTCGCGGAGGCCGCGGTGCTGGCGCGGGCGCACCCGGAGCTGGCCGAGGTGGCCGACCGCTGGGGCGTGGCGACGGCGGCCTTCTACCCGACCGCGCACGACCACGACCACCCGGGGCCGGCCGGAAGGCGGCGGGTGGGGCTGCACTACCTGGACGTCCGCGACCCGGACGCGGTGCGGCCGGTCGCCTCCGCCGTGGTCGACCTGACCGGCGGCGGCGTCGAGTCCGTCGCCCACCACTGACGGTCCCGTGGTGCCGTCCGGCCGCGGGCTGACGGGACGCCGCCCCGGGCAGGCGGCACCACCCGCACCCGGCGGCCCGGCGAGCGCCCGGGCAGGAGCGAAAGGGTCTGATCGGGATGGCGTTGTTCGGTGACTACCACCAGGTGACCGGCGCCGGCTGGTCGGTGTACTGGCGCATCAGCCAGGCCAAAGGCGGCGGCCTGGAGGTGTGGTGGGGTGACTTCCAGGGTCGGCGGGTGCTGTGGCGGGGGACGCAGCCGTTCGCGATCGTGCCGTACCACCGCCCGGTGGTGGAGCCACCGCCGCCGGAGCACACCTATAAGGACGGCCTCAACCCGCAGTGCGGCGGGGCGGCGTTCAGGGCGCTGAAGCACACCGCGCCCAACAGCATCGCCCCGTGGACCACCAGCGTCCACGACGCGGCCGTCGACACGCAGGCGGTGCAGGTCGACCTGGAGCCGGCGGGCGACTTCGGCCCGGCGTCGCTGCGGATCGCCGCCAAGTTCCAGTGCGGCTGGTACCAGTACGTGCACCGCTGGGAGTTCGACTCCACCGGCACGATCCACGCCGCCATCGGCATGGGCGGGGCGCTCAACCCGTTCGCCAAGGACAAGGCGCACACCCACCACATGTACTTCCGCCTCGACCTGGACATCGACGGGTTCGGCACCGACGTGTTCGAGGTCTTCGACCATTCGAGCTTCAACGACCCCGGCGGCGACGGCTGGAAGACCGTGAGCGCCCAGGGCAGGTTCACGGCCAACCCGCCGACCGCGCACAAGTTCCGGGTGAAGGACCTCACCAGCGCCAGCGGTCAGGGTGACCTGCGCGGGTACGAGATCGAGCTGCCCCAGAACGCCGGCACCGACGCCTACTCCACCGGGGACGTCTGGGCGACGGTGTACCGCGGCGACGGCGTCCAGCAGGGCGCGGACGTCGGCTCCGACTGCACCGACAAGGCGCTGGAGAGCGTCTACGCGCAGGGCCCGCTCGACACGGTGAACGGCAGCGACGTGGTGCTGTGGATCGCGATCCGCCACCACCACGAGCCGCGCTGGAACGCCGAGGAGGCCAACCACCTGCCCTACCACTACGAGGAGTTCCACATCGAGCCGCGCGGCTTCGAGGTGCTGCGCGCCCCCGACCCGGCGGGCGGGCACGGCTAGGAACGGCACCCGGGTGAGGCCGCAAGGAAGCCGCGCTCCTCGACGTGAGCGAAAGGCCCTGTGCGCACGGGGGGTCCGGGGGCGGAACGCAGCGCAGCTGGGGCTGGCCGGTGTTCGTCTCCTGCGTCGCGGCCACCGAGCCCGGTGCGGACAAGGACCGCTGGGCGCAGGTGCGGCCCGGGCTCATCACGACCTGAGGCGTCGCAGCACCCCGGCGGACGCGACCCGGGCGCGCCGGTCAGCGCGCCCGGGTCGTGACGTTGACGATCCGGCCGGGGACGACGATCACCCGGTCGACGTCGCGGTCGCGCAGGTAGCGCTGCAACTCGGGCCGCTCGAGGACGAGCGCGCGCAGCGCCTCCTCGCCGCTGCCGGCGGGGGCGGTGACCTTGAAGCGGACCTTGCCGTCCACCCCGACCGGGAGCGTCACCTCCTCCACGCGCAGCAGCTCGGGGTCGGCGACCGGGAAGGGGGTGTCGGCGACGGTGTCCTCGTGCCCGAGCCGGTGCCACAGCTCCTCGCCGATGTGCGGCGCGAACGGCGCCAGCATCAGCACCAGCGGCTCGGCGACGGCGCGCGGGCAGGACCCCTCGGCGCGCACCGCCGCGACGAGCAGGTTGTTGAGCTCGATCAGGCGCGCGATCGCGGTGTTGAAGCGCAGGCCCTCGATGTCGCGGGTGACCACGTCGATGGTGCGGTGCAGCGCCCGCTCCAGGTCCTGGCCGGGGGGCGAGTCGGCGACCCGCAGCTCGCCCGTCTCCTCGTCCACCAGGTTGCGCCAGACCCGCTGCAGGAAGCGGTAGGAGCCGGCCAGCCCCTCGGTGCTCCAGGGACGGTCCATGTCGAACGGACCCATGGACATCTCGTACAGGCGCAGCGTGTCCGCGCCGTAGTCGGCGCAGATCTCGTCGGGGGTGATGCTGTTCTTGAGGCTCTTGCCCATCTTGCCGAACAGCCGGGTCACCGGGCGGCCCTGGTGGGCGAAGCCGCCGTCGGGCTGCTCGCGCACCTGGTCGGCGGGGACGTACAGGCCGCGCTCGTCGGTGTAGGCCGCCGCGAGGATGTAGCCCTGGTTGTACAGGCGGCCGAAGGGCTCGGGGGTCTGCACCGCGCCCAGGTCGTACAGGACCTTGTGCCAGAAGCGCGCGTACAGCAGGTGCAGGACGGCATGCTCGACCCCGCCGACGTACAGGTCGACCGGCGCGACCGCGCCCTGGCCCGACCAGTAGCTCTCGATCTGCGGGTCGACCAGCGCCCGGTCGTTGGTGGGGTCCAGGTAGCGCAGGTAGTACCAGCAGGAGCCGGCCCACTGCGGCATGACGTTCAGCTCGCGCCGGTAGCTCCGCGGCCCGTCCCCCAGGTCCAGCGTGACCTGCGTCCAGCCGGCCGCGCGCGCCAGCGGCGGCTCCGGCTCGCTGCCCTCCCCGAGGTTCGGGTGCGGCCGGAAGTCGGTCATCTCCGGCAGCTCGACGGGGAGCAGCTCCTCGGGCAGGGCCCGCGGCAGCCCGTCGTCGCCGTACACGATCGGGAACGGCTCGCCCCAGTAGCGCTGCCGGGAGAACAGCCAGTCCCGCAGGCGGTAGGAGACCACTCCCCTGCCGGCGCCGGTGCGCTCCAGCCAGGCGATGATGGTCCGCTTGGCCTGCGCCGTGGCCATCCCGTCCAGGCGCACGTCGTCGTTGGCGGAGTTGATCGCGGTGCCGTCGCCGACGAACGGCTCCGGCCACGCCCACGGCTCCAGCTCGGCCTCGGGCGGGATCCCGTGCTCGTCCAGCCACGCCTGCGGCGGGGCGATCACGGGCTCGACCGGCAGCCCGAAGCGGCGCGCGAACTCGATGTCCCGCTGGTCGTGGGCGGGCACCGCCATGATCGCGCCGGTGCCGTAGCCCATCAGCACGTAGTCGGCCACGAACACCGGGATCTGCCGGCCGGTGGCCGGGTTGAGGACGTACCCGCCGGTGAACACGCCCGTCTTGCCGTCGGTGTCCGCCAGCCGCTCGCGCTCGGTGACCCGGCTGACGCGGCGCCGGTACTCCTCGACCGCCGCGCGGGGCGTCGCCGTGTGCTCGGGCGACCCGCCCCGCCAGGCGTCCGGGCACCCGTCGGGCCAGGCGTCCGCGACCAGCTCGTCGACCATGGGATGCTCCGGAGCGAGCACCATGAACGTCGCCCCGAACAGCGTGTCGGGCCTGGTGGTGAAAACCCGGACCCCCCCACCGGTCCCCGGGGTCGGGAAGGTCACGCTGGCGCCCTCGCTGCGCCCGATCCAGTTGCGCTGGGAGGTCTTGATCGACTCCGGCCAGTCGAGCAGGTCCAGGTCCTCCAGCAGCCGCTCGGCGTAGGCCGTGATGCGCAGCATCCACTGACGCATCGGTCGGCGGAACACCGGGTAGTTGCCGATGGCGCTGCGGCCGTCGGAGGTGACCTCCTCGTTGGCCAGCACGGTGCCCAGCCCGGGGCACCAGTTGACCGGCGCCTCGGCGATGTACGCCAGGCGGTGGGCGTCGACCAGGCGCCGGCGCTGCGCGTCGGTCAGCCGCTCCCACGGCAGCCCCTCGGGGTTGGCGTCGCCGAGCGGCGGCCGCGCGCCCTCGGCCAGCTCGCGCTCCAGCTCGCCGATCGGCCGGGCCGCGCGCCGGTCGGGATCGAACCAGGCGTTGAACAGCTGCAGGAAGATCCACTGGGTCCAGCGGTAGTAGCCGGTGTCGGTGGTGGCGAACTCGCGCCGCGGGTCGTGCGCCAGCCCGAGCCGCCGCAGCTGCCGCCGCATCGTGGCGATGTTCGCCTCGGTGGTGACGCGCGGGTGCGTGCCGGTCTCGATGGCGTACTGCTCGGCCGGCAGCCCGAACGCGTCGTAGCCGAAGGGGTGCAGGACGTTGTAGCCGGACATGCGCTTGTAGCGCGCCCAGACGTCGGTGCCGATGTAGCCGAGCGGGTGGCCGACGTGCAGCCCGGCGCCGCTGGGGTAGGGGAACATGTCCAGCACGTACAGCTTGGGTCGCGTCCGCGCCCGCGCCGGGTCGGCCGCCAGCTCGCCGGCGGGGTTGGGGGTCTCGAACGCGCCGGTCTTGTGCCACCAGTCCTGCCAGTACGGCTCGATCTGGTTGGCGAGCTGGGCGTCGTAGCGGTGCGGTGCCTGGTCGGTGTGCGCCTCGCGCCTCGCCCCGTCTTGCTCGCTCATCAGGTCCTCACTGCAGACATCGGGTGCTCGTCTTCGCGACGAAACTCCCTCGTACATGACAAAACCCCTCGCAGAGGAGGGGTTGCCGCGCTGGTCGGCGGGATCGCCTAGAGCCAACGCGGCCGGCGAAGGAGCAGCACGACTCGCATGCGCCCAGGGTACCCCAAATCACGAGGACGATCGCCTTGGTCGCCCGCGCCCGCCGGCGCCGGTCCACTCGACGTGGTGGCTTGAACACCGTCCGCGGGCGCGTCATCGGGATACCTATCAGGAATGCATAGCAAGTAGGTGCGGCGGTGGCAATCGCCATAGACGCGCGCAATCCGACCAGTGATACTGGAGGTACGCAGCGGGGCCGGAACCGCTGGATCGGGGGGCGACGAGGACCCAGACCGGAAAACGTCCTACCGGAGGCCTCATGGCAACCGTTGACGACCAGGTCACGGACACCGGCCAGTACGATGCGCCCCGCGCCGAGCGTGGCACGACGCCCACAAGGCGGGCCAGTCGGCGCGACCCAGGTGACCAGAGTGAAGTCCTGCTACGCACCGCCGAGGTGGCACGCAGGCTCCAGGTGAGCACCCGCACCGTGCTCGCCTGGGCACAGGCCGGAAAGCTCCCATCGGTGCTGACCCCAGGCGGGCATCGACGTTACCCGCAATGGGGCGTCGACCAGGTCTTACGCACCATGACCGGCTCGGAGGAGCCTCTGGCAGGCGGAAGCGAACCGTAGCGGTCGCATCTCGGACCACCTCAAGCGACGACACCCCTCTCCCGCCCGTATGCGGCGAGGGGCGCCGATGCCTGCATGCACCTCGAGGGCAGGCCCACGCGTACGTGGGCCTGCCCCTTTCCGGCCGCCGTGCCGCGGATCAGGCCGGCTGCGCCCGCCGCCCTCGGCGGCGGGTTCGCCGCCTCAGCCGGTAGGCGCCCCAGGCCAGCAGGACGAGCAGGAGCAGGACCAGGATCGGGATGAAGATCGCGATCAGGCTCATCCCGAGCGAGGTGGCGTCCTCGGCGACGCTCACCACCGGCGTGCCCACGCCGACCGTGGAGACGTTCACGGCCGGGCGGATGGTGGCCTTGGTCGCATGGATCACGCCCGCGGTCACGATGCCGAGGAGCCAGCCCACCCACTGGTGCTCCTGCATCCAGGAGGATGCGTCGACCTGCTCGGCCGCGGAGGTCGCCGCGAAGATCGCCCCACCGACCGCGGGCCGCACGAACGTCTGCACCAGGTCGTTGACGTGGTCGACGACCGCAACCTTGTCGAGCACGATCTCGGCGAGCAGCAGCGCGGCCACGACCGCAAGCACCGCCCCGCTCTCCATCCAGCCGAACGCCGCCGGGAGGACGATCACGTCGGTGTAGCGGGCCAGCAGCCCGACCACGAGCAGCGGGATGTAGGCGTTGAGGCCTGCGGCCGCCGACAGCCCAAGCCCCGTGAGCGAGGCGAGCATGCGTCCCTCCTCCAGCCGCCGGCATCCGGTGGCCGGCCGGCCCTCCCGGGAACGTTGCCCCGCAACCTCCTGATCGGCAAATCGGTGACCCGGCGCCGGGCGCCGGCGGCCGGCGGATCTCGGGGACGCTGAGCGCGGCTAGGACGCCGACGGCGGTCACGACGATGGCCCCCCTGGGTCCGGTGGCCGCCGAGGCGACCGGCTGCTTCGGAGTCCGTCGGGCAGGGTGGCGGCACGGCCTTTCGTCGGCTCGGGAAACCAGGTGCCGTCGAGGCGGGCGCCGACGATCATCGGAGAGTCCGTTGCACCGATGATGCGCCGCTGTGACGTCACCGGACTAGGTTGGCTCCTTGAGGTTTCCGTGATGCCCAGCCTCGTTGGTGTCCGGCTGTGGCCGAAAGGCAGCACGGACTGCTTCATTCGCTGCCGTGACCCGTGTCGCCGCCAGCCCGCCTGATGTCCGGGGGACGGGGCCGCGGGAAGGAGCGACCGTGCAAGCGCTGCAAGGGATGGTGGAGGCATGCGTCCGGGACGCCCATGCCGGGGTGGGGCGCGTCGGGGGGCACCTGGCGTGGCTGGTCCGGCTGCTGACGGCGCTCGTGCTGCTCGCGACCGCGCTGCTGATCGTCGCCCTCGTCGGCCAGGGGGTCGCAGGCGCCCGTGACCTCGTGCCGCAGCGCCAGGCGCGGGACGCCCTGCCTGCGCCGCGCCCGCGCGAGGCGACGGCAGTGCCAGGCGCCACCGGGTTCGCGCCCGCCGAGCAGGACGCCCGTGCGCTGCTCGACCGGCTGGACGACCCGCCGCAGGCGCCAGCGGCGAGTGCCGCCGGCGCGCACGGAGACACGCCCCGTCGCGGCGACGGCAGCGGCGGCGCGACACGACCCAACTGGGCGCACGCTCGGCAGGAGCAGCCGGTGGAGGTGACCGCGGCGCCGGGCGCGACCAGCGGGCCCGACGACCGGGCGCGCCGGCCGCCGCTGCCGCCCGGCAGCGTGACGGTCGCCGACCTGGCAGGCGGCTCCGGCCCGGTCCAGACCGCCTGGTCGTGGCGCTGGCCGTGGTCGAAGAGCCCGCAGCCTTCCCCTTCCAGCCCCGCCTCCCCGCAGGCGCCCCCGCCCGTCTGGCCCGGGGTCACGTTCGCTCCGGGGGCGACCGTGGCCAGGCCGGACAGCGACGAGCAGCTCGTCGTCCCCTGGGGCCAGGTCAAGCTGCTGTCGAACGGTGGCCTGAAGACCTACGACGGCAGCCAGATCGCCTTCGGCCGCGTCTCCCTGGAGACCCAGGGCCTCGGTGAGCCGGTCGTCGACGACAAGGGGAACAAGCGGTATCCCAACGGGATCGTCGACTACCCCCCCGGCAGGTTGTGGGCCCGGTTTCTCCCCAAAACGGACACGATGCTGAGCCGTGACCGGAAGGTCCTCGTGTGGAGTCAGACGGACCGCACCAAGCCCGCCGGGGAGGTGACGCCGGACGGGACCTACCTGTCCCACGCGGACAACACCCGCTGGTTCCCCGACGGGACCCGGCTGGCCGGCAAGGAGTGGTTCCTCCCAGGCGGCCTGCGCGTGACCGAGCAGGGCCGGCTGGTGAAGGAGGACGGCACCGAGATCGACCTCGACCAGGGTCCGTACTACGTGGGCCGCGGGACCCGGGTCCGCGCCGGCGGGGTCGTCGACTTCGCCGGCGGCGCCTCGGGCCTGCCCGGTGGCGCCATCATCGCCAACGCCCGCAGAGCGGACGAGCTGCTGCCCGGTCAGTCCGCGCGGGAGGCGGAAGGCCCGGAGGCGTCCACGTCGGTCCGGGACATGGGCCCGCGGGAGCGCGAGACGCACGCCAACTGGCTGGAGACCGCGCTCGAGAACCGCCGGTACGAGCTGGTCAACCGTCTCTGGCGGCCCGGGACGCGGGCGGAGCTGGACCGGATCAACCTGGCCACGAGGGCGCTGCGAGCGGAGTACGAGGACCTGCGGGAGGTCCAGCCCTACCCGCCGGAGCTCGACGACGTCCGCTCAGGAGACCTCGTGCTCCGTGCCCAAGGGCTCAGGGGGCAGATCGACGCCGAGCTGGAGGCGATCGACCAGGACGAGACGCCCGAGCGGCCCGTGTACCTGCGTGCCTGGAGCACCTACGGCCACGACAAGCGCGTCAGGGAGCACCTGCGCGGGATCGACGACATCGCCGAGGCCCTGTGGTGGAAGCCCAAGCGCCTGAGCGCCAGGCTCGCGGAGGTCCAGGCCTGGCCCGACTCCGACGAGAAGCAGGCGGAGCTGGAGAAGCTCCGTATCGACGTGGAAGGAGCCGAGATCGGCTACACGGCGATCCGGCAGGAGGTGCCCGTCGCGCCGCGCTACAACGACTGGACCCCGGAGGAGCTGTGGGCCAAGGTCGCGTCGGTGGCCGCCAAGTTAGCGGACAACCGGTACCGGTGGACCGCGCTCGACCCCGACGCCCCTGACGCCGCCGGGCAGTGGGCGGCGTTCGAGGAACGGGAGGAGGTGCTCGTCAAGCAGCTGACCGAGTTTTACTCCTTCCTCAACCGGGCCGGCATCCCGCCGCCGAAGACACCGCTACAGCCCTACCAGCCGCCCCCAGGGCTCGAGCAGCCGTCGCCGCAGCACAAGCTGGAGGTACCCGGGACGCCGGAGGTCCCTGCGACCATGCACGCCGGCACCGACGGGTCCGGTCGGGACACCCAGCCCCAGGCCGAGCCCGCCCCGGTCCCCACGGCGATCGCCGACACCGGCGACACGGGCGGCGGCGACACCGGCCCACGTGTCACCGCCGGGCAGGCGGACGGGTACGCAGGCGTCGGGGGGGTCGACCACAGCCCCCAACCGTCGCCGCTCGACCCCGGTCAGCTGCAGCAGCAGGCCGACATCGACGGCTCGTCGTTCCTCGACGGCGCCGACCTCGGCTGAACACGGCCGGCCGGACGCGCGTGCCGTCAGCTCGTGCATATCCTCAGAGGCCCTCCGTCGCACCGCGCGCTCCTACTCCAACCGCGCACTTGTCTGGTTGGGTGGGGATGCGCCTGACGGTCCTGCGCGGCGGCCAGGGGGGCGACGTCACCGTCACCGTCGAGGAGCAGAGCCAGGCCTGATCAGCCGTCCAGGTCCGGCTGATCAGGCCTGCGGGGGACGTACCTGCGGTACCCGCTGCCGGGGTAGGAAAGCCGGATCCCCCGCTTGTCCCGTCGCCACCGCAGCTGCACCGCCGGCACGGCGCGGCGCACGTCCTCAGCGAACGCCTCGAAGCCCGCCACGGCGATGTCGGCCACGAAGCGCCCGCCACCTGCGGTCCTGAACGTGACGGTCGGGGCCAGGCCGCCGGCGAAGGAGCCGTAGGGGGTGATCTCGCGCAGGTCAGCCAAGGGGACCCTGCCGCGGCGCAGCGGCGCGTACCAGCACAACTCGGCCTCGCTGAGCTCCAGCAGGCGCGCATGCCGAAACAGCTTCTGGTACACGGCCAAGCCACCGATCGCTACGACACCTGCCAGGAAGAACAGCCGGAAGGGCAGCGGAGTGTCGCGGGTGGACGGCATGGTCACCACGTAGGCGACGATCCCCAGCAGCAGGCCGGTGGCGAAGAGCACCTGGATCCAGGTGTACACGGGCGGCACGCGGTAGGCCGAGATCGTGATCAGGTTGGCCGCCAGCGGCCCGGGCGCCGCACCGCGATCCGCGTCGGGACTTGGGGAGAGCGGCTGGTCCCGCTTCGGGGGGAGCGGCTCGTCTGGTGCTCCGGCCTGCATGAACGGCTCCGGATGTCGTGCGGTGCCTGGGCTGCTGACCGGCGCCCGAGCATACTGCTGCGGCGGCGGTTCGGCGCGGCGGTCGTCGCGGGTGGCCGGGCCGGTGGGCGCGGTGCCGGCGGGTCACCGGCCGCGCTGGTCAGCGACCGCCCGGTGGCGGCCGCGCGCCGCGACCCGGCGCGGACCCTGGGCTGGTCCCGCTGGCGACGACGCCAGCAGCGCGCGCAACGCGCCCAGGGTGCGTGCACGGCCGCGGCGGCTCAGGCGGTCATCTCGGCCCACAAGAACCCGGCGAGTTCTCGTGCGACCGCGGCCACGACCAGGTTCTTGGAGGTCTTGCGGGCGGCCAGCCGGCGGAACCGGCCGCACCGTCGTCGCTGCGTCGCCCACGCGTGGGCAACGACTTGGGGGTCCAGGTCCTGCTGGCGCCGGGCGATCTGGGCGCCCACCGCGGGGCGGTGCTGGGAGGACCAGGCCGACACGGACCGGTTGGGTGCGCAGGTGCGCGTTCCCGGCCTTGGTCAGCTGTCCGCGCCAGGTCCGCTGGCCGCTGGAGTACTCGCTGGGGACCAGTCCGCAAACCCCATGAACGCGGCGGCCCGTGGGAATCGACGCCAGTCGGCGACCTCGCTGGCCAGGGTGAGCGCGCCCGGCACGGGTCCGGCACAAGTCCCGGACGGCTTCCTGCTGAATGGTGGGGATGCGGATGGCGACCGCTCGCCGGCGCGGTGCAGCCGGGCCAGCCGGCGGCAGTCCCGCGTGTCGGTCTCGGGCCCGATCCCCGGGGCGACCGGGAGCAGCGACGGCGCGACCACCTGGCAGCCGACGCCCATGCCCTCCAGCAGCCGAGCCAGCCCGAAGCCGGTCGGGCCGGAACGCCATGGCCAGCACTGTTCTGCGTCAAATCCGCATACGTGGACGTTTGGTGCAATCTAAGGACGCCAGGTCGACGTCCTTCATCCGCCAGCCACCATGTGCCGCATGGTGGCTGGCGGGACTGAACGAGATGGGCTCCTCACCCAGATGCGCCGCGGCCGACCATCCGGTGCTGGATGTTCTTGTTGTTCCGGAACACGTTCTCGGGGTCGTACCTTGCCTTCACCTCGACGAGCCGCCGGTAGTTGGCGTCGCCGTAGGCCTCGTGGACGCGACTCGTGCCGTCGTCGGAGTCCAGGAAGTTCACGTAGACGCCGGCACGATGGGATTCGAGGGCGTCGAGGAACGATCGGGCCCACGCGGTCTCAGCCGCCCCGACGGTGTCGTCCTGCTCCGGGAGCCATGCAGCGTCGATGATGATGTTGTGCTCCACATCGCGTCCCGGATAGGCCGTGGCGCCCCGAGGCGCTCGAGCAACCGCGCCACCCAGGTGGAACATCGCCGCGTACGACCTCGGTGAGGTGGCGCCGTAGGCATGCTCGGCGACGATGTCGATGACCGCGTCGGGCAGGCCGGTGAGGTTCGTGGCCTTCCAGTAGTAGTGCCAGCCACGCGGGACGGTGTCGTCGATGCCGCGTTGATGGTCGACGTACAACGTGGGTCCGACCAGATCCACGAGCGGAGTCCCAAAATGGCGGAGCCCGCGGACGGCACGCTCACCTGCCTCCACGGGTCCGGCGTAGCAGCTGGCAACCGCGATGGCCGGCCGGAAGTGCAGCTCGTCGCCGACGACCGGCAGCGGCGGGATCGTGCCGAGCCGAATGACGGTCCCGAGCTCATCGGGCGCGTCGGCGACGAAGTCCCGGTAGAAGCGCAGGACCTCGGTCGTGTCCTCGGCCGCCCAGAAGACCGGTCCGGCCATGACGGCGGGGCCGACCGGGTGCAGCGCGAACCGGAACGAGCTGACGACGCCGAAGTTTCCGCCACCGCCCCGCAGCGCCCAGAACAGGTCGGAGTGATCGATGCCCGACGCCCGCACGATGTCGCCCTCCGCGGTGACCACCTCGGCCTCCACGAGATTGTCGACGGTGAGCCCGTGCTTGCGCATGAGCCACCCGATGCCGCCGCCCAGGCTGAGGCCTCCGACGCCGGTGTGGCTCACGATGCCGCCCGTGGTGGCCAGACCGTGCGCCTGGGTCTCGTGGTCGACGTCGCCCCACAGGGCACCACCCTGGACGAGGGCCGTGCGCCCGACAGGATCGACCGAGACGGCGCGCATCGCCGACAGGTCGATGACGATCCCGTCGTCGCACACCGCGGTGCCGGCGACGTTGTGGCCTCCGCCTCGTACGGCGATCTCGAGGTCGCCGGCGCGGGCGAAGCGCACCGCTGCGGCCACGTCGGCGGTGCCGCTGCAGCGGGCGATCAGCCGGGGTCGTCGGTCGACCGTGCCGTTCCATACGGCTCGGGCGTCGTCGTAGTCACGGTGGTCGGGGGTGATGAGGTCGCCTCGGAACCCGGGGATCTGTACGGCGGTTGGTGCGGGCATCGTTCCTCCTCTGGTGGACGGGCCCATCGCAACATCGGGGGGCACCGAGGAGAAGTCAGCGATCTGGACTTCGATGTAAAGAATCTGGACTTCACAGAGAGCGACAGGCGCCGGACACTGCGTTCATGAGGACCTACGGTCAGTACTGCCCGATCGCCCGTGGTGCGGAGGTCTTCGCTGAGCGTTGGACGCCGTTGATCATCCGCAACCTGCAGCTGGGCTGTGAGACCTTCGGCGAGGTCCTCGAGGGTGCGCCCGGGCTCTCCCGCACCATGCTCACCCAGCGGCTCAAGCAGCTCGAACGCCTCGGCATCGTCGAGTCGGCACCGAAGGCTCAGGGACGCGGTCACCGTTACCGCCTCACGAGCTCGGGCCACGATCTGTTCAAGGTCTGCGCGGCGCTCGGCGAGTGGGGCGCTCGTTGGCTCGAGATCGCCCCCGAGAACCTCGATCCGTTCGTGGCGTTGTGGTCGATGTGCAACGCGCTCCGCCGGGATCGACTGCCTGACCAGCGCGTGGTCGTCCGGTTGGATTTCACGGGCTTCCGGCCCCACGAGCGGTACTGGTTGCTGCTCGAGCTCGGCGAGGCCGAGATCTGCAAGACGTACGCCGGTCTCGACGAGGACCTCTACATTGCCGCCGACGCCGAAGCGTTCGTGAAATGGCACGCAGGGCAGCTCTCCTGGGCGGAGGCAACCCGCGACTCCCGGATCCAGCTCGACGGCCCGTCATGGCTCGTACGGGCCTTCCCGACCTGGAACGGCCGCAGCATGTTCGCCCACATCAAGCCCGACGCCGGCTCCGTCACTGCGAACTGACGCCCGGGCCGGGGTCGAGAACAGCTGAGTCCCGAGGGGTCGGTATGAAGCCGCCGGCGCCCATTGGCATCGCCTCGGGGTCCCAGGCCAGGATCACCTTGTAGTGCGGTGTCTTCCACACTGATCGGCCAGGTCGCGCCCACGCTGCTCAGCCTGCCCGGGGTCGGGGTCGACACCGCCGGGCAGCTGCTGGTCACCGTCGGCGACAACCCCATTCGGCTGCGCAGCGAGGCGGCGTTCGCGCACCTGTGCGGGGTGGCGCCGATCCCGGCCTCCTCGGGCCGGACCGACCGTCACCGCCTGAACCGCGGCGGCGACCGGCGCGCCAACAGCGCGCTGTGTAGTGAGCAGATGAAGAGGGTTTGGGTCAACCTGGGGCGAGGAGGCAGAACTCGTTGCCTTCCGGGTCGGCCATGACCGTCCACGGGACATCGCTCTGGCCGAGGTCGATGGCGGTGGCGCCGAGAGTCCGCAGTCTGGCCGCCTCGGCCTCTGGGTCGTCACCTGGGTATGGGCGGACGTCGAGATGGACGCGGTTCCACACGGTCTTCACGTCGGGTGTGCGGAGGAGGTGCAGATATGGGCCGACGCCCTTGGCGGAGCGCAGGACCGCGTGGTGGTCGGTCACCTCGTGCAGGGTCCAGTCCATGGCCTTGCCCCAGAAGCGGGCCATCGCTCGCGGATCCGCGCAGTCGACCACGACCGCGGCGATCGGTCCGGTGTCTCGGGAGAGCGATCGGGGGTCCAGCACGCAGAACTCGTTGCCTTCCGGGTCGGCCATGACCGTCCATGGGGCGTCGCCCTGGCCGACGTCGGCGGGGGTTGCGCCGAGATCCTTCAGGCGCGTGACCACCTCCGCCTGATGGGCCGCCGAGGTGGTGGCGAGGTCGACGTGCACGCGGTTCTTCACCGTCTTGGGTTCCGGGGAGGCGATGAGGTCGAGGCAGACGGCGACGGGGTCGGGGTAGACGAAGCCCTCGGGTTCGAGGTTGGTCACGCCGGGTCCCTCGCTGGAGACTCCCCAGCCGAGCGCCTCCGCCCAGAAACCGCCCAGCGCGGAGTCGTCCCGAGCCTTCATGTTGATTTGAACAAGCCGCGTTGCCATGCCGACGATGCTAGCGCGTTCTCAACGTCTTGAGCTGTGTCTCAGCGTGTCATGATCGGTAAATGGGGAGGCCTCCGGTAGGAGGGTTCATCGACCAACGGGAACCTGACGACCGGAGGCCTCGTGGCCACCCCTCGCGGTGACGAGGGGGTTGACCTGCCTGACGCCCAGTGGCAGCGGCTGGAGCCGCTGCTTGCTGTGGGCAAGGGGCCGGGCCGACCGTCGAGATGGACGAAACGGCAGCTCGTCGACGGGATCCGTTGGAGGGTGCCTCCGGCTCGCGGTGAATGGCTGGCCTCGCAACCGTCATCCTCCCAGGCCAGAGGGCCCTTTCACGCTCCTGCCAGCAGCAGGCGATCACCCATCGGGCACCAGGCTCAGTGCGTGGTTGATCGGGAGGACCGCCGTCGCCGCTGGGTGCGAGGCGGCACCGGTGTGCGGTCGGTGCGCTCACCGGGCGTCGGGACCGGGAGCTGGGCGAAGATCTCCAGGCCGCGGTCGTTCTTCCCGTCGGGGGTGAGGTCCTGCCATCCCTGGATCTCGGTGAGCGTCCGCTCGGCCCAGCCATCGACCGTGGCCAGCAGGCTGACGAAGAAGTCGACGGCCAGCGCCCGAAGGTAGGCCTGGTCTTGCAGGACGGCGTGGCCTTCCAGGAACTCCTGCTTGACGGCGCCGCCGAAGCGCAGCATCTCCTGGGCGTCGCTGCGCACCTGCTCCAAGGTGCCCACGAGCTGCTGCTTGGTCCCCAGCGGTGCGATGAACAGCCGGATCATCGCCTCGAAGTCCATCGCGAACGGTGACACCGGGGTACCGAGCCACTCGCGCAGCACCTGCCGCCCCGCGTCGGTGATCCAGTACACCGTGCGTGGCCGTTTCCCGACATACTCGCGCTTGGCCGCGACCAGCCGCATGGCGGCCAGCCGCTTGACCTCGCGGTAGATTGCGCTCTCGGCCCGCGGCCAGACGTAGCGGAAGTAGCGCACCCGCTGGCGGGCCAGTTCGTAGGTGGACCACGGCCGCACGGCCAGCTGCGCCAGGACGGCGTGCGAGGTCGTCGTCAGGCCGGGTGGAGAGGGGTCGCGGGGTCGTGACATAGCCCTTGACATACTCCAAACGCGAGCATATGGTTACTGGCGTTTGGAGTATACCGGCAGGCCGGATACGGGGACAACCGACCAGGCCCGGGAGGTCACGAACATGACCACGACCGGCACCATCGAGCTCGCCGGACTTGACGGCGGACACCACACGCTGACCCCCGAGCAGCTGGAGGACCTGGACTCGCGGGTCCAGGGCCGGCTGCTGGTGGCCGGCGACCAGGGTTGGGACGAGGCCGTCTCGATCTGGAATGGCATGGTGGCCAGGCTCCCTGCCCTTGTCCTCCAGCCGGCCTCGGCTCACGACGTCGCCGCCGCGGTCGGGTTCGCGCGGGACCACGGGCTGCTGCTCGGCATCAAGGGCGGCGGCCACAACATCGCCGGAACCTCCATGGCGCCGGGCGGCCTGACCCTCGACCTGTCGCGCCTGCGCGAGGTCACCGTCGACCCCGACGCCAAGCTCGCCCACGTCGGCTCGGGCTGTCTGCTCGGGGAGGTCGACCAGGCAACCCAGGCTCACGGGCTGGCCACCGTGCTCGGCTTTGTGTCCGAGACTGGTGTGGCCGGCCTGACCCTGGGGGGCGGCTTTGGCTATCTGGCCCGCCGCTTCGGCTGGACGGTCGACAACCTCGCCGAGGTCGAGGTCGTCACCGCCGACGGCCAGCTCCGCACCGCCAACCACGACCAGCACCCCGAGCTGTTCTGGGCCCTGCGCGGTGGTGGCGGCAACTTCGGGGTCGTCACCCGGTTCAGCTTCCGCCTGCACGAGGTCGGCCCGACCATCACCGGCGGCCTGATCGTCTGGAGCGCGGAGCGGGCCGCCGACGTGCTGGCCGCCTACCGCGACCTCACCGAATCGGCGCCGCGCGAGCTGACCGCCGCGGCGATCGTGCGGCTCGCCCCGCCGGCTCCGTTCCTGCCCCAGGTCTGGCACGGCAAGCCCATCGTCGGGATTCAGGTGTGCCACAGCGGCGCGAACGCCGCGGCCGACCTCGCCCCGGTTCGCGCGCTCGGGAACCCGATCGTGGACCTGGTCACCCCCAAGCCGTACACCGCTGTGCAGTCGATGCTGAATGCCATGGAGCCCAAGTGGCTGCACCGCTACTGGAAGGCCGAGTTCCTCCCTGGCCTGTCGAGCGAGTTCCTGGACGCCTTCCGGAGCAGTGCGCTGCGGGTGACCTCGCCGCTGTCCCAGTCGATCATCTTCCACGTCGCCGGCGCGCTCAACGACCACGAGGACGACGACGGGGCGGTCGGCAACCGCGGCGCCCACTACATCGGCGGGTTCGCCGCCACCTGGCCACCCGGCGCTCCCTCCGATCCGCATGTGGCCTGGGCCCGGGATGGGTGGGAGCGGATCCGGCCCTTCTCGACCGGCGGGAACTACGTCAACTTCCAGCTGGCCGAGGATGACGCCGCCCGGACCGCCGCCGCCTACGGGAGCAACTACCAGCGGCTCCAACGGGTCAAGGCCGACTACGACCCCGACAACCTCTTGCGCGTGAATCGCAACATCCCGCCAGCGCCCTGACCACTGGCCTGCTCCCAGAGCTGCCTGACGGTGGATTCGACAAGCGGCGGACTCCTGCGGCGATAGCTCGTCTGATCTTCAGCGGTTCCAGAGCTGGACTGCTGCCAATCTGCTGACCGAGGCGGGCGATTCGGGGGTGGTCCGCGCCGAACATGGCCGCTGACCTGGGGTGGAGCTGAGGGGATTTGAACCCCTGACCTCTTGCATACCATCCAGAGACCCCACCACGCAGCCCGTCGTGAACACCCGTGACAGACCGTGCGTCATCGTGGAGGATCGGCAGCTCAGCGTATGGAAGATTCACCCGGTCGAGTCCCTGACCCGTCACGGTGTCCACCGGTCGGTTAAGGTCGTCACAGCGCCCGTTTGCTGCGTCTGTGCTGCTCGCTCCCGGTAGCAGAGCAGGCTCGTCATCCCCGTTACAGTGGTTCGTGATCGGGGTGGTGGCCTGACGCGCCGGTCGGGGCCGGCCGCGCTGAGGACGAGCCCGCTCGACCCGGGCTCAGGTGGGCGTGGTGAGGTCGCTGCCGAAGCTGGCATCCACGTAGCCGGCGACGTCGTGCTGCCGACGCGTGGGCCGAGGTCGGCGTGGGCCTGCTCAACAGCCTGCGGATCCGGCGTCACCGGCGTCGTCGTGTGCCACCGTGCCCTTGACAGCACCGTCGTCGTGGATACCGGCGTCTACGGCAGCGTCGGCGTGCTGATCACCGACCAGCTGCTCAGAGGTGACGGGTAGGCTGGACTGCACCTCGGCCGCCTGCTCGTGCGGTCTGGCCGCCGCGTCGTACGCGAGCAGATCCCCGTCCATGCCGGACCCGTGTCTGCCCGCGTACGGCATCGCGGTCGCCGGCCTCACCGTTGCGTGTCCGCTGAAACTTGCGCTCGGCTCTCCTTGCGGAGGACCCAGGCGCCGAGCGTGCCGGCTCCTGCCGCCTCCAGAGCGATCCGCCATCCGGAGATGTAGCCCTCGGCGAACGGGAAGAGGACGGCCGTCCGCAGGCTGTTGAGCAGGCCCACGTTGAAGCTGAGCAGCATGAACCCTTCGGCAGCGGCTTCCTGGACGAAGATCAGCAGGTGGGAGGGGCTGGGCAGATCCCAGATCCATCTGGCGAACGGCGTCGCGAACCAAAGGAGCAGGTGCACCATCTCGTGGCGGAGCGTCTCCTCGGCCAGCGCTGCGGGCAACGCCGGACGCAGTTTGATCTCGCCTGACGCGAGCGTTCTCCCGAGGGTGGCCGCGTCCTCGAAGTTTCCATGGACGACCCGGGTCCTGGCCCACGTCGGGAAGAAGCCGCCGTCGGCAGCGCCCACCGCGCCCAGCAGCACGCCGACCGCCAGATCGGTGGCCATGCCGAGCGGGTCCAGGACGCTGCCGCCATGGAGGCGGCGGTTGATCATGCCACCGGCAAGCGCGACGCCCCCGCCCGCGACGGCTCCGCGGATCATCGGGCCGGCCGTGACGATCGGCCCCGCCGCCCCGGCCAGCATCCCGAGGCCTACACCGAGTCCGCCGGCGGCGGTGCCGAGCAGACCCGAGACCGCGACCTGGCGCCAGTTTACGGTGCGTCTGGTGAACTTCTGGACGCCGGCGCTGGTCCCGGCGCCCAGCAACGCACCGCCGAGCAGGGCGACGCCAAGCGGCCCACCCACGCCAGTCCCGATGGCCACGACGCCGCCGGCGACCGCGGCAGCGGCGGCCAGGTACTCCCAGTTTCGCTGCACCCAGCCGCCGATGACCGGCACTACGGTGTCAGGCGCCGGTCCGGGAGCGGCAGGCTCTCCGGCGGCTTCGGCGACCGCTCGAGCGGCAGGCGCCGTTGCCGCCCGAAGTTCGCTCCGGTCGCGGACCTGCCCGTCGTTCCGGTCGGCGGGGGGCCGGGCCACCGTGACCGGGAGCGGGCCTGCCAGATCCTCGGCAGCCTGCCCTGCGGGCTGGGGTGCCTTGAAGTCGTCGACCTCAAGCCACACCGTCCATCTGCGAGGTTGCGCCCGGTCGCTCAGGGTCTGGGCGCCATCCGGCGGGGTGTCAATGCCACCGGCGGCAGGGGATGCGGTCGGAAGCCCGTCGTGCCGCTCCTCCCCGGCGACCGGCGGCCGCGACGGGCTCTCCCTCGCTTGGGCGACGAGCCACTGCTCCGGAGGGACCCGCAACTCGTCGGGAGCGGTGCCGCTACCGCTGGGATCGCTGCCGGCGTCCGCAGGGCCGCTTCGCTCGTCTCTCACAGCGGCGTCCACTTCGGCCAGGTCGAAGCTTCCTCCCAGGTCGACTCTTCCCCCCGCCTCGTCCTGGACGTCGGTCGGCTCGTGAAGGTCCGCGATCGGCTCGCCGGTGCCGTCGCCCATGCCGGCGGTCTGGCCAGAATCACCGGAGGACCCATCACCAAGGCTCCCCGGCGTGTCAGCCTCGACCGGCGGCGTGCCGGCGATCTGCAACGTGCCGGTGCCGATCGCCAGGGATAGGCAGAGCACGAGGATGAACGGCCGCCGCAGGAATCGCCGGGCCGTCTGGTTCCTCGCAGCCCGGGCGTCGCGCTGTCGCCACCGTGGTGACGGGGCGGGAAGCACCGCTCGCGGCCGGATGGAACGAGCTGCCGGTGACCGCAAGAGGACCTCAAGGGAGTGCTCGGGGCGTCAAGGCCCGTGTTGCGGCCACAGCCGGGGCGAACTGCAACCGCAACGTAGCGCGTGCGGTGTCATCGTTATGTCGGCGTGATGGACTCGTAACCTCGCACCCTGAGTGCTCGCACCGGAGCACCGCCTGGCCGGCCCGGCCGCTGGACCAGGTGTACGCGAAGGCGACCGTGCGCCCAGTGGGTCGCCCCTCTGGGGGCGAGCGAGCCGCCCGCGTATGTGTGGTTGCTGCGAACCTGCTGCGCGAGGCGGCGGAACCAAGCGCCCGGAAGCCCGGATGTGGCCGCTGACCTGGGGTGGAGCTGAGGGGATTTGAACCCCTGACCTCTTGCATGCCATTTCCTGAGCAGCCATCGCGCAGCCTGCTCCAGGCTCGCTGAGCTGTGGTGCCACCTCTCCCCCACTGTCCGCTCGTGACCGCTCGGTACCGCGTCGGTGTGGACCAGGTGTGGACCAAGCGACCCCCTGCTTGCAAAGCGCTTGGAGCGCTCCCCTCCTATAGGGGAGCCACCAGGCCGGAGTCGCCTGCGTGGTCATGGCTGACCGTGGTTGACCGCTGTTGACCCTCCCGTAGGGCATATGGAGGGCACGACCTCGCCGCCGCGCTGGGCCTCATCGGGCGGCCGGTTGCACGGGTTGTCCCCCTGCTTTCCTTCGACCAGCCCTGCCTTGCCGTTCCTACGGCGCACGGAGCGGCGGATGTCCAGGTGGAGCGCCGCCGATCGCTCCCCGCCTCGGGTCGTCGATCGAACGGTGAACGTGATCGGCGCCGAACGACCTGGACAGACGACGGGACGGCGCTATCCTCCGGCGGAGCCGAGAAGGCAGGGCTGGTCATGGATTGTCCGAAGGACACCACTGGTGCAGCCGCGAGGCGGGCGCGCCTGGACGGGCGAGCGTCCCGATGGGTGAGAGCTGCGGCCGGCTGGTAAGTCCATGAAAGCAAGCGGCTGCGATCTGCTTCGCTGCTGCTCGACTCGCGCCGCCTTCTCCCTGGTCACAGGTCCGTGATGATCCTTGCGCGAGTCTGTAACCACGCGCGGTGCTGTCAGAGCCATCCGCCTCCATCAAAGGGGTCCGCACCTGGGAGGTCGCTTCCGCAGCAGAGGCCCTGGCCGGTCTCAAAGTCCGGCGGTGAATTCGGCCCCCCCAGGCCGCCGTCGGGTGGGGGCGGGGCGTCGGGCGACTCTGGTGGGCCGGAGGGGTTGCCGGAGTAGCCATCGCCGTCGCTGTCGGTCCCGGTGAACCCGGGGGGTGCGTAGTAGCTGGGACCGCTATCAGTCTCCTCCCCGCCGTCGTCGTCGGCGCTCGCGAGGCCGAGGCCCAGCGGGCTGAGGACCAGCGCCAGGGCGAGCAGCGCGACCGCCAGCAGCACCAGCCGTCCGACCGGCCGCGCCGATCGGCGGCGGCGGGCAGGACCCGCGTGCCGCGCAGAGCGGGCTGGTTGCATCGATGACCACCTTCCCGAACGGTATGGAGCCGAGCATACGGTTCCGGCGTCGTTCGCCTGGCCGACGGCGGCCTCCGGCCTTGGACCCTGCAGGCGCTGTGCGGACCGGTGCAGGCAGGCTTGGCGCGCACGACGGCGCGCTCGCTACGGTCACGCGGGAAGCTCCCGAAGCCCACGGGGGGATGGACCCTCGGTGATGAACCGCCATCTGGGGATGACGTGGCCGAACGTACGACAGGGACCATATAAGGTCAAATCGCCACAGACGTGATGTTTGACGCAAGAAAGGACATGCTGGGCTTCCGTGCCGTGGGTGATCCCTCGTCCACCGCTCGGGTGATCTGGCTGGCGCCGTATGGGGTCTGGGTCGCGACAGCTCGTTTGGCCAGTGTTCCACCGCCCGGAGGGCGGCTTGAAACCGTAGAGAAAGTCCTCACAACGAACCTCAATAGTACGGACACGATGGAGCGGAACACCGGCATGCTTCGCGTCCCGCCCGTCGTATCGCTGGTCGAGCTGGCTGCTGGGTGCTGGCTCCTCGTGGTCCTGGTCGTCGTGTCTCACTGAAGTTGGCCCGCCATGGCCATTCCCTACGGGAGACCGGCAGGGGTCGCAGATCGCCTCGGCAAGACCCAGACGTCAGCGGGTCACTGGCTCGGGAAGACGTGGCAGGCGACGCCCTCGTTGCGGTAGCCGTTGGCTACGGCGTTGTCCCGCTCCGCCGCCGAGGTGGTGTAGAAGTGGTCGCCGCTGGTGGGGTTGAACGCCCGCAGCAGCGGCGTGGTGCCCGCGCCGGCGGCCGGGAACACGTGGCAGGCGACGCCCTCGTTGACGTAGCCGACGTTGGCCACGGCGTTGTCCCGCTCGGCAACGTCGATGGTGTAGAAGTGGTCTCCGCTGCCAGGACTGAAGGCGCGCAGCAGCGGCGTGGTGCCCGCGCCGGCGGCCGGGAACACGTGGCAGGCGACGCCCTCGTTGACGTAGCCGACGTTGGCCACGGCGTTGTCCCGCTCGGCAACGTCGATGGTGTAGAAGTGGTCTCCGCTGCCAGG
>DATFRI010000119.1:0-23292 GCA_035263405.1 Actinomycetes bacterium | reverse complement strand
CGGGCGACCGGCCCAACCTCGAGCCGGCGCTCGCGTTCGCCGGACGAGCCCTGGTCAGCGCAGGCCGGGTACAGGAGGCGACCGAGCTGGTTGACGAGTTGGTGCACGGGTTCGGGCACGGGTTGATCACGCCCGTCCTGGGTGTCGATCTTCCGTCCATCCTGGTCGCGCTCGACTACCCGGCCACCGTACTTGCCGGCAGCACGCCATCGCTGTGGCTCGAGGCCGCCCGCACGTTCGTCGCCGGCGATCCCGGCCTCGCGGCGCGGATCTACGCCGAGATCGGTTCCAAGCCGGACGAGGCGTACGCGCGCCTCGAGGCAGGACGTCGACAGGGTGAGGGGGGCCAGGCCGACCTGGAGGCCGCGCTGGCCTTCTACCGGGAGGTCGGCGCGAGTGCATACGTGCAGGAAGCGGAGTCGCTCTGCCTTGCGAGCGCCTGACGTATCCGCGGCAGGCGCGGGGCGGGCGGCTGGACCGGCGACATCACGCAGAGCGAGAAATATAGAGAGAACTATCTATCGTTCCTGACGGGGACAGGGGGTACGCTTCGGTCATGTTGCCTGTCAAACCGCGTGAGCGGATCCTGTCAACTGCCACCCAACTCTTCAGCAAGGAAGGAATCTCGGCCGTCGGCATCAACCGCATCATCGCCGAGGCCCGGGTGGCCCAGATGACCCCCTACCGGCAGTTCAGGAGCAAGGACGAGCTGGTGGCGGCGACCATGGAGCAGTGGAGCACGCGGTGGCTCCACGACCTCACCGCGAAGCTGGAGCGGTACGGTGACGACGCCGAGGGGCGGTACACCGGGCTCTGGGACGCGCTCGAGGAGTGGTTCGCGAGCGAGGACTTCCGTGGCTCCTTCATCGCCAACGCCGCCGCGGAGCTGCGCAGCGAGCCGGACCATCCCGGCCACGCCGTGATCGCCGAGCACCGCCAGACCATCCGGCAGCTGCTGGAGGACCTGGCCAAGGCCGCCGGCGCAGGCGACCCGGCTGCGCTCGCCGCCCAGCTCCAGGTGCTCATGGACGGCGCGATCGCGCTGGCAGCCGTCGACCGGCGGCCGGCCGCGGCCCGCTCGGCCCGCGACCTCGCCGTCGCTGCCCTGCGCTCCAACGCCGCCTGAGGGACCGCGTCAGCCGAACCCCGCTCCAGCCTGGGGCGGGGTCAGGCTGACTGCGCTTCGAGCGCCAGCTGCGTGAGCTCTTTCGCGATCTGCGCCGCCGCAGGCTGCCGGTCGATGAGCGCGCAAGCAGCCGCGCCCTCCACGAGCACGCGCAACTGACCGGCAAGGGTGTCGGGATCGCTTGCGCCGACCGCCTTGGCCAGGTCCTCCAGCAGCTGCCGCACCGCCTGTTGCAGCTCGGTGAGCACCGGGCTTCCCCCGCCATGACCTGGCTCGGTCAGCTCCGCGGCGGCCGCGGCGAGGAACGACCCACGGAAGTCCTCGCTCGCGAACCACTCCTCGAGCGCGTCCCACAGACCCAGTAGCTGGGCCCTGGGCGCGCTCCCCCGCCGAGCAAGCTCGTCGTTGAGCCACTCGAGCCAGCGTGCGCCCGCACGGCGGAGCGCCGCTTCGCGATCCTCATCATCTGCCATGGACTCTGCAGAGTAGGACGATTCGAGCATTTCTGCTCCTACCGTGGCACCTCGCGGCGCCGCTCTCCTCGGGAATCTTATTCGGACTCATGACGCGAACGCCACGAAAGTCCCCAGCGTGCGGATAGGTCTGGTACCCGCAGGTGACGCGGAGCAGGACACGAACTGCGGCCTTGTGAGCCGACGTGCCCCTACCCCACGTCGAACCGGACGAATCTGGTCATTCTCGCGGAGTTCTCAAGGTACCTACGTAATTCTACCTAATTACATGATTGTTATTAATGATACTGCTATCTATCATTCCTCTCGGAGCTCACCCTGGCCTGAGAGGGGCACAGATGCGAGGAAGCGAAGGACCTTCCCCAAGCCGCGCGCCCGGCCTTCCGCGGATCCTCGTCGCCGTCGCCGTCGCCGCGCTGGCGTTGCTGCTGGCCGTGCCGGCCTGGGCGCACGAGGAGCGCAATGCGGAGCGGTTCGACCTGGTGGTCGGGTTCGGCGACGAGCCGGCCTACGCGGGCACGAAGAACAGCGTCCAGGTCCTGATCAGGGACGGGCACGGCAGGCCGGTACGGAGCCTCGGCAGCGGCTCGCTCAAGGTGATGCTGATGGCCGCGGGGCAGCAGCGCGAGCTGCCGCTGGAACCGTACTTCGGCGACTCCTGGGGCACGCCGGGCGACTACCGCGCCTTCTTCATCCCGACCGCACCCGGCAGCTACACCTTCCACGTCCGCGGCGCCGTCCACGGCCAGAAGGTCGACGAGAGCTTCACCTCCTCGCCCAGGACCTTCTCGGAGGTCCAGGACCCGGCCAGGGTGAGCTTCCCGGTGGCCCAGCCGACCGGCGGCCAGCTCGTGGCCCGGCTCGACCGTGAGCGCACGCGCACGGCCTCCTCGCTCCAGCGGGCGCTGGACACCAGCAGGGCGGCGGAGCGCCACGCACGGGACGTCGCGGGGCAGACCCGCCTGCTCGCGCTCGGCGCGCTGCTGGTCGGCCTGCTCGGGCTCGTCCTCGCTTGGGTCGCCATGGCGCGACGGCCGGTGCGGGCGGCCGGCCGCAAGCCGGCCCCGCGCCATCTCGAGCACATGGCTCGCGGGGTCTGATCCGGTGCGGCGCCTCCTCGCCGCGCTACTCGCAGCGGGTGCGCTGTCCATGGCCGGCGCACCCGCTGCGAGCGCTCACGCCGCCGTGGTCGGCTCCGAGCCCGAGGCCGGAGCATCGATGCCGCATGCGCCCCGCGCCGTCGTGCTGCACCTCACCGAAGCACCCGAGCGCGGACTCTCCACCATCGAGGTGCTCGACACGAGGGGACGGCGCGTCGATCGCGGGATGGCCGAGGCGGTGCCGGGCCGGTCGCTGCAGCTCCAGGTCCCGCTGACGCCCCTGGCCGCGGGCACCTACACGGTGAGCTGGCGGGTCGTCTCACGCGTCGACGGCCACCCGACCAGCGGCGTGTTCAGCTTCGGCGTGGGGACCCCGGCGCCGGACCAGCCTGCCGTCGCTCGCGAGACGGTCGGGCGGCCCGATCCCTCGTCCACCGGGGTCCTCGGGCGCTGGGCGCTCTACTGGGGGCTCGCGCTGCTGCTCGGCGCGGCAGCCACCGGCCTGGTCGTCTTCGACCGCCGGCTGCCTCGCCGCCCCGGCAGCCTCCTCGGGCTGGCGGTGCTGCTCCTGGCCGGTGGCCTGGTGGGGATGGTCGCCGGCGCGCTGACGGACGCCGGGACGGACGCCGGCGGGTTGCTCGCCTCGACGACCGGGCACTGGCTGCTCGCGCGCGCGGCCCTGGTCGTGCTCACGGCGCTGCTGGCGGCGGCGGTCACCGTCCGACCCGGAGCGCGGTGGCTGCTCGGCCTGCTCGGGATCGCCGCGAGCGGCGGGATGCTCGTGCACGCACTGGCCGGCCACGCCGCCGCACCGTCAGGCCTCCGCGGCCTGCACCTGCTCGCCCAGTGGGCGCATCTGCTCGCCGTCGGGATCTGGATCGGGGGCCTGGCGTGGCTCCTGCAGGGGCTGCGCGGCCAGGAACGCGACGCGCAGGTACGCGCGTCCCTGCGGTTCTCCCGCCTCGCGACGCTGGGCCTGGTCACCGTGGTCGCGACCGGACTGGCCCGCGCGGTCCCCGAGCTGGGCAGCTGGCGACACCTGCTGGACACCGGCTTCGGACGGGCCCTGCTGGTCAAGCTCGGACTCTTCGCGGGGTTGGCGCTGCTCGGTGCGACCAACCGGTTCGTGGTCATCCCGAGGCTGCGCGCCGGCCGAGGCCGCCTGACACGCCTGCGCGGGACGGTCGTCGGCGAGCTCGGGCTGGCAGCCGGCATCCTGTTGGCGGCCGCCCTGCTGAGCGTCCTGCCACCGAGCGCGACGGCAGAGCGCTCCGCTGCGCGGACCGTGGCTCCGGTCGCCGCTCGGGCCACCGGTAGCGACTTCACCACCTCGGTGCGCGTCACCCTCGGCGTGAGTCCCGGGATCGCGGGACCGAACCGTTTCGAGGCGCTCGTCGCCGATTACGACACCGGCCAGCCGGCGGCGTCGGTGGAGCACGTCAGGCTCGTCTGCGCGCTGCCCGCCCGGCCGCAGCTCGCTCCGCTCGACCTGGAGTTGCGGAGGGCCGCGGACGGCCGCTGGCACGCCCGCGGGGATGCGCTCGCGCTCGCCGGCGCCTGGTCGGTGACGGCCGTGGTCGAGCAGGACGCGCAGTCGCTCTCGGTCCCGCTCACGCTCCGGATCGGAGCACCTGTCGGCGCCCCACCGCCGGGACTGGCGCACGCGCAGTCACGAACCCCCTCGGGTTGAGAGAACCCGGCAAGCGTCCGGGATCTCTCACTCTGTACAAGAGTGATAATGATCTCTATCATTCTAGTTGCCGTCATCGCCCGGCCGATCCGGGAGCCGCCCGCTCCTCGTCGCGGGCCGCCCGATTGGAGGTACCCATGTACCCTCCCCGCTCCCCGAGAGCTCTCACCTCCACCCTCCTCGCCCTTGCCGTCCTCGTCCGCGGTGCGATGAGCGCCGAGTTCCTCTCCAAGCACTGGGCCCGCCGGTCTGCGCCGGTGCGCCTCATCACCCTCGGCACGCTGCTCCTCGGCGCTCTGGTGTCCGCCGCGGTGATGCCACTCGTCGCAGGCTTCGTCTGGCACTAAGCCTGAAGACCCCGATAATCCGTTCCGGATCGCAAGACGACGGCTTTCAGATTCGAGCGCCCCGCCGGGTGGGGCGCTCGACCATTTCGGGGGCGCCCACCCCTGGCTCCGCGCAAATCGATGACGAATGAACCGGTCCACCGATCGGCGCAAAGGGGCTAGGCTGGGCACAGCCGGCAACCGTCCGCGGGCCGGCCGGCCCTTCCGAGGAGAGCCGTATGCGGAGTCCCGCTGCGCACATCGGCGCCGAGCGCAAGCTCGTCACCGTGCTGTTCGCCGACGTCGACGAGGTTGGCGAGCAGTTCGGCGAGCGCGACCCCGAGGACGTCGGGCGCGCCCTCGGCGGCCAGCTCGACGAGGTCCGCCTGCACGTGGAGCGGTACGGCGGCGTGGTCGAGCACACCCTCGGCGGGCGCGTGGTGGCGGCGTTCGGCATCCCGCGGACCCGCGCCGACGATCCCGAGCGCGCCGTGCGCGCCGCCCTGTCGATCCGCGAGGCGTTCGCCGGCGGGCGCGCGGCGCCACCCAAGGCCAGGGTCCAGCTCGCCGTCGCGACCGGCGAGGCCCTCGTGCGCTCGTCGGGCAACGGGCAGCGCGTCACCGGCGAGCTGCTGACCACCTGCGGGCGGCTGCTGGAGACCACCCCGCCGGGAGGCGTGCTCGTCTCCCAGGCGACGATGCACGCCACCGAGCGGGTGATCGCGTACGGCCCCGCGACCCTCGTCGGCCTCGCCGGCGGCACCACCATGCAGGCGTGGAGCGCGCTGGAGCCACGGATCACGATCGAGCCGCGCGCGGGCGCGCTGCGGCTGCCGCCGATGGTCGCGCGGGAGCCGGAGCTCGAGGTGCTGCTCGACCGGTTCGAGCAGGTCCATTCGGGCGGTCCGGCCAGGCTGGTGGCGCTGGTGGGCGACCCCGGCATCGGCAAGTCGCGGCTGGTGGCCGAGTTCGCCGCCCGACTCGGCGGCGGCCTCGAGCCGGTCGCGTGGCGGCAGGGACGCTCCCCGCCGTACGGCGACGGGGTCACGTACTGGGCGCTGTCGGAGATCGTCAAGGCGGAAGCCGGCATCCTCGAGACCGACACCGCCGAGCAGGCCGAGTCCAAGCTCGCCGGTGCCGTCCTGGAGGTCGTGCCCGAGCCCGGCGCGGCCGCGTGGGTCGCCCGCCACCTGCGGCCGCTGGTCGGCGTCACCGGGACCCAGCACGGGCCGGGCGCGCCCTCCACCCGTGAGGAGGCGTTCGCGGCGTGGCGGCGCTTCCTGTACGGGCTCGCCGAGCGGCGACCGCTGGTCCTGGTGATCGAGGAGCTGCACCGCGCCGACGACGGCATGCTCGAGTTCCTCGAGGACCTGGTGACGCAGGGCCCGGGGCGGCCGACGCCGCTGCTGGTGGTCGGGACGGCCCGGCCGGAGCTGTTCGAGCGCCGCCCGGCATGGGGCCGCCCGGCGGACGCCGGCGCGCAGACGGAGGTCGCCCGGGGGGTCGTGGACGGGATCGAGCTGCTGTGGCTGCGGCCGCTCTCCGACGCCGACACCGAGCGGCTGCTCACCGGCCTGCTGGCGCGTCACGGCCTGCCGGGCAACGTCGGTGCCCGGCTGGTCGGCCGGGTCGCCGGGAACCCGCTGTTCGCCGAGGAGTACGTGCGGATGCTCCGCGACCGCGGCGTCGGCGCGGAGGACCCGCCGCCTGGCAGCGGGCCGGCCGCGCGCCGGTCGCTACCGGCCACCGTGCATGCGATCGTCGCCGCCCGGCTCGACGCCCTGCCGCCGGAGGAGAAGGCCGTCCTCCAGGACGCCGCGGTGCTCGGGCAGGTCGGCTGGCTCGGCGCCCTCGCCGAGATCGGCGACCGCGACCGCGCCGGGCTGCGTGCCAGCCTGGAGCGGCTGGAGCTGAAGGAGTACGTCGTGCGCGCGGAGCGCTCCCGAGTCGCCGGCGAGGTCGAGTACGCGTTCCATCACCTGCTGGTCCGCGACGTCGCGTACGGTCAGATCGTCCGTGCCAGCCGCGCCGAGAAGCACCTGCGGGCCGCCCGCTGGATCGAGTCGCTGGCCCCTGGCCGCGCCGAGGACCGGGCAGAGCTGCTCGCCCACCACTACCAGGCGGCGCTGTCCTTCGCCCGGGCCGCCGGCCAGGCGACCGAGAACCTGGTCGGGCAGGCGCGCAACGCCCTGCGCGACGCGGGCGACCGCGCTGCGGCGCTGGGCGCCGACGGGCGGGCCGCGAGCTACTTCGCCCAGGCGCTCGAGCTCAGCCCGCCGGACGACCCGGACCGGCCCGAGCTGCTGCTGCGGCTCGGGCGGGCGCGCTGCCAGGAGGAGGGCGGCGGCGGCGAGGCCCTCACCGCCGCGCGGGACGGGCTGCTGGACGCGGGCAAGCGCGTGCAGGCCGCCGAGGCGGAGATGCTGCTCGGGGAGCTGGCCTTCCTCCACGGGCGTGGCGAGGAGCGCGCGGCGCACTCCGAGCGGGCCCGTGCGCTGGTGGCCGGCGCGGCCCCGTCCCGCCCCAAGGCCGCGGTGCTGCGCGGCTGCATGCTCCACCTGGTGATCGCCAACCGGCACGCCGAGGCCCGCCGGCTCGCCGAGGAGGTCCTCGCGCTCGCCGCCACGCTCGGGCTGCGCGACATGGCCGCCGACGCCCACGGCACGATCGGGCTGGCGCGCGTGGACGCGGGCGACGCCGGCGGCATCGCCGAGCTGGAGCAGGCGATCGCGATCGTGGAGTCGGCGGGCTCCCCGGGTGCGATCGTCTGGCAGCTCAACCTCGCGTACGCGTTCGCGGCGCTGGGCGACCTGAGCGCGTTCTCACGGGCGCTGGATGCGAGCTGGCGGACCGCCGAGCGCTTCGGTTCGCTGCGGCGGCTGCGGTCGATCCGGCTGCAGCGCGTCGCCGAGCAGTACTGGACGGGGCGCTGGCACGAGGCGGTCCGCACCGTGGACGCGCTGGTCGCCGGCACCGTCGCCGGGCAGCGCCACTACCTGGAATGGGAGTGCCGGATGTGGCGCGGCCGGATCCGGCTGGCACAGGGCGCGAGCGGGCCGGCGCTGCAGGACGCGGCGGTCGCGCTCGAGCTGGCCAGGGAGGCGGCCGACCCGCAGGGCCTCAACCCCACGCGGGCGTTCAACGCCCGCGTGCTGCTGGCCACCGGCCGCCGGGAGGCGGCGGCCGGGCTCGCCGACGAGCTGCTCACCGGGCTGGGGGGCAGCGTGCTCGGGGCCGACCTCGGCGTCGACCTCGGCGTGGTCCTCGCCGAGCTCGGCCACCCGGTCGCGGTGCTCGACGGGCGCGGCATCCCGCCGTCGCCGTGGCTGGAGGCGGCCCGGGCGTTCGTCGCGGACCAGCCGCAGCGGGCCGCGGAGCTGTACGCGGCGATCGGGTCACGTCCTGACGAGGCGTACGCGCGCCTGGAGGCCGCGCGGCGGGCGCTGGAGCTCGGCCGCCCGCACGACGCGGGGACCAACGCGACCGCTGCCGCCGCCTTCTACCGCACCGTGGGCGCGAGCACTCTGCTGCGTGAGGCGGAGCTGCTGGTGTCCAGCGCCGCCGCCCGTTGAAAGTGTCCGCGATGCCCGCTTCGGAGGCGTCCACCTGCGGTCGGAAGGCATCGCGGACATCTTCATGAGGCAGGGCGCCGCTCGGGGTCGGCGTGACCCTCAGCCGTGGGAGGCCGAGCGGGTCACCACGACCCGGCTCGGCGTGGACCGGCCGACAAGGGCGGTGCCGCCCGCCGGATGGGCGCCGAGCGCCTCGCCGAGCACGGCCGAGGTCGCGCGCAGCGCCGGGAGCAGCTTGCGGTCCAGCGTGGCGGCGTCGGGCCGGTCGCCCGCGTGGCCGGCCACGTCGACGGCCGCGATCACCCGCGTGCCCCGCCGCACCGGCACCGCCATCGCCCACAGGCCCGCTTCGAGCTCGCCGTCCTGCTCCGCGTAGCCGCGCGCGGCGGCGAGGAGCAGCTGCCGGCGCAGGCGCGTCGCGTCGGTCCCCGGCGGCAGGGCCTGCAGCCAGCCGTCGAGCTCGGCGGCTGGCAGCCCGGCCAGGAGCACGCGGCCGAGCGCGGTCGCGTCCGCGCGCAGCCGCGTGCCCGGCGGCAGCTCCAGGCGCAGCAGCCGGTTGCTCGACGCGTGCGCGACGACGAGCGCGTCGCGGGGCGCGTCGAGGATGGCCGCCGACGAGGACAGCCCGCTCGCCGCCGCCAGGTCCGCAAGCGCCGGCTGGACGATCTGCCAGACGTTCAGCCCTGCCAGGCAGCTGTACCCCAGCCGCAGCACCCGCGGGGTGAGCCGCCAGCGCATGCTCCCCGACCGGTTGGTCACCGGCTCCGCCCGCAGGTACCCGAGCTCGGTGAGCGCGAGCAGGTAGCGGCGAGCGGCGGCGCGGTGCACCCCGACCCGCTCGGCGACCTCGACCATGGTCAGCGCCGGCCGCTCCGGCGTGAACGCTTCCAGCACCTGCAGTCCCCGCGACAGCATCGCGTCACCCCGCATCTCGCCCGACCCGACCGGCGGCCGCAGCCCGCGGCCCGGATCCGACCGTAGCGAGCGCGCTAAGGGCGACCTAACGCGTGGCAAACCGCGCGCCAACGCCCGACCGTGCGCTGGCGGAACCACTCACGCCGGCGCCGCGCGGGTCGTGACCGAGAGGACCTGGACGCCGAGCGCCTGCGCCTGCCGCTGCCAGCGCTCCCGCTCGCCGGAGGACCGCCACGCCGCGAGCTGGTCGCGGTCGCCGAACCCGAGCGCGACCCGCCACCCCGGCCTGCTCGGCGTCGGCCGCTGGACGCTCGCGCCGACGTAGCCGCGCGCCGCCCCCGCGGCGAGCTGGACCTCCTCGACGAGTTCCTCCAGGCGCCGATCGGCGAGCGGGCGGTCGGCGAGTCCGCCCACCACCGCAGCAGCCAGCTCCATGCCGGCCCACTTGGTCCTCGGGCGCAGGCGCGACACCTCGACGGCGGCGCCGGCGCGCAGCGCCGCGTCGTCCGGCAGACGGACCACGCCCGCGCAGCGCTGCTGGAGATGCGCGTGCAGCGCGGCGAGGTCGGTCGACCAGGGGGTCTGGGGGACCCGGGCACCTGCGGGTCCCCCGGTGGGCCAGGGGGTCCGGGGGACCCGGGCACCTGCGGGTCCCCCGGTGGACCAGGGCGTCCGGGGTCGGCGGGACACCGGGTCGGTGAGCAGGACGGCGACCGCGCGGCGGACCAGCGCGCCGTAGCCCCAGGCGTCGAGCCAGTCGAGCGCCTGCAGGTCGCTGCGGCCGCCGTCGAGGGTCGGGCGCACCACGACGGTCAGCTGCGCGGCCTGGTCCAGCACGGGCGGGGCCGGCATGCCCGCCGGGCAGTCCACCACCACCAGCGCGTACCGCTCCAGCCGCGGGTCGGCGAGGGTGCCCTCGTCGACCGCGCTCCCGCCGGGGGGCCACAGCTCCTGGCTGGCCCGCAGGACCTCGAGCGGCGCCACCGGGCCGCCCGGTCCGGGCAGGTCCGGCAGCGCGACCGGAACCGCTTCGGGGACGCGCCGGGCGAGCGTCCCGAGCACGGGCATGGCGTCCAGCGCGCCGACCGGCTCGCCGCGGACCGCCGCGAGCACCTGCGCGAGCACGGCCGCGACGGTGGTCCGGCCGCAGCCGCCGCGCGCCCCGACGACCAGCACGGGCGCGCCCCAGGCGATGGGCGCGGTGATCCGGCCGGCGAGCTCCAGCTCGCGGCGCTGGCTCGCGGCGCGTCCGTGCAGGCGCGCGGGCGGCCGGTGCCCGGCCCTGCCGCGCGCCTGCCCGCCGCCGGCGGGACGGGCCGGCGTGGCCGGCAACGGCAGGACGAGGATCTCGGCCGGCACGCGGACCGTCCCGCCGGCGGGTGCCGCCCGCGGCTCCACGGCCGGCCCGGAGCCCGGCTGGTCCAGCACGGGATCCAGCTGCATGCTCACGGCCCGGACGGGGTGGCGTCGTGCAGCTGCGCGACGATCTGCTCGAAGCGGGATGCGGGGAACGAGCCGATCGCGCACAGGACCATGTCCCCGCGCTCCCACACGGCGCCCCGCGTCCGGCCCCAGGAGGTGGTCCTGGTGTCGAGGGCGCGCGGCGCGGTCGCCTGGCCCGCCGCGCCGCCGGCCGCCCCGGCGCGGTTCCACCACCGGAACACGACGATGCGCTCGCCGCCGTCGCGGTACTCCGAGGCGACGGCGGCGAGGCCCGCGAGGTGGATCCCCCCCTCGGCGGCGAGGTCCAGCCGGAGCGCGAGCAGGTCGTACGCCGGGGAGCTGGCGAGCAGGTCCTTCTGCCGCGAGTCCAGCTCGTCCCAGCCCTCGAGCGGGAGGCGCGCCGCCGCGAACGCCGCCCATGCGCCCTCGATCGTGGTCGGCAGCCGCGCGGCCGCGCCTGTGGCGGACCGGGACCCCCCGGGGCGCAGGTCGGCGATCCGTTCGGTGACGGCCGCCGCCAGGACGGCCAGGGCGGACAGCGCCACGACGGCCACGAACGCGCGCCGCCAGCGCCGCGCCTTCCCGGGGCGGCCCGCGCCGCGCAGCGCCGCCTGCACCGCGCGGTGCAGGTCGTCGGGCGCGCGCTCGGCGACCATGCGCACCTCGCGGACCAGCTGCCGCTCGGCGGCGGCGGCCATCCTGCAGGCGGCGCAGGCGGTGAGGTGGGAGCGCGCCTCGGCGGCGGGAGCGCCGGACAGGGCGCCGACGTCGAACGCGGTCAGGTGCTCGACGAACTCGTCACAGCGCACGGGCGCCCACCTGCCTTCCCTGGGTGAGCGGCCGCAGCCGCAGCCGGGCCCGGCGCAGCCGTGCGAGCAGCTCCCCCAGGGGCGTGGCCAGCACCATCGCCGCCTCCCGCGGGGACAGCCCGAGCGCGTCCACGAGCACGACGGCGAGCCGGAACGCGTCGGGGAGCTGCGCGATCGCCAGGCGCAGCCTCGCGCGGCGGTCGGGCGCGACGACCATCTCCGCCCGGGTCACGACCTCCAGGCCGACCGGCAGCAGGGAGTCAGGCTCGCCCGCCGCCGCCTCGGACCTGGCGGCGCCTGGCGCCCCCAGCCGGACGACCGGCTCCAGGTCGCTCTCGTCGGCGTCCACCAGCTCCACGAGCTCCCTGCGGCGGTCGGCGTAGTGGGCGAGGAAGGTGGCGTAGGTGACCCGCAGGAGCCACGCGCGGCAGCTCGAACCCGGCTGGAAGGTCCCGAACGAGCGCAGCCCTCGCAGGTAGGTGTCGAGCGTCAGCTCGTACGCGACCCCCGGGTCGTTCGACAGCCACAACGCCAGGTCGTGGACGAGGTCCAGGAAGGGCAGCGCGGCCCCGGCGAAGCGCTCGGCGGTGGACGGCGCCCGTCCGGACGGGGCCGCGCGTGACCCGGCCGGGCGTGGCCGGGCGGCGGGTGCGGCCTCCTCGGCGATGGCGGCGTCCAGCTCGGGCCATGGCAGGTCGGGTCTGCTCATCGGCTGCTCCAGCCTCGGCGGCGAACGCGGACCGAGGTCGTCCTGACCGGTTGCTTCGTGCCTCGGGTCGACGCGCACAGATGCCGAGGAGTCTAGCCGCCCGGAAAGACAATTCGTCAAGACGATGATTTGGATTTCATTTGCGTGGTCGGCGCACCTGCGGTTGCGCCCGAGCCGCCCCCGCACAACCGTGCGGATTTTGCGCGGACAGGCCGAGGACCAGCGCTATTGCGCGTGATTACCGCCGCATTAGAGCGCTCCTTGAAAGTCCCGCTCATGTACTCACCGTCACCGAAGCACCTCGCGAGCCGGCGTGTGCACGGTTCGCGGTACCGGCCGGTCGTGGAGGTCACCGCCGCGTCGGTCGTGGTGATCGTGGTGGTCTCGCTCGCGCTGCTCGGCTGGCGCGAGCACCTGCGGCCGGGCCTGGTGGACAGCACCGGTGCCGGCCAGGCGGCGGCCACGACCGCGGTGCGCGAGGAGCCGGTGACCAGCACCACCGCCGCGCCGGTGTCCGCGAGCAGGGGCTCCGGCACCGACCGCAGCTTCGAGTCGGGGCTGGTGGGCTGGCAGCCGGCCGGCGGCGCGCGCCTGGAGCGCGTGCCCGCGGGCAGGTCGGGGCGGTGGGCGGTCAGGCTCAGCCGCGGGTCCGGCGCCGAGCCGGGCCTGGTGGCGCCGAGCCTCGCCAGGTGCAAGCCGAAGACCGACTACCACGCGAGCGTCTGGATGCGGGCCAGCCGCCCGGGCCTCGCGATCGAGCTCCAACTGGTCGAGCGCACGAGCGGCGAGCGGTTCGCCACCGACGTGACCGGAGCGGTCCTGAACGACACGACCTGGCGGCGTGTCGAGGTGTTCCACAACGGTCACCGGGCCGGGACGACGCTGGCCTTCGAGGCCTCCGCCCTCGGGCTGCCGCCCAACGCCTCGGTGCTCATGGACGGCCTGGAGCTGCGGTCGGGTCCGGAGCAGCACCTGTGAGCCTGCCGCCCCCGCCCGCCTCCTCCCGCAGGAGAACACAAGGAGATGCGATGCGGCTTGTGAGATCGCTGCTCACCGCCGGGCTCACCGCGACCATCGTGCTGCTTCCCGGCATGGCGAGCGCGGAGGAGTCCCACATCGGCCTGCACGAGATGAACTGCACCGGCATCACGGCCATGGGCAAGGGCCTGGCCGCCGACGCCACCTTCAAGCTCGCGCTCGTCGACCGGCAACGGGGCGCGACGCTCGCGCGCGACACCGTGCGGTCGGACGCGGACGGCATGTTCACGCGGCGGCTGCGCGCGAAGCTGTACGACACGCTGAGCGTCCGGCTGACCGTCGCCGGGCAGGACGGGAAGACGATCGGGTTCGCCGACCACACCATGGCCGCGGGCTCCCCCATGTGCAACCTGCCGTTCACCGGCGCCGGCCGCACGCCGGTGCTTCTCCTCGCCGGTGCGGGGCTGCTCGGCGCCGGCCTGGTCCTGCTGCGGGTCGGCGGCGGGGGGCGGGCACGCGGGGCCGGCGCGACGGCCTAGCCCGGGCGTCCGCGCCCACCAGGAGCGGACGCACCACACCCGCCCGAGGCGCCGGGTTCCAGCCGGGGGCAGCCGCCCCCGGGCCGCGAGCCCGGCGCCTTTGCCGCTGGCGACGCGGGCGGCGGCTCTCAGGGCTCGCGGGAGGTGGCGCGCGGGGGGTCGGCGGCGGCCGGGGGGTCGGCGGCGTCCTCGTGGTAGATGTCGGGCTCGAGGTACATCAGGTGCGCGGCGGGGACGCGCGCGCGTACCCGCTCCTCCGCGCCGTCGATCACCTCGCTCAGCTCGCGGACCGTCAGGTCGGGGGCGAACGCGAGCTTCGCGCCGACCAGCAGCTCGTCGGGCCCGAGGTGCATCGTGCGCAGGTGGATCACCCGGTGGACGCCGGGCGCGCCGGCCAGCGCCGCGCTGATCGCCTCGACCTGCGTGCGGCTGGCCGACTCCCCCAGCAGCAGGCTGCGCATCTCGACGCCGACGATCACGGCGATGACGACCAGCAGGACGCCGATCGCGAGGCTGCCGAGGGCGTCGAAGCGGCTGTTGCCGGTGACGACCGCGAGCGTGATGCCGGTCAGCGCGAACAGCAGTCCGCACAGCGCCCCGACGTCCTCGAGCAGCACGACCGGGATCTCGGGGCTCTTGGACCGCCGGATGAACATCCACCACGACAGGCTGCCCCGCACCCGGTTGCCCTCGCGCACCGCGGTCCGTAGCGAGAAGCCCTCCAGCGCGATCGCGACGAACAGGACCGCGAACGCCCACACCGGCGACTCCAGCTCGTGGGGATGTCGCAGCTTCTCGTACCCCTCCCAGAGCGCGAACAGGCCACCGACGGTGAACAGGACCACGGCGACCAGGAACGCCGCGAAGTACCGCTCCCGCCCGTAGCCGAACGGATGCTTGGGGGTGGGATCGCGGCGCGACCGCCGGCCGCCCAGCACCAGCAGGCCCTGGTTGCCGGTGTCCGCGACGGAGTGGATCGACTCGGCCAGCATCGAGCTGGCGCCGGTGAACAGGAAGGCGACGAACTTGATGATCGCGATGCCGAGGTTGGCGAGGAACGCCGCGATGATCGCGCGGGTCCCGCCCTCGCCCTCGGTCGTCATGCGCACGCTCCGTCCGGTCCGCGCCGCCGCCCCGCTTCGGAGCAGGTCCAGCGAGGAAGGTACAGGCTCCCCTGCGGGTCGTCGATGCGCCGCCGCGCGCGGCGGGATGACGAGGGTGGCGGAGGGCTGCGCGCGGAGGGGCGGCGACCGCACGGGTCCCGGCGGCCGGGAGGGCGTCCCGGTCACGCGATCGCAGCGGGCGCGGTGGCCTCCTGGCGAACGAAGCCACCGCGCCCGCGCCATCGCTCCGGGCGGGGAGTATGGGGTGCACCGCGCTCACCGAGCGTGGTGCACCCCCGTGCCCGTGCGATCAGACGGGCGTCCGCCGTCGCGCATTGTCCCGTCCCGTCACGGTCCGGACAAGGCCGCGGCCCCGAGAGAAATCCCGAGAGAATTCGGTCCCGGACCCGCCGCCGGCCGCCGCCGGGCCCGATGGCCCAGGTCATCGCGTGGTGGCAGCGTCGGCAAGGAAGGCAAACGGGTGCAGGCGGTGTGCTCCGGGACGATGTCGGTTCTGCTCGATCGCGGGTCCGAGCTGGCTGCGCCCTCGGCAAGCTCCCCCCGCCGCGCACCGCGCCCCGTCAGGGGTCGACCGCGGGCGGGTCCTCGGGGTCCAGCAGCCCCCGGCGCGCCAGGGCCGCGCGCGCCGGGGCGGTGATGCGCAGCACCTGCGCGGGCCAGTCCGGCTGGGTCTGGCCGATCGGGGAGAACGTGTCCGACGGCTCGGGACGCACCGGGGGCCGGCCCCGCCACCAGGCGCCGACCCGCCGGGCGATGCCGCGCCCGTGACGTGCGCCGAACTCGGCCAGGTGCTGCTCGACGGCGTGCTGGGCGGCGTCGCCGACGGCGGCCTGCTGGCGCCAGGACTGCACGGCGTCGACCTCCGCGGCGCCGAGCTGACCGACCAGCTCGGCCAGCTCGATCCAGCGACGCTCCACCGCCTGCCGCGCCGCCTGCTGCTGCGCGCCGGCGCCGCGCAGCTCCCGGCGCCGCTGCCGGTCCACGACCAGCCGGCCGGCGAGCCTGGCCAGCGAGCGCCGGCGCCGCCGCGCCTCGCCGGGGTCGGCGGGGATGCTGGCGTAGCCGACCGCGATGCCGACCGCGACCAGCGCGACGCTCACCACGGTCAGCCAGGCCGGCGAGAACCCCCCGCCGGGCCCCTCGGGCCGCAGGCGCGCCAGGCCCAGCGCCAGCGCGATCCCGCCGCCGAGCGCGGCGGCGCCGGCGACGGTGTCCAGCGCGCGCCGGCGCCGCGGGTGCTCCAGCCCGTCGGCGCTGGCGGCGAGCCGGTCCAGGCTGCGCGCGGGTACCTGGACGGCGGCCACGGTCCCGCCGGCGACCGCCACGCACAGCACCCCCAGCACGACCGGGCCGAGCGCCCGGGCCGGCCCGGCGAGGTACAGCAGCACGGCCTGGCCGGCGGCGACCACGGCCAGTCCGGCCCTGCCCACCCAGGGGTCCAGCAGCGAGCGGCGCGGTGGCGGGTCGCCGCCCTGGATCCCGGCGGCCGGCGCGGCGAAGCCCTGCGACGGCGGCTCGCGGCCGGGCTCGTCGTCCAGGCGCGGCCCGGCGAGCCACACCAGGTAGCGGTGCTCGAGCGTGGCCAGCCGCAGGTTGGCGTCGCGCAGGCGCTCCTCGGCGCCGCGCAGCTCGGTGTCGGTGCGCAGGACCCGGGCGACGACCGTGGAGAGCGCCTGGGCGGCGCCGCGCAGCTGGGTGGCGAGCGCGGCCTGCTCCTGGCTGTGCACGAAGCGCTGCACCGGCAGGGGCGCCTCCGGCGCGCCGCGCAGCCCCGCCTTGGCGGTGCTCTTGGCCAGCCGCCACAGCACCAGGGGCTGGGTGGCGGCAGCCTGGGTGTGGGTGGGGGTCGAGGCGGGCGGCCGTAGGCGGCGGACGCCGGGCCGGGGCCGACCCGTCGGGCGGGCCCAGGCGGCCGCCGGTCCCGGCTGCGGCTGCGGCTGCGGCTGTGCCCGGCCGTCGGCGTGGGCGAGCAGGCGGTCCCGCTCGGAAGGGGCGTCGGCGCGGCCGGGCGCGGGCCACTCGGCGGGCCCCTGGTCGTCGCGCCCGCTCAGCTCGGCCATTGGTGGACCACCGCCGCGGGCACCGTGCGCGTCCGGCCGTCGTGGTGAAGGGACCGGCGCATGCGGGATCCTCCCGGTTCGGCGGAGAAGGTGAGCGGGTGGATCTTCGTCCAGATCGCCCAGGTGCGCACACTGGCAACACTACGCAAACCAGCGGCGCTGTCCACCCGCGGGCGCCGGCCGCGCCGGCCGGCTGCGGCACCCCGCGTGGGTGCGGGATGATCCTGCGGGGGCCGGCGCCGCCGGCCGTCCGTCTGGAGCAGCCGATGCAGGCAGCGAGATCGTCGCCGGCGCCCCCCGGGCCGCGGTGGGCGCCGGCCGCCGCCCGCCGGGCGGGGCCGCCGTGAGCGCGCACGACCCCGGCGGGCTGGCGGGGCGCTTCCGTGCCTGCTTCGACGGCCTGGCCGCGATCGGCCGGGACCCGGGCGGCGGTTGGAGCCGGCTGGCATGGACCGACGCGGACCGCCGGGCGCGCGACTGGTTCCGGTCGCAGGCCGCCGCCCGCGCGCTCGCCGTCGAGCAGGACCCGGCCGGCAACCTGTGGGCCTGGCGCGGGACCCGCGGCCCGGGGGCGGTCGCCGCCGGCAGCCACCTGGACACCGTCGCCGGCGGCGGCGCCTTCGACGGCGCCCTGGGGGTGGTCGCCGGGCTGCTCGCGCTGGAGGAGCTGGACCGCCGCGGGGCGGACCCGGCGCGGCCGCTGGCGGTCGTCGCCTTCGCCGACGAGGAGGGCGGCCGCTTCGGCCTGCCGACCTTCGGCAGCCGGGTGCTGGCCGGCACGCTCGACCTGCCCGGCGCGCTGCGCCGCCGCGACGCCGCCGGCGTACGCCTGGCCGACGCGCTCACGGCGGCGGGCCTGGACCCGGCCCGGATGGGGCCGGACCCCGCGCGGCTGGCGGAGCTGGCCGGCTTCGTGGAGCTGCACGTCGAGCAGGGCCGCGGTCTGGCCGGCGGCGGCGGTGCCGTCGGCGTCGGCACCGGGATCTGGCCGCACGGCCGCTGGCGCCTGGACGCGACCGGCGAGGCCGACCACGCGGGCACCACCCGCATGGGCGACCGCCGCGACCCGGCCTGGACGCTCGCCGCCGCGATCGAGCGCGCCCGCGCCCAGGCGCTGGCGACCGGCGGCGCGGCCACCGTCGGCCGCGTGGTGGTGGAGCCCAACAACGCCAACTCGATCCCCGCGCGGGTGTCGGCCTGGCTGGACGCCCGCGCGCCCGACGACGGCGCGCTGGACCGGCTGGTCGACGGCTGGTGGGCGCAGGTCCGGGCGGCCGCCGCCGACCACGGCGTGCGCGCGGAGCTGCGGGCCGAGTCGCGCAGCCCGGCGGTGACCTTCGACGCGGGCCTGCGCCGCCGCCTGGGCGGCTGCCTGCGGCGCCTGGGCGTGGCCCCGGTGGAGCTGGCCACCGCCGCCGGGCACGACGCCGGCGTGCTGGCCGCCGCGGTCCCCACCGCGATGCTGTTCGTCCGCAACCCGACCGGGGTCAGCCACAGCCCCGCGGAGCACGCCGGCCTGGACGACTGCCTGGCCGGGGTGCGGGCGCTCGCCGAGGCGCTGGAGGAGCTGGCGTGCCGGTGACCGCCGCCCGGCCGGCGGGCCGCTGGCACGCGGAGCTGGCATGGCTCGGCGGGCCCGGCGGACGCGCGGCCGAGCGGGTCCTGATCGAGACCGAGGGGGACCGGATCGCGGCCGTGACGGCGGGCGCCGACCCGCCGCCGGGGGCGGTGCGGCTGGCGGGGCTGACCATCCCCGCGCTCGCCAACGCGCACTCCCACGCGTTCCACCGGGCGCTGCGCGGGCGCACCCACGGCGGGCGCGGCGACTTCTGGAGCTGGCGCGAGCGCATGTACGCGGTGGCCGCCCGGCTCGACCCCGACGGCTACGAGGAGCTGGCCCGCGCCACCTACGGGGAGATGGCGCTGGCGGGCGTCGCCGCGGTCGGCGAGTTCCACTACCTGCACCACGCGCCCGGCGGGGTCCCCTACGCCGAGCCCAACGCCATGGGCCTGGCGTGCATCCGGGCCGCGCTGGACGCGGGGCTGCGGATCACCCTCCTGGACGCCTGCTACCTGCGCGGCGGGCTCGACGGCCGGCCGCTGGAGGGCCCGCAGCGCCGCTTCGGCGACGGCGACGCGGACGCCTGGGCCGCGCGGGCCGGCGCGCTCGCCGGCCTGGACGGTGGCGGGCGCGTGCGGGTCGGCGCCGCGGTCCACAGCGTGCGCGCGGTCGACCCCGGCGCGATGCGCGCCGTGGCCGGCTGGGCGGCCGCGCGCGCCGCGCCGCTGCACCTGCACCTGTCCGAGCAGCCCGCCGAGAACCAGGCGTGCCTGGCCGCGACCGGCGCCACCCCCGCCTCGCTGGCCGAACGCACCGGGGTGCTGGCCGCCGCCGCGACCGCGGTGCACGCCACGCACCTCACCGCCGACGACATCGCCCTGCTCGGCGCCTCCCGCACCCGCGTGTGCGCCTGCCCGACCACCGAGCGCGACCTGGCCGACGGCATCGGGCCGGCGCGCGCGCTGGCGGACGCGGGCAGCCCGCTGGCGCTGGGCAGCGACAGCCACGCGGTCATCGACCTGTTCGAGGAGGCGCGCGCGCTGGAGCTGGACGAGCGGCTGCGGGCCGGCCGCCGCGGCCTGCACCGGCCCGCGGAGCTGCTCGCGGCGGCGGGCGCCGGGGGCATGGCCGCGCTCGGCTGGGACGCCGGCCGCCTCGCGCCCGGCTCGCTGGCCGACTTCACCACCCTGGGCCTGCGCTCGACGCGGCTGGCCGGCACGCGCCCGGCCGAGGCCGCCGCGCAGGCGGTGTTCGCCGCCGCGGCGGCCGACGTGACCGACGTCGTCGTCGGCGGCCGCCAGGTCGTCGCCGGCGGGCGGCACCTGCTCCTCGGCGACGTGGGCGCCGCCCTGGCCGCGGCCCTGGACCGGCTGGGCGCCGCCGCAGGCTGACCGGGCGGCCCGCCGTCGTGCGCGCCCGCTTTACGGCGACGGTCGGGGATGCCACGATCGAGGCGTACCGCTCACACCGGTCGGGGCCGCAACCGGCGGCCCGTCGACGGTCCGGTCCTGCACAGTCGGGTTGCGGATGAGGCGCGCACGAACCTGGGGCATCCCGCTGCTGACCATCGCGCTGGGCGCCTGCCTGATCGTCATCGGCGCGTCCGCCGAGGGCGACTACGCGCCCTCGGTGTGGCTGGACCTCGGCGCCGCGCTGGCGCTGTTCGGCCCGCTCTACTGGGTCCAGTCGATGCTGGAGCGGGGCCTGCGCGAGGTCAGCCGGCAGGAGCGCAGCACCCGCAGCTCGGTCGAGCAGCTCTCCCACGAGCTGGAGGCGATCCGGCAGCAGACGACCGCGAGCCTGGAGGACCTGCGCAACCTCACCCTGGAGAACGTCCGCCGGCGCCACCGCACCGACGAGGACGCCTTCCGCCGGTTCGAGGAGGCGCCGACCTTCCAGCGCGTCGTGGAGCTGCTCGGCCGCGCGCAGGAGCTGGGCGCGGTCTCCGAGCGGGGCGTGCGCGTGCGGTTGCCCGCCACCAGCCTGCGCCTGCGCTTCCCGCTGTCGCCGGCGCGGCGCGACGACGGCCGGCCCGCGGCCCTGGAGGTCGGCATCGAGGAGGAGGACGGGACGCTGCCGAACGACGCGAACGGGTCGCGGATCGCCCTGCGGGGGCAGCGGCCGGTCCCCTGGCCGGCGGACACCGGCGCCGACCGCTGGGTGGCGTCGGTCGCGCCGCAGCTGCAACGGCTCAACCGCTACCCGGGCGACGACGAGTTCGACCCGGCCGGGGCGCTGGAGCAGCTCACCCGCCTGCTGCGTGTGGCCATCGAGGCGCGGACCCGGCCGTCGTCGGCAGCGGTCCCCCGGCTCAGCCCGGTCATCGAGATGCCCAGCGACGACTGGGTGATCACCGAGGACGGGCTGCAGAGCCCGCTGTCCGACGAGAGCTTCACCGTCAAGGAGCTGTTCCACGAGGCGACCGAGGAGGCCGCCCTCGCCCGGCGCCCCGGGGACCGGGCCGCGCGGCTCGCCGAGGCCTGGCGGGTGGCCAGAGGCCTGTTCCTGCCGCCGGGCGCCCGGCCCTGACGGCGCGCCCGGGTGCCAGGAGCGGAGATCGCATGCATGCTGACGAGCCCGACCACGTGCCGACCGCCAGGTCGGACCAGATCGGGCCGTTCGGGAACCCGGACGGGTCCCGGGCGCCGATCGAGAACATCCTGAGCGAGTTCGTCGACTTCCACGGCAACCCCGCGTTCGGCGCCCTCGCGGCGCCCGCCAACGACGCGACCGCCCGGGTGATCGTCGGGCGGCTGGGTGCCGGCAAGACCGTCTACCTGCGGCGCCTGCGGACCTTCCAGGCGCACCAGGAGTCCGTCTACGCCGACCACCCCGAGCAGGACCCCCCGTCGACCGAGACGGTGGTCAAGGCCTGCATGTGGTTCCCCGAGCGGTTCCTCACCGAGAAGTGGATGCGGATCTGGAGCCGCGCGATCCTCAGCTCGCTGGCCACCCACCTGCTGGCGCACCCGGAGCTGAAGCCGCACCTCGCCCGCGAGCAGGCGGAGTCGATCCGCCAGGACTACGGTCGCCTCCTCGGCGAGTTCCGCCGGCCGCGGTCGATCTACGCGGAGCTGCGCGCGATCGTCAACGGCCACACCAACGGCCATCAGCTCACCGAGTACCTGGAGGACCCGGCCTGGGACGACCTGGAGGACGTCCTCTCCGAGGTGCTGCGGACCTGCCCCCCGGTCTTCTTCTACCTGGACGCCGTCGACGAGGAGTTCAGCCACGCGCCGATGTACTGGCTGCGCTGCCAGATGGGCCTGTTCCACCAGGTGATGCGGTTCCTCAGAGACCCGCGGCTGGGCGGGCGGCTGCACATCGTCATCTCCATCCGCGACATCGTGATGTCGGCCGTCTACCGGTCCGAGCACGCGCCGCGGTACCACGACGAGCCGCACATCCGCGTGCTCGCCTGGGACCGCGGCGCGATCGAGTACCTGCTGCTGGAGAAGCTGCGCCGGCTGGACCGGTCGTTCTTCATGGCGCCCGGCGGCGCCGCCGACCCGGTGGAGGCCTGGCTCGGCACCCCGGTGGTGAGCAACCGGTCGCGGGGCGTGCACGAGCGGGTGACCGACTACCTGCTGCGGCACACGCGCCTCATCCCGAGGGACGTCGTCTCGCTCGGCAACTCCATCTGCGCCGAGATCCTGCGCCAGAAGGCGGCGGGCCGCGGCGAGATCCCCCAGGCGGACCTGCGCCGGGTCGTCGCGCGCGCGTCCAAGCGGTTCGGGGACTCCCAGCTCGCCCAGATCAGCAACCAGGTCGCCGCGGACACCATGCCCAGGGACGCCGCCCGCAACGAGTACTCCGAGGTCTACACCAGCACCGTGGAGTACCTGACCGGCATCGACCACCAGGTCCGCGGGATCATCCGGGAGGTCGGCCGCGACCGCTTCTCCAGGGAGGAGCTGGAGCTGGTGGCGATGCAGGCCGACGGGAAGTTCGACAGCAGCACCGACCTGCCCGCGGTCCTGTGGCAGAACGGGCTGCTCGGCTACGTCGAGCCGAGCGGCGAGGCGCGCTTCTACTCCCACGCCGACATGGACCAGTTCGACGTCCCGGCGGCCGGCAGCTACGTCTTCCACCCGTGCGTGATCGACAGCGCCGGGATCGTCGGCGTCGGCGATCCCGTCTACCCGTTCCGGCGCGACCGGTGACCGCCGACCCGCGCGCGGTCTGGAACGCGGTCCGTTGACAATCGCCGTCCGCTGCGTCCTTAATCCTCCTGAATGGTCCCCGCAGACGGCCCACCCTGCTCCGCAAGCCGACGAACAATTCGACGCTCCAGAGCGCTGTATGCTGCCGCGCGCGGTATTCTTCCCGCACACGGTAATTCCACGACGTCTTTGGCCGTGCGCTTGTGTATAGGAGGGCGGGGCGATGTCGCGACCGGAGACCGCGGGCGCGCGCGCGCCGGGGGTCCGCCTGATCTTTGCCTACGACGCCGACGGGATCCGGCTGCTCGCGCGGCTGCCGGGGCCCGACGCGGTGCCGCCCGGCGACGACGTGGACGCCGAGCCGCCCGTGACCGCGATCGCCGCCGAGCTGCGGACCGCCGAGGACGTCCCCACCTTCCGGCGGGTGGTCGACGCGGCGATCCCGGCCTCGGTCGAGGTGTTCGACCCCGACACCGGGCCGTTCCTGGATCCCCGGCCCCCGAGCTCGGGAGCGTTCGACGTGGTCGTCCCCGACGACGAGCGGGCGCGGCAGGTGGTCCTGCTGGCCGGCGCCGAGGGCGTCCCGGAGGGGCTGCGTTTCGCCCCCCCGCCTGCCGCCCGCGCCGCCGACCGCGTGATCGCCCGGTTCGACCTCCGCGGAGGCGCGCATGGGGCAGGCTGACGGCACGGTCGTCGGCGTGACG
>DATFRI010000118.1:0-27015 GCA_035263405.1 Actinomycetes bacterium | reverse complement strand
TCTTCCGGATCAAAGCAGGAAAGAACAGTCGTCAACCAGGCAGCCGCGAACGCCTGGTCCCGGGCCCGGAGGCGTCCGGTCCGGCGCGCAGGCGGCGCTGGTCGCCGGCGCGCGCCGTGACGCCGGTGCGGTCCAGATGCTCCAGCAGCGGGATGACCGCCCGGCGGTTGGTGCCCAGCGCCTGCCGCGCCTCGCCGGCGGTGAACGCCCGCCCGGCGAAGGCGGCGCGCAGCCGCCGCGTCGCCGCCGCGAGCGCCTCACCGCCGATCCACAGCGCGGGAGTCAGCCGCACCAGCACGCCGAGGCGGGCGAGCGCGGCGGTCAGGCGCCGGTCGGCGCCGAGCGCGGCCAGCTCGCCCTCGCCGAGGACCGCGATCCCGGCGGCCGTGAGCGCCGCCTCGACCCGGCGCCGGACCGCCTGCTCGCGCGGGTCCATGCGGACCGCCTGGCCGGGCAGCCTGACCACCGGCCCGTCGGCGACCAGCTCCCCGCTCGCCACCAGCGCCTCGACGACCTCCGCGCCCGCCTGCGGCACGGCGAAGGACCCGGTGGTCCCGTCCGCGCCCGGCGGGGTGGCGCGCGGCGCCGGGGTGGCCGTCCGGCCCGCGGCCGACGGGGCCGGCCGGGCGTCCGCCACCGCCGCGGCCGCCGCGTGGCGGGCGGCCGCGATGGGCAGGCCGGGGGCGAGCAGGTCCCGCCGGTGGCCCGCGGCCACCGCGTCGAGCACCGCGCGGCGGGCCCGCTCGAAGGCTGCGGCCGACCAGGCGGTCGCGCGGGTGCGCCGCGCCCCGCCAGCGGCGACCAGCCGCCCGAGCACGGCGGCGGCGCGCTCGGGACCGGTGGCGGCGAGCAGGGGCAGGTCCGCGAGCGGCGCCGCGCCCAGCTCGGCGAGCGCGCACGCCAGCAGCCCGTCCCGCCCGGCGGCCTCGCGCGCCTCGAGCTGCTCGGCCCGCCGCACCCGGGCGGCGCTGCCGTGCACGCGCCCCGCGGGGAACGGGTCGAGCACCGGGCCGCCGCCGACGGTCCCCCCGCGGCCGCTGTCGCGCAGCACGACCGGCTCGAACGCGTCGAGCAGCAGCGGCCGCTCCAGGTGCAGGCGCACCAGCGCCGACTCCCCCGGGCGGATCGCGTGGGCGTCCAGCGGCTGGAGCCGGACCGCGCTGGCCGCGGTGCCCGCGTACAGCAGGTACGCGCCGCGTCCGGTCAGCGGCGCCGGTGCGCCGTCCAGGCAGCGCACGCGCGCGTCGGCGGTGCGGGTCGCCCGCCAGTGGCCCGGCAGCGCGAGCACGTCGCCGCGGGCGACCTCGCCGGTGCCGACGCCCGCGAGGTTGGCGGCCAGACGCTGCACGGGCGCCGCGCGCTCCAGGCGGCGGCCGTGGCCCTCCAGCGCCCGCACGCGCACGCGGCGGCCGCCGGTCAGCAGCTCGGCCTCGCTGTCGGGGACCAGCGGACCGCCGGCGAGCGTGCCGGTCACGACCGTGCCGGCGCCCTTCACCGAGAACACCCGGTCCACGGCCAGCCGCGGTCGCCCCCGGTCGGGCGGCTCGCCGGCGCGGTCCAGCGCCCGGTCCAGGGCCGCGCGCAGCTCGTCCAGGCCCTCGCCCGTCGGGGCCGAGGTCACCACCAGGTCCGCGCCGGCGAGCCGGGTCGCGGCCAGGCGGGCGCGGACCGCCGCGGCGGCCCCGGCCCGTGCGGCGGGTCCCGCCAGGTCGCCCTTGGCGAGCGCGACCACGCCGGCACCGGTCCCGACCAGCTCCAGGATCGCCAGGTGCTCCTCGGACTGGGGGCGCCAGCCCTCGGTCGCGTCCACGACCAGCAGCGCGCAGCTCACCGCCCCGACCCCGGCGAGCATGTTGTGGACGAACCGCTCGTGACCGGGGACGTCGACGAACCCGACCTCGCGGCCCGACGGCAGCCGCGCCCAGGCGAACCCGAGGTCGATGGTCATGCCGCGCGCCTTCTCCTCGGCCAGCCGGTCGGGATCGGTGCCGGTGAGCGCGCGGATCAGCGCGGACTTGCCGTGGTCGACGTGACCGGCGGTGGCGACGACGTGCGGCACGGTCAGGACCCGAGCGCCGCCGAGAGCGCCGCCGCGACCACCTCGTCCTGCGCCGGCGGCACGGTCCGCAGGTCGACCAGGACCCGCCCGCGCTCCACCCGCGCGACCACCGGCGGGTCGCCGGCGCGCAGCCGCCCGAGCAGCCCCTCCGCGCCGCCGTGCCCGCCCGCCGCGGCCGGGTCGACGGCCAGGAGCGCGGCCGGCAGGCCCTCGCCCGGGAGGCTGCCGCCCCCCGCGACGCTCACCCCGTCGACCAGCGCGAGCGCGGCCGGCGCGACCCCGAGCGCGGCCAGCCGCTCGGCGAGCGCCGCCGCCCGGGCGCGCAGCTCCTCCGGGGTGGCCAGCAGCGCCCGCCACACCGGCAGCCGGTCGCGGCGGCCGGCGAGGTGTTCCTCCAGGGTCGCCTCGAGCGCGGCCAGGGTCAGCTTGTCGGCGCGGACCGCGCGCGCGAGCGGGTGGCGCGCGAGCCGCCGGACCAGGGCGGCCCGGCCGACCACGCAGCCGGCCTGCGGGCCGCCCAGCAGCTTGTCGCCGGAGAACACGACCAGGCCGGCGCCGGCCGCGAGGCAGGCCGCGACCGCCGGCTCGTCGCCGAACCGCCCGCCGAGCAGCCCGGAGCCGGCGTCGAACACCAGCGGGAGGCCGTGCTCGCGCGCGACCGTCGCCAGCGTGTCCAGCGGCGGCCGCTCGGTGAAGCCGACCACCCGGTAGTTGGACGGGTGCACCGCCAGCACCAGCGCGGTCCGTCCGGTGATCGCCCGGGCGTAGTCGGCCGGGCGGGTCCGGTTGGTGGTGCCGACCTCGACCAGGAGCGCGCCGGCCGCCTCCATCACCGCGGGCAGCCGGAACTCGCCGCCGATCTCGATCAGCTCGCCGCGGCTGACCACCACCTCCCGGTCGCGGGCGAGCGCGCCCAGGACCAGCAGCAGCGCGCCGGCCGCGTTGTTGACCACCAGCGCCGCCGGCGCGCCGGCCGCCTCGGCGAGCAGCGCCTCGGCGGCGGCGCCGCGCCGCGCGCGCGTGCCGGAGGCGAGGTCCAGCTCGACCGTGGCGTACCCGGCGGCGTCCAGCAGCGCGGCCCGGGCCGCCTCCGCCAGCGGGGCCCGCCCGAGGTTGGTGTGCAGCACGACCCCGGTCGCGTTGACCACCGCGCGGGTGCGGCCGGCGCGCCGCAGCGCCAGGTCACGCCCGACCGCGCCCGCCAGCTCGTCGGCGGCGGGCACCGGCGCCCCGCCGGCCGCGGCCTCGCGCGCCGCGCGCAGCGCCCGGCGCACCGCCGCCACGACCGGCCCGCGTCCCCGCTCCGCGACCAGCCCGGCCACGGCCGGGTGCCCGAGCAGGGCGTCGACCTTGGGCAGCGCGCGGCGCGGGTCGGTCTGCATGCTCGGGTCATTGTCGTCCAGGGGCCGGCTGTGCGCCTGTGCGCCCGCATGCCGGCGTTCCGGGGGACAATCGGCCGGTGACCGCACCAGCGCCCGCTCTGCCGCGCATCGAGCCGGTGCCGACGCCCGGCCACGCCCCCGACCACTGCTGCTTCCTGCTCACCGGCGAGCGTGCGCTGTTCAGCGGCGACCACGTGCTCGGGCGCGGGTCGGCGCTGGTGGTGTGGCCGGAGGGTGACATGCAGGACTACCTGCGCTCCCTGGCGCGGGTGCGCGCGCTGGACCTGGCGCGGCTGTACCCGGGTCACGGGCCGCCGGTCGAGGACCCGCCCGCCGTGCTCGACGCCTGCCTCGCGCACCGGCTGGAGCGCGAGCGCGAGGTCCTCGACGCGCTCGCCGCCGGCGACCGGACGCCCGCGGCGATCGTGGCCCGCGTGTACGCGTCCACCGACCCCGCCCTGCACGCGGCCGCCGAGCTGAGCGTCCGCGCCCACCTGGTCAAGCTGGTGCGCGAGGGTCGGGTGTGGCACGACGGCGACCGCTTCCGGCCGGCCGGCGGCCCGTCCTGAACCGGCATGCCGGCATCCCCTCGGGTCGTTGCCTTGCCACGGCGGGCGAAGGATGATCGCCGCCGATGTCCGTGATCGAGATCCGAGGCCTGAGCAAGCGGTTCGGGACCACGCTGGCGGTGGACGACCTCTCCTTCGAGGTGGAGCAGGGCGACGTCACCGGGTTCCTCGGACCCAACGGCGCGGGGAAGACCACCACGCTGCGGGCGCTGCTCGGCCTGGTCGAGCCCGACCGCGGCTGGCTGCGCCTGAACGGGCGCCGCTACCAGGACCTCGCCTCCCCGGGCCGGCAGGTCGGCGCCGTGCTGGAGTCGGCGAGCTTCCACCCGGCCCGCACGGCCCGCAACCACCTGCGTGTGCTCGCCGCCGTCGAGGGCCTGCCGGACCGCCGCGTCGACGAGGTGCTGGCGCTGGTCGGCCTCGCCGAGGTGGCGCGCGGGAAGGTCGGCGGCTTCTCGTTCGGGATGCGCCAGCGGCTGGGCCTGGCGGCGGCGCTGCTCGGCGACCCGCGCGTCCTGGTGCTCGACGAGCCCGCCAACGGGCTGGACCCCGAGGGGATCCGCTGGCTGCGGGAGTTCCTGCGCTCCTTCGCCGGCCGGGGGGGCACGGTCCTGATCTCCAGCCACGTGCTCGCCGAGATCGCGCAGACCGCCGACCGCGTGGTCATCATCGGCCAGGGCCGCAAGCTCGCCGACGCCCCCCTGGCCGAGCTGACCACGCGGCCCGCGGGTCCGGTGCGGGTGCGCAGCCCGCAGGCCGGCCGCCTGGCGGCCGCGCTCGCCGGCGACGGGATCGTCGTGGAGCGCGGCGACGAGGACGGCCTGCTGCTGGTTTCCGGGGGCAGCGCGGCGGCGGTCGGCGAGCTGGCCGCGCGCGAGGGCGTGGTCGTGCACGAGCTGGTCGCCGAGCGCTCCACCCTGGAGCAGGTCTTCTTCGAGCTGACGACGCAGGCGACCGCGCACGCGACGTCACCGCCCGCCCCCGGCGGGCCGGCGCCGGGACCGCCCGCCGCGGGTCGCGGGGATGCCGGGGAGGGCCCGGACGCCGAGGGGGGCGCGGCATGACCGGCCAGATCCGCTCCGAGCTGCTCAAGGTCCGCACGACCAGGACGGTCTGGGCGCTGACGGCCCTGGCGGTGGGGTTCGTGGCGCTCAGCACGGTCGCCAACAGCTACTTCGTGACCGCGGGCGTGCAGGCGGCGGCCGACGCCGGCTCGGCCGAGATCTTCCGGTCCGTGCTCGCCTCCATCAGCACCTCCGGCGCGCAGGTGGCCCCCTTGTGCCTGGGGATCCTGCTGCTGACCGCGGAGTTCCGGCACAACACGATCACCGCGACCCTGCTGGCCGAGCCCCGCCGGGAGGTCGTGGTGGCCGCCAAGGTCGTCGCCATCCTCGTGGTGGGTGCGGGGATCGCGGTGGCCGCAACGGTCGTCGGGCTGGCGATCGCGCTGCCCTGGCTGGGCCTGGACGGCGTCGCCGTCCCCTCCGCCGGGGAGCTGCCGCTGATCGTGCTCGGCAACTTCCTGGTGCTGGTGCTGTACGGGCTGCTCGGGCTGGGCCTGGGGACGGTCGTTCGCAACCAGGTCGTCGCCGTGGTCGTCGGCGTCGTGTTCGTGACCACCGTCGAGCCGCTGCTGGTGCTGGCGATCACCGGGCTGCGGTTCCTGCGGCCGCTGGGGGGCGTGGCGGCGTACCTGCCGGGCGAGGCCGCCAGCGCGCTCCAGCGCACGGTCAGCGTCGCGCAGGACCCCGGCGCCCTCCACCAGCTGCCGATGCTGGCCGGGGGGCTCGTGCTGCTGGGGTACGGGCTGGCGCTGCTCGGGCTCGGGACGCGCTTCTCGGTCTCGCGCGACATCACCTGACGGTGTCCGTGTCCGCGTCGCGGACCTCTCCAGCGGACCGACCGCACGGCGGTGCGGGCGGCGCCACCGGCACGCCCTGGCGCCTTCCCGCGGATGAGGGTGCTTGTTATCGTCGCGATTGCGTGCCTCGACAGCAGGGAGGGACATATGGCCTGGCAGCGACCACCGCCGTCTTCCCCCGGCTCCGGCGGCGGCGCCCCGTTCGGCCGGCGGGCCGAGCCCGCAGCGGGAGCGTCACCGCTGACCCAAGGACCGATCCCCCGCGCCGAGGCGCCGCCCTGGCCGCGGCCGGCCCGGGCGGACCGCCTCTTCCCGCCGGGGACGGTGGCCGGCTCGGACCCGATCCGCGTGCCGCGCTTCGGCGGCGGGATCGCGGTCGGCGTCTTCCTGGTCCTCGCCGGCATCGTGGTGCTGTCCCAGCACGGCCTGCTCGCCGGCCCGGGGGGGCAGGAGCCGGTGCACGAGGCCGGGCCCAGGCGCGGGCCGCCGCACGTCGTGCGCGCGACCACCCGCCCGGGCGTGTACTCGGAGCTGAGCGTCGTCGACGGCCAGAAGGGCGGGTACGCCGGCCAGTTCGTGCACTCGGTCAAGGGCGTGCTGCACGTCGAGGGCAGGCACGTCTGCGCCCGGCCGCTGCTGTACCTGAACGGCCGCCTGATGGTCCGCGGCTACCTGCGCTGCGGCTGCGAGACGCTGCGCTTCAACGCCTGGTCGACCACCCGGGAGCTGCCCTACTACGGGCCGAAGGGGGCCACGTTCTCGCTGACGTGGACCGACGCCTGGTCGCGCGCGCACCCGGCGTGGAAGTTCCAGTGAGGGTGTCCGCGGCCGGGTCCCGGGGGCGTCCCGCTCAGGCGGGGCGCCCACCGGTCCCCGCCCGGCCGGCGAGCGCCTCGGCGTAGACCGCGGCGTAGGCCCGCGCCGAGGCGGCGCGGCTGAAGCGCTCGAGCGCCGACCGCCGCGCCCGCCCCGTCAGCGCCGCCGCGGCCGCGGGGTCGTCGAGCAGGGCGGACGCCGCCGCCGCGAGGGCCGCCGGCTCCCCGGGCGGGAAGGTGCGGCCGGTGCGCCCGTCGGCGACGACGTCGACCAGGCCCCCGGCGGCCGCGGCCACCACCGGGGTCCCGCTGAGCTGCGCCTCGACCGCGACCAGGCCGAGGCCCTCCGCGCGCGAGGGGACCAGCAGGGCCGCGGCGCGCCGGTAGCGGCCGGCCAGCTCGGCGGGCGGCGCGTACGGCTCCCACCGCACCCGCCCGGCGACGCCGAGCCGGCCGGCGAGCCGTTGCAGCGCGGCCAGCTCCGGGCCGTGCCCGACGACGCGCAGCGGCAGCGCGGCGGCCCGCCCGGTCAGCCGGGGCAGCGCGCGCAGCGCGTCGTCGAGGCCCTTCTGCGCGTCCAGCCGGCCGACGAACAGCAGCTCGTCGCGCGGCGCGCCGTCCGGGGGTGGCCGGAACGCCTCCTCGTCCACCGGCATCGGCGCCACCCGGACGCGGGCGGCGGCCGCGGGCGCGATGCGCGCCGCCTGGTCGGCGAGCCAGGTCGACACGGTGGTGATCCGCGCCGAGGCGCGCAGCACGCGGGCGCAGGCCGCGCGCGCCGCCGGGTTGCGCAGGGCCAGCCGCAGGTCGGTGCCGTGCAGCGTGGTGACCAGCGGCCGCCTGCCGGACGCCAGCGCCTGGAGCCCGCCGGGCACCCACCAGTGCGCGTGCACCAGGCCGGCGTGCCGGCCGTGCCGTCCGGCGGCGAGGCTGCCGGCCCCGAGCAGCCCGGCGGTCGCGAGCAGGCCGCCGCCGGTCGTGGCGCGGTGGTGCATCCCGCCGGTGTAGGCGATCGTCTCCAGGCGGGCGGGCGCGTACCGGTAGCGGCGGACCTCGACGCCGGCGAGCCGCTCGCACGCCGCCGCGCCCGGCGCCGCCGGGGCGAGCGCGGTCACCGCCACGCCCTCGCCGCGCAGCGCCTCGGCCAGCCGGAGCACGAAGCTGCCGGGCAGGTCGCCGGCGGCGCGCGGGAACGCATGGGCGATGAACAGCACGCGCAGCGGCTCGGCCACCGTGCCGCCGCTCAGCGCTCGCGGGCGGGCGCGTGCCCGGCGGCCTGCTGGGACGCGTGCCCGCCGGCGCGGCGGGCGGCGCGGAAGCGCGCCAGCGTGCGCAGGGTGCCCAGCCCGTAGACCACGCTGCGCCGGAAGTTCACCGAGCTGGCCTCGGCGAAGTACCTGGTGGGGACCGCGACCTCGGCGATCACCAGGCCGGCGGCGACGACCTGCGCGACCAGCTCCTGGTCGAACACGAAGTCGTCGGAGTTGGCGCGGTAGTCGACGCCCTCGAGCAGGGCCCGGCTGTACGCGCGGAAGCCGCTGTGGTACTCGCTCAGGTCCAGGCCGAAGGCGCGGTTCTCGAGCCTGGTGAGGCCCCGGTTGGCGAGGTACTTCCAGCGTGGCATCCCGCCGGCGAGCGGGTCGCCGAGGAACCGGCTGCCGAGCACCATGTCCGCCCGGCCCGCGGCGATCGGCTCGATCAGCGCCGGGATGCGGGTGGCGTCGTACTGGTAGTCGGGGTGGAGCATCACGACGATCTCCGCGCCGGCGTCGAGCGCGGCGTCGTAGCAGGTCTTCTGGTTGCCGCCGTAGCCGAGGTTCTGCCGGTGGACGATGACCTCAAGCCGCAGCAGCTCCGCGACCGCCACGGTGTCGTCCCGCGACAGGTCGTCGACCAGGATGACGTGGTCGACGACGTCCTGCGGGATGTCCCGGTAGGTGCGGACGAGCGTCTGCGCCGCGTTGTACGCGGGCATCACGACGACGACGCGCGGTCCGGACATGAGGCCGAAAGCCTACCCGCCGAGCGCCCTCGGATAAATCACCGCATTCGTCGCGATCGCCGGAGCATCCGCGCCGCCAGGCGGCCCGGCCGCTCCGGCGGGGTCGCCGAGGCCGGCCGCGGCCCTGCAGGCGTCCCCGGCCGCCCGGTCGGCGAGCCGTCGGCCCCCCTCGAGGACCAGGCGGGCGGCCTGGCCGTCGGGCGCGGCGAGGGCCGCATGGCCGGCGGCGTCGGCGGTCGCCAGGGCGGCCTGGGCCGCGCACCGGGCGGCCGCCACGACCTCTGCCCTCCCGGCGGGGCCGGTGACCGTGGCGAGCTGGGCGGCGAGGCTGGTCGCCCTCGCCGCGTACACGATGGTCCTGGACGCGGCCATCCGGGCCATGTCGGCCGGAGCGCGCTCCTGTGCGGTGAGCCCGGCGTCGTAGGCGCCGTCGCGCGCGACCCCCGCCACGACGTCGGCCCCGAGCGCGCCGTGGCGCACGGCGTCGAGCGCGTGGTCGACGGCGCCCGCGAAGGCGCGGGCGGCGTCCGCGAGCGCGGCGGCGGCGTCCGCCCTGGCCGCGTCGGTCGGGTCGCCGGTCCTGGTGGCGACCTCGCCGAGCCGCCTCGCCCACTGCCCGGCGAGGTCCACGGCCCAGCGGGCGGAGATGGAGACGTCCGGCTCCGGCCCGCCGCCCTGGGGGTCGTGCGCCTCCGGGGCCTGGACGCCCGCGGAGGGGCGGCCCGCCTCCACGGCCCGGGCCCCGGGTGCCCGGCGGCCGGCGGCGCCGGCGTGGGCGGTCTGCCGGGCACGGACGGACCACCGGCCCGGGACCCCGGTCTCGGTGTCCGGCCCGGACGTCCCCCGGCCCGCCGCGGCGGGAGCGGCGTCCGCGCGCGCCCAGGGGCCGTCCCCGCCGCCGGCGCGCTGCTCGTCCCCGGCGGCCGTGGGCGCATCCGTGGCCGCGGTGAGCGCCGACCACTTCGCGGCGACCAGGCGGAACACCAGCCCGAGCGTCATCGCCGCCGCCCGCCGGCGCGCGGTGCTCCTGCGCGTGGCCCGCGGACCGCGGGCCACGCGGCAGTGGTCGGGCGGCCCGGGTGCGGCCTGGCGCGCACGGCGCTGTGGTGACACGGAATTGAAATGAAAGTCCCCCGTCCTCACCGTCGCGTCGCTGTTCCGGACGGTGGGACCAATAGTAGAAATCGAATGGCCGCTGTCATCCATCGCCGCGGCAACGATCCAATAACAGCCTCGGGAGCGTCAGCCGCCCGGCAGCTCCGACAGGACCAGGGTGTGCGGCCCCCAGCGCACGCGCGCCAGCTCGCGGGCGCCGTGTGCCCGGGGCCCGAGCGCGGCGGGCGTCCCGGCGTCGCGGACGTCGCGCAGCAGGTGGGTGACGCCGAAGCGTCCGGCGGGATCGTCCACGTTCGCGTCCGCGGGCGCCCACGGCGTGACCAGGCGCGCGCGGGTGCCGAGCAGCATGGTGGGGCCGTAGCTCCCGTACACGACCGCGCCGTCCGGCAGCGCCGCCGCCAGGACGCGCTGGTCGGCGGCGAGCTGGCGGGTGGCCGGGAGGGCCGCGGCGAGGAAGCCCGCCACCCCCGGCGCGGCGACCGCCACCGCGAGCGCGGCCGCCAGCGCCACGCGGGCACGGCCACCGGCGGGCCGGCGCTCGCCGAGGACCGCCAGGCCCAGGCCGGCGAGCAGCGCCAGGCCCGGCAGGGCGGGCACGACGTAGCGGTTGGGCGCGTAGTCGCCGACCGCGATCGCGGTCCAGGTGCCGGCGCCCCACAGCAGCCCGGTGAGGGCCAGGTCGCGCCGCGTGCGCGTGAGCGACCGCCAGGCCGCGGCGAGCACGACGGTCCCGGCGGCGGCGGCGAGCAGCAGCGGCGCGGCCCGCGGCAGCGCGCCGTCGGACGCGGCGGCGTAGGCGGCGAGCCGGCGGGCGAGCGCGGCCGGGTCGTGCGGGTAGCGGACCTCCGGCCAGATCCGCAGCGCCGTGCGCAGCCGGTCCAGGTTCGGCCCTGCGACCGTGGCCAGCCACGCGGCCGCGGCCGCCGCGCCGCCCGCGAGCGCGGCGAGCCCCATCCGCAGCGCGGCCCGGTCGCGCCGGGCGAGCGCGGCGCCCAGCAGCACCGCGAGCGTGGCGCACGCGGGCACGACGGCGATCGCCTTCACCGACACCGCCAGCGCGAGCAGCAGCCCGAGGCTGGCGCCCGCGCCGGCCGAGGGCCGTGCCGGCGCGCGCGCCGCGAGCACGAGCGCACCGGTCAGCAGCGCCACCACCAGCGGCTCGGTGAACCCCAGGCGCCCGTACTGCAGCAGGAGCTGGCAGCCGCCGAGCGCCGCCGCGGTGAGCAGCGCGGCGCGGGCGCCGAGCGGCCGGGCCAGGCCCGCGGCCGCGGCCGCGGCCGCGGCGGCGACCGCCAGGATCGACAGCCAGCGGCCCGCGGGGATGCCCGGCCCGGTGGCGGCGAACAGCAGCGCGGCGAGGCCGCTGTAGGCGCCGTTGGTGAGGCTGCGGTCCACGTCGTCGGTGCCGAAGCGGCCGAACAGCACCCGGTTGCGGGCGTTGGCGAGGTTGAACCCCTCGTCGGTCCAGGGCGCGTTGCTGGTGGTGAGGCCCTCGGGCGGGTCGGCGCCGGCGAACGGGGCGAGCAGCGCGACCAGCAGCGCCGCGAGCGCCAGCCCGACGGCCAGCGCGGCCCGTGGCCCGCCGCGGGGGCCGTCCCCCGGCCGCGCGTCCCGGGGCGGCCCGGACCGGCGCGGGGGCGCGGGGGCGGGAGCGGAGGCGTTCGGGCCGGGCGTGTCCATGGGTCCCTCGTTCTCGGTCTTCCCGTCGGTCTTCTGTCGGTCCTGCCGTGGGCGGCGGGCGGCGCGGCGCACCGGCAGCCCAGACCCGGCAGCGTAGCCCCGGGACGCCGGCCCAGGGGGACGGTTGCGCGCGGGGGCGACCGGGGCTAGCCTCGAGGAGAAAGTTAGCAGAGCTAAATTTCTCGCGGCCACACGCCGCGCCGACACCGGGAGGGACGCCACGGCCGACGGGCTGGACCGCGAGCTGCCGGCGCAGCTGCGCATCGCGGTGATGCGGCTGGCCCGCCGGCTGCGGCAGCAGACCGACGGCACCCTCACCCCGTCCCAGCTGTCGGCGCTGTCGAGCGTGCACAAGCTCGGGCCGCTCACGCTCGGCGAGCTTGCCGGCGTCGAGCGGGTGCGGCCGCCGAGCATGACCAGGATCGTCGCGGCGCTGGAGGAGGCCGGCCTGGTCACGCGCGAGCCCGACCCCCGCGACCGGCGGGTCTGCCGGGTGCGGGCGAGCGCCGCGGGCGCCACCTTCCTCGCGCGCGAGCGGACCCGCCGGGACGCGTTCCTCGCCGAGCGCCTGCGCCTGCTGGCACCCGACGACCTGGCCGCGCTCGCCCGCACGCTGCCGGTCCTGGAGGCGCTCGCGGGCGACCCCCACGCCGGCGCCGCCGCGGTGGCGCCGTGAGGTGGGCGCGGACCGCGGTGGGCCGCACCTTCAGCTCGCTGCGCGTGCGCAACTACCGGCTGTTCTTCACCGGCCAGCTCGTCTCGGTCAGCGGCACCTGGATGCAGCAGGTCGCCCAGGACTGGCTGGTGCTGCAGCTCACCGGCCGGGCGGTGCCGCTGGGGATCACCACCGCGCTGCAGTTCACGCCGATCGCGCTGTTCGGCGCCTGGGGCGGCCTGGCCGCCGACCGCCTCGACAAGCGCCGCCTGCTCATGGCGGTGCAGGTGGTCTCGGCGCTGCTCGCGCTCGCGCTCGGCCTGCTCACGCTGTTCGGCGTGGTGCGGCTGTGGATGGTCTACGCGCTCGCGTTCGGGCTGGGCGTGGTGTTCGCGGTCGACCAGCCCACCCGGCAGGCGTTCGTGACCGAGATGGTCGGGCCCGAGCAGGTCCCCAACGCGGTCGCGCTGAACAGCGCGCTGTTCAACTCCGCGCGGGTGGTCGGCCCCGCGCTCGCCGGGATCGCGATCGTGGCGCTCGGGATCGCCCCGGCCTTCCTGGTCAACGCGGCCTCGTACCTGGCGACCCTGGCCGCGCTGGCCGCGATGGACCCCGCGCGCCTCCACCGGCAGGCGCCCGCCGAGCGCGGCAGGGGGCAGGTCCGCGCCGGGCTGCGGTACGTGTGGGCCACGCCCGAGCTGCGCGGCACCCTGCTGCTGGTCGCGGTCGTCGGCACCCTGGGCCTGAACTACCGGGTCGCGCTGCCGCTGCTCGCCCGCTTCGAGTTCTCCACCGGCCCGCAGGCCTACGGGCTGATGCTGTCGGTGATGGCCGCCGGCTCGGTGGCGGGCGCGCTCGCCGTGGCGGGCCGGTCGCGTCCCACGCAGGCGCTCCTGCTCGGCTCCGCCGGAGCGTTCGGCCTGTTCACGCTGCTGGGCGCGGGCGCGCCGACGCTCGGCTGGGAGCTGGCCGCGCTGGTGCCGGTCGGCGTCACCACGATCACCTTCCTCGCGACCGCGAACGCCACCCTCCAGCTCGGCTCGGCGGCGGTCATGCGCGGCCGGGTGATGGCGCTGTACGGGATCGTCTTCCTCGGCTCGACACCGCTGGGCGGGCTGCTGTCCGGGTGGCTCGCGGAGGCGTACGGGGCGCGGGCGCCGCTGTGGCTCAGCGGGGCCGTCTCGGTCCTCGCCGCGCTCGCCGGCGCGGCCTGGCTGCGCGCCAGGACCCGCCGGGGCGCGCCCGCGCGCCGCGGCGCCCGACCGGGGGGTGTCCGGGCGCCGGCCGGGCGGTACGGTGGGGAGCATGGAGCACCGGATCCGCCTGCTGGCGCAGCCGCCGCCGGGGGTGCCCGCGGCGGCAGCGTCGGACCTGGTCGAGGAGACGTTCCCGCTCGCCGGGCGTGAGCTGCGGATGCTCCGTCCCCGCGACGGCGACGCGCTGATGGACGCGCTCCTGGACGCGCTGCTGGGCGAGGCCGACCCCGACGAGGCGCGGCTGCCGTTCTGGGCCAGGCTGTGGGAGAGCGGCACCGCGCTCGCCGGCGCGCTCGCCGGCCGCCGGCTCGCCGGGCTGCGCGCGGTCGAGCTGGGCTGCGGCCTCGGCCTGGTCAGCGTGACCGCCGCCGCGGCCGGCGCGAGCGTCCTGGCGGTCGACCGCTGCCCCGAGGCGGTCGCGTTCACCGCCGCCAACGCGGCCCACAACGGCGTCGCGCTGCGGGCCGAGACGCTCGCCTTCGACCGGCCCGGACCGCTGCTCGCGCAGGCGCCGTGGGACCTAGTGCTGGCCGCCGACGTCCTCTACGAGCACCGCAACGTCGCGGTGCTGCAGGGGCTGCTGCCGCGGCTGGTCGGCCCGGCCGGCGAGGTCTGGCTCGCCGACCCCGGGCGGCGGATGGGCGCCCGGTTCCTCGCCGGCATGGACGCCGCGGGCTGGCGGCGCGAGCGCGTCCACGCCGACCCCGACAGCGTCACGGTCCACCGGCTGCGCCCGCCTCCGGCCTGACCGCCGCCCTGGGCGCCCGGCCGGCCGGGCGGCACCCGCGCGGCGCCCTCCCGCCCCGGCTGGCGCAACCGGGCGGCTGGCCGTAGCGTGGTCGCCTGCCACGCCGCGCACCAGGGAGGGCGACGAGACGTGACGACGAACCGCCGCGCACGACCGGCCCAGGCGCTTGCCCTGCTGGCGCTGCTCGGGGCGCTCGCGGGCTGCACCGGCTCCACCACCGGCCAGCAGCGCCAGGACGCCGCCGCGTCGGCCCAGGCCGACCCTCCTCCCGAGCAGGCCGCCGCCTCCGGGCAGATCCCCGATATCGTCCAGCGGGTCGAGCCCTCGGTCGTCACCGTGCGCGTCGGCGACGGCGAGGGCAGCGGGGTCGTCTGGAGCGCCGACGGCGTGATCGTGACCAACAACCACGTCGCGGGCGGCAACGCCACCGTCCAGATCATCTTCGCCGACGGCCAGCGGTCCGCCGCGCGCGTGCTCGCCACCGACCCGCGCAACGACCTCGCCGTGGTCCGCGCCGAGCGCCGCGACCTGCCGCCCGCCCGGTTCTCGCGCACGCTGCCGCGCGTGGGCGACCTCGCGCTCGCGATCGGCAACCCGCTCGGGTTCGAGAACTCCGTCACCGCCGGGATCGTCTCCGGCCTCAACCGGTCGATCCCCGGCACGGCCTCCACCGGGGAGGCGTCCCTGGTCGACCTGCTCCAGACCGACGCGCCGATCTCTCCGGGCAACTCCGGCGGGGCGCTGGTCGGCGCGAACGGCGAGGTCATCGGGGTCAACGTCGCCTACATCCCGCCGCAGGAGCGCGGCGCCGTCTCGATCGGGTTCGCGATCCCGTCGCCGCGGGTGATCAGCGTGGTCGAGCAGCTGCTCAAGGGCGGCCGGGTCACCTACCCGTCGCTCGGCGTGTTCTACCGGCCCGTGACCTCGGAGATCGCGAAGATGTTCGGGCTCGACGACGCCGCGGGCGGGGTGGTCGTGACGGATCTGGTGCCCGGCGGCCCCGCGGCCCAGGCGGGCCTGCGGCCCGGCGACGTGATCGTCGCCGTCGAGGGCCGGCAGATCGAGTCGCCGGAGGACCTGCTCGGCGCCATCCGCGCGCGCAAGCCCGGCGACAGGATGCGCCTCACGGTCCTGCGCGGCGGCCAGCGCGGCGACGTCACCGTCACGGTCGGCGAGCAGGGCCAGAACTGAGCCGCCGGGGACGACGCGTCGGCCGCTCAGGCCCGCGGGCGGACGACCCGGCCGGCGACCGGCAGCGCGAGGTCCCGAGCAGCGACAGCGGGAACGGGTCGCCGGCCGGGCGGTTCAGCGACCGCCGCCTGCGGCCGCGCGCAGGTCGCCCAGGCGCGCGAGCAGCTCGCTGCGGGCCGCCTCGACCCGGGCGAGCGGCTCGTCCAGGGCGCGCTCGATCTCGGCGGTCACGCCGCGGTCCAGGTGGCCGGTGAGGCGGTCCGCCCAGCGCCTGCCGGTCCGGGCCGCGCTCAGCGCCAGCAGGCGGCCGAGGACGAGCCCGGCCGCCAGCCCCCCGCCGATCAGCACGGCCGGCGCCGGGATCCCCCACGGCGCGGGCAGGTCGGGCAGGTCGGCCCGCGCCTGACCGGCCAGCCACAGCGTCCCGAGCCACAGCAGCCCGAACGCGACCGCCCCCAGCGCCACCGCCTGCAGGACCCCGATCACCGGCCACACCCACGACCGCGGAGGGAATCGATCGTCCGGGGTTCCCCCGGGCGCCAGGGCGTCGTCGATGGCGGCGCCCAGGCGCTCCTCCAGGTGGTCCGGGCCGGCCTGGCGCATCACGGCCGGGCGCAGGGCCGCGGGCGCGGCGGCGGCCGCCTGCCTGACCAGCTCACGGACCGGGTTGACGGTGCGGGCGAGGGTCGCCCGCCGCCGCCACGCGCGCGCGTACGCGAGCGGGTCCACCGAGCGGTCGGGGTCGGCGCCGCGCCCGCGCCGGGTCGCGACGAAGCCCAGCAGCCGCCCGACCGGGCCGGCGCCGGCCGCGCGCGCCTCCGCCCGGACGCGCCGCACGCACGCGGCGCGCACGCCGCCGGTGTCGACCGCCGCGCGCGCCCCGGAGGCCGCGCGGGCGCGGGCGGTCTCCCGCGCCCGCGGGTCGGTCAGCGGCCGCCCGGCCGCGCCCGCGTCCAGGCCGGCGGCACGGCCGAGCGCGCTCCCGGCGGCCAGGCAGTCCGCGGCGAGCCGCTCCACGACGATCGCCTTGGCCTGCATGCGGCCGGCGAGCCATGCCCGCAGCCGCTCCAGCTCGCCGGCGTCGCGGCCGTCGGGCGGCGCGGCGGAGACCGCGAACACCGGGCGGCCGCCGATCCCGTCGGCGGCGAGCGTGCGGCGCAGGTCGGCCAGCAGCTCACCGACGGCGGCCTCGGACCCGATCGTGTCGCGGCGGTTCACGACGAACAGCGCCCGGTCCGCGTGATGGGCCAGCGGGCGCAGGTAGTCCTGGTGCAGCACCCGGTCGTTGTACTTCTCCGGGTCCAGCACCCAGCAGACCGCGTCGACCTTCGGCAGGACCTCGTCCACCCGGGCGCGGTGGGTGCGCTCCACGGAGTCGTAGTCGGGCAGGTCCAGCAGGCACAGCTCGGCGAAGCGGTGGTCGTGGTGGGGCACCACCCGCCCCGTCCCGATCCAGGCCAGCAGCGGCCCCAGCTCGTCCGCCTGGTCGGCCGGGACCCACGCGACCGGCTCCCCGGTCACCGGCCGCAGCGGGCCCGCCCGGCTCACCTCCTGCCCGGCGAGCGCGTTGAGCAGGCTCGACTTGCCCGAGCCGGTCCCGCCGGCGAGGGCGAGCACGAACGCGGTGCCGGGGAACCCCAGCCGCCGCCGCGCCCGCGCGGCCGTCTCGCGCGCCGCGCCCGCGTCCAGCCCGAGCGCCTCCGCCGCGTCCGCCGCCGCGTCGAGGGCGGCCAGGCAGCCGCCGAGGTCCGGCGGGCTCATGGCCGCGCGCCCGGGCCGTCGGCGCCCTGCGAGCCGCCGGGGGCGGCCAGCCGCCCGGCCTCCTCCAGCACCCGCGCCGCGGCGGCGACCAGCTCGGCCGGGGCGACCTCGGGCGGGCCGATCAGCGCCAGGAAGCGCCCGGCGTCGGCATCCAGGACCCGCTGGAGGGTCGCGGCCAGGTCGGCGCGCGCGTCCTGGATCAGGGAGCGGACCGCCGCCTCGCCGAACAGCGCCTCGAGCAGCTTCTGGTTGACCACGGCGGTGCCGCCCGCGATCGCCAGCTCGCCGCCGGTCAGGCCGGCGCTGTGCGCGAACACCGCCAGCATGGTCACCACGCCGAGGGCGTTCACCCCGACCGAGGCGGCCAGCGCGACCGCCCGCCGGTTGCCGCCCCGCTCGCGCACCTCGCGGGTGAGCCGCCCGAGCCAGGCGGTCAGTTCCTCGCGGGCGCGCGCGGGCAGCTCCTGCCCGTGGCCCCACAGGTCCGGGCGGTCGGCGACGAGCGCCGCGGCGGGCTCCGCCGAGGACCAGTCGGCCGCGACCGCGCTCGCCGCGGCGTCCGCGTGCCGGACCAGCGCGGCGACCAGCTCCTCGAACGCCTGCTGCTTGGCGTGCTCCAGGCCCGGCGCCGCGCCCCCGCGTCCCCGGCGGCGCGTGAAGAAGGCGCGCAGCCTGCCGAGCCCGGTCGCCAGCGCCCGCGCCACGTCCCCCGCCCCGACGAACTCCTGCCACGCGCGCATCACCTCGCCGCGCAGGAACACCCCGCTGGCCAGCCGCTCGTCCAGGGCGGCCAGCTCGGTGCGGTAGCTGCGGGCGACCGCGCCGCGCAGCGGAGCGGCGCGCCGCTCGTCGGCCTCCAGGTCGGCGGCGACCGCGCCGACCGCGGCCGGCAGCCCCTCGAGCGCGCCCCGCAGTGCCTGCAGCTTCACCGCGCTCGCGGCCCCCGAGCCGGCCTGCGCCAGCCGGGCGAGCCGCTCGCGCAGCGCGTGCACGGCGTCCGGGCGCAGCCCGTCGAGCTCCTCGTCCCGGTCCCCCTCGAGCACGCCGAGCAGCAGCAGCGGCCCGCCGGCCGCCGCCTCCCCGGGCCCGGCGGGCTCCGCCGGGCCGGCGCGGCCGAGCCCCTCGTCCTCGAAGCGGCGGCGGCAGTCGGCCATGATCGCCTGCCGGTCCGCCTCGGCCCGGGGCAGGCGGTTGGCGACCACCAGCAGCGGCACCCCGCGCTCGCGCGCGCGGCGCAGGAACTCCCACGGCACCGCGTCGGCGTAGCGCTGCGCGGTGGTGACGAACACGCACAGGTCCGCGGCGTGGAGCAGCTCGTCGGCGGCCTCGCGGTTGGCGGTCTCGACGGAGTCGAGGTCGGGCGCGTCGACCAGCGCGACCCCGGCGAAGCCGGCCTCGTCGACCACCAGGTCGAGCCGGCCGGCGGCGGCCATCGTGCCCAGCACCCGGCCGCCGCGGAACGCCTGCGCGTCGGCGGCGGCCACCAGCACCACCGGCCGCCGGGTGGTCGGCCGGGTCACCCCCGAGGGGCTGACGCGGCGGCCGGCGAGCGCGTTGAGCAGCGACGACTTGCCCGCGCCGGTGGAGCCGAGCAGCACCGCGACCAGCGGGGCGTCCAGGTCCCGGACCCGGGGCAGCAGGTACTCGTCCAGATGCCAGGCGAGCCGCCGGCGGCGGGCGTCCCGCTCGGGGCCGCCGGCCGGCAGCCGCGGCTCGGCCGCGTCCACCAGCCGGCGGAGCGCGGCCAGCGCCTCGTGCAGGGCACCGGTGTCTGCTGCTGGCACGACGCCTCCGGGATCGGTCCGCCGCGGGCCGGCGCTCGGGACGCCGGACGCTCCCGAGCCATCTTCCGTCGTTCGGTCCCGGAGTACCCGGCGGACCGGCGGATGATCCGCCCGGGATCTGCGTCCCCGTCCGGCTCGGCGTGCCACCACCGAATCTCCGCATCCTCGCCGCCGTTCCGCGCCTGTCGCTCGCTTAGGCTCCGCCCATGGACCAGCGCACCCTGCTCGTGGTCGAGGACGAGGCGCCGATCGCCGCGGCGGTCGCCGCCCGGCTGCGCAGCGAAGGCTTCCGGGTCGAGGTCGCCCCCGACGGCGCGGCCGCGATCGAGCTGTGCGCCCGCCTGCGTCCGGACCTGGTGATCCTCGACTGGATGCTGCCCGGCCTGGACGGGCTGGAGGTGTGCCGGCGGATCCAGGCGGCGCAGCCGGTGCCGGTGCTCATGCTGACCGCCCGGGACGCCGAGACCGACCTGCTCGTCGGGCTGACCATCGGCGCGGACGACTTCATGACCAAGCCGTTCAGCCCGCGTGAGCTGGTCGCCAGGGTCCGCGCGCTGCTGCGCCGCGTCGAGCGCGAGCGGGCCACCGGCGGGCCGCTGCACGCCGGCGAGGTCGAGGTCGACCCGGCCACGCGGCGGGTGCGCCGGGGCGGCGCGCCGGTGCACCTCACGCCGATCGAGTTCGACCTGCTCGCCTGCCTGGCGGCGCGCCCCGGCGTGGTCCACACCCGCGAGGAGCTGCTGCTCAAGGTGTGGGGGCACCGCGAGGGGTACGGCGCGCGCACCGTCGACTCGCACGTCCAGGCGATCCGGCGCAAGCTCGGCGCCGAGCTGATCCGCACCGTCCACGGCGTCGGCTACGCGATCGAGGCGGCCCGGTGACCAGGCCGCGGCCGCTGCGCCCGCTGGACCCGCTCACCTCGATCAAGGCCAAGCTCGGCGTGGTCGTGGTGGGGTCGGTGCTGGCCGCGGTCGGCGCGCTGGTGGTCACCAACCGCCTGGACGTCCCGCTCAAGGTCAGCGCACCCGCGAGCGCCCTGCTGGCGCTGGTGATGGTCCAGCTGCTCGCGCGCGGCATGACCTTCCCGCTGCGGGAGATGGCCCGCGCCGCGGCGGCGATGGCCAAGGGCGACTACGCGCAGCGGGTCACCGCCAGCTCGCGCGACGAGGTCGGAGAGCTGGCGCGGGCCTTCAACCGCATGGCGGCGGAGCTGGCCGAGACCGACCGCGTCCGGCGCGACCTGATCGCCAACGTCTCGCACGAGCTGCGGACCCCGATCGCGGTGCTGCAGGCGCTGCTGGAGAACCTGGTCGACGGGATCGAGCCACCCGAGCCGGCGACGCTGCGGACGATGCTGCGGCAGGTCGAGCGGCTGGGGCGGCTGGCCGCGCAGCTGCTGGACCTGTCCAGGCTGGAGTCGGGCGTGGTGCGGCTGGAGCGCCGCGGTGTGGCCCTGCGGGAGCTGGTCGAGCAGGTCGTCCAGGAGGCGCGGGTCGCCAGGCCGCAGGCGCGGCTCGCGGTCGCCGTGGAGCCGCCCTGGCTGGTCGTCCAGGCCGACGCCGAGCGCCTCCAGCAGGTGCTTGCCAACCTGGTCGAGAACGCGCTGCGCTTCTCGCCGGCGGACGGCACGGTCGAGATCTCGGCCCGGCCCGCCGGCCGGCCGTCCACGGACGGCGGCCTCCGGCCGCCCGCCGGCGCGGGACCCCTGCCGGTCCCCGAGGCGCGGGCCGGCGGCCGAGCCGCTCCGGTGGCGGTGGTGCTGGAGGTGCTCGACGAGGGACCGGGCATCCCGGACGGCGAGGCGGACCGCGTGTTCGAGCGCTTCTACCGCGCCGACCCGGCCCGCTCGTCCGCCGACGGCGGCGCCGGGCTGGGTCTGGCGATCGTCCGCTGGATCGTCGAGCTGCACGGGGGCGAGGTGCGCGCCGAGCCGCGGGAGCCGGCCGGCTGCCGCATGGTCGTGACGCTCCCACGGGAGGTGGCGGGATGAGGATCGCCTGGTCGCAGGTGGATCGGCCCGGGCCGGAGGGCCCGCAGGAGGACCAGGAGGACTTCGGGTCCGCCCTGGCGGCGAGCCTCGAGCGGCTGGAGCCCCCGGGTCCGTGGACGCTGGCCGGCGTCGCCGCCGCGGCGGTCGCCACCGACCTCGCCGTGCGCTCGGGGGTGGCCGGCGTCGCCGGCGCCCTCCTGGTCGCGGTCGCCGCGGCCGCGCTGCTCGCCGGCGCGCGCCCGGCCAACCGGCAGGCGTGGCTGCTGGCCGCCTGCGCCCCCCTGTTCGGCGCCTGGCTCGCGATCCGGACCAGCGGGTGGCTGCTCCCGCTCGACGTGCTCGCCGCCGCCGGGCTGCTCGGCCTGGCCGCCTCGTTCGCCCGCGGGGGGAGCGTGCTCGACCTCGGCCTGGCCGGCGCCTCGGCGCGGGCCCTGCACGGGATGGTGCACGTCATGGCCGCTCCAGGCCTGGCCGGCAGCATGCTCGCCCGGGCGCTGCCGGCCCGCCGGCCCGCCGGGGGCGAGGGTGGAGACGGGGGCGGGGACGGCCGCGGCGGGCGCCATCCGGCGCTCTCGGTCCTGACCGGGCTCGCCCTCGCCGCGCCGGTGATCGCGGTGCTGTGGGCGCTGCTGGCCTCCGCGGACGTGGTGTTCGCGAGCCTGCTCGACCCGGCCTCGGCGGTCGGGCACCTGGTCCTGCTCACGCTGGGCGCGTACGCGCTGCTCGGGCTGGTCCGCGTGGCCCTGGTGCGGCCGGTGCCCCCGGTGGTGGTGGCGGCGCGCTGGCTGGGCGGGGTCGAGACCGTCGTGGTCCTGGCCGCGATCGACGTCCTGTTCGTCACGTTCGCGGCCGCGCAGGTCGTGGCGCTGGGCGAGGGCGGCAGGCGGGTGATCCGCACGGCCGGGCTGACCTACGCGGGCTACGCCCGCAGCGGCTTCTTCCAGCTGCTCGCGGTCGCCGTGCTGACGCTGGCGCTGCTGCTCGCGCTGCGCGCCTGGACGCGCGGCGCGCCGCCGCGCCTGGCGCGCTGGCTGCTGGTCCTGAGCGAGCTGGCGGTCGTGCTGACGCTCGCGCTCGTGGCCGTGTCGCTGCGGCGCATGGGCCTGTACGTGCAGGCGTACGGACTGACCATGCTGCGGCTGTTCGTGGCGGTGTTCACCGTCTGGGTGGCGCTGGTGTTCGTGCTGCTCGGGGCCGCGCTCGCGGGCGCCTGGCCGCGGCGGGCGTGGCTCGGCCCGGCGGCCGGCGCGGCGGGCCTGGCGCTCCTGCTCGCCCTCAACGTCGTCAACCCCGAGGCGCTCGTCCACCGCCACGACGTGGAGCGCGCGGCCGCCGGCGCCACCGGCGCCGGCGGGCTCGACCCCGACTACCTCGCCGAGCTGTCCGACGACGCCGTCCCCACCGCGCTGGCGCTGCTGCCGCGCACGACCTCCGCCGAGGAGCGCGCCGCGGTGCTGGCGGCGGCGTGCGACCGGCCCGCGCCGCGCCACCGAGGCTGGGCCGCCGCGAACCTCGCCAGGGCCCGCGCCGAGGCCGCCCGCCGCGAGCGCTGCCCCGGCGGGTAGGCTGGCGGGCCGGCGGGCCGGCATGATCGACCCGAAGGCGCTGCTCGACTCACCTTCACAAGGTCCAGAACGCGTCGGGCGCGACATGGAATGGTAGGTTCGGTCAGGCGGCGACGGCGAGGGCGGGCAGGGCGAGATGGCGGCACAGTGGATCGGCTTCGAGGAGGCGGACCAGCTCCGCGAGCTGCTGGAGGGCATCGCCGGGGACGAGCACGCCGGCTCGGGGGCGCGGACCCGTGCCCGCTCGGCGGCCGGCCGGGTGGCGCCGCAGATGCGCGACGAGGACCTCGCCGACCTGGCCAGGCTCCTCAGCGCCGCAGCGGGCAGCGAGCGGCTGGACCGGACCTGGCGCAGCGGGGCGCGCTACTGGGCGAACCAGGTCGAGGGGTGGCTGCGGTCGCCCGACTAGGACCGACGGGCCGCGGCCGGAGGGCCCGGCGGGGCTCAGCCGTCGTAGCGGGCGGTGCGCTCGAACTGGCGGTGCACGCGGCCCATGTGCTGCAGGTGCCGGTGCATCTCCGCGGCGGCGCCGTCGGCGTCGCGCGCCTCGACCTGCTCGAGGATCCGCCGGTGGTCGTCGGCGATCTCGGCCCAGAAGCCTCCCGGGGCGCCGCCCTGGTTGTACCGGCGGTGCAGGACGCCGAAGATCGGGCCGGTCATCATCGCGAGCAGGCGGTTGCCGGCGGCGACGAGCATGCGCTGGTGGAAGCTGACGGTGACCTCGAACTGGCTGTCGTCGGTGGCGGCTCCCGCGTCCTCGTTGACGCACGTGCGCAGGCCCTGGAGCTGGGCGTTGGTGCAGTGGATCGCGGCCAGGCGGGCCGCGGGCACCTCCAGCAGCTCGCGGGCCTCCATCAGCTCCTCGAAGCCGACCTCGTCGCAGATGGACAGCAGGCCGAGGCTGGTCTCCAGGTACTCGCTGACCTGCCCGACGTCCGGATGCGCGACGAAGCTGCCGCCGCTCACGCCACGGCTGGTCACGACCATGTTCTGGGACGAAAGGACCCGCAGCGCCTCGCGCACCGTGCTGCGGCCGACGCCGAACCTCGCGGACAGGTCGTTCTCGTTGGGCAACCGCTCGCCGGGGGACAGCGCCCCGCTCAGTACCTGGGCGCGCAACTCCTCGGCGACCTGCCGGTAGGCAGGGGCAACCGGCCCGACCCCAGGCGGATCCGCCGTGCGGACTGGCTTGACCATAGCGGCAATAGTAAGCCACCCACCTGCGAAGATGGCAGTACGAAAAGCGTCGCGAGCTGGCACTGCGGCCCTGGCGCCTGCCGTCGCGGGCGCGCAGCCGGGTCGGCCTGCCGCGCCGCGTGGCCGCCTACCGGTCCTGCAGCGCGTCCAGTGCGATCGTCAGCGCCATCGCCAGCAGCCGGTCGAGGTGGCGCTGCGGGTCGCCGTCGAGGATCAGCAGGTAGCGGTCGCGCAGCCCGACCGCCCGCCGGTACTCCCCGATCCGCCGCCCACCCGCGAGGATGTCGAAGTGGAACGGGATGAGGTTGGGGAAGCTCTCGACGAACGGGATGAAGTCCCACAGCCGCCGCAGCAGCGCCACGAACATGCTCTGCTCCTGGACGCTCGCCAGCTCCCGGCCGTCGAGGTCCAGCACCTGCCAGCTCGAGCGCACCAGCGAGCGCGCGAACTGCTTCTGCAGCATGCCGATCGGGCGGCCGTCGGGCAGCCGCACGTCGTAGCGGCCGCCGACCTCGAACACGGTGCGGGCCTGGATGTGCAGGACCGGCACGCGGTCGGCCTCGTCGGCGTAGAAGTCGACGCGCTCGCGGATCCGCATGCGCTTCTGGCGGACGTGGCACAGCTCGCGGGCGGGGCTGCGCCCGTCCGGGCCGACCGTGGAGATCGTGTACACGTTGAGCAGCGGCCGGAACAGCTGTTGCACGAACAGCCGGTCGCTGGACCGGATCACGTCGAACAGCTCGGTCACGTCCATCGCGGAAGCCTAGCGGCGATCGCCGCGGGCGCAAATCCGGGCCGGTCCGGCGCCGCGCACGGGAACGACCCGGTGGTCCACCGATGCGCATGTAACGATTTGGTCGCGATCACCCTTCGATTTGACACCGAAGACGCGGCAAGGCAGGGTTTGCACGCGTTCGACGGACGATCCCCCGCGTCCAGTCGAGCACACGACGAGCAAGACCCCGGGCCGGGCCCCCAACCGGCCCGGGGATCTGGGAGACCTGGCGCCCCCTGGGGCGGCTGCGGACCGGCACACCTCCCCCCCGCACCGCACCCCGCGTGCGGTTCGCGGCCAGGTGCCGCCGCGTCCCCCGGCTGTGATGGGTGCCACACCCCGCCGAGGAGGCGACACGATGGTCGACGCGCATCCGCCCGACGGCGAGTGCGCGGCGCTCCGCCCCCCCGGACCCGCCGCGCCGGCCCCCCGGTCCAGCAGCCGGCCACGCGCGCTCCCCGTCGCGCTCGCCCTCGCGGTCTGGCTGGCGGGTGCGCTGTTCACCGCCGCCGCCCTGCGGACGCCCAGCGCGGCCGCCCTGTCCGAGCGGGCCACCCCGGGCGGCACACGCCCGGCCGTCGGTGCCGGCCTCGCCTCGGTCGGCGTGGTCGCCAGCGCCGCGGCCGGAGCCGAGCGCGAGGCGCTGCGCGAGGCGGTCCCGCTGCCGGTGGGCGCGGCGAGCCGGATGGCGCCGCCCGTCACGATCACCGGCACCCCCGGGCTCCCCGCCCACGGCGGCGCCGCGCACCTGCTGACCGGCGGGGTCCTGCCGATCCTGGCCGGCCTGCTGCTCCTCGGCGCCGCGGCCAGGGCGCTGCTCGCCGACCGCGGCCGGACCCGCCACGCGTCCGCCAGGCGACCCTGACGGTCGCCCGCCGGGCGTCAGCGCCGGGCCTGCCGCACGTAGCCGTCCAGCCCGCGGGCCCGCAGCTCGCGCTGGTGCGCCCGGGCGGCCCCCTCCTCGGCGAACCGGCCGCTGAAGACGACCAGGAAGCCCTTGTTGAGCGAGGTGTAGCGGTCGGAGTCGAGCACCTCGGCCGCCACGCCGCGCCGCCGCAGCTGCTCGACCCGCGCCTCGGCGCCCTCCTGCGCGGCCTGCTGCCCGCTCGAGCCGGTCGGGATGCTCGCCAGGACCACCGTCCAGAAGCTCGCGAGCGGGGTGGTCGAGACCGTGGTGTCCGCCGCGACCTGATCGGGAGGCCGCTCGCCACCGGCGATGAACGCGGCGAGGATCCCGATGCCGAGGCCGAGCAGCACGGCCAGCCCGACGATCGCGAGCGAACGGGTTGGGTTGGAAGCCGCCATGCGCGCGATGATCCTACTGAAGCTGTCCGCGATGCCTGCCCGACCACCCTTGGACCCCCCCGAAGCAGGGCATCGCGGACACCTTCACCGGAGCTGTCCACGACGCCTCAGGACGGGGCGCCCGGCCGACACAGGGAGGTGGAGGTGACGCCCTCGCCGCAGGAGCGCCCCTACGGCGGCTCGGAGGCGGAGCGCGCCCGCGCCACGCTCTCGCTCGGCATCCTCGTGCTGCGCTGGGCGACGGTCGCCTGGACCGCGGTGCTCGCGGCCGCGACCCTCTCGGAGCTGCGCCACCCCGCCGTCGCCTGGGTCGTGGTGGCCGCCGAGGCCGCGTGGACCGCATGGCTGACCGCCGCCCGGCCGGCCTGGTCCTCCCCGGTGCTCGCCGCCGACCTCGCCCTCGCGGTCGTGCTGCTGGCGCTCGCCGGCTACGCCAACGAGCCGGGCCGGCTGGCCGCCGGCGACCGGCCCGTGTTCTCCACCGCCTACCCGGTGGTCGCCGCGCTCACCTGGGGCGCGTGCCGGGGCGTGCGCGGCGGGCTGGCCGCCGGGGCGACGCTCGGCCTGGCCCTGCTGGCCGCGCGGGTGCTGAACGGCGCCGGTCCCGAGGAGCTGCGCACCGCCCAGGCGCTCGGGCTGGCCAGCGGCGCGGTCAACTTCCTGCTCGCCGGCTTCGGGGTCGGGCTGCTCGCGAGACTGCTGGACCGCTCGGCGGCGCAGCTGCGGGTGGCGCTGGACGAGAGCGTGCGTGCCCGCGAGCGTGCCGCCCGCCTGGCCGAGCGCGAGTCGCTCGCCCGCCAGATCCACGACTCGGTGCTGCAGTCGCTGGCGATGGTGCACAAGCGCGGGCGCGAGCTGGCCGCGGCCGAGCAGGTGCCCGGCAGCGAGCTGGTGGGGCTCGCGGAGCTGGCCGCCGGCCAGGAGCGCGCCCTGCGCATGCTGGTCCTGCGGCCGCCGGGCCAGCCGCCGCAGGGCCGGGCGGCGCTGCGCGACGCGATCGAGGAGCTGGCCGCGGCGATGCCGGGCCTGCGCGTGACCGTGAGCGCGGTCGGGCCCCTGTGGCTGCCGGGCGGTCACGTCGCGGAGCTGCGCGCCGCGGTCAGGCAGGCGCTCGACAACGTCGCCGGCCACGCGGGCACGGGCGCGGCGAGCGTCTTCGCCGAGCAGGACGGCGCCGAGGTCGTCGTGTCGGTGCGCGACGACGGCGCCGGCTTCGCCTACGACGAGGCGGCGCTCGCGGCGGCGGGCAAGATGGGCCTGCTGTGGAGCGTCAAAGGGCGGGTCGAGCAGCTCGGCGGCACCAT
>DATFRI010000117.1:0-3639 GCA_035263405.1 Actinomycetes bacterium | reverse complement strand
TGGTGGGGGCACCGGATCCCGGTCTGGTACGGCCCCGGCGGCGAGGTCCGCGTCGTCGGCCCCGGCGAGAAGCCCCCGGCCGGCGGGGACTGGCGGCAGGACCCCGACGTCCTCGACACCTGGTTCTCCTCCGCGCTGTGGCCGTTCTCCACCCTGGGCTGGCCCGACGACACCGAGGACCTGCGCCGCTTCTACCCGACGTCGGTCCTGGTCACCGGCTACGACATCCTGTTCTTCTGGGTCGCCCGGATGATGATGTTCGGCCTGTACGCGATGTCCGACCACGACCCGGCCGACGCGGTGCCGTTCCGCCACGTCTTCCTGCACGGCCTGATCCGCGACGCCCAGGGCCGCAAGATGTCCAAGTCGCGCGGCAACACCGTCGACCCGCTGGACTGGATCGACCGGTTCGGCGCCGACGCCACCCGGTTCACCCTGGCCCGCGGGGCCAGCCCCGGGGGCGACATCGCGGTCGGCGAGGAATGGGTGACCGGCGCCCGCAACTTCTGCAACAAGCTCTGGAACGCCACCCGTTTCGCGCTGCTGAACGGGGCCACCGTCCCGGACGCGCCGCCGGAGGCGGCGAGCCTGGCCACCGCGGACCGCTGGATCCTGTCCCGGCTGGCCGCGGTCACGGCCGAGGTGGACGAGCTGTACGAGCAGTTCGAGTTCGGCAAGATCTGCGAGGCGCTGTACCACTTCGCCTGGGACGAGGTCTGCGACTGGTACGTGGAGCTGGCCAAGGCCGCGCTCACCCCCCAGTCAGCACAGGCCGGGCCGGATCCGCAGGCCGGGCAGGTCACCCGGGAGGTGCTCGGTTACCTGCTCGACCGGCTGCTGCGGCTGCTGCACCCGGTGATCCCGTTCGTCACCGAGGAGCTGTGGACCGCGCTGACCGGCGGGACCTCGGTCGTGATCGCCGCCTGGCCGGGCGAGCGAGCCGACGGGGCCGCCGCGCAGCCGGCCCGCGACCCGGCGGCCGAGGCCGAGATCGGCTCGCTCATGGCGCTGGTGACCGAGGTCCGCCGGTTCCGCTCCGACCAGGGCCTGCGGCCGGGCCAGCCGGTCCCGGCCGTGCTGGGCGGGATCGGCGGCACGCGGCTGGCCGACCACGAGGAGGCGATCCGCTCGCTGCTCCGGCTGACCTCACCCGGCGACGGCTTCGCCCCGACCGCGTCCCTGGACGCCGAGGGGGTCACGGTCGAGCTGGACACGGCGGCCACGATCGACGTTGCCGCCGAGCGGCGCCGGCTGGAGAAGGACCTCGCCGCCGCCCGCAAGGAGGCCGACCAGGCCGAGCGCAAGCTGGCCAACGACGCCTTCCTGGCCAAGGCGCCCGGCGAGGTGGTGGACGAGACCCGGCGCCGGCTGGAGGCCGCCCGGGCCGACATCACCCGGATCTCGGGCCGCGTGGCCGGGCTGAGCCGGGAGGAAGCTTGACCGGCGCGGTCCCGCGGCCGCCCGATCCCGCCCTGGCCCGGCGCAAGCGTGAGGTCGAGGCGGAGATCTTCGCCCGCCGTCCCGAGCACGCGGTCGAGCCCACCCTGGAGCGGATCAGCGCGCTCGCCACGCTGCTCGGGGACCCGCAGCGCGCCTGCCCGGTCATCCACATCACCGGCACCAACGGCAAGACGTCCACCGCCCGGATGATCGAGACGCTGCTGCGGGCCCGCGGGCTGCGCACCGGCCTGTTCACCAGCCCGCACCTGAGCGACATCCGGGAGCGGATCGTCATCGACGGCGAGCCGCTGCCGCTGGAGGCGTTCCTGGCCACCTACGACGACGTGGCGCCGTACGTGGCGCTGGTGGACGAGCGCGAGCCGGTGCGGCTGTCGTTCTTCGAGGTGCTCACCGCGATGGCCTTCGCCGCTTTCGCCGACGCGCCGGTGGACGTGGCGGTGGTCGAGGTCGGCCTGGGCGGGACCTGGGACGCGACCAATATCGCCGACGGCGCCGTCGCGGTGGTGACGCCGGTCTCCATCGACCACACCCGGTACCTGGGCAGCACGATTGAGGAGATCGCGGGGGAGAAGGCGGGCATCATCAAGCCCGGCGCGGTCGCCGTCCTCGCCCAGCAGCCAGTCGTGGCCGCCGAGGTGCTGCTGCGCCACGCCGCCGAGGTGGGCGCGACCGTCGCCCGGGAGGGCCTGGAGTTCGGCGTCGTCCGGCGCGAGCTCGCCGTCGGCGGGCAGGTCGTGGCGCTCCGCGGGCTGGCCGGGGAGTACGGCGACCTGCTGCTGCCGTTGTTCGGCGAGTACCAGGCCACCAACGCCGCCTGCGCGCTGGCCGCGGTCGAGGCGTTCGCCAGCGGCGGGCCCGGCGGTGAGCCGCTGGGCGAGCAGCTGGTGCAGGAGGCGTTCGCGATGGTGACGTCGCCGGGGCGGCTGGAGGTGCTGCGGCGCAGCCCGGTGGTGATCGCCGACTCCGCGCACAACCCGGCCGGCATGGCGGCCAGCGTCGCCGCCGTGACCGAGGCGTTCTCCTTCCGCACGCTGATCGCGGTCCTCGCGATCAGCGTGGACAAGGATGTGCCGGCCGTCCTCGACCAGCTGGAGCCGGCCGCCGACGCCCTGGTGGTGACGGGCAATCACTCCGACCGCTCGATGGACCCCGGCAAGCTCGCGGACCTCGCGGCCGGGGTGTTCGGGCCGGACCGGGTCCGGGTGGCGGACCGGCTCGACGACGCGATCGAGCTGGCCGTGGGCCTGGCCGACGACGCGGCCGCCGACGGCCTGGGCGGCTCCGGCGTGCTGGTGACCGGGTCGGTGATAACCGCCGGGGACGCGCGGGTGCTGCTCGGCGCCGGCGGGGACGCGGGGGGCGGCCGGTGGGGAGGAGCTGACCCGGGGTGAGGCGGCCCGGATGAGGCGGCCCGGATGAGGCGGCTCTGCGCCACCGTGCTGGTCTTCGAGGCGATCGTGATCGGGCTGGCGATACCGGTGGCCATCACCATCGAGCATGAGCCGCACGCGGCGGCCGGCGTGGCCGGCGGGGTGCTGGCCGCCGCCGCGGTGCTGCTGGCGGCGGTGGTAGGCCGGTCCGGGCCGCGGTGGGCGCTGGCGGCGGGCAGCCTGCTGCAGGTGGCGGTGATCGTGACCGGCGTGGTGGTCCCGGCGATGTTCGTGCTCGGCGCGATTTTCGCCGCCCTGTGGGCGGTCGCGATCTGGCTTGGGCTCCGGTACCGCGAGGCGCCCTGAAGCCTGCACATCTTCGCGCGGCCGGCGGTGTGGCGGCGTCGCTTCGCCGCCACTCCGCCCCGGTAGGATTGCGCACGCACAAGTCACTGCTGAACTTCCGCGACAGCCAGCAGGGGCTGGCCGCGAGGGGGAATTTACTTGACTGAACGAACCCTGGTCCTGATCAAGCCGGATGGGGTCCGCCGGGGCCTGATCGGGGATGTCCTGTCCCGGATCGAGCGCAAGGGACTGCAGATCATCGCCATGGATCTGCGTACCCTCGGGACAGCCACGGCCCAGACCCACTACGCGGAGCACTCCGGCAAGCCGTTCTTCGGCTCCCTGGTCGAGTTCATCACGTCCGGGCCGCTGGTCGCCCTGGTCGCCGAGGGGCCGCGCGCCATCGAGGCGTTCCGCGGCCTGGCCGGCGCCACCGATCCGGTCCGCGCCACCCCGGGCACGA
>DATFRI010000116.1:0-61940 GCA_035263405.1 Actinomycetes bacterium | reverse complement strand
GGCAGGTCACCCACGCGCTACTCACCCGTTCGCCGCTGATCCCCCACCCCAAAGAAGCAGGTTCACCGCTCGACTTGCATGTGTTAAGCACGCCGCCAGCGTTCATCCTGAGCCAGGATCAAACTCTCCATCACAAACCACGACCCCACCCAAACCCAACCCACAGGCCCAGACAGAAGCCATGACCAGACTAAAGAGTCACGGCACTGCACCTCCCCCACCAGTCAACCGGCCGGGACAGCCACAGCGCCACAACCCAAGCTCACCCGTCACCCGGATGCGCTCAAAGCAACCATCAACGCAACCTCGACATCACACGGTCCAAGGACCCTGCGAGCACCGTGGCCACGCCGACGGACACGCGCACTGGCTACACGCACACTGTTGAGTTCCCAAAGAACACCGAGAGAGGTGCCCCTTGCACGCACGAGCGGTTCCCGCCTGGTGTGCACCGGAGCGGCGCGCACCGTAGCACGGGCCTTTCTCGAGCGTCAATCTGGACCGTTTGCCCCAGCCCGGTGGAACACCCGGGCTGGCATGCCCACTACCTTCCCCGAACACGGAAGAGCCGCCTCGCCCCGGCCTGCTGGCCGGATCGCTCGGCGGCCGATCGAAGCCCTGGATCAGCGGCTCGTCACGGCCTCCCGATGGTCGGTGGTCGGCAGTGAGTGTGACAGCAAGACGGTTCCAGTCTCGTAGGTCTCACCCGTCCGGACAGACTACACTCGACCCACCCGTCCGGACAAGACCCGATCCGCCCAGGCCCCGGCTACGGCACGCGCAGGCGCAGGGGAGTGCGTCGGCCGACCGTGAGCAGGCGTCCGTCGAGCTCCTCGACCGGCCAGGCCCGTTCGAAGGACTCCACCGCCTGACCGTCCAGCCGGACCGCGCCCGCCGACACCAGACGCCGGGCCTCGCTCCGCGACCGCACCAGGCCGCTGTCGGCCAGGAGGGCGAGCACGCGCACCCGCCCGTCCTCCACGGACCGGACCGGGATCGCCAGCTCGGCCAGCTCGACGTCGCCCAGGCCGTCGGGCGTCCCCCGGCGCGCCGCGACGCCGGCGTCGAACGCCCGCTCGGCACGCCCGGCGGCGTCCACCCCGTGGTAGAGGGTGACCACCTCGCGCGCGAGCCGGCGCTTGACCGCGGCGGCGCCCGCGCCCCCCGCCCGGACCTGAGCGTCGAGGCCGGCCACCTCGTCCGGTGACAGCTCGGTGCACAGCCGCAGGTACCTGCCGACGATCGGATCGGGGATGCTCATCAGCTTCCCGAACTGGGACTCGGCCGGCTCGTCCAGGTACACGCCGTTGTCCAGGCTCTTGGACATCTTCTGGTGACCGTCGATGCCCTCCAGCAGCGGCATGGTCAGCACGATCTGGCCCGGCTGGCCGCGGGCGCGCTGGAGCGTCCGGCCGACCAGCAGGTTGAACTCCTGGTCGGTGCCGCCCAGCTCCACGTCCGCGTGGACCGCCACGGAGTCCATGCCCTGCATGAGGGGGTACAGGAACTCGACCAGGGAGATCGGCTGGTGCCGCGCGTAGCGCTTGGCGAAGTCGTCGCGCTCCAGCAGCTGCGCCACGGTGACGTGGGTGGCCAGCTCCGCCACATCGACGAACGTCTGCTCGGCCAGCCACTCGGAGTTCCGGCGGACCTCGGCCGCCGAGACGTCGAGGATCCGCCCGACCTGCTCGAGGTACGTCCGGGAGTGCTCGGCGACCTGCTCCCTGGTCTGGTGCCTGCGCGTCTCGCTGCGGCCGGTGGGGTCGCCGACCATGCCGGTGAAGTCGCCGATGATCAGCGCCACCGTGTGCCCGAACCGCTGGAACTGCGCGAGCTTGCGCAGCACCACGGCGTGGCCGAGCGTGAGCTGCGCGGCGGACGGGTCGATGCCGAGCTTGACCCGCAGCCCCCGACCCTCGGACCGGGCCTGGCGCAGCCGCGCCTCCAGCTCACCCTCGGGGAGCACCCGCGCGGCACCGAGGGTGAGGGCGCGCAGCTCCTCGGCGATCGGGACGGACTGGTCGTCGATCTCGAATTCCCCTGGTCAGGCTGGACACCGGGCGGCGGCGATCCTAGCACGCGCCCCGGGCGAGGCCCGGCCTGGTTTCCTCCGGCCGGCTCAGCGCGGGCGCGGCCGCCGCCGGGGCGCGGCCCCCGGACGGCCGGGCGAGACCCAGGGGCTGCCCGTGCAGTACACCCGCCAGAGGCGGTCGAGCCCGGCGGTGACCCCGATCCGGGGACTCCAGGACACCTCCGCGTCCCCGACCGGCCAGCCGGCCGTGAGCCGGACCGGCCCGGTCGCGAGCTGCGCGCCGTTGGCCCTGCCGTCCAGCCCGAGCGCCTGCGTGAGCCGGGCCGGCCCGCGCGCGAGGTCGCGGACGCCGCCGCGGCCGCGCCGGGCGGTCATCAGCGCCAGCCCTTCGAGCGGCTCACCCGCGCGCAGCAGCACCGCCTGCGCGACCCCCTCGGGGGCGCACACCACGTTGGCGCACCAGTGCATCCCATAGGTGAAGTACACGTACAGGCGGCCCGGCGGCCCGAACATCACCTCGTTGCGCCGGGTGCGCCCCCGGTAGGCGTGGCTGGCGGGATCCCGCCCCGAGCCGTCGTACGCCTCGGCCTCGACGATCCGCACGGCGGTGCGGCCCCCGGCCAGGTCCGACAGCAGCACCCGGCCGAGCAGGCCGCGGGCGGCCTCGACGACCGGCTGGAGGAAGAACGACGCCGGCAGGGGATCCAGCGCGGGGCCGGCCAGCGGCGCGCTCACTCCGGCGAGGGCCGCCCGCTGGCCTCCGGGAGCACGCGCCGGCCTTCCTCGGGGGGCGGGAGCCTGGTCCAGGACGCGCCGGGATCGGCGCGCGCGGTGGAGCGGGCGGCCAGCTCGGTGCCCACGAACGCCCACGCGGCCAGCAGGGCCGCGGTCACCAGCGCCGCCGTGGCGCCATAGCCCAGCATCCGGTCCAGCCGCAGCACGAGCAGCGGGCCGACGACGACCCCGAGGCCCACCGCCCAGCTCGGCGGCCGCCCCGCACGGCGGGGCAGGACCAGCATCGCCAGCATCGCGCCGATGCCGGGGGCCGCGAGCAGCAGGCACGCACGGATGGTGAACTCCAGCGGCTGGAGATCACGGTCGGCCTGGAACCCCGCCACCCCGGCGGCGACGCTGGTGGTGAAGGTGCTGGCGGCGGCGCCGGCGAGGACCGCCGCCAGCGGCCCGGCCCGCCTCGGCACGCTCGGCCGGCGCCAGGTCACCGCGGATCCGGGGCGCCCAGCAGCAGCCAGCACAGCAGGGCCTTCTGCGCGTGCAGCCGGTTCTCGGCCTGGTCGAACGCGGCCGAGAAGGGGCCGTCGAGCACGTCCGCGGAGATCTCCTCGCCCCGGTGCGCCGGCAGGCAGTGCAGGACGACGACGTCGGCGGCGGCCTCGGCGAGCACGTCGGTGTTGAGCTGGTAGGGCCGGAACATGAACGTGCGCTCCTCGGCCTCCGGCTCCTGGCCCATCGACGCCCACACGTCGGTGTAGACGACGTCGGCGCCCTTGACGGCGGTGCGTGGGTCGTGCGTCAGCTCGATCACCCCGCCGGTCTCGGCGGCGATGTCGGTGGCCCGGCCGACCACCTGGGGGATCGGCTCGTAGCCGCTCGGCGTGGCGACGGCGACCTGCATGCCGAGCTTGGCCCCGGCGAACAGCAGGCTGTGGACGACGTTGTTGCCGTCGCCGAGGTAGGCCAGCCGCACCCCGGCCAGCCGGCCCTTGCGCTCGCGGATCGTCTGCATGTCGGCGAGCGCCTGGCAGGGGTGGGAGTAGTCGCTCAGCGCGTTGACCACCGGCACCGTGGCGGCGCGGGCCATCCGCTCGAGGTTGTCCTGCGCGAACGTGCGCAGCACGATCGCGTGCGCGTAGCGCGACAGGACCCGGGCGGTGTCCTCGATGTTCTCGCCACGTCCGAGCTGCAGCTCGCCGGCGGCGAGCGGCAGCGGGTGACCGCCGAGCTCGTGCACGGCCACGTCGAACGAGACGCGCGTGCGGGTGGAGGGCTTCTCGAACAGCAGCGCGACCGTCCGGCCGGCGAGCAGCGCCAGCGGACGGCGGTCCGCCTTGTGCTTGTCGGCGCCGTCGAGCAGCGCGACCAGCTCGTCGGGTGCGAGGTCGTCGATGCTGAGGAAGTCTCGCTTTGGCATGCGTGCTCCTACCGGGGAGGCCGGGCGCCGGGCGCGTGCCCGTCGTGGGGGGTCTCGAATCGGCCGGACTGCGCCAGCACGCGCACGCGGGCGGCGAGCGCGCCGATGTCGAAGGGCTTTTCCATCACCGCGTCGGTCCCGAGCTCGTCGCGCAGCGACTCGACGGTCTCGGGGGCACCGGTCAGCACGAGCACCCCGAAGGGCAGGGAGCCGTCGTCGCGGCGCAGCCGGCGGATCACCTCGGGACCGCCGAGGCCCGGCATCATGACGTCCAGGACGACCGCCGCGGGAGCCAGCTCGCGGGCCAGGCGCAGGCCCTCCGACCCGTCGGCCGCCGTGAAGACCTCCAGGCCTTCGTCCTCCAGGATGACCTGGACCAGGCCTCGGACACTTGCGTCGTCCTCGACGACCAGCACCCGCTGTCGGTTCACGGGCGGGCCTTTCTGTGGTGGGTGAAGGCGTCCCGCTGCCGAGTCCTCCGTGTCCGCCTGGACCGGGGTGGCGTCGCGTACGCCTCGGCGGGGCAGGAGCGACCGAAGTCTCTCATGCGGCCGGAGGCGCGGCCACCACCGCTCATGCGCCGGGGTCCGGGGCCGTGCCGTCCGGATCCGCGGTCCGGGACCCGCCGGCCAGGCTGGCGAGGGCCTCGGGGGAAAGGTCGGTGGTGGTCACGCTCGCGGCGGCGGCACCGACGCCGAGATCGATGGCGAGGTCGATCTGGCTCTTGGCGGCGACGGCGGCGACGGCGCCCTCGTCGTGCGGTGCCAGGCGCCCGCCCAGCACGACCGTGACCGGCCCGAACCGGACGCTGACCTGCTCGGGGGAGAACTCGACCGCGGTCGAGCCGAGGGCGACCAGGACCGGAGGCCACGCCGCGACGCCCGCGGCCAGGCCGGTCCGCAGCGCCAGCGACCCGGCGACCGCGCGCGCGGCCTGGAGCGCCTGCCCGTGGGTGGCCGCCCCGTGCACGGTGATGACCAGCAGCTTGCGGGCGCCGGGCAGGCGCGCCGCCAGGCTCTCGGCGAGCGCCTCGCAGAGCTGGCCGAGCCCGGACTCGAACGCCGCCGCCCCCTCGGAGCCGGGCGTGAGCGCCGGTGCCGCGGCGCCGCCGCCGGCGAGCAGGACCACGGCGTCGCCGACGCCGGGTCCCTGGTCGACCAGGACCCGCTCGAAGGAGCGGGCGACGGTCCGCGCCAGCGTCGCGTCGAGCAGCTCGAGGCCGATGGTGGCGTCGGTCGCGAGCACCGCGAGGGTGGTCGCGAACGAGGGGGCGAACGGGGTCGACGCCTTGGCGACGGCCCCGATGCGGACCTCCCCCTCGGCCCAGGCGACCGCGACCGCCTGCTCGCGGACGGGATCGCCGCCGGCTCCGAGCGCGCGGGCGACGTCGGCGGAGCCACGGCGCGACAGCAGCCCGGCGGCGCGGCCGATGCCCTCCCCCGCCGCGCCCAGGTCCAGGCGGTCGCCGAGCCGGCCGGTCCCGAGCAGCAGGACCTCCTCGGGCGGGCAGCCGATCGCGTCCCCGCAGGCGGCGGCGAGCGCGGCCGCGTCGGCGTCGCCGCCCGGGCCGGTGGCGGCGTTGGCGCTGCCGGCGTGCACGAGCACCGCCCTGGCCCGGCCGCCGGCCAGGCGCTCGCGTGACCAGCGGACCGGGGCCGAGGCGAACCGGTTGGCGGTCAGGCGCGCGGCCGCGACCGCCGGCTGCTGGCTGACCACGAGCGCCAGATCGGGTCCTGCGCCGGAGGTCAGCCCGGCGTCCACGCCGGCGGCACGGAAGCCGCGGGGGGCGCACACCCCCCCGTCGACCCCTGCCACGGTGAAGTCGATCATCCTGCGGTCAGCCTAGCCTTCATCGGTCGGTTCCGTCGTGCTCTGCCCGTCTGCCCGGGTCTCGGTCAGACGCCCGTGCGGAGCTCGACGCCCAGGCGGGCGCCCGCCTCGGCCTCCATGCGGCCGCGGACGGCGGCGCCGTCGGCGTCGCTCAGGGTCCGGTCGGGCGCCCGCAGCGCGACCCGGTAGGCGAGGTTGCGGTGGCCCTCGGGCAGCGGCGGGCCCTGGTAGGCGTCGAACAGCTCCAGCCGCCGGAGCAGCCGGCCCCCGGCGTCGCGCAGCACGTCCTCCAGCGCGGCGGCCGTAACCCCGGGCGGGACCAGGAACGCGACGTCGAAGGACAGCTCGGGGAACGGCGAGGCGTCCGGGGCGGGGCGCATGACGGGCACGGCCTCCAGCAGCGGGGTGAGCCACAGCTCCGCCGCGAAGGTCTGCGCGGGCAGCTCCAGCCGCGCCGCGACCCGCGGGTGCAGCTGCCCGACCAGGCCGAGCGGGCGCGTCCCGAGGCGCACGCCCGCGCAGCGGCCGGGGTGGAACGGCGGCGCCTCCTCGGCGTCGTAGCGGACGCCGTCGACGCCGAGCGCGCGCACCAGCGCCTCCACCACGCCCTTGGCGTCGGCGAACTCGTACGCGGGCGCGGGCTCGTCGAAGCGCGCGGCCGGCCGCCGGCCGGCCAGCAGGACGCCCAGCAGCATCGGCTCCTCGTGCCCGATCTCGGGGACGTCGGCCGGGGCGTGCCCGGCCAGGGCCGGGCGCGAGCGGCCGGCGCCGGCGGCGGGGACCGCGGGGCCCGGGGTCGTGCCGGGCTCGGGCAGGAAAGTCACGGCCAGCTCGAACACCGCCACGCCGGCCAGGCCGCGGTCGAGGTTGCGCCTGGCGACCCCGGCGAGGGCGGGCAGCAGCGTGGTGCGCAGCAGCGGCTCCTGCTCGTCGAGCGGGTTGGCCACGCGCAGCGTGGTCCGGCGCGGGTCGTCGGGGGCGAGCTCGAGCGCGTCGAACGCGCTCGCGGCGAGGAAGGGCTCGGTCTGGACCTCGACCAGCCCGAGCCCGGCGAGCACGTCGCGCGCGCGGCGGCGCTGGCGCTGCTCGTGGGTGAGCCTGCCGCCGCTGGCCCTGGGCAGGGTGGAGGGCAGCTTGTCGTAGCCCCAGCGCCGGGCGACCTCCTCCTCCAGGTCGGCCCAGCCCTCCAGGTCGAAGCGCCAGCTCGGCGGGACCGCCTCGACGACCTGCCCGCGGACCGCGACGCGGCAGCCGACGCCCTCCAGCCAGGGCACGGCGAAGCCGGGGTCCTCGGGGGCGCCCAGGCGCTCGGCGGAGCGGGGCCAGGGCAGCCGGACGACCGCGCGCTCGGGGACGCCGGGGCCGGCGGTGAGCCGGCCGCGGGCGACGCTGCCGCCGGCGAGCCGGGCGATCAGCGCGGCGGCACGGTCGGCCGAGGGCGCGGCGCCGGCCGGGTCGACGCCGCGCGCCCAGCGCTGCGCGCCCTCGGTCTGCATCCCCAGGCGGCGCATGGTGCGGCGGACGGTGCGCGGCGGGAAGTGGGCCGACTCCAGCAGCACCCGCGAGGTGGACGGGCCGACCTCGGAGCTCTCCCCGCCCATGATCCCGGCGAGCGCGAGCGCCTCGGCACCGGCGCTGATCAGGGTGTCCTGCGGCGTCATCACGCGGTCGCGGCCGTCGAGGGTGCGCACGACCTCGCCGGCGCGGCCGCGGCGCACGAGGATCCCCTGCCCGGGGACCCGGTCCAGGTCGAACGCGTGCAGCGGCTGGCCGACGTCGATCAGCACGTAGTTGGTGACGTCGACGACGGCGCCGAGCGGGCGCTGCCCGTACAGCCACAGCCGCCGCGCCATCCACAGGGGCGAGGGCCTGGCCGCGTCCACGCCCTCGACGACGCGGGCGACGTACAGCGGGCAGCCCTCGGCGTCCTCGACCGCGACCGTGGCGAGCGTGCCGGCGGGCGGGCCGGTCTCGGGCACGTCGAGGTCCAGCGGCTTCAGCTCGGCGCCGAGGGCCAGCGCGGCCTCGCGCGCGACGCCACGGATCGACATCGTGTCGCCGCGGTTGGGGAAGGTCTTGACCGTCAGCACGGTGTCGCGCAGCCCGACCGCCTCGACCACGTCGGCGCCGACCTCGGTGTCGGGCGGGAGCACGAGGATGCCCGCGTGGTCGTCGAACACGCCCAGCTCGCGCGCGCTGGCGAGCATGCCCTCGGAGTCGACCCCGCGGACGCGCCTGCGCCCGACCTCGATCCCGCCGGGCAGCTTGGCGCCCGGCGCGGCGAGCGGGACGACGTCGCCGGGGGCGAAGTTGCGGGCGCCGCAGACGACGCGGTGCTCGGCGCCGCCGGCGTCCACGCGCACCAGGACCAGCCGGTCGGCGTCGGGGTGGGGGTCGACCGCGAGCACGCGCGCGGTGACGACGCCGGCGACCTCCGCGCCGACGTGGTCGACCGACTCGATCTCGAGGCCGACGAAGGTGAGCTTTTCGGCCAGCTCGGTCACCGGGACGCGGACGTCCACGTGGTCGGCCAGCCAGGAGAGCGGAACCCGCACGGGAGCGGCTCCTTTCGTGGGTTCAGGCGCGGGCCAGCCAGCGCAGGTCGGTGTCGGTGAGGACGCGCAGGTCGGCGAGGCCCGAACGGAGCATGTACAGCCGCTCGATCCCCATGCCGGCCGCGAACCCGGAGACCTTGTCGGGGTCGTAGCCGGCGGCGGCGAGCACGTTGGGATGGACCATGCCGCAGCCGAGCAGCTCGATCCAGCCCTCCCCCCGGCAGGTGCGGCAGGTCGCCCCGGTGGCCAGCCGCCCCCGGCCGCCGCAGACGAAGCACGACACGTCCATCTCGGCGCCCGGCTCGACGAACGGGAAGTACGACGGCCGCAGCCGGATCTCGCGCGCCTCGCCGAAGTAGGCCCGCGCGAACGCCAGCAGCGTGCCCTTCATGTCGCCCATGGTGAGGTCGAAGTCGACCGCGAGGACCTCGACCTGGCCGAAGACGGGCACGTGGGTGGCGTCGGGGGTGTCGGCGCGGTAGCAGCGACCGGGCACCACCACGTACACCGGCGGCGGCTGGGCGAGCATGGTGCGGACCTGCACGGGGCTGGTGTGGGGGCGCAGCACCAGCCGGCCGACCTCGCCGTCGGGCTCGGTCACGTACAGGGTGTCCTGCATCGACCGGGCCGGGTGGTCGGGCGGGATGTTGAGGGCCTGGAAGCTGTGCCAGTCGGTGTCGACCTCGGGCCCCTCGGCGACGCGGTAGCCGAGGCCGAGGAACACGTCGACGACCTCGTCGGCGGTGCGGGTGAGCGGGTGGACCGCGCCGGCCGGCGGCACGCGGCCGGGCAGGGTGACGTCCAGGCGCTCGGCCTCCAGCAGCGCCGCGTCGCGGGCGGCCTCCAGCTCGGCGCGGCGGCCGGCGAGGGCGTCGGCGAGCGCGCCCCGGGTGGCGTTCAGGCGCTGGCCGAGGGCCCGCCGGGCGTCGGGGCCGAGGCGGCCGAGGCCGCGCTGCACCTCGCCGAGCGGGGAGCGCCGGCCGAGGTGGGCCTGCTCGGCGGCGCGCAGCTCGTCGAGGTCGCCGGCGGCGGCGATGGCGGCGCGCCCGGCCGCGGCGGCGGCGTCGAGGTCGGGGTCGGGTCGGGGGTCCTGGTCGGGGTCGGGCATGTCGGGGCGACTCCTTGGCGAGCTGGGCCGGGACGAGCAGGCCGGGGCGGGAGTGAGCATCCCACGCGCGCGTCGCCGGTGCGGGACGGCGGCCCCGCGGGTGGATCGGTCGGCGCTACTCGGCGCCGGCCGGCTCCAGGCCCCCGCGGGGCAGGAGAAATCGGACCTCGGTGCCGTCGCCGGGCTCCGACCTGGCCCAGACCCGGCCGCCGTGCGCCTCGACCAGGCCCTTGGTGATGTACAGCCCGAGGCCGGTTCCGGACGAGCTGCGGCTGCCCGCCGGGCGCCAGAACTTGGAGAAGATCAGCGGGAGCTGCTCGGCGGGGATCCCGGGGCCCTCGTCGTGGACGGCGATCTCGACGTGGTCGTCGGCGACCGTGCCGCTGATCGTCACCGTCCCGCCCGCGCTGTAGGTCACCGCGTTCTCCACCAGGTTCGTGAGCACCCGCTCGAGCTTGTCCCGGTCAGCATAGACGCTGGGGAAGCCCGCCGGGAACGCGGTGGTGAGGCGGTGGTTGGACGAGGTGACCCGGAACCGCTCGGCGACGGCCTCCGCCACCTCGGGCAGCTCGACCATGCGGCGGGACAGCTCCACGCGCCCGGCCTCGATCCGCGAGACGTCCAGCAGCTCGCGGATCAGCCTGGTGACGCGGTCCGCGTCGGCGTGGATGGTGGCGATCATGTGGCGCTTCTGCTCGTCCCCGAACCGCTCCCAGCGGTGCAGCAGGGTGGCGCTGAAGCCCTTGACGCTGGTCAGGGGCGAGCGCAGCTCGTGCGCGAGGGTGCTGACCAGCTCGGCCCGCGCCGACTCCGCGCGGTGGCGGGCGGCGGCGTCGCGCAGCGTGCAGACCGTCCAGCGGACCGAGCCGTCGGGATCGCGCACGAACGCGGCGGCGAGGTCGACCAGCCGCTCGCCCCGGGTCGTGGTGAGCACCAGCTCGCGCGGCGGCGTGGCGCGGACCCCGCGCATCGCGCGGAGCTGCGCGGTGCACCGCCACCAGGTGCTGCCCTGCTGGTCGCGGACGGGCACCGCCTGGTCGAACGGGCGCCCGTGGAGCGAGCCGGCGGCCGCCCCCGCGAGCCGTTCCGCCGCCGCGTTGGCGGCGCTGACCAGGCCGTCCGCATCGATCACGACGGCGGCGTCCGGCAGTGCCTCCAGGCCGGGCAGCTCCGGTGGGCGCTCAGGCACCGCCGGCCTCCGCCCGGGCGCGGGCCGCCGCCTTGCGCCGCGCCGCCTCGTACAGCAGCACGGCCGCGGCGGCGGCGAGGTTGAGGCTCTCGGCGCGGCCGCGGATCGGCAGGCTGACCAGCAGGTCGCAGCCGGCCCGGACGTCCGGGCCGAGCCCGTGCGCCTCGTTGCCGAGCACCAGCGCGCACGGCGACTCCAGCGGCGCCTGGTCGACCCCGACGGGGGCGCGGGCGTCGGCGCCGAGCACGACCAGGCCGCGCTCGCGCAGGGCGGCGGCGATCTCGGGCCAGGGCCGGCCGTCGACGACGGGCAGGTGGAACAGGCTCCCGGCGGCGGCACGGGCGACCTTGGGGTGCTCCATGCGGACCGAGCCGGCGGTCGTGACCAGCGCGTCCGCGCCGGCGGCGTCCGCGGCGCGCAGGACCGTGCCGGCGTTGCCGGGGTCGCGGACCTGGTCGAGCACGCACACCAGCTCGGGCGCGGCCGGCAGCTCGGCGAGGGGGCGGGTCACCGAGCGCGCGACGGCGACCAGGCCCTGGGGGCTGAGGGTGCCGGCGAGCGCGGACATGACCGGCTCGGTGACCTCCAGCACGCGCGCCCCGCCCGCGGCCGCGGCCTCGACCAGCGCCTGGTGGCGCACCCGCGCGCCGGCGGTGACCAGCACGGTGTCCAGCCGGGCCCCGGCGTCGACCGCGGCGCCCAGGCCGCGGGCGCCCTCGACCAGGAACCTGCCGGCAGGAGCGGACGCGGGCCGCGCGAGCCTGCGCACGGCCTGGACCACCGGGTTGCGGAGGCTGGTGATCGTGCTCCCCCCCGAGCGCCGGGGCGCTCCGGCCGGGCGGCCCTCCAGCCGTCCCGTGCTGCTGCCCATCGACCCCGCCCGGCGCTAGGCGGGCTGGCCGGCCAGGCCCTCCCGAGCGGTCTCGACCAGGGTGGCGAACGCGGCCGCGTCGTTGACGGCGATGTCCGCGAGCACTTTGCGGTCCAGCTCCACGCCTGCCTGACGCAGTCCCGCGATGAAGCGGTTGTAGGTCAGGCCGTTGGCGCGCGCGCCCGCGTTGATCCGGGCGATCCACAGCTTGCGGAAGTCGCCCTTGCGGGCCCGGCGGTCGCGGTAGGCGTACCGCAGGGAGTGCATCACCTGCTCGTTGGCGGCACGGAAGTGCCGGCTGCGGCTGCCCCGGTAGCCCTTGGCCATCGCCATGGTGGCGCGCTTGGCCTTGGCGCCGTGGACCGCTCGCTTGACTCTCGCCATCTGGGTTCTCCGCCTACAGCCCGAGCATGCGGCGGACGCTGCGCCGGTCGCCGCGGGAGACCTTGGCGACCCGCGCGAGCCGGCGCTTGTGGCTCGGGGACTTCTTCTCGAGGATGTGGTTCAGCTTGGTCTGGCGGCGGAGGAGCTTGCCCCCCTTGGTGGTCCGGAAGCGGGCCGCCGCGCCGCGGTGCGTCTTCATCTTGGGCATCGGGTGATCCTTGCGCGCATGAGCGGAGCAGCGTGCATCCTACGACGTCCCGGCGGGTGCGGCACGCCTGCCGGGCTGCTGCTCCTGCTGCGCCGGCGGCGGCGGCTGCTGCTGCGGCCGGCGCGAGGGTGCCGCGCCCTTGCGGGGGGAGAACACGGCGATCATGTTGCGCCCGTCCTGGCGCGCCGGGCTGTCCACCTGCGCCAGCTCGGTGATGTCGGTCGCCAGGCGCTCCAGCAGGCGCCGGCCGAGCTCGGTGTGCGCCATCTCGCGACCACGGAACATGATCGTGACCTTGAACTTGTGACCCTGCTTGAGGAACCGCACGACGTGACCCTTCTTGGTCTCGTAGTCGTGCGGGTCGATCTTGGGCCGCATCTTCATTTCCTTGAGGACCACGAGGTTCTGCTTGCGGCGCGCTTCCTTGGCCTTGATCGCCTGCTCGTACTTGAACTTGGAGTAGTCCATGACCTTGCAGACCGGCGGGCGCTCGAGCGGCGCGACCTCGACCAGGTCCAGGTCCTGCTCCGACGCGATCCGCGCGGCCTCGGCGATGCTCATGACCCCGAGCTGCTCGCCGGCGGCGCCGACGACCCGGACCTGCGGGGCCCGGATGCGCTCGTTGATCCTCGGCTCAACGCTGATGCGGCATCACTCCTTCCTCCAGTCGACGACCGGAAAAGCAAAAAGGCGGCCGAAGGGCCGCTCCACCACGGTTTCGGCGGGCTCTGCCAACCGTACCGCCGAGGCGTCACGGCGAGGACGCCGAACCCCTCGTCGGACGTACTGGACTGCACCGGAACCTGCTGCGAACAGCGGTACTGTAGCAGCCGCCTCGTGGCAGTGTCGAGGTTGCCCGGTGCTCCGGACGTCGGAGTTTCGCGACGTTCGGGAGCAGGGTCCTGTGGCACGGTGGAGCGTGGATTCGAGAGGAGGAACGGTTGTCGGACGACCGGTATTCCGGGGGGGACCGGGGGGGACCGGGGGGGCGGAGCGAAGCGCCCCGCAGCCTGGGGGAGGAGCGGGGGGGGCGGAGCGAAGCGCAGCCCCCCCGGTCGGACCAGGGGGGTCCGGGGGGACAGGCCGGGGCGGGCGCGGACCCGCTGGGGGAGCTGGGCGAGCAGCTCGGCTCGGTGTCGGCGGGCGACCTGGTCGCGCAGACCGCGCTGTCACTGCTGACGCTCGCCTACGTCCGGCTCGGGCTCCCGCCCGATCAGCACCGGCGCTACCGGGACCTCGACGCGGCGCGGCTGCTGGTCGATGCGCTCGGAGGGCTGCTGGCCGGGACGCAGGGGCGGCTGGGCGCGGTCGAGGGCGAGCTGCGGGACGCGCTCGCGCAGGTGCGCATGGCGTACGTGAGCGTCACCGAGCACGAGGGCGGGAGCCACGACGCCGGCGGCGACGGCGCCCCGGCGGACCGGCCGGAGCCCGCGCCGCCGGCGGAGCCCACCGAGCCCGGGATCGAGCGGCCGCACTCGGGGCTGTGGGTGCCCGGCCAGGACTGAGCCGGTCGTGGGGCGCTCGCGGCCCCGCCAGTCCACACGGCCCCGCCGCGTCACGCGGCGGGGCCGTGTGGTCCGCCCGGCGGCGGCGCCTGCACCGTCCCGGGCGTCCGCCTCCCGCTCAGACAAGCGGGCGGACGTTGGAGGCCTGCGGCCCCTTCGGGCCGTCGGTGATGTCGAACTCGACGGCCTGTCCCTCGGCGAGGGTCTTGTAGCCGTCCATGTTGATCGCGGTGTAGTGGACGAACACGTCGTCACCACCGCTGCGGGCGATGAACCCGTACCCCTTCTCGTTGCTGAACCACTTGACCGTGCCGTCAGGCAACGTTCCTTCCCCTCCTCGCGCCCGCTCCCCGCCGCCCTTTGCCGGGGACCGCTGCCGGGCGCGGCGGAACATAACTCAGGGGAACAATCCATACAAGCAACCGGTTTTGGATCGAACCAGACGAGACGGGTGAAGGTACCGGAACCGATCGGAGACGGACCGCCTCAGGCCACGATCTTGGCGATCGGGAGTTCCAGGATGTCGAAGGCGCCCGCGGCCTTCAGCGTCGGGATCAGCCGGTTCACCGAGGACTTGTCCACGACCGTCTCGACCGCGTGGTAGCCGGAGTCGGCCAGCTCGTTGACGGTCGGCGCCTTCATCGCCGGGAGCACGGCCAGCACCCGCTCGAGGTCCTGGTCGGCGACGTTGAGCTTGATGAGGCAGCGGCCCCGCGCGGTGACCGCGCCGACCAGCAGCGTCACCAGGTCCTCCATCGCCTGCCGGCGCTCCGGGTCGGCGGCGGCGGCGGGGTTGGCGATCACCTCGGTGTAGGAGCGCAGCAGCTCGGCGATCACGACCATGCCGTTGCGCCGCAGGGTCGAGCCGGTCTCGGTGAGGTCGACGATCGCGTCGACGATCTCGGGCACCTTGGCCTCGGTGGCGCCGTGCGAGGGGAAGATGCGCGCCTCCAGGCCCAGCCGCTCGAAGTAGCGGCCGGTCAGGTTGGGGAACTCCGTGGACACGCGCAGGCCGGGAGGCAGCTGCCCGGGGTCGGTGACGCCCAGGTCGCGGTGGACCGCGAGCACCAGCCGGACGGGGTTGGCGGTCCGCTTGGAGTACGGCAGCTCCGCCAGCGCGGTGACCTGCGCGCCGGTCTCCTCGATCCAGTCACGGCCGGTGATGCCCAGGTCGAAGAAGCCCTCGGCGACGTAGCGCGGGATCTCCTGGGGACGCAGCAGCGACACGCGCTCGACCCGGGGGTCGTCGATCGAGCCGTGGTAGGCGCGGTCGCTGCCGCGCTTGACGGGCAGGTCGGCGGCGTCGAACAGCGCCAGCGTGGCGGGTTCGAGGCTGCCCTTGGGGAGCACCAGCTTCAGCACGCGACCGCCGCTCCTAGTCCGCTTCCCTGTCGTGCGCTTCCTTGTCGATCGCCTCGAGCAGGCTGGCCGTCTCCAGCACGGCCCGGGCCGCGTCCGCGCCCTTGTTGCCGGCCTTGCCCCCCGCGCGGTCCAGCGCCTGCTCGAGCGTTTCGGTGGTCAGCACGCCGAAGCCGACCGGGACGCCGCTGGTCCGGGCGACCTCGGCGAGGCCGGCGGCCGCCTGGCCGGCGACGTGGTCGAAGTGCGGCGTCTCCCCGCGGATCACCGCGCCGAGCGCGACCACGCCCGCGTAGCGGCCGCTGCGGGCGAGCCTGGCGACGACCAGCGGCAGCTCGAAGCTGCCCGGGACCCAGGCGATGTCGACGTCGCGGTCGGCCACGCCCAGCCGGCGCAGCTCCTCGCGGGCGCCCGTCACCAGCAGGTCGGTGACGAGCCGGTTGAACCGGCTGGCCGCGAGCGCGAAGCGGCGGCCGCCGCCGTCCAGGCCGCCCTCGTAGCTGGCGCCCATGCCCTACCCCCCCGTCGTCGCCGAGCCCGTGCCGCCGTCCGGTGCCGGCGGCAGCTCGATCAGGTGCCCCATGCGCTCCACCTTGGTCTGCAGGTAGCGCAGGTTCTGCCGGGTCGGGCGCGGCGGCAGCGGGACGCGCTCGACGATCTTGAGGCCGAAGCCCTCCAGCCCGCCGTACTTGGCGGGGTTGTTGGTCATCAGCCGCATGGTGGTGATGCCGAGGTCGACCAGGATCTGCGAGCCGATGCCGTACTCGCGGCTGTCGACCGGCAGGCCCAGCTCCAGGTTGGCGTCCACGGTGTCGCGGCCCTGCTCCTGGAGGTTGTACGCGGCCAGCTTGTGCGCCAGCCCGATGCCCCGCCCCTCGTGGCCGCGCAGGTAGACGACCACGCCGAGGTCCTCGGCGGCGACCCGCTCGACCGCCTGGGCGAGCTGCGGGCCGCAGTCGCAGCGCAGCGAGCCGAACACGTCGCCGGTGAGGCACTCGGAGTGCACCCGCACGAGCACGTCGTCCATGCCCTGCACCGCCCCGCGGACCAGGGCCAGGTGCTGCTCGCCGTCCAGCAGCGACTCGTAGGCGTAGCCGGTGAAGTCCCCCCAGGGCGTGGGGATGACCGCCTCGGCGACCCGGCGGACCAGCCGCTCGCGTTGGCGGCGGTAGCGGATCAGCTCGGCGATGGAGATGATCTTCAGCCCGTGGTCGGCGGCGAACCGCTCCAGGTCGGGCAGCCGTGCCATGGACCCGTCCTCGTTGACCACCTCCGCGAGCACGCCCGCCGGGGCGCGGCCCGCGAGCCGGGCCAGGTCGATCGCGGCCTCGGTGTGCCCGCCGCGCTTCAGGACCCCGCCCTCGCGGTAGCGCAGCGGGAAGATGTGCCCCGGCCGGGCCAGGTCCGCCGGCCGCGTCGCCGGGTCGATCAGCGCCTGGATGGTCCGGGCGCGGTCCGCCGCGGAGATCCCGGTGGACGTGCCCGCGCGCGCGTCGACCGAGACGGTGAAGGCGGTCCGCTGACTCTCGGTGTTGAGTGGGACCATCAGCGGCAGGTCCAGCTCGTCCAGCCGCTCCCCGAGCATCGGCATGCAGATCACGCCCGAGGTGTGGCGCACGAAGAAGCCGACCTTCTCGACCGTGACGGCGTCGGCGGCCATGATCAGGTCGCCCTCGTTCTCGCGGTCGGCGTCGTCGCAGACGACGACGATCTCGCCGGCGGCGACCGCGGCGACCGCCTCGTCGATGGTCGCGAAGCTCATCCCGGCGCCTCCACGTCCGCCGGCGGCGGGCCGGCCGGCCCGCCGGTCCACGCGCCCAGCAGGCGCTCCACGTACTTGGCGATCACGTCGACCTCCAGCTGTACCAGGTCCCCCGGTCCGCGCCGGCCCAGGGTGGTCACCGCCAGGGTGTGCGGGACCAGCGCGACCGTGAACCAGTCCGGGCCGGCCGCGGCGACCGTGAGGCTCACCCCGTCCACCGCGACCGAGCCCTTGGGCACCACATAGCGTGCCAGCTCGTGGTCCAGGCCGACGCGCAGCTCCTGGCCGCCGGCCGCCGGGCCGCGCGCGAGCACCCGGCCGAGCCCGTCGACGTGCCCCTGGACCAGGTGCCCGCCGAAGCGCCCGCCGGTCGCCAGCGGCCGCTCCAGGTTGACCTCGTCGCCCGCGCGCAGCCGCCCGAGCGCGGTCCGCCGCAGCGTCTCGGGGACGACGTCGGCGACGAACCCCTCGCCGGTCAGCTCGGCGGCGGTGAGGCAGCAGCCGTTGACCGCCACGGAGTCGCCGCGTGCCAGCCCCTCCCGCAGCCAGGGGGCGTCCACGCGCAGCCGCAGCTCGTCCTCCCCGGCGGGCTCGGCCCGGACGCTGCCGAGGCCCTCGACCAGGCCGGTGAACACTAGAGCGTCCGGCTGGCGGAGGCCGGTACGGGCCGGTCGCCCGCGGCGGCCCGGCCGGGCGCGTGCGCGACCGGCTTGGGGTAGGCGATCACCCGCAGGTCCGGGCCGACCGGCCGGACGACCGCGATCTGGAGCTGCCGCGCGGCGGCGAGCGTCGGCGCGACCACGCCGGGGACCAGCCCCGGGGTCGCGGCCCCCCCGAGCACGATCGGCGCCAGGTACCAGACCAGCCGGTCCACCAGGCCCGCGGCCCACAGGCTCGCCTGCAGGGTGGGGCCGCCCTCGACCATCAGCTCCAGGACGCCGCGCTCCCCCAGCGCCCGCACCAGCGTCACCAGGTCGACCCCGTGGGGGCCGGCCGGGAGGATCAGCACCTCGGCGCCCGCGCGGACCCACGCCTCGCGGGCGCCGGCGGAGGCGCGGCCGGTGGTGGCCACGAGCGTGGGCGCCTCCGACGAGAACAGGCGCGCGGTCGCCGGCACGCGGCCGGAGGTGTCCACCAGCACGCGCAGTGGCGGGCGGATCACCTCGATGTTCGGCGGCCGCGCGGTGAGGCCCGGGTCGTCGGTGAGCGCGGTCCCCGAGCCGACGGCCACGGCGTCGGACTCGGCGCGCAGCCGGTGCGCGTCGGCGCGCGCGGCCGGCCCGGTGATCCACTGCGAGCTGCCGTCGGCCGCGGTGACCTTACCGTCCAGGCTGGCGGCCGCCTTGCAGGTGATCCGCGGGCGGCCGAGCCGCCGGTGGACCAGGTAGGCCGCGTTCTGCTCGGCGGCGGCGTCCGCGCTGTCGCCGACCGACAGCTCCACCCCGGCGGCGTGCAGCCGGCGGAAGCCGGCGCCGGCCACGCGCGGGTCGGGGTCGACCAGCGCCGCGACCACGCGCGCGACCCCCGCGCTGGCCACGGCGTCGGCGCACGGTGGGGTGCGGCCGGTGTGCGCGCACGGCTCGAGCGTCACGTACAGGGTGGCGCCCCGGGCCGCGGCGGCGGCAGCGGCCAGCGCGACCGCCTCGGCGTGCGGCTGGCCGGGCGCCTGGTGCCAGCCTTCGCCGATCACCTTGCCGTCGCGGACGAGCACCGCCCCGACCATCGGGTTGGGGCTGGTGTGGCCGCGGCCGCGCTCGGCGAGCGCGAGCGCGCGCGCCATCCAGGCGGCGTCGCTGCGTTGCTGGCTGGCCTGGCTGGGCCGGGCCGGCGGCTGGCCGTCGTGTGGGTGTGCGGTTGCCAAGTTCCTCTCCTGGCGAGCGTCGGCTGTCGGGCCGCGACCGTCGGGCCGCGGCGTCACCCGCCGGCGCTCCGGTCGATGTCGTAGCTGGACCCGTGCTGGTGCTTGGCGGCGTCCCGGCGCTCGGCGGCGGCGGCGAGCAGCGCCCGGTGGCCCGACGGGTCGGCCTGCGGGCCCTGGGGGGTCGACTGCGCCGGGGGGACCGCGAGGCCGATGGACAGCGACACGATCCCGGTTCGCCGCGGCGCCCCGTACGGATCGTGGACCTCGACGTATCCGGCGGTGGCGTCCTCGGGGTCGTACAGGCTCGGCACGCGCACGTCGAAGGCGGCGGTCGCGCGGCGGGCGAACTCCTCGGCGGACGCGGCGGGCACGACCGCGACGAAGTCGTCGCCGCCGAGGTGGCCGACGAACCCGTCGGCGCCGGCCGTCTCCTCCGCGGCGCGCTTGAGCACCTGACCGGCCAGGGAGATCACCTGGTCGCCGCGCTCGCGGCCGTAGCGGTCGTTGAAGGAGGCGAAGCCGTTCAGGTCGGCCGAGGCCACCGCGACCTGCGCGCCGAGCTGGAGGCGGCTGCGGATCTCGTGCTCGATCCGGGCGCTGCCCGGCAGCCCGGTGAGGGCCGACAGCGCCTGGCTCTCGCGCGCCTTGCGCAGCGTGGACTTGACCCGCTCGACCAGCTCCATGGGGTCGAACGGCTTGATGATGTAGTCGTCGGCGCCGGCGGTCAGCCCGAGGACCTTGTCGGCCGAGAGCGACTTGGCGGTCAGCATGATCACCGGGATGTGCGCGCTGCGGCCGTCGGCGCGCAGCCGGCTGCAGACCTCGTAGCCGTCCATCCGGGGCATCATCACGTCCAGCAGCACCAGGTTGGGAGCGAGCGAGAGCGCCTTGGCGAGCGCGTCGTCGCCGTCGTGCGCGGTCGCCACCCGGAACCCCTCGAGCTTCAGGTTGACCTCGACGAACCGGACGATGTCGCGGTCGTCGTCGGCGATCAGCACCAGGTCGCTCATGGCCGCTCGGCCTCCTCGTCGACCAGGGGGTCCGGGGGACCTGAGCTGGTGCGGGTCCCCCGGTCGATCACAGGGTCCGGGGGACCTGAGCTGGTGCGGGTCCCCCGGTCGATCAGTTCGCGGAATCCCTTGGCGGCGCGGGCGGGGTCGGCGGCGCCGAAGATGGCCGTGCCGACCACGAAGACGTCGGCGCCGGCCGCCAGGCACGCCGGCAGGGTCTCGGCGTTCACGCCCCCGTCGACCTCCAGCGCGACCGGCCGCCCGAGGGCGTCGATCGCCCGCCGCGCGGCCCGGATCTTGGGCAGCTGGTCGGCGCGGAACCGTTGGCCGCCGAAGCCCGGCTCGACGGTCATCGGCAGCAGCAGCTCCACCCGGTCCAGCCACGGCAGCGCCGCCTCCAGCGGCGTCCCCGGCCGCAGCGCGAGCCCGGTCGGGATGCCCGTGTCGGCGGCGGCGGCGAGCGCGGCCGCGGGGTCCTCGAGCGCCTCGACGTGCATGGAGACCAGGCCGACCTGCGCCTCGGCGAGCGCCGGCAGCAGCGCCACCGGATCCTGGACCATGAGGTGGCAGTCGAAGAAGGCCCCGGTGTGGCGCCGCAGGTCGCGCACGACCGGCGGGCCGAAGGTGAGGTTGGGGACGAAGCGTCCGTCCATGATGTCCAGGTGGATCCAGTCCGACAGGTCCTGCACCGCCAGCACCTCGTCGGCAAGGCGCGCGAGATCGGCGTTGAGGACGCTTGGCGCGAGGCGACGGGACACTGGTCTCCTCGATGCGCTCGGTCTGCCGGCTGCCGCGCCGGCAGGTGAGCCCCGATCATAGCGACGCCCACGCCGCCAGCGTGAGCCTGCGCACCGGCCGAACCGGACCCCGCGGATCGGCCGGTCTACCGGCGGCGCACGAAGCGGGCGAGGAAGATCCCGTCGGTCCCGTGGACGTGGGGCCACAGCTGGGCGCTGGTGGCCTGGCCGAACACGCCGCCGAGCGGCGCCGGGGCGAGCTGCGGCAGGCGCTGGCGGACGCGCGCGACCGCCTCCTCGGTCTCGGCCAGCGTCCAGGTGCAGACGCTGTACAGGACCGTGCCGCCGGGGCCGACCGCGAGCGCGGCCGCGTCCAGCAGCCGGTCCTGCAGGCGCGTCAGCTCGCCGACCTCCTCGGGCTGGTGGCGCCAGCGCGCCTCGGCCCGGCGACGGAGCGTGCCGAGGTTGCTGCAGGGCGCGTCGACCAGGGCCGCGTCGGCGCGCCCCGGGAGCAGCAGCGGCCGGGTCGCGTCGGCGACGACCACGCGCAGGCGCCCGGCGACGCCCAGCCGCTCGGCGGTGCCGGCCACCAGCGCGGCGCGGGCGGGGTGCAGCTCCAGGGCGATCACGCGCGCGCCGAGCGCGGCGAGGTGCCCGCTCTTGCCGCCGGGACCGGCCGCGAGGTCCACGACCAGCCCGTCCGGACCGGCGCGGAGCGCCGGGGCGACCAGCGCCGAGCCCTCGTCCTGGACGGCGGCGCGGCCGTCGCGGACGCAGGCGAACCCGTGCGGGTCGCCGCCGTCGACCGTCAGGCACTCCGGGCTGAGCCGGGTCGCGCGCGCGTCGATCCCCTCGCCGGCGAGCTCGGCGAGCAGCTCGGGCACGGTCGCGCGACCGGCGGTGGCGCGCAGGGTGACCGCGGGCGGCTGGTTGTCGGCTTCGACCAGGGCGATCATCCCCTCGGCGCCGAGCCGGCGCAGCGCCTCCAGCGCGATCCAGCGCGGGTGCGAGCCGCGGGTGGTGGCCCAGCCGAGCGGGTCGGCGGCCGGGTCGGGCCAGGCCGCCGGGTCGTCCCAGACCCCCGGCTCGTCGGCCAGGCGGCGCAGCACGGCGTTGACGTAGCCGGCGTGGCCGGGCGAGCCGGCCCGCCGGACCGCCGCGACCACCTCGTCGACCGCGGCGTGCGCGGGGGTCCTGGTCACCAGCAGCTCGAAGGCGCCGAGCCGCAGGCCCCGCAGGACCAGCGGCTCCAGGCGGGCCAGCCGCTGCCGGGAGCGGGACGACAGCAGGTGGTCCAGCGCGCCGCGCATGCGCACGGTCCCGTAGACGACGTCGGTGAGCTTGGCCCGGTCGGCCACGTCCAGGCCGGACTTCGCCAGCAGCCCGGGCAGGACGAGGTTCGCCCAGGCGCCGTCGTCGACGCGCCGGAGCGCCTGGAGCGCCAGGTCGCGCACCCCGCCCGGGCGGCGGCCGCCCCCGCGCCGGCCGCCGGCCTGACGTGCGGCGCTCCCCTGGTCCGCGTCGCGCCGGCCGCGGCCCTGCGCGCCGCCGGCGCGCCGGCGGCGCTGGTCGCCGTCGCGGGGGGCGCCGGCGCCGCGCGGCGTCCCGCCCTGGCCGCGGGCGGCGCCGCGCCTGCCGCCGGCCGCATCCTGGGCGCGGCCGGCGCCGCGGGATCCGGGTGCGCCGCTGCCGCTCATGTGCCCAGCCGCTCGCCGGGTCGCAGGCGCGCGCCCCGGGCGAAATCCGCGCCCGGCATCGCCCGCCGGCCCTCGGGCTGCACCAGGTCCAGCCGGACCGGCCCGTCGCCGGCGCCGGCGAGCAGCCCGCCCGCCTCGTCGACCGCGAGCTCGCCCGGGTCGAGCGCGCGCGCCTGCGGGCGGCCGTCGGGGGCGGGCCGCGGCTGCGCGGCGGAGGTGACGCCCGGCGGGGCCGGCGGCGGCGCCTCGGGCAGCGAGGCGCGCAGGACCTTCAGGCGGCGGCCCCGCAGGGTGGTCCACGCCCCGGGCCGCGGCGCGAACGCGCGCGCGGTGTCGACCACCTTCCGGGCGGGCAGGCGCAGGTCCAGGCAGGCCTGCTCCGGAGCGACCTTGGGCGCCAGGCTCGCGCCGGCCTCCGGCTGGGGGCGCGGGACGATCGCGCCCGCCTGGAGCCCGTCGAGGGTGTCCAGCAGCAGCCGGGCGCCCACCTCGGCCAGGCGCCCGGTCAGCTCCCCCGCCGGCTCGTCCGGCGCGACCGGCACCTCCTCGCTGGTCAGCACCGGTCCGGTGTCCATGCCCTCGTCGATCCGGAAGATCGTGACACCGGTCACGGCGACGCCGTCCAGCAGGGCGTGCTGCACCGGCGCGGCGCCCCGGTAGGCCGGGAGCAGGGAGAAGTGGATGTTCAGGATGCCGGCCGGGAACGCGTCCAGCACGGGCCGAGGCAGCAGCAGGCCGAACGCGCAGCTCACGCCGACGTCGGCACGCAGGCCGGCGAGGGCGCCCGGCAGCTGGGGGTCGCGCCCGCGCGCGGGCTGGAGCACGGGCAGGCCCGCCGCCTCGGCGACGCGCTTGACCGGCGAGGGCGAGGGGCGCCCGCCGGTGTGGTCGCGAGGCTTGTCGGGGCGGGTGACCACCGCGGCCAGGTCGTGCCCGGAGTCGAGCAGCGCCCGCAGCGGCGGGACCGCCGCCTGCGGGGTGCCGAAGTAGACGACGCGCACGCGGACGGCTCTACAGCGCCGCGCGCTGGCCGCCGGAGCGGTGCAGGTGCGGCGCGGCGCCCCCGAACTCCAGGTCGAACTCGCGCTCGCGCCACTCCCGCAGGGCCTGCTTGCGTTCCCCGCGGGGCAGCAGGTCGATGAAGAGCACGCCGTCGAGATGGTCGATCTCGTGCTGGAAGACCCGGGCGAGCATCCCCTCGCCGGTGAGCTCCAGGTCGGCGCCGGCGGGATCCCGCCCGGCGACGCGCACCGCCTGCGCGCGGGCCAGCTCGAAGAACAGCCCGGGCAGCGACAGGCAGCCCTCGTCGCCGGTCTGCTCGCCCTCGGCGTGGACGATCTGCGGGTTGACCACCACGCCGAAGGGGTGCTCGCCGGTGTCCTCGTCGACGCCGAGGTCGTAGGCGAACACGCGCTGGAGCACGCCGACCTGGGGGGCGGCGAGGCCGACCCCGTTCGCGGCGCGCAGCGTCTCCAGCAGGTCGTCGGCGAAGCGGGCGAGCCGACGGTCGAACGCGGTGACCGGGGCGGAGCGCTCCTTGAGCACCGGGTCGCCGTAGAGCCGGATGTCGAGCAGGGCCACCACGGTCCTCCATCACGATCCAGGCGCCCGGGCGCGGGCGTCAACCGCCGGCCGCGCGAGCGGCGGCCAGCACCTCCAGGGGATCGACGTCGACCGCGAGCCGGAGCCGGCCACTGCGGGAGGCCTCGGCAAGCGCCGGCCGCAGTGCGAGCGCCGCCGCGGCCGCGTCGTCGACCTTGGCGATGATACGCCAGCCCCGCCCCATGCCCGCCGGGCCGAGCAGCTCGGCGCGGCGGCCGAGCGCCGAGCGCACCAGGCCCAGCGCCTGCCCGGCCTGGTCCGGCTCCGGCCCCTCGATCAGGACGAGCGCGCGCGCGGGCGGGAAGCCGGCCTCGGCGCGGCGGGGCAGCTCGTGCCGCCAGAAGTGGTCCGGGTCGAAGCGGACCAGCGCCTGGACCGCGTGGTGGCCGCCCGAGCGGGTCTGCAGCACCATCCGCCCGCCCCCGCCGCGCGGTCCGCACCACAGCGCGGCCCGCCACCACGTGCGCAGCGCGTCCTCGGCGGCCCGGACCTCGGCCTGGGCCAGCGCCGCGTCCGCGCCGACGACGACCACGGTCCGGCAACCGGCGATCGGCGGGCGGTCCTTCACGCCGGCGACCGTGCCGACGACCACCCCGTGGCCGCCGCCCGCCCACGGCGGCTCGGCCCCGGCCTCCAGGACCTCGCGGTCCAGCCGCCAGACCGCGGCGCCCGGCCCCAGGGCGCGGCCCAGCTCCGCGGCGACCTGCCCGGCGGTGCGGGCCGGCGCGCCGGCCCGCACCGCCGGGCCGCGGCGGGGCACCAGCACGTACGCGCTCTCGCCGCGCGTCAGGGCCTCGCGCAGGACGCGCAGCCCGCGCGGGTGCAGGCGCCGGCCGGACGGCCCCTCGTCGTCGGGGTCGACCACTTCGACCAGCGGCGCGAGCGGGCGCTCGCGGCCGCGGTCCGGGACGAGCAGCCGCCAGTGCGGCCGGTCGGGCCTGCGGCCGCCGCCGGCGAGCGCCGCGGCGGCCTCCGCGGAGGGGACCGTGCCGACCAGCAGGCACGCCGCCTGCTCGCCGCGGGCCCGGTGCAGCGCCACGGTCCGCGCGTGGTAGCGGGGGCTGCGCTGCTCCTTGAGCAGGTGGCTCGCCTCGTCGTCGACGACGAGGAGGCCGAGGCGGTCGACCGGGGCGAACACCGCCGAACGGCCACCGAGCGCGACCCGGCTGCGGCCGCGGGTGAGCGCGAGCCAGGCGCGGTAGCGGGCCCGGTCGGAGGCGCCGGACAGGTCGGCGACGCCACGCACGCGCGCGCGGACCGCGTCGGCGACCGGGGAGCCGGCCGTCACCTCCGGAGCGAGCACGATGGCCCCGAGACCCCGGGCGACGGTCGCCTCGACGAGGTCGGCGACGCGCTCCCCGCGGTCCTCGCCGGCCGACGGCCGCCACCACGCGACCTCCCCGGGCTGCAGCGCGTCGAGCCCCGCGGGCGCCGTCGCGCCGGCCCGCGGGCGCGCCGCGGCCTCCGACGGCCCGGGGGCCGCGGCCCCCCCGCCGGCGCCGGCGGCCGCATCCGCGTCCTCCGCGGCCCGGTCGTCCTCCGCGGCGTCCGCGGCGCGCTCGACCGCGGCGACGCGCGCGGGCAGGGCCAGCCGCAGCGTGTCGGCGAGCGACGCGGCGTAGCGGTCGGCCACCCAGCGGGCCAGCGCCAGCTCGCGCGCGCCGAACGCGGGCACGGCCGAGACGACCCGCTCCAGCTCGCGGCTGTCGGGCGGCAGCTCGGCGGCGGGCCCGAGGACGAACGCGTCGACCCGCCGCCCGCCGAACGGCACCTTGACCCGGGTGCCGACGGGTGGCGCGTCCACGCCGGCGGGCAGCCGATAGGCGAACGGGCGGTCCAGGTGGAGCAGGCCGATGTCCACGGCGACCAGCACGCCGGCCGGCGGCCCGGGCACCGGGGGGTGGCGGGCTACAGCGAGGCCGCGGCCTTGGCCAGCTCCTCGGCGCGGCTGGTGGACTCCCAGGTGAACTCCGGCTCGGTGCGGCCGAAGTGCCCGTAGGCCGCGGTGCGGCGGTAGATCGGCCGGCGCAGGTTGAGGTCGCGCACGATCGCGGCGGGACGCAGGTCGAAGAAGTCGGGCAGGAGCTTGCCGAGCTTCTCGGGGTCGACCTGCTCGGTACCGAAGGTCTCCACGAACACGCTGACCGGGTGCGCGACGCCGATGGCGTAGGCGACCTGGACCTCGCAGCGCTCGGCGAGGCCGGCGGCGACGACGTTCTTGGCGACCCAGCGGACCGCGTACGCGGCCGAGCGGTCGACCTTGGTGGGGTCCTTGCCGCTGAAGGCGCCGCCGCCGTGGCGGGCGGCGCCGCCGTAGGTGTCGACGATGATCTTGCGGCCGGTCAGGCCGGTGTCGGCGCAGGGGCCGCCCTTCTCGAAGCGGCCGGTGGGGTTGACGAACACCCGCACGCCCTCGATGGCGACGTCGTCGGGCACCACCGCGTCGATGACGTGTTCGCGGATGTCGGGGGTGAGCAGGGTGTCCAGGTCGATGTCGGGGCCGTGCTGGGTGGACACCACCACGGTGTCCAGGCGGACCGGCCGGCCGTCCTCGTACTCGACGGTGACCTGGGTCTTGCCGTCGGGACGCAGGTAGGGGACGAGCCCGGACTTGCGGACCGCGGCGAGCCGGTGGGACAGCCGGTGCGCGAGCGCGATCGGCAGCGGCATCAGCTCGGGCGTCTCGTTGCACGCGAACCCGACCATCATGCCCTGGTCACCGGCGCCCTGGGCGTCCAGCGGGTCGGTGTCGCCGGCCCGCTCCTCGAAGGCGTGGTCGACGCCCTGGGCGATGTCGGCCGACTGCTCGTCGATCGCCACGGTGACGCCGCAGGTGGAGCCGTCGAAACCGTACTTGGCGCGGTCGTAGCCGATCTCCAGGATCGTGCGCCGCACGATGCTCGGGATGTCCACGTAGGTGGACGTGGAGATCTCGCCGGCCACGACGACCAGCCCGGTGGTGATCAGCGTCTCGCACGCGACTCGCCCGGTGGGGTCCTCCACGAGGATCGCGTCCAGCACCGCGTCGGAGATCTGGTCGGCCATCTTGTCGGGGTGACCCTCGGTCACCGACTCCGACGTGAAGAGGTAGCGGTTTGCCACGGACCTGCCTCCAAGCCTGGTGGTGACGCCGCCGCTTCGGCCTGCGGGCCGGCGGCCGTCAGCGTGGGCGGCAGGAGCACGGGGCACGCCGCCCGATCGTCCCGCGAGCGTAGCCGCGGCGCGGCGCCGGGAGCAAACGAGGCGCCGGGCGCACGGGCTCAGCGCCGCAGGTGCGCCTGGACCCAGTCGAGCAGGTGGCCCGCCACCTCGTCCTTGGCGGCGCCGGTGAGCGTGCGGACCTGCTCGGCGTCGACCAGGTAGGCGTCGGCGCGGTCGGCGCCGAACGCCGACCGCTCGCCCTCGACGTGGTTGACGACCACCAGGTCCAGCCGCTTGCGCTCGAGCTTGGCGCGGCCGCCCGCGAGGTGGTCGGAGGTCTCGGCCGCGAACCCGACCAGGAGCTGTCCCGCCCGCCGCCGCCGGCCCAGCTCGGCGAGGGTGTCCGGGGTCGGCTCCAGCACCAGCTCGGGGACGCCGCGGTCCTTCTTGAGCTTGCCGGCCGCGGGCGCCTTGGGCCGGAAGTCGGCGACGGCGGCGGCCATGACGACGACGTCGTGCTCCCCGGCCTCGGCCAGCACCGCCTCGTACAGCTGTTGGGCGGTCTCCACCCGCAGCGCGCGGGCGCCGTCGGGGACCGGCACGACCGTGGTGGCGGCGACGGCGGTGACCGAGGCGCCGCGACGCAGCGCCTCGGCGACGACCGCGGCGCCCATGCGGCCCGAGGAGCGGTTGCCGATGTAGCGCACGGGGTCGATCGGCTCGCGGGTGCCGCCGAGGCTGACCAGCACCCGCAGGCCGTCGAGCGGGCCGGGCGCGGCGCGCCGGGCCGCGGCGGCCGCGGCGAGGATCGCGTCCGTCTCCGCCAAGCGGCCGACGCCGACGTCGCCGGAGGTCAGCGGCCCGGTCGCGGGCGGGACGACCGCGACCCCCCGGGCGCGCAGGGTGTCGAGGTTGCGCCTGGTGGCGGGGTGCTCCCACATCTCGGCGTGCATCGCGGGGGCGACCACGACCGGGCCGGGGAACGCCAGCGCGACGGCGGTGAGCAGGTCGTCGGCGAGCCCGGCGGCCAGGCGCGCGAGGGTGTGGGCGGTGGCCGGCGCGACCACCAGCAGGTCGCCCCAGCGGGCGAGCGCGACGTGCTCCACCGCGGCGGGGTCGTCCCATATGGAGGCGGGCACGCGGCGACCGCTGAGCGCGGCGAAGGTCGCGCGCGTGACCAGCCGCTCGGCGTCGGCGGTCAGCAGCGGCTGCACCTGCGCGCCCGCGCGCTGCAGCGCCCGGGCCAGCTCGGCGGCCTTGTAGGCGGCGATCCCGCCGCTGACCCCGAGCAGGACGCGGGCGCCCGCGAGCGCGGGGTCGCCGGCCATCCGCCGGCGGTTACTTGATGGACTCGGCGACCTGCGCCGGCCGCTCCCACTCGAGCTTGCCCTCGGTGATCTCCTGGAGCGCGACCGAGAGCGCCTTGCGGTTGGGGCCGGCGTCGACCATCGGCGGGACGAACTCGCCGATGCCCTCGCCGAGCTGCGCGTAGTAGCCGTTGATCTGGCGCGCCCGCCGGGCGGCCAGGATCACCAGGGTGTACTTGGAGTCGACGTGCTGGAGCAGGTCGTCGATCCTTGGTTCGATCATCGGGTGGCGATGCTCCTTCACACGGTGTCGTCGGTGGGCGGGGTGCGCCGCCGCCGCGGGCGGTGCCGAGCTCCAGGGTAGCCCACCCCGGCTTGCGGGGGACCCGCATCTGCTCAAGGTCCCCCGGACCCCCTGATCCACCGGGGGACCCGCATCTGCTCAAGGTCCCCGGACCCCCTGGCGGGGGTCACGGGGGGGTGCGGCCGCGATGGCGGGCGACGACCGCCCCGAGCTCCTTGACCGCGGTCTCCAGGTCGTCGTTGACGACGCTGTCGTCGAACTCGTCCTCGGCGGCCAGCTCCGCGCGGGCGGCCGCGAGCCGGCGGCGGATCTGGTCCTCCGGCTCCGTCCCGCGCGAGCGTAGCCGGCGCTCGAGCTCGGCCAGGCTGGGTGGCTTGAGGAAGATCAGCAGAGCGTCCGGCGCCCGCGCACGAACCTGGCGGGCGCCGTCGATGTTGACCTCCAGGACGACGTCGCGGCCGGCGGCGAGCGCCTGCTCCACCTCCGCGCGCGGCGTCCCGTAGCGGCGTCCGAAGACGTCGGCCCACTCGAGGAACCCGTCGCCGTCGACGAGCTCCTGGAAGCGCTCGGGGGTCACGAAATGGTAGTGGACCCCGTGCGCCTCACCGGGCCGAGAGGGCCGGGTGGTGGCCGAGACCGACAGGTGCAGGTCGGGCATCGCGGACGTCAGGCGGGCGACGAGCGCCCCCTTGCCGACCCCGGAGGGGCCGCTGACAACGATGATCCGACCCTGCCGGCCAGCCACCACTGCCGAGAGCTACTTGCCGCCGAACTCGGCGAGCAGTGCCTCCTTCTGCTTGGCGCCCAGGCCGCGCACCCGCCGCGACTCGGAGATGTCCAGGCGCTCCATGAGCTTGCGCGCCCGCACCTTGCCGATGCCGGGCAGGTTCTCCAGCACCTGGGAGACCTTCATCTTGCCGACGATCTCGTCGTTCTGGTTGAGCACCTGCCGCAGCGCCAGGTTGCCGCTCTTCAGCTGCGCCTTCAGCTCTGCGCGCTTGCGCCGCGCCTCGGCGGCCTTTGCCAGCGCCTGCTGGCGTTGCTCGTCCGTCAGTACTGGCAGGGGCATGGAGCCTCCTCTCGGGCGGGGTACTTTGATATGGCGCCCTGCGATGGCCGCCAGGCCCCCGCGACGTGACCGGATTGTGCAGCGCGCGGATTCTATGCACACCAGCGCGCTGGCCACAATCCATTCGCGCAGGTCAGCGCGCAATCCGATTTGCAGGGTGCGGTCGGACGAGGCGCACACCTCCCGTCACGGCTCGGGAGCCGCCGCCTGTCGGCTCCCGGGAGCCTCGACCGGCATGCCCTCGGCGCAGCGTGGGCAAACGCCCGGCTCCCAGGCCGGCGTCTCCACCCTGACCAGGGCGGACACCGGTCCGAGGCGCGGGTCGCGGGCGGTCGGCCGGTCGACGATCGCGGCCGTGCCGGCGACCTCGCCGCCAGCCCGCTCGACAAGTCCGGCGACCTCGACGACCGACCCGCCGGTGGTGACGACGTCCTCGACGATCAGCGCGCGCTCGCCCGGCCGGAGCGCGAACGACCGCCGCAGGGCGAGCTGGCGGCCGCCGCCCGGCCGCCGCTCGGCGAACAGCATCCGCACCCCGAGCGCGCGTGCGACCTCGTGCCCGATCACGATGCCGCCCATCGCCGGGCCGACCACGGCGCCGACGTCCCCGTACGCCTGCCGGGAGCGGTCGGCGAGCGCCCGCCCGAGCGCCTCGGCGACCGCCGGCCACTGGAGCACGACGGCGCACTGCAGGTAGGTGTCGCCGTGTCGACCGCTGGAGAGTACGAAGTGGCCGCGCCGCAGCCCGCCGGTCTGCTCGAACAGCCGCAGGACCGCGGCCTCGGTGAGCGCGCCCGGGGGGTCCGGGGGACCGGAGCTCATGCGGGTCCCCCGGTCGACCCGGGGTCCGGGGGACCGGAGCTCATGCGGGTCCCCCGGTCGACCCGGGGTCCGGGGGACCGGAGCTCATGCGGGTCCCCCGGTCGACAGGGGCAGCTCGGGGGGCCTCACGGCGCAGCCCCCGCCGCCAGCGCCTGGTCGCGCAGCGCGACGGCCGCGGCGCGGACGTCGGGCTGGCGGGTGACCGGACGGCCGACGACGAGCAGGTCGGCGCCGGCGCGCAGCGCGGCCGCGGGGGTGAGGAACCGCCGCTGGTCGTCGGTCCAGGCGGTCGGCGGGGCCTGCGCACCCGCGGGTCCCCCGGCGGCCCCCGGCCCGGCCGCGGGCCGCACCCCCGGGCAGACGATCAGGGCGGCCGGCGCCGCGGCGCGCACCGCGGCGGCCTCCAGGGGCGAGCAGATCACCGCGCCGCAGCCCGCCGCCACGGCCGCGCGCGCCAGGCGCGGCACCGCCAGCTCGGGGCCGGGCAGCCCGAGGGCCGACAGGTCCGCGGCGGTCAGGCTGGTCAGCACGGTCACGGCGGCGACGGTGGCACGGCCGGCGGCGGCCTCGACCGCCGCGGCGAGCATGGCCGCCCCGCCGGCCGCGTGCACGGTCAGCAGCGCCGCCCCGAGCGCGGCGCCCGCCGCGACGGCCGCGGCGACCGTGGTGGGGATGTCGTGCAGCTTGAGGTCGAGCATGACCTGGTGGCCGTCGCCGGCGAGCGCGCGCACGGCGTCCGGCCCGGCGGTGGAGAACAGCTCCAGCCCGACCTTGACCATCGCCACGGCGTCCCCGGCGGCCCGCGCCCAGGCGCGGGCCGTGGCCAGGTCGGGCGTGTCGAGCGCGAGCACGAGCGGGCTCGGGCGCCGCTGCGGGTCCATGTGCGTGCCTAGCCCCCCTCGAAGCCGGCGGTCAGCTCGGCGACCGAGCCGAGCCCGTCCTCGGCGAGCAGCTCCAGCAGCCCGGCGGCCACGTCGGCGGTCGCCCGCGGGTTGACGAAGTTCCCCGTGCCGACCTGGACCGCGACCGCGCCGACGAGCAGGAACTCGGCCGCGTCCTCGGCGGTGAGGATCCCGCCGCACCCGACCACGGGGACGCCGGGGAGCGCGCCCGCAACCTGCCAGGCGCAGCGCAGCGCGACCGGACGGATCGCCGGGCCGGACAGCCCGCCGGTGACCGCGGCCAGCCTCGGCCGGCGGCGGCGCACGTCCACGGCCATGCCCAGCAGCGTGTTGACGCACACCAGCCCGTCGGCACCGGCGTCCACGACCGCGCGGGCGACCGCGGTGACGTCGGTGACGTCCGCGGTGAGCTTGGCCAGCACCGGCTGGCCGGCGCGGGCCTTGACCGCGGCGACCACCGCGGCGGCGCGCTCGGGGCTGGTGGCGAACACCTGCCCGCGCTCCTCCACGTTGGGGCAGGACAGGTTGACCTCCAGCAGCCGCACCGCCGGCTCGCCGGCGAGCCGGCCGGCGACCTCCGCGAACTCCGCCGCGGTCTCGCCGAAGATGCTCGCGACCACCCGCGCGCCGGCCTCGGCCAGGGGCGGCAGCTCGCGGGCACGGTAGGCCTCGACGCCGGGGTTCTGCAGCCCGATCGCGTTGAGCATCCCGCCGGGGGTCTCGGCCATGCGCGGGGTCGGCAGGCCGAGCCGGGGCTCCAGGCTCACCGACTTCGTCACGATCGCGCCGATCTGATCGAGCGTCACGAACGAGGTCAGCTCGCGGCCGAACCCGAAGCAGCCGGACGCGGCCAGCACCGGGTTGGGCAGGCGCACCCCGGCCAGCTCCACCGACAGGTCGGGCCGCGGCGGTCCGCCCGCGGCGGCGCCGGGGCTCACGGGGCCAGCTCCTCGGCGGGCTCGGACCGCGACGCGTCGGGGTGGCCGAGCCGGTCCCAGGCGATCGCCCGCCCGTCGAGGACCGGCCCTTCGGTGCACGAGCGGGCCATGCGGATCCCGCCGGGCGCCGCCGCGGCGGCGCGCCGGGCGGTCCTCGGCACGCCGCCCGCGCCCTCCGCGTGCAGCGGCACCACGCAGGTGAAGCAGACCCCGGTCCCGCAGGCCATGCGCTCCTCGACCGCGACCTCGCAGGCCACGCCGGCCTCGGCCGCGACCCGGCTGACCGCGGCCAGCATCGGCATCGGCCCGCAGGCGAACAGCGCGGGCGTCCCGGACCGGGCCAGCAGCCGCGGGAGCACGTCGGTGACCACCCCTCTGGTGCCGGCACTGCCGTCGTCGGTGGTGACCGCGAGCGAGGTGCTCACCCGCCGCGCCTCCATCGCCTTGAACAGCCGCCCGGCGGTGGCCGCGCCGAGCACCACGTCCACGCGGCAGCGGCGCGCGTGCAGCCGCTCGGCGAGCAGGAACAGCGGCGCCGCGCCGTACCCGCCGCCGACGAGCACGCACGGGGTGCGCTCGGCGGGGACCGTGAAGCTGGTGCCGAGGGGCCCGATCACGTCCAGACGGTCGTGCGGGCGCGCCGCCGCCAGCGCGCGGGTGCCCGCGCCGAGCACCTCGAAGGCCAGCACGATCGTGCCCGCGCTGCCGCGGTCGGCCAGGTGCACCGAGAACGGCCGGCGCAGCAGGAACGCGCCCTCGCCGCCCACCGCCACCTCGACGAACTGGCCGGGCTGGACGCTGCGGGCGATCGCCGGCGCGACCAGCGTGACCGAGCGGTAGGCGCCGATCCGGCTGCGCTCCAGGACGCTGGCGCGCTCGCGCACCGGCGGGCGCCCCGCCGCCCCGGTCACGGTCCGGCCCTCCCGGCGGCGGGCGGGCCGTCCGCGGGCTCCGGGGCGGGCGGGCCGGCGGCCAGCTCGGCGTGGTAGGTCTGCAGCGGCCGGACGGTGAAGCCGCCCTCGACGCGCGCCTGGATGCCCTGGATCGTCGCGGCCAGCCCCGACAGGGTGGTCACGCTGGGCACGTCGGCGACGACCGCGGCGGTGCGGATCTCCCAGCCGTCGGCGCGCGGGCCGGAGCCGAGCGGGGTGTTGACCACGACGTCGACCTGGCCGGCCCGCAGCAGCTCGACGACGTTGTCGGGGCCCTCGTGGACCTTGGGGACCACGGTCGCGGGGATCCCGTTGCGGGCCAGCACGCTCGCCGTCCCGCTCGTGGCGACCAGCTTGAACCCGAGGTCGACCAGGAGCCGCGCGGGCAGCACGATCGCGCGCTTGTCGGTGTTGCGGACCGACAGGAACGCCACCCCGCCGGTCGGCAGCGCCCCGTAGGCGGCCTCCTGGCTCTTGGCGAACGCCGGCCCGAACGAGCGGTCCAGGCCGAGCACCTCGCCGGTCGAGCGCATCTCCGGCCCGAGCAGCGCGTCGGCGCCGGCGAAGCGCGCGAACGGCAGGACCGCCTCCTTGACGCCGACGTAGGGCGGCTCGGGGGCGAGCAGGGCGGCCGCGGGCGTGGCACCGGGCCGGGCCGGCGGCAGCAGGCCCTCCGCGCGCAGCTCGGCGAGCGTCGCGCCCACCATGATCCTCGCCGCCGCCTTGCCGACCGGCAGGCCCGTGACCTTCTCCACGAACGGGACCGAGCGCGACGCGCGCGGGTTGGCCTCCAGCACGAACAGCCGGTCGCGCCGCAGCGCGAACTGGATGTTGAGGCAGCCGACCACGCCCAGCTCGCCGGCGATCCGCTCGCTGGCGGCGGCGATCTCGGTGATCTGGTCGGCGCCGAGCGTGATCGGCGGCAGGGCGCAGGCGGAGTCGCCCGAGTGGATGCCGGCCTCCTCGATGTGCTCCATGACCCCGCAGACCAGCACCTCGCGGCCGTCGGCGAGCGCGTCGACGTCGACCTCGATGGCGTCCTCGAGGAAGCGGTCGACCAGCACCGGCCGGCCGGGGGTCCGGGGGACCTGAGCAGATGCGGGTCCCCCGGTCGAACGGGCGGCGCCGGCCGGCCCGGGGCGGGCGCCGAGTCCCGCCAGCGCCGGCGAGCGCGCCAGCGCGGCCGCGTCGTAGCAGACCTCCATCGACCGGCCGCCGAGCACGTAGGAGGGGCGCACCAGCACCGGGTAGCCGATCCGCCCGGCGACCTCGAGCGCCTCCTCGACCGTGGCCGCCTGGCCCCACTCGGGCGCGTTCAGCCCGCAGCGGGCCAGCAGCGCCCCGAAGCGGCCGCGGTCCTCGGCCAGGTCGATCGCCTCCGGCGCGGTCCCGAGGATCGGGATCCCGGCGGCCTGGAGGCCCTGCGCGAGCTGCAGCGGCGTCTGTCCCCCGAGCGTGACCACGACCCCGAGCAGCTCGCCGGCGGCCTGCTCGGCGCGGCAGACGCCGAGCACGTCCTCGAGCGTGAGCGGCTCGACGTACAGCCGGTCGGCGAGGTCGTAGTCGGTGCTGACGGTCTCGGGGTTGCAGTTGACCATGACCGTCTCGATCCCGGCGGCGCGCAGGGCCTGGACCGCGTGCACGCAGACGGTGTCGAACTCCACGCCCTGTCCGATCCGGTTGGGCCCCGAGCCGAGCACGACCACCCGCGGCCGGCCGGTCGGGCGGACCTCGGTCTCCTCCCCGTAGGTCGAGTAGTGGTAGGGGGTGGTCGCGGGGAACTCGCCGGCGCAGGTGTCCACCGAGCGGTACACGGGCTCGACCCCGAGCGCGCGGCGGTGGGCGCGCACCGCGATCTCCTGCGTGCCCAGCACGCGGGCGAGCTGGGCGTCGGAGAACCCGTGCCGCTTGGCGCGCTCCAGCAGCCGGCGGTCGAGCCGGTCGAGGCTGCCGGCGGCCTCCAGCTCGCGGCGGACCTCGACGATGCGCGCCACGCCGTCGACGAACCAGGGGTCGACGGCGGAGGCCGCCGCGACCTCCTCGACGCTCGCGCCCGCGGCGAGCGCGTGGTGGACCTCCTCCAGGCGCGTCTCGGTGGGGGTCGCCAGCCGCTCGCGCAGCTCCGCCGCATCGGCGGGGGGTGGCGCGTCGCCGAGCCCGTCGCGCCCGGTCTCCAGCGACCGCCAGGCCTTCTGGAGCGCCTCGGGGAAGGTGCGGCCGATGGCCATGACCTCCCCCACCGCCTTCATGCTGGTGGACAGCACCGCGTCGGCGTCGGGGAACTTCTCGAAGTTGAAGCGGGGCGCCTTGACCACCACGTAGTCCAGCGTCGGCTCGAACGCGGCGGCGGTCATGCCGGTGACCTCGTTGCGGATCTCGTCGAGGGTGAGCCCGACGGCGAGCTGCGCGGCGACCTTGGCGATCGGGAACCCGGTCGCCTTGGACGCCAGCGCGCTGGAGCGCGACACCCGCGGGTTCATCTCGATCACCACGCGCCGGCCGCCGGCCGGGTCGACCGCGAACTGCACGTTGGCGCCGCCGGTCTCGACCCCGACCGCGCGCAGCACCGTCAGCGCGTCGTCGCGCATCGCCTGGTACTCCACGTCCGACAGCGTCATCGCCGGCGCGACCGTGATCGAGTCGCCGGTGTGCACCCCCATCGGGTCGAGGTTCTCGATGGAGCACACGACCACGGCGTTGTCGGCCCGGTCGCGCATGACCTCCAGCTCGAACTCCTTCCAGCCGAGCACGCTCTGCTCGACCAGGACCCGCCCGACGGGGCTGGCGGCCAGCCCGGCGGCGAGCATCCGCTCCAGGTCCTCGCGGCTGCGGGCGACCCCGCCGCCCCAGCCGCCGAGGGTGAACGAGGGGCGCAGCACCACCGGCAGGCCCAGCCGGTCGGCGGCCCGCGCGCCGGCGGCGAGCGAGTCGACCTCCACGCTGCGCGGCACCGCCAGCCCCGCGTCCCGGCAGACCTGGACGAACGCCTGGCGCGACTCGGCCCGCCGGACCGCCTCGACGGTCGCGCCGATCAGCTCGACGCCGTGCTGGTCGAGCACGCCCGCCTCGGCGAGCGCCACCGCCAGGTTGAGCCCGGTCTGGCCGCCGAGGGTCGGCAGCAGCGCGTCGGGGCGCTCGGCGGCGATCACCGCCGTGACCCGCTCGACCGTGAGCGGCTCCAGGTAGGTCGCGTCGGCGACCTCCGGGTCGGTCATGATCGTCGCCGGGTTGGAGTTGACCAGGACCACGCGCAGCCCGAGCCGCCGCAGCGCCCGGCAGGCCTGGGTCCCGGAGTAGTCGAACTCGGCCGCCTGGCCGATCACGATCGGGCCCGAGCCGATCACCAGCACGCTGCGCAGGTCGGCCCGTAGCGGCATCAGGCACCCCTCCGCTCGGCGCCGGGCCGCTCGCGCCAGGCGGTCATCAGCGCCGCGAACCGCTCGAACAGCGGGTGCGCGTCGTGCGGGCCGGGCGCGGCCTCGGGGTGGTACTGGACGCCGAACGCGGGCGCGTCCAGGCACTCCAGCCCCTCGACCACGCCGTCGTTGCAGTTGCGGTGGGTGACGCGCGCGCTCGCGGGCAGGCTCGCGCCGTCGACCGCGAAGCCGTGGTTGTGGCTGGTCACGCTGACCCTGCCGGTGGCCGTCTCGACCACCGGCTGGTTGATGCCGCGGTGGCCGAACGGCAGCCGCACGGTGGCGCCGCCGACGGCCCGGCCGAGCAGCTGGTGGCCGAGGCAGATGCCGAACACCGGCAGGCGGCCCAGCAGCGCGGCGCAGGCGGCCACGCCCTCGCCGACGGTGGCGGGGTCGCCCGGCCCGTTGGACAGCAGCACCCCGTCGGGCTCCCAGGCGAGCGCCTGGTCGGGCTCCAGGCCCGCCGGGGCGACCAGCACGCGCGCGCCGAGCCGGCGCAGCCGGCGGGCGATGCCGGCCTTGGCGCCGTAGTCGTACAGCACCACCCGGAAGCGCTCGGGGCCCTCCGGGTCCAGCTCGGCCGGCGCGGCCGGGGTGACCTCGCCGACCAGCGCGAGCCCCTCGGGGTCGGGCGCGGCCAGGGCCAGCTCGCGCAGCGCCGCCTCGTCGCCGGTCCGGGTCGACAGCGCGCCGCGCAGCGCGCCGTGGTCGCGCAGGTGGCGGACCAGGCGGCGGGTGTCGATCCCCTCCACGCCCGGCACGCCCGCCGCCGCCAGCTCCTCGCCCAGCCCGCGGGCCGCGCGCCAGCTCGACGGGCGGCGGGCGGCCTGGCGGACCAGGAACGCGGCCACCTGGATCCGGCCGGACTCCGCGTCGGCGGGGGTGACGCCGTAGTTGCCGATCTCGGGCGCGGCCATGCACACCAGCTGGCGGCGGTAGGAGGGGTCGGTGAGGACCTCCTGGTAGCCGCTCATCGCGGTGTTGAAGACCACCTCGCCGGCGACCGTGAACGGCGCGGACGCGAACGCCTCGCCGTGGAAGACCGCCCCGTCCTCCAGCACCAGCGTCGCCTCGGCGCGCTGCGGGCCTACGGCGCCCTCACGCCCCGGACCGAGGCTGCGAGGTGGCGTTCGGGCGCCGCTCACGCCGGCACCACCGCCTGCACCGCCGCGACCCAGTGGGGCAGCTGCGCGCGGTCCAGCACGAAGCCCGAGCACAGCCCCCTGCCGCCGAGCACCCAGTCGACCACCAGCACCGACCCGGCCGCGGCGCGCTTGCCGGCGTGGTGGCCGGTCGCGCGGGCGCCGCGCAGGTCCGCGCGGGTGACGCACCACGACCCCGCCCGGCCGCGGTCGACCCGCAGCCCGGCGCGGTCGACGCTGAGCGTGACCACCGCGCGGCCGAGCAGGCCGTGCGCGGCGACCCGTTGCACGGTCGAGGGCGCCCAGGTGGTGCCGAGGTAGCGGGCCCGCGCCGGCCCGGCGAGCGGCTCGCCCGCGGGCGGGCACGGCGAGGGGGCGGGCAGGACCGCCGCGTGCCGCCGCGCCGTGCGCCGGATCGCGGCCAGCACCCACCAGGTCGCCAGCGCCGCGAGCGCCAGCACGGTCGCGGCCCCGGGCAGCCAGCCGCTCACCGGACCGCCTCGCCGTCGCGCACGGTGAACTCGCCGCGCAGCAGCGTGTGCACCACCCGGCCGCGCAGCTCGCGGCCGTCGAAGGGGGTGTTGGCCGAGCGGCTGGCCAGCGCCGCCGCGGACACCACCCAGCGCGCCTCGGGGTCGAGGACGACCAGGTTGGCGGGCGTCCCCGGCGCGACCGGCCCGCCGTGGCCCGGCACGCGCCGGCAGCGCGCCGGCCCGGCGGTGAGCCGCTCCAGCGCCTGCGCCAGCGTCAGCACGCCGGGTGCGACCAGCTCGGTGAGGACGACCGCGAGCGCGGTCTCCAGGCCGAGCACGCCCGGCGGGGCCGCGGCGAACTCGACCTCCTTGTCCTCGCGGGTGTGGGGGGCGTGGTCGGTCGCGATCGCGTCGACGGTGCCGTCGGCGAGCGCGGCGCGGACCGCCTCGACGTCGGCCTTGGACCGCAGCGGCGGGTTCACCTTGAACACCGGGTCGTAGGTGGCGACCGCCTGGTCGGTGAGGGTCAGGTGGTGCGGGGTCGCCTCGGCGGTGACGCGCACGCCGCGCGCCTTGGCGGCGCGGACCAGCTCGACCGCGCCGGCGCTCGACAGGTGGCACAGGTGCAGGCGGCCGCCGGTCAGCTCGGCGAGCATGAGGTCGCGCGCGACGGTCATGTCCTCGGCCGCGGCCGGCCAGCCGCGCAGGCCGAGCAGGCCGGACAGCTCGCCCTCGTGCATCTGGGCGCCCTCGGTGAGCGACAGGTCCTCGCAGTGGTCGGCGATCACGGCGTCGAACGCGCGGGCGTACTCCAGCGCGCGGCGCAGCAGCCGGGCCTCGCGGATCGGCGCGCCGTCGTCGCTGAAGCAGTCCACGGCGGCGGCCGAGCGGGCCATCGCGCCCAGCTCGGCGAGCTGCACGCCGCCGCGCCCGACGGTGACCGCGCCGACCGGGAACAGGTCGGCCAGGCCGACCTCGCGGCCGCGGGCGGCGACCATCTCGACGACCCCGGCGTTGTCGGCCGGCGGGTCGGTGTTGGGCATCGGGCAGACCGCCGTGAAGCCGCCGAGCGCGGCCGCGCGCGCGCCGGTCTCGATCGTCTCGGCGTCCTCGCGGCCGGGCTCGCGCAGGTGCGTGTGCAGGTCGACCAGGCCCGGCGCGACCACCAGCCCGCCGCAGTCCAGGACCTGCGCGCCGCCGCCGTCCAGCCGCTCGCCGACCTCGGCGACGCGCCCGCCGCGCACGAGCACGTCCGCCGGGCCGTCGCGGCCGCGCGCCGGGTCGACCAGCCGCCCGCCGCGCAGCAGCAGCGCCGCGGCCGGGCCCTCGCGCGGGGCGGGCACGGCCGGCGGCCGGCGGGCGCTCACGTGCCCACCGCCTGCCCGGCGGCGGGCGCCGGCTCGGCCTCGGCCACGGCGGGGCCGCCGAGCAGCAGGTACAGCAGCGCCATGCGCACGCTGATGCCGTTGGCGACCTGGCTGGTCACCACCGAGCGCTGGATCGAGTCGGCGACCTCGGCGGCGATCTCGACACCGCGGTTCATCGGCCCAGGGTGCATCACGATCGCGTGCCCGGGCATGGCCGCCAGCCGGCGCGCGTCCAGGCCGTACAGGCGCGCGTACTCCCGCAGGGTCGGCAGGTACCCGGCGGTCTGGCGCTCCAGCTGCAGGCGCAGCAGCATCACCACGTCCTGCTTGGGCAGCACGGCGTCCAGGTCGTAGGCGATCCCGACCCCCCAGGTCTCCACCCGCGGCGGCAGCAGCGTCGGCGGGGCGACCAGGGTCACCTCGGCGCCCATCGTCTTGAGCGCCAGCACGTTCGAGCGGGCCACGCGCGAGTGCAGCACGTCGCCGACGATCGCCACGCGCAGGCCCGCCAGGCTCGGGAAGTGCTGGCGCATGGTGTACAGGTCCAGCAGGGCCTGCGTGGGGTGCTCGTGGGTGCCGTCGCCGGCGTTGACGACGTGCGCCTGGACCCAGCCGGCCAGGCGCACGGCCGCGCCCGAGGCGCCGTGGCGCAGCACGATCGCGTCCACGCCCATCGCCTCGATCGTCAGCGCGGTGTCCTTCAGGCTCTCGCCCTTGGACAGCGACGAGCCGCGGGCGCTGAAGTTGATCACGTCGGCGCTGAGGCGCTTGGCGGCCAGCTCGAACGAGATGCGGGTGCGGGTGGAGTCCTCGAAGAACAGGTTGCAGACGGTCCGGCCGCGCAGGGTGGGGACCTTCTTGATCGCGCGGTCGGTGACCTTCGCCAGGTGCCTGGCGGTGTCCAGCACCCGGCGGATGTCGAAGGCGCTGAGGTCCGCCGCGGACAGCAGGTGCTTGTTCACCCGACCAGCTCCTCCCGGGTGCGGATGTGGACCTCGTCGGCGCCGTCGATCTCGGCCACCGCGACCTGGACGTCCTCGTCCATGCTGGTGGGGATGTTCTTGCCCACGTAGTCGGCGCGGATCGGCAGCTCGCGGTGGCCGCGGTCCACGAGCACGGCGAGCTGGATGGCGTGCGGGCGGCCGAAGTCGACCAGCGCGTCCAGCGCCGCGCGGATGGTGCGGCCGGTGAACAGCACGTCGTCGACCAGCACGACCACCCTGCCGGACAGGTCGAAGGGCAGGTCGGTGTCGTGGGTGGCGGCCGGCGGGCGCATGCCGATGTCGTCGCGGTACATGGCGACGTCGATCGCGCCGACCGGCACCGGGCCGCCCTCGATCCCGGCGAGCCTGGCGGCCAGCCGCCGCGCCAGCGGCACGCCGCGGCGGTGCACCCCGACCAGCGCCAGCCCGGCCGTGCCCTTGTTGCGCTCGACGATCTCGTGGCTGATGCGGGTGAGGATCCGGCCGATGTCGGCGGCGTCGAGCACCGGCCTGGGCGCGGTCACGGCGACGCGCCGGGGACCGGGCCGGGCAGCGGGGTATGGGCGGGCAGCGGCATGCTCGGCTCCCTTCCTGGCCTCACGGGACCAGCTCTTAAAGGGTCGCGGTCCGGCCCGCCCGCCAGGCGGGCCGCGCGGATCGTAGCCGCCGGCCGCTCCGCCGGCAACCACCGGCCGCCGCCGATAGGATGGCCGCCGGCGAAGCGACCTTCCCGCAGGAGCCGCCCGTGTGCACCGCCGTCCGGATCGTCGTCGCCGCGCCCACCAGGGAGCGGCGGCTGGCGCTGCGCCGCGCCGTGGTGACCGCCGAGTGGGAGGTGGTCGGCGAGGCCGACGGGCCGCAGGCGGCCTACGCCGAGGCCGTCGAGCGGCGCGCGCGCTTCCTGGTCCTGGACGCCGCGGCCGCGGGCGACCGGCCCGAGGCGCTCGCCCGGCGGCTGCGGTCGGTGAGCCCGCTGGCGTTCGTGGTCGGCGTGGGGGCCGTGCCCGGTGCGCACGCCAGCGTCGCCGCCGACGGCCTGGACCGGCTCAGGGACACCCTGCGGGCGCTGCTGCACGACGCGGGGGACCACGCCCACGGCCCGGCCTGAGCTGGCCGCCGCCCCGCTCAGCCCTCGCCGCGGATGTCGCGGGCGATGCGGCCGAGCACGCCGTTGACGAAGCGGCCGGAGTCCGCGGTGGACAGCAGCTTGGCCAGCTCGACGGCCTCGTTCAGGACCACCGCGGTCGGCACCTCGGGCTGCTCCAGCAGCTCGTAGGCGCCCAGACGGAGCACGTTGCGGTCGATCAGCGGCATCCGCCCGAGCCGCCAGTGCTCCGCCGCCGCGGCGATGCGCTCGTCGAGCAGCGGGCGCATGCCGTGGACGCCGTCGACCAGCACCACCGTGTACGGGTCGAGCACGCCGCCCTCGCGGGGCCGGCCCGGCGCCGGGGACCGCCGCAGCCCGCCCAGGCCCTCGGCGTGGCGGGCGAGGACGACGGGGATCTCCTGCTCCAGCAGGTCGGCCTCGTAGAGGATGTCGAGCGCGCGGCGGCGGGCCAGCGTGCGCTGGCGCGTCCCGTGCCCCGGCTCGGCCATCGGCGACCTACTGGACCCGCATGAGGTACTGGCCGCTGCGGGTGTCGACCTTGATCCGGTCGCCGGTCTCGACGAACAGGGGGACCTGCACGGTCGCCCCGGTCTCCAGGGTGGCCGGCTTGGTCGCGCCCGAGACGCGGTCGCCCTTGACGCCCGGTTCGGTCCGGGTGACCTCCAGCTCCACCGACGCGGGCAGCTCGACCCCGATCGCCGCGCCGTCGTACACGGTGACGTGCGGCGTGGAGCCCTCCAGCAGCCAGCCGGCCGCGTCCCCCACCGCCTCGCCGTCGACCACGAGCTGGTCGTAGGTCTCGGTGTCCATGAAGTGGAAGCCGGTGTCGTCGCGGTAGAGGTACTGCATCTGCCGCTTCTCCAGGATCGCGACGTCGACCGGCTCGTCGGCCCGGAAGGTCTTGTCCAGCACCCGGCCGGTGCGCACGTTCTTGAGCTTGGTCCGCACGAACGCCCCGCCCTTGCCCGGCTTGACGTGCTGGAAGTCGACGACGCTCATGAGGTTGCCGTCGATGTTCAGGGTCATGCCGGTCTTGAGGTCGTTGGTGGTCACCATGGCGGCGCTCCTCCTCACGTTCCCGGCCCGCGCACGGCGTGCAGGACCAGCAGGTCGTCGTCGTGGTCGTGAGCAGCCCAGGGGCCGCTCACGTCGACCCGGGCGTGGTCGGTGACGCGGATGCCGTCGAACCCGGGCAGATGGACACCGGGCTCCACGGGTGAGCGGCGTGCCGGCGGCGATGCTACCACCCGCCGGCCGCCCGTCACGGCGCGGCGCCGCCCCCGTCGACCCAGGCCCGGACCTCGCCGGCGACGACCGGCAGCGGCAGCGGGCCGTTGCGCAGCAGCAGGTCGTGGAAGGCGCGCCGGTCGAAGCGGCCGCCGAGCGCCCGCTCGGCGAGCGCGCGCAGCCGCAGGATCTCCCGGCAGCCGACCATGTACCCGCAGGCCTGACCGGGCCAGGCGACGTACCGGTCGATCTCGTTGTCGACGTTGCTGGGGGTCAGGCCGGTGTGGTCGCGCAGGTACCCCACGGCCCGCTGCCGGCTCCAGCCGAGCCAGTGCATGCCGGTGTCCACCACCAGCCGGGCCGCGCGCCACAGCCCGAACGACACCATCCCCAGGCGCGCGACGTCGCCGGAGTACAGCCCCAGCTCGTCGGCGAGCCGCTCGGCGTACAGCGCCCAGCCCTCGCAGTAGGCCACGACGTAGCTCACCTGCCGGAACAGCGGCAGCCCGTCCAGCTCCTGCGCGAGCGCGATCTGCAGGTGGTGGCCGGGCACCGCCTCGTGGAAGGTGAGCGCCTCGTACTCGTAGCGGGTGCGCGTGCCCGGCGCGACCACGTTCAGCCAGAAGGTCCCGCCGTCGCCGCCGTCCTGCCGCGGCGGCTGGTAGTAGGCGAGCGTGCCCGCCTCCGACTCCAGCTGGTGCATGGCCGCCACGCGGCAGGGCGCGGCCGGTACCCGGCCGACCGCCTCGGCGCTCGCCCGCTCCGCCCGGCGCAGCGCCTGCGTGGTGAGCGCCAGCATCCCCTGCGCGTCGGCGAAGCGCTCCTCGGGCCGCTCGCGCAGCCGCGCGAAGACCGCGCCCGGCTCGGCCTCGCCGAGCGCGCGCGAGCCCAGCCGCGCGGCCTCCTCGCGCAGCTCGGCCACCACCTCCAGGCCGAGGCGGTGCACCTCGTCCGGGGTCAGCGCGGTGGTGGTGTGCCCGCGCAGCGCGTCCTGGTAGCGCGCCTGCCCGCCGGGCAGGTGCGCCAGGCCCACCTGGTCGTCGGACCGGGCCCGGCCGACCGCCTCGTCGGCGAGGAAGCGGCGGTAGCGCGCCATCGCCGGCCGCACGGCGCCCTCGACGACGCCGGCGAGCGCGGCCCGCCACGCCTCGCCCGCGGCCTCGTCGGCACCCGGGCCGAGCAGCGGGTCCTCGGCCAGCGGGGCGCGCAGGTAGTCGTCGAGCTGGGCGATGACGGCGTGGACGCCGCGGGCGGTCGGCGGGCGCCCGGCGGCCAGGCCGGCGCGCAGCCGCTCCGCCGCCTGGTCGAGCCATGCCGGCAGCCGGCGGCAGCGCTCGAGGTAGTCGTCCAGGCCGCGGCGGCCCGCGCCGAGCGCCTTGGGGACGGTCGCGAGCACGGCCGCCTGCGGGCCCATCAGGGTCGCGTCGACGGTGAACTCCGGCCAGCGGGCCAGCAGGTCCGCGCGCTGCCGCGGCAGCTCCTCGGCGAGCATCAGCCGGGTGAGCCGCTCCTGACCCTCCAGCGACCCCCCGTCGATCTCCGCCAGCGCCCGCTCCAGCCGGTCCAGCTCGGCGAGCTGGGCGGCCTCCGCCTCGGGCGACAGGTCCGGGACCTCGGCGTCGAAGCCCGGCACGCCCACCATCGACGCCTCGAACGGGTCGCGGGTCATGACCAGGCGCAGGTAGTCGTCGCAGAGCTGGCGCAACGGCTGGTGCACGGCGTCCTCCACCTCCTCAGCGCAGCAGCCCCGCGGCGGCGCGCAGGCCCAGCTCGTAGCTCGCGGGGCCGAAGCCGGCGACGACGCCGCGGACGGCGGGGGCGACCGCCAGATGATGCCGCCAGCGCTCGCGGGCGTGCACGTTGGACAGGTGGACCTCGACCACCGGGACGCCGGCGGTCTCGACGGCGTCGCGCAGCGCGTAGGAGGTGTGCGCGAGCGCGCCGGGGTTGAGCACGACCGCCCCGGCCCCGCCGGCCCGGGCGGCCAGGACCGCCTCGACCAGCTCGCCCTCGTGGTCGGACTGCAGGCCCTCCAGGCTCACGCCCAGCTCCCCGGCGAGCGCGTGCAGCCGGGCCATGATCGCGTCCAGGTCCAGCCGGCCGTACAGCGCCGGGTCGCGGCGGCCGAGCGCGCCGAGGTTGGGCCCGTGCAGCACCAGCACGAGCGGGCCGGTGCCCTGGCGCGCGAACCGGCGGCTCACCGGCCGCCGCCCGGCGGCCGCCGGCCGGGCGCGGGCGCGCGGCCGGTCACGGCGGCTCCGCCCCGAGCGAGCCGACCGCGGCGGCGAGCACGCCGGCGTCGGGGGCCGGCACCAGCGCCGGCTCGCCCGGGGCCCGCAGCAGCACCAGCCGCAGGCCCCCGCGCCGCTTCTTGTCGGTCGCCATGGCCTGCAGCACCTCGTCGGGGTCCAGGGCCACCCCGCCGACCGGCAGCCCGAGCCGGCGCAGCAGCCGCACGTGGCCGTCGGCGAGCCCGGCCGGCGCGAACCCGGTCGCCTCGGCCACGCGGGCGGCGAACACCATGCCGAGGCTGACCGCCTCGCCGTGGCGCAGCCCCCGGTAGCCGGCCAGCCGCTCCAGCGCGTGGCCCAGGGTGTGCCCGTAGTTGAGGATCGCGCGCCGGTCGGCCTCGCGCTCGTCGGCGGCCACCACCTGCGCCTTGACCCGCACGGCGGCCTCGACCAGGGGCGCGAGCGTGTCCGGGTCCCCGGCGAGCGCCGCGGCCGCGTCCCGCGCGGCCGCCTCGGCCAGCGCCGGGTCGGCGACCAGCCCCGCCTTGACGACCTCGGCCAGGCCCGAGCGCCGCTCGGCGAGCGGCAGGGTGGCGAGCGTGTCCAGGTCGGCGACGACCGCCCGCGGCTGGTGGAACGCGCCCACGAGGTTCTTGCCGGCGTCCAGGTCCACGCCCGTCTTGCCGCCGACCGCCGCGTCCACCATCGCCAGCACGGTGGTGGGGACGGCGACCAGCGGCACCCCGCGCAGCCAGGTCGCGGCCGCGAACCCGGCGGTGTCGGTGGTCGCGCCCCCGCCGACCGCCACCACCGGGTCGGCGCGCTGCAGCGGCACCGCCGCGAACCGCTCGTACAGGGACGCCACGACCTGCAGCCGCTTGGCGGCCTCGCCGTCGGGGACCTCCAGGCGCCGGACCTCCAGGCCGCGGCCGGCGAGCGCGGCCGCGGCGGTCTCGGCGGCGGCGGCGACCGCCGGGGGGTGCACCAGCGCGGCCGCGCGGGCGCCGGGCAGCGCGCCGGCCAGCTCGCCCACGCGCGCGAGCAGGCCGCGGCCGACGTGGACGGCGTAGTCGCGGCCGGGCAGCGGCACCTGGACGGTGCGCACGCCGCCGGGGCCGCGGTCCGCCCGCGGCGCGCCGCCGCCGCTCAAAGCCGTCCCTGGTCCACCTGGTCGCGGTACCAGTGGACGATCTGCTCGGCGGCCTGCTGGGGGGTGATCGTGTCGGTGTCGACCGCGACGTCCCCGGCGGTCTCGTAGACCGGCCCGCGGGCGACCAGGAGGTCGCGGATGCGGCCCACCCGGTCGACGGCGTTGATCAGCGGCCGGTCGGTCACGTCGGCCAGGCGGATCGCCAGCGTCTCCGGCGTGGCGCGCAGGTACACCAGGTAGCCGGCCTGCTTGAGCACGGTGCGGTTCTCGGAGGACAGGACCGCCCCGCCGCCGACCGCGATCACCCGGGCAGGGCTGGCGACCGCCTCGTCGATCGCGTTCTGCTCGCGGCGCCGGAAGCCGTCCTCGCCCTCGCGGCGGAAGATCTCGGTGATCGGCAGCTCGGCGGCCTGGGTCACCAGCTCGTCGGTGTCGAGGAACTCGCGCCCGAGCGCCTGCGCCACGAGCTTGCCGATCATGGTCTTGCCGGCGCCCATGAAGCCGATCATCACCAGGTTGGGCGAGGCGGGCGGGCGCACCACGGGGTGGTCTCCTTCGAGGGTCGAGGTCAACGGTGGAGCGTGGCGAGGTAGGCGTCGAGGTTGCGCCGGCACTCGTCCAGCGAGTCCCCTCCGGTCTTCTCCAGCAGGGCGTCGGCGAGGGTGAGCGCGACCACCGCCTCGCCGACGACGGCGGCGGCCGGTACCGCGGTGACGTCGGAGCGCTGCACGTTGCCCCTGGCCGGCTCGCCCGTGGTGAGGTCGACGGTGCCGAGCGCGCGGACCAGGGTGGACAGCGGCTTCATCGCCGCGCGCACGCGCAGCGGCTCGCCGGTGGACATGCCGCCCTCCACCCCGCCGCTGCGGTTGGTGTCGCGCCGCGGGCGCCCCGGCCCGCCGGGGGTGGGCGGGAGGATCTCGTCGTGGGCCAGCGAGCCGGGCAGCCCTGCCGTCGCGAAGCCGTCGCCGACCTCGACCGCCTTGATCGCCTGGATGCTCATGAGCCCCCCGGCCAGCCGGGCGTCCAGCTTGCGGTCCCACTGGACGTAGGAGCCGAGTCCCGGCGGCAGGCCCTGCGCGACGACCTCGAACACCCCTCCCAGGGTGTCCCCGGCGGCGCGGGCGGCGTCGACGGCCGCGACCATGCGCTCTGCGGCGGCCGCGTCCAGGCAGCGCACCGGCGAGGCGTCGATCGCGTCGAGGTCGGCGGGGGTGGGGACGGTCCCCGCCTCGGCGGCTTCGGCGCCGAGGCGGACGACGTGGCTGAGGACGTGCACGTCCAGCTCGCGCAGCAGCGAGCGCGCGACCGCGCCGACCGCGACGCGGGCGGCGGTCTCGCGGGCGCTGGCCCGCTCCAGCACCGGGCGGGCCTCGTCGAAGCCGTACTTCTGCATCCCGGTGAGGTCGGCGTGGCCCGGGCGGGGCCGGGTCAGCGGCGCGCCCCGCCCGGTGGCGGCCGCGGCCGGGTCGGCGGGCGGGTCGGGCGCCATGACCTCGGCCCACTTGGCCCACTCGGAGTTGTGCACCTGGACCGCGACCGGCGAGCCGAGGGTGCGCCCGTGGCGCACGCCGCCGAGCAGCTCGACGCGGTCCTCCTCCAGGCGCATGCGCTTGCCGCGGCCGTGGCCGAGCCGCCGCCTGGCGAGGTCGGCGGCGATCGCCTTGCTGGTGACCGGGACGCCGGCGGGCACGCCCTCGAGGACCGCCACGAGCGACGGCCCGTGGGACTCACCCGCGGTCAGGTATCGCAGCATCGCCTTCCTCGGTTGGGATGGGGCCGTCATCGTACCCGAGCAGCCCGGAAACGCCGTCGCGTGGCGGAGCGAGCGCGCACGGCGGCGGCCGGTGGCGCCGCAGGTCAGAGACCGAGCAGCCGCCCGGCGTACCAGTCGGCGACCGGCCCGCCGAGCAGCACCCCGACCAGCGCGCCGACCGCCAGCCACGGCCCGAACGGCAGCTTGGCCTTGCGTCCCACCCCGAGCACCAGCATCGCGCCGAGCGCCGCCAGGCCGCCGAGCAGGAACGCCGCGAACAGGCCGACGACCACCGACGACCACGACAGCCACCCGAGCGCGAGCCCGATCGTCGGCACGAACTTGGCGTCGCCCGGCCCCATGCCCTGCGGCGGCACCACGGCCAGCGCGAGGAACACCAGCCCCAGCAGCAGCGCGGCCGCCACCGCCCGCCCGAGCCGCTCGGGCGCCCCCTCCAGCAGGCTGGCCAGGGCGAGCCCGACCAGGGTGACCGCGAACGCCGGGTAGGTGATCCGGTTGGGCAGCAGCCCGGTGCGCGCGTCGATCACCAGCAGCGTGAGGCACGCGAACCCGAACGCGAGGTAGGTCGGCAGCGCCCAGGGGTGCTGGTCCCACAGCGCCAGCGCGAGCGCGGACCAGACCGCGCCCATCGCCAGCTCGACCAGCGGTCGGCGCACCGGGATGCGCGCCCCGCAGTGCCGGCAGCGCCCCCGCAGCAGCAGCCAGCCCGCCACCGGCAGGCTGTCCCCGGCCGCGGTCCCCGCCCCGCACGAGGGGCACGGCGACGCCGGGTGCGTCACCGGCCGCCGCTCCGGCACCCGCACGATGACCATGTTCGCCAGCGACCCCAGCGGCAACCCGAGCAGGCCCGCGACGGCCGCGACGATCAGCGCGTCCATGCCGGGACCTTACAGGGACGGGTGCCGGGACGGCGGCGGTCGCCCACAGCCGGGCCGGCGCCGGATCCTCGGCCGGCGCCGCGTCAGAGCAGCCCGGCGGCTCTCGCCTTCTGCTTGAGGCGCATGAACTCCTGGGGGTCCGCGGTGAAGGCGTGGCGGCCGTCCTTGGTGGCGAGCACGTAGTACAGCCACGGGCCGTTCGCGGGCGCGAGGGCCGCCCGGATCGACGCCTCGCCCGGGGCGGCGATCGGGGTCGGCGGCAGGCCCGCCCGGCGGTAGGTGTTGTACGGCGAGTTGCTCGCCAGATCCTGGCTGGACAGGCGGCCCTTGGTGGCGCCGAGCCCGTACAGGACGGCCGCGTCGATCTCCAGGTGCATGCCGCGGGTCATGCGGTTGTAGATGACCCGGGCGATCTTGGGCCGGTCGCCGTCGACGCGCGCCTCACGCTCGATCAGGCTCGCCACGATCAGGACCTCGTAGGGGGTGAGCCGGCGCTTGCGGGCGCCGGAGAGGTCCTGGCGGCCCATGACCTCCTCGAGCTGGTCGAGCATCTCCCGCAGCAGCTCCACGGGGCGCTCGCGGGCCTGGAGGGTGTAGGTGGAGGGGAACAGCAGGCCCTCCAGCGGCTTGCCGGCCGGCCGGTAGGGCGAGGTGAGCGCGGGGTCCTTGAGGGCCGCGTCGACCTCGCGCCGGGTCCAGCGCCCGCCCCGGGCCATGCGCTCGGCGATCTGGCGGACGGTCAGCCCCTCGGCGAAGGTGATCCGGTCCGCGGTCGCCTCCGGCCCGGCGGTCAGGACCTCGAACAGGCGGTCGGCGTCCATCCCGGTCGCCAGCAGGTACTCCCCCGGCTTGAGCTGGGCGGCGACGCCGCGCTGGACCGCCGCCTCGGTGAACCTCGCGGCCCGGTCGACCACGCCGGCGTCCTCCAGGACGCGGCCGATCTGGCGGGTCGAGGCGCCGGGCTGGATGGTCACGCGGACCGGCTTGCCAGCGGCGATGCTGCGGTTGGACAGCAGCGGCACGTCGACGGCGTTGGTGGCGAACAGGGCCGCGACCGCGGCCAGGGCGAGCAGCACCACCAGCGCCCGCAGCCGCCGCCGGCGCACGGCCCGCACGGCGGCGCGGCGCTGGGAGCGCGTGGCCGCCCGGCTCGGGACGACCGGCAGGAGCTCGTCGCCGGCGCCCGGATCGTCGCCGGGAGACGGGCCGACGTCCGGCGCCATCATCCCGCGGCCCTCCGCCGGTCCAGCCAGGCCTGCAGGAACACGCACGCGGCGAGCTGGTCGACGACCTGCCGGCGGGCCGGGCCGCGCACGCCCTGCGCGGCCAGCGACCGCTCCGCGACGGCCGTGGACAGCCGCTCGTCGACCAGCTCGAACTCCAGCTCGGGCAGCAGGGCCGCCAGCCGCCCGACGTAGGCGCGCACGTCGCGGGCCGCCTGCTCCTCCCGGCCGCTCAGGGCGACCGGGAGCCCGGTGACGACCAGCGCCGCGCCGTGCTCGGCGGCCAGGCGCCGCAGCGCCGCCGCGTCGGCCTCGTCGCCGGTGCGGGCCACCGTCACCAGCGGCGACGCGAGCGTGCCGGTGGGATCGGACACGGCCACGCCCAGCCGGCGCGAGCCGACGTCCAGGGCGAGCACCCGGGCGGTCATGACCCTCCCAGCCGCCGGACCGCCTCGGCCCGGGCCACCTCGAGCGCCTCGGCCAGCCGCGCCGGGTCCCGGCCCCCCGCGGTGGCCAGGTCACCCTTGCCGCCGGCGCCGCCGCCGACCTCCTTGGCGGCGGCCAGCAGCACGTCGCGGGCGGCGATGCCGCGGTCCACCAGGTCGGTGGTGACGACCGCCACCAGCGAGGCCTTGCCGGCGGTCTCGGCGCCGAGCACGACCACGCCGGGCGCGCCGGCGCGCCGGGCGCGCACCCCGAGGGCGACCCGGCGCAGGTCCTCCACGGTCACGTCGTCCAGGCGGCCGAGGACCAGCCAGGCCCCGTCGGCCGCGGACGCGCCCGCGGCCAGCTCCTCGGCGCGCCGCTCCAGCCGCGCCTCGCGCAGCCGCGCCAGCTCGGCGTCGGCCTCCTTGAGCATGGCGAGCGTGCGGCGCAGCCGCTCGGGGGCGTCCTCGGGCCGGGTGCGCAGCAGCGCGGCGACCTCGCCGAGGAGCCGGCGCTCCCGGTCGTACCAGCGCAGCGCGTCGGCGCCGGTGAGCGCCTCGATCCGCCGCAGGTTCGCGCCGATCGAGGACTCGCCCAGGATGCGCACGGGCCCGACCTGGCTGCCGTGCCCGACGTGGGTGCCGCCGCACAGCTCGCGGGAGAAGTCGCCGATGTCCACGATCCGCACGACCTCGCCGTACTTCTCCCCGAACAGCGCGACAGCGCCCGACCTGCGCGCCTCCTCCAGGGAGGCGTACCAGCTGCGCACCTCGGGGTCGTCGAGCAGGTGGGCGTTGACGGTGGCCTCGACCTCGGCGAGCTGCTCGGGGTCCAGCGCCGAGAAGTGGGAGAAGTCGAAGCGCAGCCGGCCCGCGTCGACCAGGGAGCCGTGCTGGTTGGCGTGCTGGCCGAGCCGGTCGCGCAGCGCCCAGTGGAGCACGTGGGTGGCGCTGTGGCTGCGGGCGACCGCGGCGCGGCGCGGCGCGTCCACGGCCGCCTCCACCTCGTCGCCGGGGCGCAGCTCGCCGCGCCTGACCCGCGCCCGGTGCACCCACAGGCCGTCGACGTCCTGGCGGGTGTCGGTGACCTCCAGCAGCGCGCCCGACGCCGAGGTGACCGTGCCGGCGTCGCCGACCTGGCCGCCGCCCTCGGCGTAGAACGGGGTCCGGTCCAGGACCAGCAGGACCTCGTCGCCCTCGCCGGCCGCGGGCAGCTCCTCGCCGCGGTCGAGCAGCGCGAGCACCCGGCCGGAGTCGGTGGTGCGGTCGTAGCCGGTGAAGTCGGTGGGCCCGTGGCGCGCGACGATCCCGCGCTCGGCGGCCAGCTCCCGGTCGGCGCCCTCCAGGCTCTTGAGGTCGGAGGAGACCTTGGCGTGCTGGTCCATGAGCTGGACGAAGCGGTCGCGGTCGACGCCGAGGCCCGCCTCCTCGGCGGCCTCGAGCGTCAGCTCGAAGGGGAACCCGTGGGTCGCGTAGAGGTTGAAGGCGGTGTCGCCGCTGACGCTGGCCTCCCCCCGCTCGCGCGCGCCGGCGATCGCCGAGTCGAGCAGGACCGAGCCACGCCGCAGGGTGCGGCCGAACGCCTCCTCCTCGTTCGCGGCGACCTGCGCGATCTTGGGCTGGTTGGCCGCCAGCTCCGGCCAGGCGCCGCCGAGGGTGGCGACCACCCGGTCGGTGACCCGCGCCAGGCCGGGCTCGTCCAGCCCGAGCAGGCGCAGGTGCCGCACGCCGCGGCGCAGCAGCCGGCGCAGGATGTAGCCGCGGCCCTCGTTGCTCGGCAGGACGCCGTCGGCGATCAGGAAGCTCGCGCTGCGGGCGTGCTCGGCGACGACCCGTAGCGACACGTCGGCGTGCTCCTGCTCGCCGTAGCCGCGGGCGGTCAGCTCCTGGACCTCGCGCAGGATCGGGGCGAGCACGTCGGTCTCGAACACGTTGTCGACGCCCTGGAGCAGGATCGCCATGCGCTCCAGGCCCATGCCCGTGTCGATGTTCTTGCGCGGCAGCTCGCCGAGGATGTTGAAGTCCTCGTCGCGCAGGTACTGCATGAAGACGAGGTTCCAGACCTCCAGGTAGCGCTCCTCGTCGGCGACCGGGCCGCCGTCGCGCCCGTGGGCCGGCCCGCGGTCGTAGTAGATCTCCGAGCACGGGCCGCAGGGGCCGGCCGCCCCGGTCGACCAGTAGTTGTCCTCCATCCCGCGGCGCTGGATCCGCTCGTCGGGGAGGCCGACCTTGCGCCAGATCGCGTACGCCTCGTCGTCGTCGTCGTAGATCGTGGCCCACAGCCGGTCGCGGTCGAACCCGTAGCCTTGCGTGACCAGCTCCAGCGCCCAGGCGATCGCGTCGTCCTTGAAGTAGTCGCCGAAGGAGAAGTTCCCGAGCATCTCGAAGAAGGTGAGGTGCCGGGTGGTGTGGCCGACGTTCTCGATGTCCAGGGTGCGGGCGCACTTCTGCACGCTGGTCGCCCGCGGCACCTCGGGCGTCCGCTCGCCGAGGAAGAAGGGCTTGAACTGGACCATGCCCGCCACGGTGAGCAGCAGGCTCGGGTCGGCCGGGATCAGCGGGCTGGACGGCCACGGCCGGTGGCCGCGCGCGACGAAGAAGTCGGTGAACCGCTGCCGGATCTCGCTGGACTGCATCTCGCAAACCTCGCTGGGTGCGCTGACCGCTCGGGCTCCCGGCGCCGTCGGCGGCCCGCCTGCGCGTGCTAGGGGGCCTCCCCGTCGACGCCGTAGCGGGCTCGCAGCTCCCGCTCGCGGTCGGCCATGGCGGTCCTGCCCGCCTCCAGCGCGGAGGCGAGCCGGTCGCGCCAGACCACCCCGGCCGCCGCCGCGCGCTCGGCGACCGACGCGGGCCGCAGCGCCTGGCGGGTGCGGCTGGCCCAGCGCATCGTGCTGACCGCGGCGGCCGCCCCGAAGCCGACGCCGAGCCCGGTCCAGAACAGCCGCCTCATCGCCGCCGTCCGAACCGCGACCGCCGGCCGCCGCCCTGGTCGCCCTCGCCCGCGGCGCCGACCGCCCGGCGCAGCCCCCACAGGAACGCGCTCAGCCTGACCAGCGGGCTGGTGATCGTGTTCGAGATGACGTCGACGAGGTTGCCGGTCGTGGCGGTGATGCCCTCGGCGGACGCGAGGATCCCGTCGACCCGGCCCAGCTCGGTGTTGACCATCGAGACGGTGGTGCCGACCTCGCCGAGCAGGGGGACGGTCTGGCGGGTGACGCCGTCGACGAGGTCCTTGACCGACGTGAGGACCCGGAACAGGTTGCTCAGCACCACGATCGCCGTGACCACCAGCCCGATGACCAGGATGGCGACGGCGAACCAGGCCCAATCCAGAGCGGACACTTACGGCGACTCCTCGCGAGCGGTGGAAGGCGAGCGGGCCGGACGATCCTCCCGTTGCGCTGCGGCGGGCGGGCGGTCAGTCCCGGCGTCCTGCCCCGGACCGGGGGCAGTCGAGCTGTCGTCGCGAAGTCTACCGCGGCGCCGCGCCCATTCGTCGGCCAGCGCCGGCTCGCGGCCCTGATCCGACGGGCGCCAGTAGCCGCCCTCCAGGCCCTCGGGGAGGTAGCGCTGCTCGACCCAGTGGCCGGGCCGGTCGTGCGGGTAGACGTAGCCGGCGCCGACGCCCAGGCGCCGCTCGCCCGGGTGCGAGGCGCTCTGCAGGTGCCCGGGGACCCGCCCCGGGCCGGCCTCCAGCTCGCGCCGGGCGCGCCCGAGCGCGGCGACCACGCTGTTGGACTTGGGCGCGAGCGCCAGGTGCAGGGCGGCCTGGGCGAGGTTGAGCTGCGCCTCGGGCAGCCCCACCAGCTCCAGCGCCTGCGCGGCCGCGACCGCGGCCTGCAGCGCGGAGGGGTCGGCGAGCCCGACGTCCTCGCTGGCGAGGATCACCATCCGCCGGGCGATGAAGCGCGGGTCCTCGCCAGCCGCGAGCATGCGCGCCAGGTAGTGCAGGGCCGCGTCCGGGTCCGAGCCGCGCAGGCTCTTGATGAACGCGCTGGCGACGTCGTAGTGCTGGTCGCCGGCGCGGTCGTAGGTGACCCGCGGGCGCTGCAGCGCGTCCTCGATGTCGGCCAGCGCGATCGCGGTCCGCCCCGCCGCGCCCACCACCAGCGCCGCCGCCTCCAGCGCGTTGAGCGCGTGGCGGGCGTCCCCCTCGGCCCGGTCGACCAGGTGCGCGAGCGCGTCGGGGTCCAGCGTCAGGCCCGTGCCGCCGAGGCCGCGCTCCGGGTCGGCCAGGGCGCGCAGGACGATCTGCTCCAGCTCCCGGCCGCCGAGCGGCTCGAGGCGGAACAGCAGGCTGCGGCTCAGCAGCGGGGCGTTGACGGTGAAGAAGGGGTTCTCGGTGGTGGCGCCGATCAGCACCACGGTCCGGTCCTCCACCCCCGGCAGGAGCGCGTCCTGCTGCGCCCGGTTGAAGCGGTGGATCTCGTCGATGAACAGGATCGTGCGCCGCTCGGTCTCCCCCAGCCGCGTGCGGGCGGCCGCCAGCACCGCGCGCACGTCGCGGACCCCGGCGCTGGTCGCCGAGAGCTGCTCCCAGTGCGCGCGGGTCGCGCCGGCGACGATCCGCGCCAGGGTGGTCTTGCCCGACCCCGGCGGGCCCCACAGCACCACCGAGCGCAGCTCGTCGGCCTCGATCAGCGAGCGCAGGGCGCTGCCGGGCGCGAGCACGTGCGCCTGCCCGACGAACTCCTCCAGGGCCGCCGGCCGCATCCGGGCCGCCAGCGGCGCGGTACGGCCGGCGAGCTCGTCGCCGCGGGCCGAGAACAGGTCCATGCCGCGTCCAGTCGCGACGGGGATGACGCGCGGCAGCGCTCCACGGGTGCCGTGTCCGATCGACGTCTGCACCTGCTCTCACCAGAACAGGTGGGACCCGCCCCGAGCCGCTTCCGGTACCCGGCGAGCGGGTGCCTTCCCTTGCCAGGAGTGCGGATCCCTACGTCGATATGTTGGCGCAGACGAAATGTCCGGCCACGAACACCGTCGGGCGCTGCCGCGCGCGCCATGGAACCATCAGGGGCCGTCCGGGGCAACCCGCCCGCACGCCGCGGAGCCGATCAGGGCGCGGCTGGCGCACCCTCGCCCGGACGGGCGTCGATCCCGGCCTCGCGGCGCTGCTCGGGCGTGATCGGGGTCGGGGCGCCGGTCAGCGGGTCGCCGCCCGAGGAGGTCTTGGGGAAGGCGATCACCTCGCGGATCGAGTCGGCCCCGGCGAGCAGCGCGCAGATGCGGTCCAGCCCGAACGCGATCCCGCCGTGCGGCGGCGGCCCGTAGCGGAACGCCTCCAGCAGGAAGCCGAACTTCGCCTCCGCCTCCGCGGCGGGCAGCCCGATCACCTCGAAGACCCGGTTCTGCAGGTCCCGGCGGTGGATACGGATCGAGCCGCTGGCGATCTCGTAGCCGTTGCAGACCACGTCGTAGGCGCGCGCGAGCGCGTCCCCGGGCGCCTGCTGGAACTTCTCCTCCCAGTCGACCGTGGGCGCGGTGAACGGGTGGTGCACCGCGGTCCAGCCGCCGTCCCCGGTGGGCTCGAACATCGGCATGTCGGTGACCCACAGGAACTCGAAGCGCCCCTGGGGGACGAGCCCGCGCTCGACGGCGATCGCGACCCGCAGCGCCCCCAGCAGCTCCAGCGTGCGGGCTCGCGGGCCCGCGCCGAGGAACACGGTGTCGCCCGGCCGCGCGCCCGCCGCGGTCGCGAAGCCGGCCGTCTCCTCGGGCGAGAGGAACTTGGCCAGGGGGGACCGCAGGGTGCCGTCGGGCTCGACGATCACCCACGCCAGCCCCCTGGCGCCCCGGCCGCGCGCCCACTCCACCCGTTCGTCGAGCTGGCGGCGGGTGAGGCCGGCACCGCCCGGCATCACGACCGCGCCGACGTGCCCCCCCTCGTCGAGCGCCGCGCGGAGCACGCCGACGCCGCTGCCGGCGAAGAACCCCGACAGGTCGGCCAGCTCCAGCTCGTAGCGCAGGTCGGGCTTGTCGGTGCCGAACCGGGCCGTGGCCTCGGCGTATCCCATGCGGCGGAACGGCGTGGCCACCTCCACGCCGAGCACCTCCCGCCAGACCCGCGCGAGGACCTCCTCGGACAGCGCGTACACGTCCTCCTCGTCCAGGAAGCTCAGCTCGACGTCGAGCTGGGTGAACTCGGGCTGGCGGTCGGCGCGGAAGTCCTCGTCGCGGAAGCAGCGCGCGATCTGGTAGTAGCGCTCGACGCCCGCCACCATCAGCAGCTGCTTGAACAGCTGCGGCGACTGCGGCAGCGCGTACCACCGGCCCGGCTGGAGCCGCGCGGGCACCAGGAAGTCGCGCGCGCCCTCCGGGGTCGAGCGGGTGAGGTAGGGCGTGTCGACCTCGACGAACCGGTGCTCGTCCATGACCTGCCGCATCGCGCGGGTGGCGTCGGCGCGGATCCTGAGCGCCCGGGCCGGACCGGGCCGCCGCAGGTCCAGGTACCGCCACCGCAGCCGGGCGTCCTCGCCGACCTCGACCGGCTCGGAGCCGCCGGCGTCGACCGCGAACGGCACCGGGTCCGCCCGGGCGAGCACCTCGAGCCCGTCGGCGACGACCTCGACCTCGCCGGTGGGAAGCTCGGCGTTCTCGTTGCCGGCCGGGCGCGACGCCACCTTGCCCGTGACCAGGATGCAGTACTCGCCGCGCAGCTCGTGCGCGGCGGCCGCCACGGCGCCTTCGCGGAACACGACCTGGACCAGTCCGCTGGCGTCGCGCAGGTCGATGAAGACCACCCCGCCGTGGTCGCGGCGGCGCGCGACCCAGCCCGCCAGGCGGACGGTGGTGCCCGCGTCGCCGGCGCGCAGCTCGCCGCAGGCGTACGAGCGCATGGATCCCAGCAGCGGCTTGGTCATCGTGGTCGCTCCGGTGCAGGTGGGGCGGGGACGCGGAGCGGAGCCGCGGCCAGCCCCGCCAGGTAGGGGTTGGTCGCCCGCTCGTGGCCGAGCGTGGTGCGGGGGCCGTGGCCGGGGAGCAGCACCGTGTCGTCGGGCAGGGGCAGGACGCTGGCGGCGATGGAGGCCAGCAGCTCGTCGGTGGAGCCGCCGGGCAGGTCGGTGCGGCCGACCGAGCCGGCGAACACCAGGTCGCCGGAGAACAGGACCCCCTCGGACCGGAGGGTGACGTGGCCGGGGCTGTGGCCGGGGGTGTGGTCGGCGACCAGGCGGACGCCGGCCAGGTCCAGGACCTCGCCGTCGGCCAGCTCGCGCACGTCGTCGGGCTCGGCCAGCTCCAGCCCCGGCAGCAGGCTGCGCAGCTCGTCGCCGAGCCCGGCGAGCGGGTCGGTGAGCAGGTGCCGGTCGCGCGGGTGGATCCAGGCGGGGATGCCGTGGGCGCCGGCGAGCGGCGCGACCGTCCAGACGTGGTCGAGGTGGCCGTGGGTGAGCACGGCGGCAGCCGGCCGCAGGTGGTGGCGCTCGCACAGCTCCCGGATCGGGCCGAGCGCGTCCTGGCCGGGATCGATCACCACCGCCTCGGAGCGTGGCCCCGGGGCGACGAGGTAGCAGTTGGCCTGGAAGGCGCCGGTGGTGAAGCCGGTGACGAGCATCGTGGGCGCGCGGCTCCCGCATGCTGGGCGGACGACCGGGCGAGTCTACCGGTGGCCCGCCCGCGACCGCGCGGGTTGAACGTAGACTGCGCCAGCAGACGCCGTCGGGGAGGGAAAGAGGGACGACGAGAGGATGAGCAAGCAGACCCGCCAGCGGGAGCTCGCCCGCCTGCGGGCCCGGCGGGAGGCGGAGCGCCGCCACGCCCGCCGCCGCCGCGCCCTGATCACGTACGGATCGCTGGCCGTGGCGCTGCTGGTCGCCGGCGTGGTGGTGCTGGTGGTCCGCGCCGGCCGCGACGACCGGGGCAACCAGCCGGCCCCGGCGGCGGACGCGCGCGCCGACGCGCCGGGTGCCCCGGCGGCGGTCGCCTGCGGGGGCAGGGTGCCCCCGCGCAAGCCGAAGCAGACCTACAGCACGCGCCCGCCCACCAGCGTCAAGCCCGGCGTCGCCTACACGGCCAGGGTGGAGACCTCCTGCGGCGGCTTCTCCGTCAGGCTCGACCCCAGGGGCGCCCCGGTCGCGGTCTCCAGCTTCGTGTTCCTCGCCCGGCAGGGGTTCTACGACAGCACCTGGTTCCATCGGATCGTGCCCGGCGGAGCGCAGGGCATCGGCGTGATCCAGGGCGGCGACCCGCAGGGCGACGGCGGCGGCGGGCCCGGCTACCGGCTGCCCGAGGAGCCGCCCAGGAGCGCCGGCGCCTACAAGCGATACACGGTGGCGATGGCCAAGTCCCAGCAGCCCGACAGCACCGGCAGCCAGTTCTTCGTCAACACGCAGGACAACTCGCGCGGGCTGGCGCCGGACTACACGCTGATCGGCGAGGTCACCTCCGGCCGCGACGTCGTGGACAGGATCGCCAAGGTCCCCGTCGGCGGCGAGCGGGGCGACACCCCGACCCAGGCGGTCTGGATCGAGAAGCTGACCGTCACCGGGCCGTCGTGACCGCCCTGCAGCCGATCGATATCCCCGTGCCGCTGCTTCGATACCCGTTCGTGGCCTGCAGCGCCGTTAATGCCGGAGACCGGCGCGAGCGTCCCGCGCCGTCATCGTCGTCAGCGGGCACCGCAGGGGGCTCTGGACATGGCCACCATCCCACGCGGCATGCGCACGTCCGGCGCAGCGCTGCTCGGGCTCATGCTCGCCACCGCCGGGCTGCTCACGATCATCCTGCTGGACGGCTCGCCTGCCCTCGCGCAGTCAGCCGACCTGGAGCCCGCGTCAGCGGATCCGGGATTCGGGACGGGGTCCGACGCCCCCGGCGGGGGCTTGGCGGGCGACGACGCGTCGGGTCGGCAGGTGGCCGAACTCCCTGCGTCGGCGGACGCGGACAGCGAGCTCCGGTACGGACTGGGCGCGCCGCTCGGCACCGAGACCCTCGCCCCGCCCTTGGCGGTGCCTGGACCCGCGCCCGCCGGCACCGAGGGCCGGAGCCCCGCCGGCCGGGGACCTGACATCACGCCCGAGTGGGCGTACGCGCGTGTCGAGGAGCAGACCCGCGACGACGGCCTCGCGCCCGCGGAGCAGGGCCCGGGGAACGACGCCATGCCGTCCACCGTCGACGGGCTCCCGGTGGCCTCCTCCACCTCGACCGGTCAGCTGACCATGGCCGCTGCGGCCGCTCGCGACGACGACCCCCAGGCGCAGAGGGGGACCGATGTCACCGTGGAGGGGCAGCCGCGGTCCCGGTCCGTCTTTCTCGGCGTCCAGCCCGAGCGCCTGGTCACCGCCCTCCGGGATGCGCGGAACCCGGTGACCGTGAAATACGGCCAGCAGTCCTACACCTTCGATGGTCCGGTCACGTTCTACCTGCCCATTCCGGAGGGCGTCGAGACGGACTTGCGCGTGTCGCCGGAGTCGTTCGTGTGGAAGGGTGCGACCTGGAAGCCCCACTGGTATGCCGGCGAGCACCGCCAGGAGCGGTATTTCGTCTCCAGCAGGCCCGAGGCGTTCGTGCCTCTGCTGGAGACCTGGGGCGAGCCGTCCATCGTGGTGCGATACCAGGTCGACCAGTACGACACGCCGCCTGGCACGGCCGTGGAGGCCCAGATCCTGCCGGTCGCTTCGGACCAGCCGGACAGGCGGCTTCGCGGCGTGACGGTGACCGTGGCCGAGGGAGGCGGCGGTCCCACCACGACGCTGACGGGCGGGAACGGGGACGTGAAGGCGGCGTACCGCAGGGACCATCTCGTGACCGTGGACCCGGTGGTACGCCGTGAACCAGCTGGCGGCAGTCGCCCCGGAACGGAGTTGTGGACGCCCTCCAGGGTGATCCGTGTCGACGCGAACGGCGACAGGCACGACATCCCCCTGCCGCCGCATGGCGGCGGCAGGCCGTACTTCACGTGGTCACCGAGTCCCGGCGACAGCGTCCGGATCGTGTATGAGCGCCAGTGAGCAGACCGTCCCATCCACCTGGTGGGAGTGGTCGGAGCGGCCCCGCGCCGCTGTGGTGCTGCCCTACGCCCCCGCGGCGCCGCCGGGCCCCCGCGTCCCGGTGTCGAGCAGGATCGTCACCGGGCCGTCGCCGGCGGACTCCACGCGCATGCGCGCCCCGAAGCGGCCGGTCGCGACCGGCAGGCCCTGCCCGGCCAGCGCCGCGGCGACGGCGTCGACCAGGGGGGCGGCCTGCTCGGGCCGGGCCGCGGCCACGTAGGAGGGCCGCCGGCCGGCGCGGGCGTCGCCGTAGAGGGTGAACTGGCTGACCACGAGCACGCCGCCGCCGGCCTCGGCGACCGAGCGGTTCATCCGGCCCGCGTCGTCGTCGAACACCCGCAGCCCGGCGATCTTGCCCGCGATCCAGCGCGCCTCCTGCGTGCCGTCGCCGTGGGCGACCCCGACCAGCGCGAGCAGGCCCGGGCCGATCTCGCCGACCACCTCGCCGTCGACCAGGACGCGGGCCGAGGCGACCCGGGACACGACCGCGCGCATCCGCGGGGCGCTAGGCCTGGCCGCCGGCGGCCGGCGTCCCCTCGGCCGCGCCGGCGTCGGCCGCGGGCCCGTCGGCCGCCGGGGGGGCCGCGCCGGCCGGCGGCGCCGCCGGCCGGCCGTTGCCGTCGCGGGTGGGCTGCGGCACGACCCGGAACGCGTCGAACACGCCCTCGACCTTCTTGACCGTGGACAGCACGTGGGTGAGGTGGGAGATCTCGGCCAGCTCGAAGGTGAACCGCAGCGTGGCCACCCGGTCGCGGCCGGTCGCGACCGTCGCCGAGAGGATGTTGACGTGGTGGTCGGACAGGACCTGGGTGATGTCGCGCAGCAGCTTGGTGCGGTCCAGCGCCTCGACCTGGATCGTGACCGCGAAGCTGGACGGCCCCGAGGTGTCCCAGGCCACGTCGATCATACGGTCGGACTCCTTGCGCAGCTCGCCGGCGTTGGGGCAGTCGGCGCGGTGGACGCTCACCCCGTGGCCGCGGGTCACGAAGCCGATGATCGGGTCGCGCGGGACCGGCGTGCAGCAGCGCGCCAGCTTCACCCACACGTCCTCGACGCCGTGCACCAGGACGCCGCGGGTGGCCGGCAGGCGGCGGGCGGTGCGCACCGCGCGCTGGAGGATGACGTCGTCGTCCAGCTCCTCGGTGACGCCGACGTCGGCCTGGAGGCGGCTGATCACGGTGGCGACCGCGACCTGCCCCCCACCCACCGCCGCGTACAGCCCCTCCAACGACCCCAGCCGCAACTCCCCCGCCAACGCCGCCAACGCCCCCGACGCCGTC
>DATFRI010000115.1:0-2745 GCA_035263405.1 Actinomycetes bacterium | reverse complement strand
CCGACAACCCCGACAGCGTGCGGTGGTACGCCCACGAGATCCTGCACCTGCGCGAGGATCACCCCTCCTGGCAGGACATGGAGCGCCAGCTGGGCACGTCCGGCTGAGCGGTCAGCCGATCTCCCGCCACCCCGCGACGGCGCGGGATCGGCGGTTCCACGTCGTCGTCGCCGCCGCGGCGCCCCGGTGGGAGCGGACCCATGCCTCCAGCGCGGCGGCGCGGTCCGCCATCGCCGCCTGCCGCTCGGGCCACGCCGGGCGCCGGCCGTAGCCGTCGAACAGCGTCGGGAGGACGGTGCTCCACTCCCAGTCGGCGAGCAGGACGATCGCGTCGTCCGTCTCGCCGAACAGGACGTTGTTCGGCCCGAAGTCCCGGTGGACGGCCTCGCCCTCGCCGCGGTCGATCCGCTCCTGGCCGTGCCGCCCCGTGACCCGGGCGAGCACGAGCTCGCCGGGCCGCGAGTCCACGATCGTGGCCACCGGCAGGCGGTCGCCCGCGGCGCTCGGTGACCCGGTGCTACTGCGTCTGTTCAGCCTAATCGCCGCGAGAAGCGCGGGAAGCGGGCCTGGTGGCAGGTCGGGCCCGAGCGCCTCGACGTCCTGCGCCACATCCTCGACACCCCGGCCCTCGCGTCCGGGGCCGGGCGCGGCTGACGAGCCCGCCGGCCCCGGCCAGCAGCCCCGCCGCGCCGAGCATGGACGCGGTCAGGCCCCCGGCCGCGGCGACCGCCGCCAGCGCGGTGCCGAACGCGATCTCGCCGACGTGCTCGGCCAGCGAGAGCAGCGAGTGCACCGTCGCCCGCACGCCGCTCGTCGTCCGCCGGTTGACCCAGATCTCCGTCATGGCCCGGACGACCGCCCCGGGGCTCAACGCCCCGGTGGCCAGGACGACGCCGGCGATGGCGTAGCGGGCATCGGCGGCCGTCGCGAACAGCGCCAGGCCGACGCCACCGGCGGCGCACCAGGCGACGATGGTGCGCTGGGCCACGCCCTCGTCGTCGATGCGGTCCTCCACGGCGCGCAGCGCCACGGTGCCGACGGCGAGCGTCGCCAGCCCGAGGCCGGTGAACCACAGGACCGGATCGCCGCCGGCCCCGAAGCCGAGGCCGATGAGCTGCTTCTGCAGCAGCCGCCCGTACGCCTCGCCGCCGCCGCTGACGAGCAGCCAGGCGGCCGTGACCAGGAGGATCTCCCGGTCGTGCCGGGCCAGCCGCAGGGCGCCGCCGAGCAGCGACACGCCCGCCGGCCAGCGGCGCCGGGCGTCGGGGGCCGGGACCCGTCGCTCCGGGAACCGCAGCACGACGACCGCGCCCAGGGCCAGCATCAGCAGCCCCGAGACGACGATGCCGGTCCGCAGGCCCGTCACCCGGGCCAGGCCGCCGAACCCGACGAGCCCGGCGGCGGCGCCGACGAGCTCCCAGCGGGCGCGCACGGCCAGCACCCGGGCGGCCGCGCCGGGGTCGTCGAGCTCGTCGGTGATCCAGGCGACGTCGGCCCCGCTGGCGAACGCCCAGCCGAGGCCGCACATCCCCTGCGACAGGGCGAGCAGAGGGAACGACGTGACCAGGCCCAGCATCACCATGCCGCCCGCCGTGACGATGTGGGCGACGACGAGGCAGCGCCGGCGACCGGCCGCGTCGGCGTAGACCCCGGCGGGCAGCTCGGCGACCAGGACGACGGCCGCCTGGGCGGCGCCGATCAGGACGAGCTGCGACGCCGGCAGGTCGGCGACGACGACCAGGTAGATGCTGGCGAGGAGCCAGTAGCCCCGCCAGCAGCCCCCGCGGGCGAAGCTCCAGCGCACGAACGCGACGCCGAGGGGCGGGAGGGGGCGCGCCGGTACGGCGCGCGTGGACGATGCCATCGCGGAAGGTGTCCTCCGGGGAGCGCGCGACTGCGGACGACCAGCAGGGCGCGGTGGCTACCGGCGCTGCGTGGGTGGTTCTCCGCGTCCCGACGTGGGACTCAGGCTGAACGTCCAGCCCGCATGCGCACCTCCAGCGGTGTCAGCGAACGGGGCGACGGTAACAGAAGGCCCCGATCACCCACCGGTGAGGCGGAACTCGTTGCCGTCGGGATCGGCCAGGTCCGTCCCGTCGAGGCGCGTCGCCCCGAGGGCGACCAGCCGCTCGGCCTCGGCGGCGCGATCGCCGGGGGTGGGCGGGGCGACCTCGAGGTGGAGCCGGTTCCTCCCGGCCTTCGGGACCAGCGGTGGGCCCCAGGTGACGAACGGACCGGTGCCGTCAGGGGCGCGGATCGCGGTCTCGCCGTCCTGGTCCCAGACCAGCGGCCAGCCGAGCGCCGCGCTCCAGAAGCGTCCGGCCGCGGGCGTGCCGTCGCAGGTGATCGAACCGAGCCGGCCGCACCCGGCGAGGAAGGCGTTGTCGGGCTCGATGACGCACAGCTCGTTGCCCTCGGGGTCGGCCAGCACGACGTGCCGTTCCTCCGGGCGCTGCCCGATGTCGACGTGGCGGGCGCCGAGCCCGACCAGCCGCTCGACGGTGCCGGCCTGGTCGGCGAGGGACGTGGTGGTCAGGTCGAGGTGGATGCGGTTCTTGCCGATCTTCGCCGCGGCGCCCGGCAGGAACCGGAGCCGGAACCCGGTGCCGTCCGCCGGCACGAGCCCGACGGCGCCACCGGCCTCGTCGGCGGTCTCCCAGCCCAGCGCCACGGCCCAGAAGCCCGCCAGGCCGGGCGGGTCGTGGGCAGCGAAGCAGAGGGCGGCGAGCCGCGACGGCATCGGCC
>DATFRI010000114.1:0-30933 GCA_035263405.1 Actinomycetes bacterium | reverse complement strand
TCTTCGCCAACCGGGCGAACCAGGCGCGCTTCGTGATCGTGCACAGGTCGTTACCGACTTGTGACCATCTGTCCGAGCTGTCCCTGGGCCAGGACCGCGATGTCCGCCGGCCCCGGGCCGCCGCGAGATCCGCTGGAAGGGAAGGTGGTCGAGCCGCACCCGATCCCGCCGTGGCGCTCGTCAGCCCAGGTCGGGGCTGCCGGCGTCGAAGGCGACCTCGCCGGCGGCCTCGGGCTGGAGCACGTCGGCGGCCGGCTCCTCGGCGGGCACCGCCGCGACGGCCGCTGTGACCTGCTCCGATCGGCCGGGTTCGGTTGGGCCGGGTTCGGGTGCGGGCGCCCGGGCCTGCGTGGAGCCGTCCGTGTCCTCGCCGGCCGCTGCTGGGATACCCGGCGCGACGGACGGCTCGGGCGATTCCGCCTCCGCCTCGGCCTCCGCGATCATGACGCGCCGGGGCCTGGGCGCCGGCGGCGGCGGCGGCGCCGGCCTGGGCGCCGGTCGGGCAGGCTGGTACCGCCGCAGGTAGCTGTTGAGCTCCACCAGCTCCTTCTGGTACTCGCGGATCTCCTTCTCGATCGGGGATCGCAGCGGCGAGGTCTCGTCCGACAGGAGACCCTCGAACTGGGCCAGTCTCCGCTGGTTGGCCTCGATCGCGTCGCGCAGGAACGCCGCCCGGCCGCGGACCTCCTCCAAGGAGCTGAGGTCGAGGTAGGGCGGGTACGCACCATCCCGCCTGATCCGGTTGTAGATGTCCTGGAGCGTCGCCTCGAGGTCTGCGAGCCGGGCTCGCCGCTGCCGTCCCTCAGGGGACGTGCCCGGCTGGCTGAGCTGGTCGCGCTCGTCCTTCACGTTCTGGAGCCGTGCCCATACGGCCCCGGTGACGTCGCTGTACTCGCCCAGCAGCGCGTCCCTTTCCAGCTCGAGGTCATCCCGCATGCGGGCGCGGTCCTCCTTCGGGAGCCGGAGCCCCCGCAACCAGCCGTTGCTTGCCAGACTGTTGGCCCACAGCCCGCCCCGGACCCGCTCCGCCTCCAGCTTGAGCTGGGAGGGCTTCAACGCGTCGAACTCCGGCGGGTAGGGCACGGTCCTCCTGATCTCGCGGTGCTCCGCGGCGAGGCCCTCCAGCCTCGCGAAGAGACCGTCGAGCGCCTCCGGGTAGTCGAGGGACGTCGCCCTGAGCTCGTGCAGCTGCTGCTTGAGCTCGCCGATCGTGGTCTTGATCTCCGCCGCGCGCCGCTGGAGCCCGGCGGCGCGGTCGCCGCCCCCGGCCGACGCCGCCCCGGCGGCCGCCTGCGCGGCGAGCCCGGTGGCGCGGGCGGCCGCCGCCGGACCGGCGGTCAGCGCCGCGCCGTCCAGGGACTCCTGGTCGTCGCCGTTCCCGCGCTCGGCTGGCCGGTCCCTGGGTGCCGGCGGCTCGGTGCGCAGCGCCAGCCACCACTCGGGCGGCGGGGTCGTGCTCCGCTCCTCAGGAGGAATGTCGGACCGGGCGGTCGCCTGCAGGGCGGCCGTCGGCTCGCCGAGCAGGTCCTGGCCCGCCGCCCACTGCCGGACGAACGACGCTCCGGCGGGCGTCGCCGGCGCCACCGGCGAGAGCAGGGCATGCGGGCGGGACGTGCCGTCCAGCGGCAGCTCACGAGCGCCGGCGACGCCCTGGCCGACCAGCGCGACGACCAGGAGCGCGGCGCCCAGCAGCACCAGCGCCGTCAGCAGCCGGACCAACCTCGCCAGCTCGGCGCCCACGGTCGTCATCACCGCGGGCGCTCGTCGGCCGGCACCCGCATCCTGCGCCTGCATCATTGGGGGCCTCTCGCAGCGCCGTACGTCACACGCGGCGCCCTGCCGGAGGACCAGAACCTAGACCCGCCAGGTCACCGCGGTGCAACAGGCGGGTCACGCGCGGCACGTTTTCGATGACGGTCCGGTCACGGACGGGAGGTCGAGGACGAGAGCTGTCGGACGCGGCCCTGGCCGCGCCGAGCGCCCCGGTGCCACACTGGTGGGCCAGTGGCGCGGCGCCCGGGCACGGGACGTCGCGCTCGCCGCAGCATGGAGGGCAGCATGGACCTGAGCGGCAGCGAGCTGCTGATCGTGCTCCTGATCGTGGTGGTGCTCTTCGGGGCCGCGAAGTTGCCGCAGCTGGGCCGCAACCTCGGTCAGGGGATCAAGGAGTTCCGCCGGGGCCTGACCGACGCCTCCGACCAGGACGGCGCGGGTCAGGGCGGCGCACCGGCCACCGACCGCGGCGGCACCACCCACAAGGGCGGCCTGCAGCCGTAGAGCGTCCCGCGCTGCGACGAGGCGACCGAGCGGGCCTGGCTCGGCGTCAGGGCACGCCCGGTCGGCTGCTGGACGCTACCGCTGGGTGCTGGAATGCCCCGTGGGGTGCCCCGGCGCCGCGGCCGGCACGAGCTGATCGCACCGCGTGCAGCGGGGCAGGGACGGGTCGGGAGGCCAGGCGTGGTCGAGGACGAACAGGTCGCTCCTGGCGATGTGGCAGGCGCTTTCCTGCGCCTGGTGCTCGATGGCGTGGACCTCGCTGGCCGGCGTCCGTTGCTCGGGGGAGGCGGATCTCCTGGGCAGCTCCGACGTTTCGAGCTTCACAGCGACCTTGTATCCCGTGATGCCGCGGTCGGCGGCGACTCCGGCGTCGTTCACCATCCCCCTCGTTCCTTGCTCGACAGCGCAGACAAGAGGCCCTGAAAGGGCGCTGAGCGGCTGGGGGACCCGGACTATAGCGCGCGAGTATCGCTGAAGGGTGCGATCCACGCAAGCGCCCGCGCTCCAGGCCGATGAAGGTGCCCGCGACGCCTGGCCGGCCGTGCCGGCCAGGACCGGCCGTCATCGCGCCCGCTGACGGTGACGGAGCACGCGGGGCGTCACGGCGGGGGCCGTGCCGGCCGGCCGGGGCAGGTCCCCGACCGGCTCGCCGGCGAGGGCACGGATCATGAACTGCCGGAAGATCAGGGCCGGGAAGGTGCCGCCGAAGACCGGCCCGCCGGCGAACAGGTGGCGCATGGGGGTCTGGCTGGCCGGGTCGCCGACCCAGACCGACGCGGTGAGCTGGCGGGTGTACCCGGTGAACCAGGCGTCGGCGAAGCTCGTGGTCGTCCCGGTCTTGCCGGCCAGCGGCCGCCCGAACGCGGCCCGGAACCCGGTCCCGCCGGGCGCCACCACCCCGCGCAGGATGCCGGTCGCCTCGGCGGCCACGCCCGGGTCGAGGGCCTGCCGGCAGGCCGGCCGGGCGGCGAACAGGACCCGGCCGGCCGCGTCGCTGACCCGGGTGATCGCCAGCGGCCGGCAGTGGGTGCCGCCGTCGGCCAGGGTGGCGTAGGCCGAGGCCAGGTCGAGCGGGGTGACGTCCTCGGTGCCCAGCACAAGGGAGCAGTAGTCGTGCAGCGGTGCGGTCACGCCCATGCGCCGGGCCGCGTCGATCGCCGCCGGCGTGCCGACCTTGGCCATGAGCTGGGCATAGTAGGTGTTGACCGACTCGGCCGTGGCTCTGGCCAGGTCGATCCGGCCGAGCCCGCCGGTCTCGGCGTTGTGGACGGTGTAGCCGGTCGGGCACTCGGGGGCCACCACCGTCCGCGGCGGGGTGGTGTCGAAGCTGGTGCCGACCGGGACGCCCTGCTCGAGCGCGGCGACCAGGTAGAAGACCTTGAACGAGGAGCCGGGCGGGAAGCCGTCACCGCCCTGGCCGGTGGCCAGGTCGACCTGGGAGCGCGTGAAGTCGCGACCCCCGTCCAGGGCGACGATCGCGCCGCTGGACGGGTCGATCGCGACCACGGCGGAGTCCAGGCCCGCGCCGCCGAGCTGGTCGCGCACGGCCGCCTCGGCGGCCGCCTGGGCGCCGGGCCGCAGGGTGGTGGCCACCCGGAGACCACCCTCGTAGACCGCCCTGGCCCGCGCCTGCGAGGCGGCGGGCCCGAGGCTCGCGTCGAGGGAAGGGGAGTCCAGCAGCTGGCGGGTCACGAAGTCGGCGAAGAACGGGGCGCGCACGGGCGCGGCCCGCAGGTGCGGCCGCAGGGGCTCGCGCTTGGCGGCGGCGACCTGGGCCGGCGTGGCGAAGCCGGCCGCGGCCATGCGGTCCAGGACCTCGTCGCGCCGCCGCAGCGCGGCGGGCCCCGCGGTCGGGCGGTAGCGCGCCGGGCTCGCGAGCGTCCCGGCCAGCGCGGCCGCCTGCGCCAGCGACAGGCGACCGAGCGGCCGGGAGAAGTAGTGTCCGGCCGCGGTCGCGATCCCGTAGACCCCGTCGCCGAAGTAGACCTCGTTGAGGTACGCGGCGAGGATCTGGTCCTTGGTCAGGTGCCGTTCGAGCTGGGCCGCGTCCTCGGCCTCGGTGAGCTTGCGCTGCAGGCTGACCCGGCCGCCGGTGACGACGGTCTTGACGTACTGCTGGGTGATCGTGCTGCCGCCCTGCAGGATCGCGCCGCCGCGCAGGTCGCTGACCAGGGCCCGCAGGATGCCGTGGAGGTCGAGCGCGCCGTGCCGGTAGAACCGGACGTCCTCCACGGCCAGGACCGCCTGCCTGACCTGCAGGGGGATGGCGCTGAGCGGGACGACCACGCGGTCCTGGTCGCGGTGGAGCACCGCCAGCGCCGAGCCGTCGGCCGCCTGGATCACCGAGTCGGCGGGGGGGCGGGCGAGCAGGCGGGTGAGCGGCGGCCGGCCACCCGGCCGGGAGCCGGCCGCCGCCCCGAGCGCGGCGACCCTGGCGGCCAGGGGCAGCAGCCCGGCGCTGACCAGCATGGCGCCGGCGGTGACGAGCACGCCGAGCCGCGCCCACGGGCGCAGCCGCGGGCTCACGCGCTCACCCTCCGCCGCCTGAGCAGGCCGGCAGGGGCGCCGGGCGGCCGGCGGCCAGGGCCGGCGGCCACCGGCCGCACCCGCGCCGGGCGGCTGCCGGCCAGGTGGGCGCTGGCGAAGGCGAGCAGGTAGGGCGCCTCCAGGCGGGCGCCCCGCCAGGTGTGCGTGGCCCCCGGCACCTCGGTGAACACCGCCACCTGACCCCGCGCCCGGAGCATCCCGGCCAGGCGCCTGGCCTCGGCACGCTCGGGGTCGCGGCTCCCGGCGAGCAGGCCCACCGTGACCCGGTGGTGGAAGGCCATCGTCGGGAGGTACGCGTCGGGCGCGTTGGCCAGCCACAGCGCGCGGCTGCCGCCCAGCAGGCCGACCGCCCTCGCGCCCGGATCCCCGTACGGCATCAACGACACCACCACCGAGTACACACCCTGATGCCGCAGACCCAGGTTGAGCGCACCGTAACCGCCGCTGGACATCCCGGCGATCGCGCGGCCGGCCCGGTCGGCGAGCGTGCGGAAGCGCGCGTCCACCGCCCGGACGACCGGGCCCACGAGGTAGCGCTGGACCTGGGGACCGCCCACCTGGTCCAGCATCTCCGAGTCGTGCAGCCAGCCGCCGTTGGCGTCCGGGGCGGCCAGGATCATCGGCTGGACCAGGCCGTCGGCCAGCATCGCGTCCATGGTCCGCTGGACCCGGGCGGCCCGGAACCAGTCCTCCGGGCCGCCCGGGTAGCCGTGCAGCAGGTACACCACCGGGTAGCGCCGGCGCGCGTCGGCGGCCGCCCCGTACCCCGGCGGCAGGTACACGTACACCCGGTCGGGTGGCACACCAAGCTCCGCGGCCCCCACCCGCAGCGTCAGCACCTGCGAGCCCCGGCCGCGGCCGCCCAGCCCAGGCCGGGCCAGGTCGCCCAACAGCCCCGGCAGCGTCGGGACGTACCCGACGTAGCTGTTCACCCCGGCCAGGCCTCCCAGGGTGACCAGGCCGGCCAGCCACGCGGCCAGCGCGCCGCGGCGCAGCCAGCGATGCCGCAGCCGCCCGGGCGGACGCCGACGCCGCTGCCGGACCACCACCGCCACGCTGGCCACCAGCAGCGCCCCGAACCCGGCCGCGACCCACGGGCTCTCCAGCGGCCCGACCCGGGCGACCTGGTGGAGCAGACCGGCGGGGACGTGGACCAGACCGCCGCCCGGCCGCTGCGGCAGATGCGGTGCCTGCCCCGGGAGGTGGTGGCCGGCGGGCGCCCGGCCGACACGGGCCGGCGAGGACGGCGCCGGCCGCCGCATCAGGACTCCCCCGTGCAGGTCCTGGGCCACAGCCGCCACAGGGGTCGCAGCAGCCCTTCGGCCCGCAGCATCGCCAGCGCCACCCTGGGCAGCTCCTCGGGGGCCTCGACGGCGAGGTAGCGCGGCTGCCAGTCGGGGTCGAACTTCTTGTTGAAGCGGTACAGCGTCTCGATCTGGAACGGCCGCGAGAGGCGCCGCAGCAGCCAGCGGGCGGCCCGGAGCCGCCAGCTCACGTCCTGCCCGGCCCCGGCGGCCAGCGCCGCGCGCAGGAACGAGAAGTTCAGCGAGACCCGGCGGACGCCGAGGTCGGGCAGCCGGCGGGCCGCCTCGACGACGAGGAAGTCGTGCAGCCACGAGGGCGCCGCCCGGTCGCGGCGCATCACGTCCAGGCTGGCGCCGTCGGCGCCCCAGGGCACGAAGTGCAGGAACCCGCGCAGGCGGCCGCCGGCGTCCATCGCCGCCACCACCAGCGTGTCCGGGTCGCGCCGGTCGAACAGCCGGCCGAGCGCCATCGAGAAGCCACGCTCGGCCGCGTCGCCCCGCCAGCGCCGGGACAGCTCCGCCAGGGCGGCCACCTGCGCCGGGTCGAGCGCGCCGGACCGGGAGACCATCGTGGTGTACCCGTGGCGCCCGGCCCGGTTCCAGCTCTGCCTGGGCTTGCGCACCGCCCGCCCGTCCAGGGAGAACCGCTCCAGATCCAGGACCGCCTCGTCGCCGAGGTAGACCGCGGTCAGGCCGGCGTCGCGCCAGACGCCGGCCGCCGCCGCGCCGCAGCCGAGCACCGCCGCGATCCGTCCGCCGCGCGCCGCCTCGTCGCGGAACGCCGCGGCCGCGGCCGGCCAGGCCTCCGGCGGCCCCAGCGGGTCGCCGGCCGCCAGCAGCACCGACCCGACCGTGCCGTAGGTGACCAGCGCGCCGCCCGCCCGCACGGTCGCCCGGTCCTCGCGCAGGGCGAAGTAGGCCAGCGAGTCGTCCGAGGCGGCCACCAGCGCGCCCAGGCGGGGGTCCGCCGCCGGCCCGGCCAGCGCCGGCGCCAGGGCGCGGGCGGCCACGATCAGCCCGCCCGCCCAGCAGACCGCCGCGATCGAGCCGGGGAACAGGCGCCCGAACCGGCCCGCCAGCGGCGCGCCGGCCCCGAGGCCGACCGCCATCCGTCCCACCGCGGTGAGCATGCCGCCGACGCCGAGGTCGGCACGGACGTCGTGATCGTTGGCGGCCAGGCCGGCCACTCCGTAGGCCAGGGTCGCGGACGCGACGACGAGGGCCTGGCCCAGGACCACGCGCCGCCGACCCGCGGCGGCCCGGGCCGGGAAGCAGCCGGCCTGGCCGGCCAGGAGCCCGGCGAGGAACGCCTCGGCCAGGGCCTCCTCCACGTCCAGGCCTTTGACGATGTGCAGGACGGCGCTGCCGGCGAGCAGGACGACCGCGCCCAGCCAGGCGGCGCGGTGGCGGCGGCGCAGGCCGCCGGCCAGCAGCAGCAGCCCGATCCCGGCGGCCGCCACGGCCACGGTCGCGCCCCGCGACACCGCCCCGGGCACCACGCCGTCGAGCAGGCGCATCCGGTCCCGCTCGGCCGGCAGCAGCGCCGACGCCAGGTTGAGCGACCCGGCCAGGACGGTCAGGGCGGCCGCCAGGCGCGGCGCGCGGTCGCGGCGCCGGATGGCCAGCAACCGGGCTCGCGCCTCGCCGGGCGCGTCCCCGGTGGTCGCGTCCGGCGGCGGGGCCAGGCCGGTGGCGACGGTCACGCCAGGTCCCCGCCCCCGTCCGGGGCGCGTGCGGGCCCGTCGTCCCCGGGCACGGGGGCCACGACGATGCGCAGCGCCAGATCCTCGCCCTCGGCGAGCTGCTCGACGAGGGCCGCCACGACCGCCCCGGGCACGACCTCCGCCCGGGTCGTCGGCAGCCGCCGGGTGCCGAAGGTGGTCCCGGCCGTGAGCAGCAGCAGCGACGGCCGGCCGTCGACGCCCACCAGGGTCAGGCGCGACCCGGACACGCCGATCACCTGCTTGCGGACGAACGCCAGGGTCCGGCCGTCCCCGACCTGGAACGCGACCCGGTCGGGCCAGGCGCTGTGGTCGCCGGCGGGCGGGCGGGTGGCGGGCCCATGCAGCGACCAGGATCCCTGTCCTCCGGCCGACCGCCATCTCCCCGCTCCGCGCACCCGCCTCGCCCCGCCGGACTCCCTCCGGACTCGTTCCGGACTCGTTCCGGACTCGTTCCCGGACGTGACGATAGGCGGCCGGCCTCGGCGCGTCGTCCAGCCCGGCGCGGATCCTGCGCGTCCGGCCACGGGTGGAGGCGGGCGGCGGCGGCTCGACCCGCGGGTGGAGGCGCCCGCGGGCCGGGTGGGTCAGTCGCGCCGCGCCAGCCCGCGGCGGAAGGCGTAGGCGACGGCCTGACCCCGGTCGCGCACCCCGGCCTTGGCGAAGATCCGGTTGACGTGCGTCTTGACCGTGCCCTCGCTGATCACCAGGTCGGCCGCGATCTCCTGGTTGGTCCGCCCGGCCGCCATCAGCCGTAGCACCTCGGCCTCGCGCGGGGTGAGCCCGTCGGGGAGCTGCTCGCGTCTGCTGGACGCGCTGCCCGGGACGCTGGCCAGCGCGTCCAGCAGGCGGCGCTGGACCGACGGGTCCAGCAGGGCCTCGCCGCGCTGCACGGCGGCGATCGCCTGGCGGATCTCGGCGGCGCTGGCGTTCTTGGTCAGGTAGCCGCGCGCGCCCGCCTGGAGGGCGGCGAACACCGAGGCGTCGTCGGCGTAGGTGGTGAGCGCGATCACCTGGGTGCCGGGGGCCAGCGTGCGGATCCGCCTGGTGGCCTCGACGCCGTCGCAGCGCGGCATGCGCAGGTCCATGAGCACCACCTGGGGCCGGTGCTCGCCGGTCAGGCGGACCGCCTCCTCGCCGTCGGCCGCCGCGCCGACCACCTCCACCTCCGGCAGCAGCCCCAGCAGCGTGGACAGGCCCTCGCGGACGATCGTCTGGTCGTCGGCGATCAGCACCCGGGTCGGCGGGCTCACCGGTCGGCCCCGGCCTTTCGGGCGCTCATGCCGGCAGCCACAGCCGCACCCCGAAGCCGTCGGCGGTCGGGCCGGCGGTCAGCTCGCCGCCGAGCAGCTCGGCGCGCTCGCGCATGCCGGTCAGCCCGTGACCGCCCGCGTGGCGGCCCGGCGGCCCGGCCCGCCCGCCGGCGTGCCGGTCGGCGACGGTGAGCGTCAGCCCGTCCGGCTCCCAGCGCAGCGCCATCGTGACGTCCTCGGTCGCGCCGGCGTGCTTGCAGACGTTGGTCAGCGCCTCCTGGGCGGTCCGGTAGACGGCCAGGCCGGCCTCGTGCCCGAGCGGCCTGGCCTCGCCGCCGACCTCCAGCCTGACGTTCATGCCGGTCGTCTGGCGGAAGTCCTCGACCAGGCCGGGGAGCAGCTGCGGGCCTGGCAGCCGGTCACCGCGCAGCGTGCCGATCACCTGCTGGGCTTCGTTGAACCCCTCGCGGGTGAGGCGCCTGGCCACCTCGACCTGCTGCCGCGCGCGCTCCGGCGCGCCCTCCTGCTCCAGCAGCAGCGCCGTCGCCTCGAGCTGGAGGCTGAGCGCGGACAGCACGTGCGCGAGGATGTCGTGCATCTCCCTGGCCACCCTGGCCCGTTCGGCCAGCGCGGCCGCCCTCGCCTCCGCGCGGCGGGTCGCCTGCAGCTCCACGACGATCCGCTCCGCCCGGCGATGCGCCTGCTTGAGGGTCCGCACGTAGGTCGCCACGCCGAACAGCACCCCGGCCGTCACCGTGTAGGTGACCCCCGCCGGGATCGTGTGGGTCGCCCCGGCGCCCTCGGAGACGGTGATCCCGGCGGCGGCCACCGCCATGACGGCCAGCGCCCAGCCGACCGGCAGCCGGGCGGCCGCCCCGGCCATCGCCAGCAGGACCGCCCCGAAGGCGGCGCTGGACGGGCGCAGGTGGTTGAGGTATGCCGCGCACAGCCCGACCACGACCAGGGCCGCGATCATGACCCGGCGCTCGGGCACGGCCGGGAGCAGGAACACCAGCCAGGCGGCGCTCAGGACCGCCAGCACGGCCGTCACGGCCATCCTGTCCCTGTCCACGGTCGAGCCGCTCCAGGCGACCCAGGCCACGATGCAGGCGAGCGCGACCACCCCGCACGCCCGCACGAGCCAGGCCGCCGACCTGGGGTCGGCCGCCCGGCGCAGCAGCCCCCAGCGCGCGGCGCTCACCGGCGACCCCCGGCTCTCCACGCCACCTCGATACCCACCTGGCTCCCCTGCCGCGACGCCCCGACCAGCGTGACCAGATCGAGCATGCCACGCAGGGCGGCAACGTGTCCGGACCATCCGCCACTCCATCCATACCGCTGTTCACGCTCCGGGACGACCGGCGTCGCTCCCCTGTCCGGCGCCGCCCGCCGGCTTCCGGGCAGCCGGAAGCGGCAAATGGCGGCTGGCGTCAATGCCGTCGGCGTCCCCGCGGCGCACGCTCGAGAGCGGGAGGACGGGGGGTTGACCGACCGCCCGACGACAACAGGAAGGAGGCGGACCCCGATGCGGCCATGGACGCGGCTGCAGGACTGGGCCACGCTGATCGCGGGCCTGTACGCGGTGCTCTCGCCGATCTGGGTCGGCACCACCGGCGAGCGGGGCGCTTTCTGGGCGCTGATCGTGCTCGGCGCGCTGCTGGCCGCCACGGCGCTCAGCTCGCTGGCGATGCCCGGCGTGGTGGCGACCGAGGCGCTCACCGTGCTGTTCGGGGTGCTGCTGTTCGTCGCTTCGTGGGTGCTCGGGCTCGTCCGGGCGGCCCCATCGGGATGCGGCCGCAGGTGGAACCAGCCGAGGAAGCGGTCGGAGGACTTCTCGATCGCCGCCCAGAACCCGTACGCGGGCCAGCGCCGGTAGTCGGGCGGCCGACCACACCACCGCCCGGGCCTGACGGACGCCGTCCACCAACGGCACCACACAGGCCACCGCAGCCAGCAGCAGCAGGCCGAGCACCGTCCGGGCGAGCTGATCCATCCGCTCACCGTCGGGGCCGCGTGCCTAGTCGTCCCGCTTCCAGTGACCGCGGCCGAAGGTGCGACCGAACCAGGCATGCAGCGAGTCGCCGGCGTGCTCGGAGGGGTCGGCATGGAAGGCCGCGGGCGCCTGTGGTCGCCCCAGCCGTTCGGCGTCCTCGGCCGCCAGGCTCAGCAGCACGTACCGGTCGGTGATGTCGGCGACCTGGTCGGCATCGGCGAACCGCAGCCCGGCCGCGGTCTTCACGACGATGCCGTCGAAGACGTCCAGCTCGGGGACCTGCAGCACGTGCTCGACCGTCCCGAGCTCCTCGCCGCCCGAAGCCCGGACCGGGACACCCTTGCGAAGCGCCTGGTAGGAGATCCTCCTGGCGTCGCCCTCCATGTCCTGCACCTCTCTGCATCGGTCGCTCAGGTGGCCGCCGGGATACGACAGCCGACGACCCATCCCGAGCGCGGCTGCGACCGTTCAGGTCACACCGAGAACGGCACGCACCTGGTCCAGCATCTGCTGCTCCCCGGCGCTCACGCGCTCGGCGCCGAAGCCCATGAAGCCGCCCTCCTTCCCGGCGTCGGCGGCCGCCTGGGCCGCGGCCATCAGCCACCCGCGGAACGCTTCGGCCTCCTGCGGCGTGGCCTTGGCCGTCACCAGCTCGTTGACGCCCCGCAGCTCCTCCAGCACCTGCTGGCCGCCGCTCGGCTTGAACTCCCCCAGCGGGTTCTGTTTGTGCTGCGCCAATGCCTGGATGTCCAGGGCCACCGACGCCAGCAACTCCTCCTGGCTGGGGGGCAGGGTGGCCGACCGCAACGTCGCCATCGTCTCCTTGGCCAACTCGATCGGCCCACCGGGGTCGGCGAGTGAGATCGCGACCCCGGCGACCAGCGGGGCGCGGCGGATCCGGGTCCATTCCTCGTCGGTGAAGTCCTGTTTGGACGTCATGGCCACCTCCTGGCGCGGGGCACCAGCCTAAACGAGAACCAGCCCTGCCCGTGGCCGTCTGCTCGATGACCGCGACACCGCAGAGTGATCGTCGCCGGGCACGCCTTCGTGCGAGAACGTCCGGGTTCTCACCTGCATGGGGTGATGCCGCGGGCGGATCCCCGCCGAAGAATGGGCGGCGTCCCATGCGGTCCTGCTCCCCTGTCGTCTCGTGGATCCGGAGGTGCCACGTCGGATGTGGACGTCGAGGACGGCCCCGCGGCGGATCGCGCCCACCAGCAGGCACCGGCGCACAGGACCTCCGAGCATGGGGCGCCGGGCAGCCAGGGCATGCCTCCTGGCGGGGCTGGTGACGGGACTGGTCCTGGGACTCAGTGGCTGCGGTGGCGGCAACGAGGGCACCCCGACGGCCCGTCCCTCCACCCAACCCTCCGGCACCCGCTCCGCCACGACCGGGACCAAGGCGCCCAACACCACGACCAGGCCGGGCACGACCGCCACGCCGCCGACCCGACCGCCCCGGACCAGCGCGGAGGCGCCCACCTCGACGCGACCTTCAACCGCGCCGACCACCTCACGCGCCAACCCCCCTGCCACCTCGCCCCCGACCACGCCCGCCGCGTCGGCCGCGCCGACCACCTCACCTGCGAACCCCCCTGCCACCTCGGCTGCGGCGCTGCCGGCGACGTCCACCTCCACACCCTCGGCCACCGGCACCCCGGCGTCCGCCGAGCCCGGAGGGTTGGGGGCGCTCGGCTGGACGCTGCTGATCGCACTGGTCGTCGGGCTGCTCGCCGCCTGGATGATCTGGAGATCGCGCAGGAAGTCGGCCGCAGCCTGGGACACCGACGCCGGCGCGCTGGCGACGGCCACCCGCACCGCCACCAGCACCCGGCTGCCCCCGGTCCTGACCGCGGAGACCCCCGAGCAGCGAGCCCTCACCTGGCCACCCCTGCGCGCCGACCTGATCGACCTCGCGCGCCGCTGGGACCTCCTGACCGGCCGCGCAGCCGACGACCGCAGACGCAACCGGTCCGCGCAGATCCGCAGCCTGCTCCGGGAACTGGTCGCCGCCGTGGACGCCGAGAACCAGGCGCTGGCAACCGGGCGTGACTGGCGGCTCCTGCGACCGCGGGTGGACGACGCCCTGCAGGCGCTGTCCGCCGCGCTCGCTCCCGGAGCGCAACAACCGCCACCCGCAGGCGGCGAGCCCGGGTGGCCAGGACCCGGCGGATGACCGCCATTTGATGCCGCCGGGTGAGGCAGGGCCGAAGCAGGCCGTCCCCGGGCGTTCACCCCTCTGTCACTGGTCGGTCAACCCCCGTGATCTGGGAAATCACCCGGAACAGGTGAAGCGACCCGCCTGGCTTCATCCCACCATCAACCCAGGTCGCTGTTCCCGCTGAGGCCGCTGATGGCAGGCGTGACCACCACTCCACCACCCAACCCCCGACCCGCAGGAGCCGGGACCCAGGGAGGATCCGTCATGGCGTTCAACCTCCGGAACCGGAGCTTCCTCAAGGAGCTCGACTTCACCCCCGACGAGCTGCGGTTCCTCCTGCGGCTCTCGGCCGAGTTCAAGGCGGCCAAGTACGGCGGCTACGAGCGGCAACGCCTGGTGGGCAAGAACATCGCCCTGATCTTCGAGAAGACCTCGACCCGCACGCGGACCGCGTTCGAGGTCGCCGCCCACGACCAGGGGGCGCACGTCACCTACCTGGAGCCGGGCGGATCCCAGATCGGCCACAAGGAGTCCATGAAGGACACCGCCAGGGTGCTCGGGCGGACCTTCGACGGCATCGAGTACCGGGGCTATGCCCAGGAGACGGTCGAGACCCTCGCCAGGTACTCGGGCGTCCCGGTGTGGAACGGGCTGACCGACGAGTTCCACCCCACCCAGATCCTGGCGGACATCCTCACGATGACCGAGCACAGCGACAAGCACATCCAGGAGATCGCCTACTGCTACCTGGGCGACGCGCGCAACAACATGGGGAACTCGCTCATGGTCGGCGGCTGCAAGCTCGGCATGGACGTGCGGCTGTGCGCCCCGGAGCACCTGTGGCCCGCCGAGGACCTCGTCAAGGCGTGCCGGGCGATCGCCGAGGAGACCGGCGCGCGGCTGACCCTCACCGCGGACCTGGACGAGGGCGTGCTCGGCGTCGACTACCTCTACACCGACGTGTGGGTCTCGATGGGTGAGGACCCCGGCGTGTGGGGGGAGCGGATCCAGCTGCTCAAGCCCTACCAGGTGAACGGGGACGTGGTGCGCCGGACCGGGAACCCGAAGGTCGGGTTCCTGCACTGCCTGCCCGCCTTCCACAACCGCGAGACCAAGGTCGGCGAGGGGATCTTCGAGCAGTACGGCCTGGACGGCATGGAGGTCACCGACGAGGTCTTCGAGTCCGAGCGCTCGCTCGTCTGGGACCAGGCCGAGAACCGGATGCACACCATCAAGGCCGTGATGGTGGCCACCTTGGGTGAGTGAGCCCGGGGGTGAGTGAGCCCGGCAGGGTGAGGCGCGACAGCGGAGCGGGAGCAGGGGTTCGGGAGGCTGATGCCCCCGATCGAAAGATCGAGGTGATCGAGATGGCCGGTGAGCGTTGCAGAGGCCGCCGATGAGGGTGGTCGTGGCCCTGGGCGGCAACGCGCTGCTGAAGCGGGGCGAGGCGATGACGGCCGAGGCCCAGCGGGGCAACGTGAAGACGGCCGCCCCGGCGCTGGCGGCGGTGGCGGGCAGGCACCAGCTGGTGCTGTCGCACGGCAACGGACCCCAGGTGGGCCTGCTGGCGCTCCAGGCCGCCGCCTACACCGATGTCGAGCCCTACCCCCTGGACGTGCTGGGCGCCCAGACCGAAGGCATGATCGGCTACGTCCTCGAGCAGGAGCTGGGCAACCTGCTGCCCGTCGAGGTGCCGTTCGCGACCATCCTGACGATGATCGAGGTCGACCCCGCGGACCCGGCCTTCGAGGATCCGGCGAAGTTCGTCGGACCCGTCTACACCAGGACGCAGGCCGACCAGCTGGCCGGCGAGAAGGGATGGGCGTTCAAGCCGGACGGGGACCGCTGGCGGCGGGTGGTCCCCTCGCCCGAGCCCAGGCGGATCTTCGAGATCCGCCCCATCCGCTGGCTGCTGGACAAGGACGTCGTCGTCATCTGTGCCGGCGGGGGTGGCGTCCCCACCATGTTCCTGCCGGACGACGGGCGCACCCTGGTCGGGGTCGAGGCCGTGATCGACAAGGACCTGGCCAGCCAGCTGCTCGCCCGCGAGGTCGGGGCCGACCTGTTGGTCATGGCCACCGACGTCGACGGCGTCTACACCGGCTGGGGCACCCCCGAGCAGCGCAAACTCGGGCGGGTCACGCCGGGCGAGCTTCGAGATCTCCCGTTCGCCGCCGGATCCATGGGCCCAAAGGTCGAGGCGGCGATCCGGTTCGTGGAGGCCACCGGCAACCGGGCCGCCATCGGCGGCCTGAACGAGATCGAGGCGATCGTGGACGGCGACGCGGGGACCCAGGTGGTGGCCCCGTGACCCCTGTGCCCGCGGGAACGGAGGGATGATGGAGACCTTCGGAGTCCACTCTGAGGTCGGACGGCTGCGCAAGGTGATGGTCCACCGGCCCGAGCTCAGCCTCCAGCGGTTGACCCCTTCCAACCACGACGAGCTCCTCTTCGACGACGTGCTCTGGGTCGAGCGCGCCCAGTACGAGCACGACCAGTTCGTCGCCAGGATGCGCGAGCACGGGGTCGAGGTCTTCCAGCTCCGCGACCTCCTCGCCGAGGCGCTGGTCGCCAGCGACGAGGGCCGCCGCCGGCTGATCGAGCTGACGGCGTCGGAGTACACCGTCGGCGTGTCCCTGGTGGACGAGGTCCGCGCCCTGCTGTGGAACATGAAGCCCGACCGGCTCGCCAGGCACCTGATCGGCGGGCTGACGGTGGCGGAGTCAGGCCTCGACCTCGGCGGGTTCAAAGCGTCGTCGCTCCCGGCAGCCGCGCTCGACGACACGAGCACCTTCATCCTCCCTCCTCTGCCCAACACCCTGTTCACGCGCGACTCCTCGTGCTGGATCTACGGCGGCGTGTCGATCAACCCCATGTTCTGGCCCGCACGCCGGCTCGAGGCCTACAACGTCGCCACCATCTACCGCGTCCACCCGATGTTCGCCGGCGCCAGCTTCGAGTACTGGTACCCCCAGCTCGGCGACGACGGACGCTTCCACGTCGAGGACTTCGGCCGCTCCTCGCTGGAGGGCGGCGACGTCCAGCCGATCGGGAACGGCACCGTGCTGATCGGCCTCAGCGAGCGCTCCCAGGCCCGGATGATCGAGCAGATCGCCAGGGCACTGTTCGCCAAGGGCGCCGCCGAGCGCGTGATCGCCGTGGTCATGACCAAGGACCGCGCCCACATGCACCTGGACACCGTGTTCACGATGCTGGACCGGGACACGGTCACCGTGTATCCCCAGGTGATGGGCAAGGTCCGGGCCATCAGCCTGCGCCCCGGCGCCTCCGAGGGGCGCTTCCACGTCACCGAGGAGGAGGGCTTCCTGCCCGCGGTGGCCGACGCCCTGGGGGTGCCCAAGCTCCGGGTGGTCGAGACCGGCGGCGACGCCTACCAGCAGGAACGCGAGCAGTGGGACGACGGCAACAACGTCGTCGCGCTCGAGCCCGGCGTGGTGGTCGCCTACGAGCGCAACACCTACACGATCGCCAAGATGCGCGAGGCCGGCGTCGAGGTCGTCACCATCGAGGGCTTCGAGCTGGGCAAAGGCCGCGGCGGCGGGCACTGCATGACCTGCCCGCTGGTCCGCGACCCGCTCTAGCCAGGGGGTCCGGGGGACCTGAGCGGATGCGGGTCCCCCGGTCGGCCAGGGGGTCCGGGGGACCTGAGCAGCCGCGGGTCCCCCGGTCGGCCAGGGGGTCCGGGGGACCTGAGCGGATGCGGGTCCCCCCGGTGGATCGGGAGGTGCCGGAGATGGACGCACGAAGGTGGGTGCTGGTGGTCGTGCTGGTGGCGGTGGTCATCGGGCTGCTCGCGTTCGCGCGGGGTCCGGAGCATCACCACGGCCAGCAGCAGGTCGGGGCGTTCGGCGACGGCGCTCCCGGTGCGGCGGCCGCCCGGGGCTGAGGTGCGGCATGGCCGGCACTCCCGAACCACCCGCGGACACCGAGGCCGATGCGCCCCCGCGCCCGGCCCACCGTCGCCCGCGACCGCCGAGCCTGCTCGACGCGCTCCTTCCCATCGTCGTCCTGATCAGCCTGCTCGCCCTCACCATCGCCTTCTTCGGGATCGACGCGACCAACGGGCCGCTGCAGGTCGCCCTCCTGCTCAGCGCCGCGTTCGCCAGCCTGATCGCGTTCAAGAACGGCTACACCGTCGCCGCCATCCGCGACGCGACGGTCGGGGGCGTCACCACGGCGATGGGAGCGATCTTCATCCTGCTGGCCGTCGGCGCGCTGATCGGCACCTGGAACATGGCCGGCACGATCCCGACCGTCGTGGACTACGGGATCAGGCTGCTGAGCCCGACCTGGTTCTATGTCACCACCGCGGCGATCTGCGCCGTGGTGGGCATGGTCACCGGCAGCTCCTGGACCACCGCGGGCACCCTCGGCGTGGCCTTCGTCGGGATGGCCAAGGTGCTGGGCCTGTCCGAGGCGATCGCCGCCGGGGCGGTCATCTGCGGCGCCTACTTCGGCGACAAGATGACCCCCCTGTCGGAGACCACCATCCTGGTTCCCCAGCTGGTCGGGCGCGGCCTCACCACCGGCCGGCACGTGCGGAACATGTTCTGGACCGCCGGCCCGGCACTCGGGATCAGCCTCGTCGCCTTCGTGCTCCTCGGGTTGAGCGCGGAGCCTGAGGGCGCCGTCGGCGCCGCAACGGCACAAGAGGCGCTCAACAAGGCGTTCAACATCTCAGCCGTCAACCTGCTCCCGCTCGCGCTGCTGGTGCTGTTCGCCATCCTCAAGGCCCCACCCTTCCTGGCGATCCTCGGGTCGGCGCTGTTCGCGGGGGTCCTCGCCCCCTTCACCCAGTCGGCGGCCGTCACCGCCTTCGTCGACCAACCCGGGCTCGGGCCGGTCGCGACCGCCGTCAAGGCCAACTTCGCCGCGATGGCCACCGGCTTCGTGAGCGACTCGGGCGTCGCCCCGATCGACGAGCTGTTCTCCCGAGGGGGGATGGCCAGCCTGCTGACCACCGTCTGGCTGGTGCTCGGCGCCCTGTCGTTCGCGGCCGTGATGGAGCACGCGGGCTTCCTGCAGCGGCTGCTGGTCCCGATCGTGGCCCGGGTCAGGCGCCGGGGCTCCCTGATCCTGGCGGTCAACGCCAGCGGGATCGGGCTCAACGTGGTCGCCGGCGACCAGTACGTCGCCGACGTGCTTCCCGCCCGTATGTTCCGGGGCGAGTTCGAACGGCGCGGGCTGGCCCCGCAGGTGCTGTCCCGGGCGGTCGAGGACTCCGGGACCGTCACCTCGGTCCTGGTGCCGTGGAACACCTGCGGTGCCTACATCTCCGGGGTCCTGGGGGTCCCCACGGCCTCCTACTTCCCGTTCTGCTTCTTCAACCTCCTCAGCCCCGTGCTCGACGTGCTGTTCGGCTTCACCGGGTTCAAGGTCCCCGGCGCCACGGCGGAGGAGGTGGTGGCGGCCAGGCCCGCATCCGGCGACGCGCAGCAGGCTCCCCAGTGACATCTGCCAAGGAGAGAACTCTCATGGCCGACCAGCAGGTCCGCGCCGAACCGGTGGAGCATCCCGAGAAGCGGCGGCGGTTCACGCTGCCCTCGGCCTACACCATCCTGTTCGCCCTGATCGTGCTCATGGCGATCGCGACCTGGCTCGTCCCGGCCGGCGTCTACGACCGGGACAAGGAGGGCGCCCCCATCCCGGGGACCTACCACGAGGTCGACCAGAACCCCCAGCGGATCCTGATCGACTCGATCACGGCGCCGATCAACGGCCTGTACGGGATCGAGGACGAAGCCGGCAACATCAACTACTACAACTCCGGGGTCCTGTTCGGCGCCATCGACGTCGCGCTGTTCATCATCGTCATCGGCGGGTTCCTCGGCGTCACCATGCAGACCGGGGCGATCCAGGCGGGCATCAGCCGGCTGGTCCGGCGGCTGCGCGGCCGGGAGCGGTGGATGATCCCGATCCTGATGGGCGTCTTCGCCCTCGGCGGCACCACCTACGGGATGGCCGAGGAGAGCCTGGCCTTCTACGCCCTGGTCATCACCGTGATGATCGCCGCCGGCTACGACGCCCTGGTCGGCGCCGCCGTGCTCCTGCTCGGCTGCGGCATCGGGACGCTCGGGTCGACCCTCAACCCGTTCGCGACCGGCATCGCCTCCGGGTTCGCCGGGGTGTCCATCAGCGAGGGGATCGTCGGGCGGCTGGTCATCCTGCTCGTCGGCCTGGCCATCGGCATCTGGTTCGTGTTGCGCTACGCCGACCGGGTCAAGCGGGACCCGGCGGCGTCAGTGGTCCATGACCTGAAGGAGGAGAACGAGGCCCGCTTCCGTGCGACGGAGGGCGAGGGGGACGTCCAGGTCCTGACGGGCAAGCACAAGGTGATCCTGGCCGTCTTCGGGCTGGCCTTCGTCGTGATGATGTACGGCGTGATCCCCTGGGAGGACCTCGGGGTCGGACTGCCCACCCTGTGGTGGTGGTTCCCGGAGATGACGGCGTCGTTCCTGCTGTTCGCCGTCGTGATCGGCCTCATCGGGCGGATGAGCGAGGGCCGGCTGACCGGGTCGTTCATCGACGGGGCCCGCGACCTGCTCGGGGTCGCCCTCATCATCGGGATCGCCCGCGGCATCACCGTGGTCATGAACAACGGCCAGATCACCGACACGGTGCTCCACTGGGCCGAGCTGGCCCTCGGCGACGTCGGCAAGGCCGCCTTCTCGATCGTGATGTACGGCCTGTTCCTGCCGCTGTCGTTCCTGATCCCCTCCTCCTCGGGCCTGGCCACCGTGTCGATGCCGATCATGGCCCCGCTGGCCGGCTTCGTCGGGGTCCCCAAGGACCTGGTCGTGACCGCCTACCAGAGCGCCTCCGGGCTGATGAACCTGTTCATCCCCACCTCGGCGGTCGTGATGGGCGGCCTGGCCATCGCCCGCGTCCCCTACGGTCGCTACCTCCGCTGGGTGTGGCCGCTGCTCGCCCTGCTGGCCGCGCTCACGGTGCTCGTGCTCGCTGCGGGAGCGCTCCTGTCGTGAACTCCCGGTCGCAGCCAGCGCCGTCGAGACGGCCGAAGCCGACCGGCTAGGCACGCGCGCCGACCCGGGCGGCCGCCAGGATCAGCCTGGCGACCTCCCGGGGGTGGGAGGCCGACGAGTCGGGCACGGGTCGCGAGCCGGCAAGCCGACCTCGACGGCGCGATCGCGCTCCCGGCTCAACGGCGGCGCCGGGTCAGCACGTAGGATGACCCAGCCTGTCGAGCCCTCGATCCGGACATCCGGATCAGCCTCCGGCAGCTCATCCGCGACCAGCTCACGTCCGTGAACGAGCGACGCGACGTCGTCCGGCCGAACGGAGATCGATGAACGCCAAGCAGCCTCTGGCCCCAGAGGGACGGGTCCGTCCAACGCGCCACAGCCTGAGCAGGGGTTGGGTGCGGTGATCCTTCCGGACTCAGAGCTGTCGCGCCTGCTGCTGGAGCGGCAGCGGGAGGGCCACGTGCCGGCGGTCACCGCCGGGATCGCCCGCGAGGGCGAGCTGTTGTGGACGAAGTCGGTCGGCTTGGCGGACGTGGAGACGGGCCAGCCGGCGGATCCGCGGTTGCAGTACCGGATCGGGTCGATCACCAAGACGTTCACGGCGGCCGTCGTGCTGCTGCTGTGCGACGAGGGACTGGTGGACCTGGACGACCGCCTGAGCATCCATCTCCCGGAGGTCCCATTCGGGTTGGTGACGGTGCGGTCGCTGCTGGCGCACGCCGCGGGGGTGCAGCAGGAGATGCCCGGTGGCATCTGGGAGGCGTTCAAGGGACCGGACCGGCCATCGCTGCTCGGGTCGCTGGACGCCGGCGGGCAGGTCCTGCCTCCCTGGAGGGCCTGGCACTACTCCAACCTCGGGTACGCGCTCCTGGGTGAGGTGGTGGAGCGGCGCGCGAAGGCGCCGTTCGCCGAGGCCGTGCGAGAGCGCGTGCTCGCGCCGCTGGGCCTGGAACGCACCACCTGGACCCGCTCGGAGCCCGCGGCTCGCGGCTACCTGGTCCACCCGCACGAGGACATCGTCGCTCCTGAGCCCGAGGTCGACCTGCGGGCCGGGGCCGCACACGGGCAGCTGTGGAGCACGCTGGCCGATCTGGCGGTCTGGGCCGCCACGCTGCGCGGCGACCGCCCGGCCGTGCTCCCGGCGGGCATCTGCGAGCAGATGCGCACCGTGCACTCGATGGCCGATCCTGAGCGCTGGACGCGGGCGTGGGGCCTGGGCCTGGGGCTGTACCGGCACAGCGACCGGATCCTGGCCGGTCACGGCGGCGGGCTGCCGGGATTCCGCGCGGCGCTGGTGTTCGATCCCGACGACGGCATGGCGGCGATCGTGCTCGCCAACGGTACGACCGGGCTGGACCACGTCGGCGTGGCATGCGAGCTGCTCGAGCGCGCACGCCCGTCGCTGGCGCCCGAACCGCAGGCATGGCAGCCGAGCGAGCCATGCCCCGAGGAGCTGCGCGCGGTGCTGGGGACGTGGTGGTTCGAAGGCGAGCAGCTGGTGATCTGGTGGCGGGACGGTCGGCTCCAGGCCGGGTCCCCGGACGCGGCGGACGAGGCGGTCGAGCTGATCGACGAGGGGGACGACCGGTTCCGTGTCGCCGCCGGGCCGTACCGCGGGGAGCTGGTGGAGTTGCGACGCGACGGTGCTGGCGGCGTGGTCAAGCTCTCCTGGGCTGGTCGCCCCTTCGGCCGAGGCTCCTGATCCGGCCGAGCGGCTCGGCGTGTGCGGTCGGCTGTGCCGGTTCGGGCGGGTCGGCGGAGCACCAGGAGAGCATCCAGGACGCCAGGCCGGACGCCGAAGCCCGTGAAGCGGCATGCCGCCGTCGTGGTCCGGCCTGACGGTGGATCTCACCTGCGTCGGGTGAGGACGGCCCGGCCGGGCCGCTTGGATAGTTGGGGTGACGCAGCACGCTGCGACGTTGGTGAGGTGACGATGGCCGCGCAAGGGGACGAGACGCCGACCACAACCGCCGACGGCGTCGGGGAGGCCCGGCCGAAGGCCGAGGACGCCCGAGCGCAGCACGAGCCGGCGCCGACCCCGGGGACAGGGCGGCGCCGGTTCCGGTACACCCTTCCCGGCGCCTGGGTGGCGCTGGTCTCCGCCTGCCTGGCCTTCACCCCGTCGCTGCTGCCCCGCGGCGCGTTGCTCCAAGGCGTCGTGTGCGGCATCAGCGCCGCCATCGGCTACGGGCTCGGGGTGGCCGGCGCCTGGACCTGGCGGGCGTTCGCCGACCGCGACCCGCGACCGCCGCGGCCGGGGGCCTGGCGGGTCTTCGCCATCTCGGCCGCGGTGCTGTTGGCGGTCGCCTCGGGTCTGGGGCTGTGGTGGCAGGCGCAGCTCCGCGACCTCATGGGCGCGCCCACCCCCAGCATCCTGCTGCTGCCGCTGCTGCCGCTGGCCGCGGTGGGCATCTTCGCCGGTCTCGTGGCCGTGTCCCGGTGGCTGCGCGGGATCTACCGCCGGACGGCAGGGCGGCTGGAGCGGTGGATGGGACGGCGGGCCGCCAACGCCCTCGGCTGGCTGATCGTGGTCGTCGCGACCTACCTGGTGGCCAGCGGCCTGCTGCTGAACGGGCTCGCCGCCCTGGCCGACCGTAGCTTCTCGGTCCGCAACACCGCCACCGCCGAGGGCATCGAGCGGCCGACCAGCCCGCTGCGGTCGGGTGGCCCGGGATCACTGGTGTCCTGGGAGTCGCTTGGCCGCCAGGGGCGGACCTTCACCGGCAGCGGCCCGTCGGCCAAGGCGATCACCGAGTGGACCGGGGCCGACGCGCAGGAGCCGATCCGGGCGTACGCCGGCACCGTCTCTGCCGCCGACGTGGAGAAGCGCGCCGAGCTCGCCGCGGCCGACCTGGAGCGAGCAGGTGGCTTTGACCGTGCGAACCTGCTGGTCGCCACGACCACCGGCAGCGGCTGGCTGGACTCGGGCGCGACGGACTCCTTTGAGTACCTGACCGGTGGCGACTCGGCCATCGTGGCCATGCAGTACTCCTACCTCCCGTCCTGGCTCTCGTACCTGGTCGACCAGAAGAAGGCCCGGGAGGCGGGACGCCAGCTGTTCGACGCGGTGTACGACCGCTGGTCCAAGCTGCCGCCGACCGACCGGCCGAGGTTGTTCGTGTTCGGCCTGAGCCTGGGCTCCTTCGGGGGCGAGACCGCCTTCAGCGGCGAGTACGACCTGCGCAACCGGACCGCCGGCGCGCTGTTCGCCGGCCCGCCCAACTTCAACACCCTCTACCGCGAGTTCACCGACGGCCGCGACCCGGGCAGCCGAGAGGTGGAGCCGGTCTACAAAGGCGGCCGGACCGTCCGCTTCACCAACGATGTGGCCGGCGGTATCGCGCCGACCTCGACCGCCTGGAACGGGACGCGGGTGCTCTACCTGCAGCATCCCTCGGACCCGATCGTCTGGTGGAGCCCGCGCCTGATCTGGGACCGCCCGGACTGGCTGGGCGAGCCGCCCGGCCGCGACGTCCTGGACGCGATGTTCTGGATGCCGGTGGTGACCTTCTGGCAGGTCACCGTGGACCTCCCGTTGGCCACCGGCGTCCCGGACGGCCACGGCCACGTCTACACCCGCGAGTTCGTCGATGGCTGGGCCAGGGTCCTCCAACCGGCCGGCTGGACCGCCGACAAGGCCGAGCGGCTGCGCGACATCGTCTCGGCGCCCGAGTGACCGCACAGCTGGACTGCAGCTGGACTGCTGGACTGCAGCTGGACTGAAGGTGTCCGCGATGCCCTCCTGTCGGCGATCATCGGGCTACCAGGGGGTCCCAGCCGGCGCCGTGGTCCAGCTGGTGGTCCAGGTTGATCGCGGCGTTGATCAGCGACAGGTGGGTGAACGCCTGGGGGAAGTTGCCCAGCTGCTCGCCGGTCAGCCCGATCTCCTCGGCGAACAGCCCCAGGTGGTTGGCGTAGGTGAACATCTTCTCGAAGGTCAGCCTGGCCTGCTCCAGCCGCCCGGAGCGGGCCAGGGCGTCCACATACCAGAAGGTGCAGATCGAGAAGGTGCCCTCCGAGCCGCGCAGCCCGTCGGGGGAGGCGCTGGGGTCGTAACGGTAGACCAGGCTGTCGGAGACCAGTTCGCCGTCCATCGCGTCCAGAGTCGACAGCCACATCGGGTCGCGGGGGGCCACGAAGCCGACCAGGGGCATCATCAGCAGCGAGGCGTCCAGCACCTCGGTCTGGTCGTGCTGGGTGAAGGCCCGGCGCTTGGGGTTCCAGCCGCGTTCGACGATCTGCCGGTAGATCCGGTCGCGCTCGCCGACCCAGCGGTCGAGGTCGGCGGGGCGGCCGTGGTCGCGGGCCAGCCGGACCATGCGGTCCAGGGCGACCCAGCACATGAGCCGGCCGTAGGTGAAGTTCTGACGGCCGCCGCGGGTCTCCCAGATGCCCTCCTCGGGCTGGTCCCAGTGCTCGCACAGCCAGTCGGCGAGCTGGGAGAGCTTGACCCAGCCGGGGTGGCCGACCCGCAGCCCGTGACGGTCGGCCAGCCAGATCGAGTCCAGCATCTCCCCGTAGATGTCCAGCTGGAGCTGGTCGGCGGCGCCGTTGCCGATCCGAACCGGCTTGGAGCCGGCGTAGCCCTCCCAGTGGTCCAGGCTCTCCTCGACCAGGTCGGCGGAGCCGTCGACCCGGTACATGATCTTCAGCGGCCCTGATGCCTCGCCGGCCTGCTCGTCGGCGCGGTCACCGAGCCAGCGGACGAACGCCTCGGCCTCCTCGGTGAAGCCCAGGCCCAGCAGGGCATGCACCGAGAAGGAGCCGTCGCGGACCCAGGTGAAGCGGTAGTCCCAGTTGCGTTCCCCCCCGACCTGTTCGGGCAGGGCTGCGGTGGGGGCGGCGACCAGCGCACCGGTGGGTGCGTAGGTCATCAGCTTGAGCGTGATGGCCGAGCGGTTGACCATCTCCCGCCAGCGGCCCCGGTAGCTCGAGCGGGCCAGCCAGCCACGCCAGAACTGCGCCGCGTCGGCGAACAGGCTCAGCAGCTCCTCGGAGGTCATGGTCCGGGGTCGGCCGTCGGCGGCCGTCTCCAGCATCACTCCCCCGGTCTGGCCGGCCTGCAGTGTGAGCGCGCCGCGCACGTCGTCGCCGTCTCGCTGCATCGCCCTGAGCCCCCCGCCGTGCAGGGTCAGCTGGTGCGTCGGAGTGCGGAACACCGCCCCCTCATCGGTCAGCGTCAGCTCGTGAGCTTGCCGGCCGTAGTCGAACCGCGGGGCGCACTCCATCTCGAACCGGATCTGGCCGCGGACGCACCGCGCCACCCGGACCAGTCGGTGCCGGTCGCTGGCCCGGTGGGGGTTCTCGACCGGCATGAAGTCGATCACCTCACCGACCCCGCCGGGGGTCATGAACCGCGTGACCAGGATGGCCGTGTCGGGGAAGTACAGCTGCCTGGCGACGTGGCCCTGACCCGCCGGACCGATGCGGAAGCGTCCGCCCTTGTCGTGGTCCAGCAGCGAGGCGAACACGCTGGGCGAGTCGAACCGCGGGGAGCAGAACCAGTCGACGCAGCCGTCGGTCGTGACCAGCGCCGCGGTTTGCAGATCTCCGATCAGTCCGTGGTCGGCGATCGGTGGGTAACGGTCCATGGCTGCTCCCTAGCTGGCTCGGCTGCCACTGGCCAGGATCGGCGCTGAGCAGCGAGCTCCTCGCCATTGGCGCAACCAGCTGTGTCCGCCGTGGCAGGAGAACACCGCACGTGAGGGCGAGGCGGCAGCATCCGCGCTCCTCCTCCCTTTCCCTGGTCGATGCTCGCCGAGCGTAGGCAGCGTGGGATCGGCCGGGCATCACCCGGAGAGGATGAACGGCAGGCGGTCAGCCGTCTTCACCCTGGTTTGTGTCGTCCAGGGCGAGGCTGTGACGCGTCGGTGGCGCTCGGCATCGGCCCGCTTGAGCCGACCGCTGCCTCAGCCGAGGGGCACAGCGAACAGGCTGATGGCCAGGAAGTGGGCCACGATCCCGACGATCACCAAAAGGTGGAAGACCTCGTGGTAGCCGAAGACGGCAGGCGCCGGGTCGGGACGGCGCAGCCCATACACGGCCGCCCCGGCCGAGTAGGCCAGCCCACCAGCGACGATCAGCGACCCGCCGACCGCCCCCAGCCGCTCGAACAGCTGCGGCATGGCCACGACCGCCACCCAGCCAAGCGCCAGGTACACCACCCCCCCCAGCCACCTTGGCGCCCCCCTCCAGGCCAGCTCCAGCACGATCCCGGCCACCGCCCCGCCCCACACCACCCCCAGCACCACCACGCCCAGCAGGCCGTGCAGGACCAGCAGACCAACCGGGGTGTACGTGCCGGCGATGAGCACCAAGATCATCGCGTGATCCAGCCGACGCATCCGCCGCCGAGCCGCCGCAGTCCAGGTGACCCGGTGGTAGAGGGCACTGACCCCCAACAGCGCCGACACCGAGGCCGAGTAGACCACGACCGCGACCGACGCTCTGGTGCTTGCAGCGAGCAGGACCAGCAGCGTGCCGCTGCCGAGCGAACCGAAGAACGCGTACTGGTGCAACACCCCGCGCCACCGCGGTTTGACCCGGGCCTCGGGGCCAGACACCCCCGGAACAGGGACGCCGCAAGAGGTGGCGGATCGGACCAGGGAATCAGGTGGCATGGGCGCTCCGGGCTCGCGGAAGCAGACGTATGGGTGGGTTGCGAGGTGGCCGCCCGAAGAAGGGCATCGCGGACACTTTAATTTAATGGTCAGCTGGAGCGGCGTGCGAGCGCGGGGACCACCGGGGTCCCCGGCCTGGCCGCCTGACCCAGGGGACCTCACCCCGATCCGAACCTCGATCCGACGATCACGCCCCCGGCGCCGCGATGGCGCGAGCAGAATGCTCGCATGCTTCGCGCGACAAGCCCGCGCCGCCGCCTGCTGGTGGCAGGGGCGGCGACCGCCGTGGCCGCCGCAGGGCTCGCCGTGGCGCTGCGCGCCGCTGCGACCACCGGCGGGGACGGCACCCCCTCCCCCGCGGTGGTCCCGGTGGTGCTCGTGCCCGGCTACGGCGGCACGCCGGCGTCGCTGGCCACACTCGAGCGGCGGCTGCGGGGCCTGCACCGGCCGCTGCTGGTCGCCAGCCTGCCCGACCGGGGGACCGGGGCGATGGACGCGTCGGTCCGCGCGCTGGACCGCGCCGTCGGGCGCGCCGGCGGGGGGGCGCGGGTCGACCTCGTGGGGTACTCGGCCGGCGGGATCGTCGTGCGCGCGTGGCTGCGCCAGGACGGCAACGCGGCCCGCGCGCGCACCGTCGTGCTGCTGGGCAGCCCCAACCACGGCGCGGAGCTGGCCGGGCTGGCGGCCGCGGTCGACTCGTCGGGATGCGCCGACACGTGCGCCGACCTCGCACCCGGCTCCGGGCTCCTGACGCGGCTGAACGCCGGCGACGAGACCCCGCCCGGCCCGCGCTACGTGAGCGTGTGGACCCAGGCCGACCAGACCGTGACCCCGCCGGCCTCGGCGAGGCTGGACGGCGCGGTGAACGTGCGCGTCCAGGACGTGTGCGCCGACGCGGCCTTCGGCCACGGCGGGCTGGTGCGCGACCCGCTCGCGCTCGGCCTGGTCGTGCGCGCCGTCGATGACGGGCTGGCGCGCCCTCCCGCGCCCGGGGACTGCCTGGCGCTGCGGACCCTCGGCGCGCCCGGGCCCGCCTGACCGGGTGCGGGCCGCAGCGGTCCCGGTCAGCTCGTGACGTCCTTGGTCGCGAAGTTCGCCCACGCGGCGGCGAGGAAGACCGCGATGTACACGCCCTGGATGGCGACGCCGCGGCTGACGTCGTGCCACAGCACCGGGGTCCGGAACAGGTCGACGAACGCCAGCCAGTAGTGGGTGGGCAGGTAGGGCTTGAGCGCCGCCGCCGCGTCCAGCAGGTCCAGCACCTGGGAGGTGACCAGCGCGGCCAGCGACCCGAGCGCGGCGGCCAGCGGCGAGTCGGTCACGGTGGAGGCGAACAGCCCGACGGCGGCGACGCCGAGCATGGACCAGGCGACGTAGCCGACCGTCACGGCCATGCGCCAGCTCGCGTCCGGCGCGGCGATCGGCGGGCCGCCCGAGATCGACGGCAGCGGCTTGACCTCGAACAGGCTGGTGCCGACCGCGAACGCGACGGCGGCGACGACCACCACCGCCAGGAACACGAACACCATCGTGACGGCGAGCTTGACCACCAGCAGCCGGGTGCGCCCCACCGGCCGGGTGAGCAGGTAGCGCAGCGTGCCGGCGCTGGCCTCGCCCGCGATCGCGTCACCGGCGACGACCGCCACGGCGACCGGCAGGAACACCGGCAGGACCAGCGCGAGCGCGGCCGCGGGGAAGAGCGCGCCGTTGCTCAGCACCTGAGCGAGGAACGCGGGCCCCTGGCCGGGCCGCGGACCGATCCCGGTGACCTTGAGCAGCACCGCGACCAGCGTCGGCAGTCCCGCGAGCAGCGCGATCGTCACCCAGGTACGCGGGCGCACGACCAGCTTGCGCAGCTCAACCAGGAGCACGGGGACCCTCCCGGGTCAGCTCCAGGAACCTCTCCTCGAGGGTCGGCCGCTCGGGGACCAGCTCGCGCACCCGGACGCCACCCTCGACCAGCCGGCGGTTGAGCACCTCCGGCGCGACGCCGTCCAGGTGCACCAGCAGCCGGTCCTCGTGCCGCTCGTCCACCCGCAGGCCCGGCAGCGTGGCGGCCAGGTCGGCGGCCGCGGCGGGGTCGGGCGTGGCGACCAGCACCCGCCCGGTCGGGGCCAGCAGCTCGCCCACCGGCGCCTGGGCGACCAGCCGGCCCTGGTGGATGATGGCCGCGCGCGAGCAGATCAGCTCCACCTCGGCCAGCAGGTGGCTGGACAGGAACACCGTCGCGCCGCCGCGCACCAGCTCCACCAGCAGGTCGCGGACCTCGCGCATGCCCTGCGGATCCAGGCCGTTGGTGGGCTCGTCCAGCACCAGCAGGCGGGGGGCGCGCAGCAGCGCGGCCGCCAGGCCCAGGCGCTGGCGCATCCCGCTCGAGTACGCCCTGACCGGCCGCCGCCCGCCGCCCGCCAGGCCGACGCGCTCCAGCGCCTGGCCGATGCGGTGGCGCCGGTCGCGCCACGGCCCGCCCGGTCCCGCCTGGTCCAGCAGCGCGAGGTTCGCCCGGCCCGACAGGTGCGGGTAGAAGCCGGGGCCCTCGACCAGGGCGCCGACCTGGGGCAAGACCGCGCGGACCGCGCGCGGGACCGGCCGGCCGAGCAGCTCGACCCGCCCCGAGGTGGCGAACACCAGCCCGAGCAGCATGCGCACCGTCGAGGTCTTGCCCGAGCCGTTGGGGCCGAGGAAGCCGAACAGGTCGCCCTCGTGCACCTCCAGGTCCAGGTCCTCCACGGCGAGGACGCGGCCGTAGCGTTTGGTCAGCCCGTGCGTGGCGATCGCGAGCGTCATGGCACGGCCCGCTCCCCCACGCCCTCGGCCGCGAGCCGGGTCGCGATCCCCTCGAGCACCTCGGGCCGGACCGTGCCCGCCAGCACGTGGGCGACCCCGCCGGCCTCGAACGCCATCCCGTTGAGCAGCGGGGTCCGGACCAGGCTCGCCGAGCCCCACGGCCCGGTCACGGTCGGCACCCGCCGCAGCAGGCCGGCGTCCCGGGGCGAGCGCTCCTCGGGCAGGGCCAGGACCGCGACCAGCCCGAAGCCGCTGCCGTAGGTGGCGGCCGCACCCGCCAGGCTCGTCCGCCGCGGCAGCCCGGCGAGCGTGTCGGGCAGGACGAACAGCGACAGGCGCCGCAGCGCCCGCCCGGCGTCGGGCGCGACCCTGACGTCGACCTCGGCGTCCGGCGGCGGGCGGAAGCGGACCACGTCCGGGGACGGCGGGGCCTGGCGCAGGTCGAGGAAGGCGGTGACGATGGAGGGCTCGCGCCCTCCGCGGGCGGTCACCTCGACCCGCAGGGGCAGGCCGCTGCGGGGGTCGGCCCACAGGTCCACCCGGCCCACGGTGGTCTCCGGCGCGCGGGGGGTGATGCGCAGCCCGGCTGCGGCGACGCCTGCGACCCTGCGCGCGGCGATCCGGGTCAGCTCGCCGGGCACGGCCGCGGCGGCCAGCCGCCGCCCCAGCTCCGGCGGGAGCAGGTCCGCCGGCCGTGCCAGGCGCACCGCCGGGTCGCCGGAGGTGCGCACCGCCCGGCGGCGCCCCGAGTCCCACTGCCAGGTCCCGCCCGGCTGGTGGTACAGGTCGCGCTCTCCGGCGAGCAGCAGCTCGTCCACGCGCCACAGGTCCGGGCCGGCCGCCCACACCCGCATCCGGGTGGTCTCGCCCAGCAGCGCGACCGCCTGGCCGACCTGGGGCACGTCCGGCAGGCCGAGCTTGGCGTGGCTCTGCGCGTAACCCTCGTACGGCACGGCCGTGGACGCCCGCACCCGCGCCAGCAGCGCCTGCGGGGACAGGCGGGACGAGGCGACCGGGAGGGCCGCCACCGCCGCCGGCGCGCCGGCCAGGAGCGCGACCACGCCCACGACCACACGCCACCGCCATGCCCGCGGCCCGCGCGGAACCCAGAGCCTCACCCGACCAGAGTAGCGACGGCACCGGGCGACCGGCGGCCCCGCGGCTCAGCCGGCGGCTACTCTGGGAGGGCCGGTGGGAAGGTGGACCGACCCTATCCCGCGTGCTTGTCGCCGTGCTTGTCGCCGTGCTTGTCGCCGTGCTTGTCGC
>DATFRI010000113.1:0-25320 GCA_035263405.1 Actinomycetes bacterium | reverse complement strand
CCCCCCCGGACCCCCCCGGGACTCCCCTGCGCTGTGGGGTGCCTCGCCGTGCATGAGCGCCTCGGTCATCCGGACCACGCGCCGCAGGGGGCCGACGTCGTGGACCCGTACGATCCGCGCCCCGTGGGCCACGGCCCACGCGACCACGGCGGCGGTGCCTTCCAGGCGCTCGCCGACGCCGAGCCCCAGCGCCCGGCCGATGAACGCCTTGCGGCTGACCCCGACGAGCACCGGGTGGCCGGACACGCCGAGCCGGTCCAGCCCCGCGAGCAACGCGTAGTTGTGCTCGTCGCGCTTGCCGAAGCCGATCCCCGGATCGACGGCGATCGCGTCGTGGGCGACCCCCGCCTCGACGGCCGCCGCGGCCCGCTCGGCCAGGAACGCGCCCACCTCGGCGAGCACGTCCCCGTAGCAGGGGTCGTCCTGCATGGTGGCCGGCGTGCCCCGCATGTGCATGAGGACCAGGCCCGCGTGCGCGTCCGCGACCACCGGCAGCAGCTCCGGGTCGTGCCGGCCGGCGCTGACGTCGTTGACCACCGCGGCCCCCGCCTCCAGCGCGGCGCGGGCGACCGCGGCCTTGCGCGTGTCGATCGAGACCGGGACGGGGGTGGCGTCGGCCAGCCGGCTGACGACGGGCAGCACCCGCGCAAGCTCCGTGGCGGCGTCGACCTCGGCCGCGCCCGGCCGGGTCGACTCGCCGCCGACGTCGAGCAGGTCGGCCCCCGCGGCGGCGAGGGACAGCCCGTGCCGCACCGCCGCGTCGGCGTCCAGGTAGCGCCCGCCGTCGGAGAACGAGTCGGGGGTGACGTTGACCACCCCCATGACCAGGCAGCGGCTGGCCGTCGGCAGGACCTGTCGGCGCAGGTGCAGATCGTGGACGCCCGCTGGCGAGACAGCCTGCTGCAACGGCCCCACCAGCCTCCCCGGCGCTCGACTCGGCTCCGGGCGCAATGATAGGCCCACGGCAGGCCCGTGGCGTCAGGTGGGTGGCGGCGTCCCCCGCAGCAGGCTCATCGCCTCCGTCCGCGCCGACGGGTCGCGCTGCAGGTGCCCGCGCACCGCCGAGGTCACCGTGACCACGCCGGGCGTGCGGATGCCGCGCATGCTCATGCACAGGTGCTCGGCCTCGATGACCACGAGGACGCCGCGCGGCTCCAGGGCCTTCTCGAGGACGTCGGCGATCTGGACGGTCAGCCGCTCCTGGACCTGCAGCCGGCGCGACAGCTCTGTGACCAGCCTCGCGAGCTTGGACAGCCCGGTGATCCGCCCGTCCACGCCCGGGATGTAGGCGACGTGCGCCTTGCCGACGAACGGGACCATGTGGTGCTCGCAGAGGCTGTACAGGGGGATCTCGCGGACCAGGATCAGCTCGCCGTGGCCTTCCTCGAACACCGCGTCGAGGACCTCGGACGGGTCGGACCGCAGGCCCTCGGTGAGCTCGGCGTACATGCGGGCGACGCGCGCGGGCGTCGCGCGCAGCCCGGGCCGGTCGAGGTCCTCGCCGATGCCCTCGAGGATCAGGCGCACGCCCTGCTCGACCTTGGCCGCGTCGAACCCGGCGGTCGGCTCGCTGTCGCGGTCCGGCATCCCCGCCGGGCGAACGCCGTTCGGGCAGATCTCAGCGGTCATGCGTCTCCTCGTGTCCGTGTCCCGTTGTCCCGTGCTTTCCTCGAGGTGTCCCCGTCCCGGTCATCTGCCGGTGCGGGGCGTCGGGTGGTCCGGACGTCCGGGCACCGCCCGACGTCGGGGCGGTGCGCGGAAGTCGCGCCGACCAAGGCGAGGATAGCGCCAGGTGGCGGCGATCCTCGGGCGTTCCGGCAGGTTTGGACAGCCCGGGACGTCGGGGTCTGCAGGGTGCTGAGGACCGGCGCCGGGACGAGGGGCGCGGACCAGCGAGCGCCGCCGGGCGCGGCGGGCGCGCGGCCGGCGGCCCTCAGGCGCCGCGTGCGCCGTGCGCCGCCCGGCCAGGGCAGCCTCAGTCGGCGGCGGTCGCGTCCTGCACGCCGGAGACGCCGGCCTGGTCGCGCGGCTGGCCGTTGGACTGCACGTGGTGCGCCGCCTCGGCGATCATCCCGCGCGGCGGGCGCTTGATCACCGGGGACAGCACGCGGGCGAGCTCCTCCTTGCCGATGGTCTCCTTCTCCATCAGCTGCTCGACCATCTCGTCGGCGACGTCCCGGTAGGTCGTGAGGACCTGCTCGGCCTCCTCGTGCGCCTCGTCGATCAGCCGCCGGACCTCCTTGTCGATCTCGAACGCGATCTGGTCGGAGTAGTCCTGCTGGTGGCCGAAGTCGCGGCCGAGGAAGACGTTCTCCTGCTTGGTGCCGAGCACCAGCGCGCCGAGCCGGTCGCTCATGCCGTACTCGCAGACCATCTTGCGGGCGATCTGGGTGGCCCGCTCGATGTCGTTGGACGCCCCGGTGGTCGGGTCGAGGAACCACAGCTCCTCGGCGACCCGGCCGCCCAGCAGCATGGCCAGCTCGTCGATCATCTCCGAGCGGGTCACCAGGAACTTGTCCTCGACCGGCAGGGCGAGCGTCCAGCCGAGCGCGCGGCCGCGGGAGATCACCGAGACCTTGTGCACGGGGTCGGCGTTGGGCAGGGCGTGCCCGACGATCGCGTGCCCGGACTCGTGGTAGGCGATCATGCGCTTCTCGCGCTCGGAGATCACCCGGGTCTTGCGCTCCGGGCCGGCGATCACGCGGTCGATCGCCTCCTCCAGCTCCTCGTCGGCGATCTCCTTGCGGTTGTGCCTGGCCGACAGCAGCGCCGCCTCGTTGACGACGTTGGCGAGGTCGGCGCCGGTGAAGCCCGGGGTGCGGCGCGCGAGCACCTCGAGGTCGACGTCGCTCGCCATCGGCTTGCCGCGCGCGTGGACCTTGAGGATGTCGTGCCGCCCCTTGAGGTCGGGGCGGTCGACGGTGATCTGGCGGTCGAAGCGGCCCGGGCGCAGCAGCGCCGGGTCGAGGATGTCGGGACGGTTGGTCGCGGCGATCAGGATCACGCCGGACTTCACGTCGAAGCCGTCCATCTCGACCAGGAGCTGGTTGAGCGTCTGCTCGCGCTCGTCGTGGCCGCCGCCGAGCCCGGCGCCGCGCTGGCGGCCGACGGCGTCGATCTCGTCGACGAACACGATCGCCGGGGCGTTGGACTTGGCCTGCTCGAACAGGTCGCGCACCCGGCTGGCGCCGACGCCGACGAACATCTCCACGAAGTCCGAGCCGGAGATGGAGAAGAACGGCACCCCGGCCTCGCCGGCGACGGCGCGGGCGAGCAGGGTCTTGCCGGTGCCCGGCGGGCCGAACAGCAGCACGCCCTTGGGGATCTTGGCGCCCATCGCCTGGAACTTGGCGGGGCTCTCGAGGAACTCCTTGATCTCCTGCAGCTCCTCGACCGCCTCGTCGACCCCGGCGACGTCGGCGAAGGTCACCTTCGGCTGATCCTTGCTGACCAGGCGGGCCTTGGCCTTGCCGAAGCTCATCACCCGGTTGCCGCCGCCCTGCATCTGCTGCATGAGGAAGAAGAACAGCAGCAGGATCAGCACGAAGGGCAGGAAGTTCACCAGGATGGTGAGGAAGACGTTGTTGCCCTTGTTGGAGACCTGGACGGGCACGTCCTTGTCGCGCAGCAGGTTGAACAGGCTCTGGCCCTGGTTGGAGGTGTAGGACGCCTCGAACCGCTCGCCGTTCTTGTACTTGCCGGTGATCCGCTGGTCGCGGTCCTCGAGGGTCGCCTCCTGCACGCGGTCGGCCTCGATCGCGTCCACGACCTCGCTGAGCTTCGGGGGGCTCGCCTGCTTCCCGCCCGAGAGGAAGTTGAAGAACAGGAAGACGAGGACGAGGATCAGCAGCAGGTAGGTAACGGGGCCTCTGAACAGTCGGTTGAGCTTCATCGAGTCCCGGGGTCGGAAGCCGGCGAGCCGCCGCGCGAACCCCTGCCTCCCTTCACGTGCCGCGTCACGTCAGCCACCCTCCGAATCCCTCCCGCGAGCCGCAATGGTTGCATGAAGGCACCGAATTCACAGGGCGGGGTTGCACAGGGGTCCACGAACGCAGTCCAAGGTCTTCTGACTGTAGCATCGGCCCAAGGTGTGGACAATGAATCGCCTGGTCGCGTCGGCGCTGGTCAGCCAGGCGCCGGATCGACCCGGACGCTGGCCGCCAGCGGACGGCGATCGCCGGTCACCCCGAGCGGTACACCTCGGGCCGGAGGGTCGCGACGTACGGGAGGTTGCGGTACTTCTCGGCGTAGTCCAGGCCGTAGCCGACAACGAACACGCTGGGGATCTCGAAGCCCTTGTACTTCACGTCGATGTCGGTCTTGAGCTGCTCGGGCTTGTACAGCAGGGCGCACACCTCGACCGTCGCGGGCCGGCGGCTGCGGAGGTTCTTGACCAGGTAGCTGAGGGTCAGGCCCGAGTCGATGATGTCCTCCACGATCAGCACGTCCCGGCCCTGGATGCCGCGGTCGAGGTCCTTCAGGATCCGCACCACCCCGGAGGTCTGCGTCGCCGAGCCGTAGGAGGACACGGCCATGAAGTCGAACTCGTGGGGCACCGTGAGGTGGCGCGCGAGGTCCGCCATGAGGATGAACGCGCCCTTCAGCACCCCCACGAGCAGGACCTGGCGACCCCCGTAGTCCTTGGAGATCTGGGCGGCCAGCTCGTGCACCTTGGCCTGCACCTGGTCCTCGGTGATCAGCACCGACTCGATGTCGTCCTCGTACACGCCCGGTCCGCTCCTGTGCTGCGCATGCCGACGGCCGAAGCCTACCCATGCGGGCGGACCTGCGCCCCCCCGGCCGGGTCCGCCGCGGGCGGGGACACCCCCGGCGCCGGGTGCCGCGGCCACAGGATCGACGCGCCCTCCACGCAGGCCAGCCCGCCCGTCCAGCGGGCCTGGGCACCCGCCTGCGCGCCCGGGCGGGCCAGTGCCAGGACCAGCTCGGTCGCGGCCGCGCCCGGAGGCTCCTGGCCGGCCGTGCGCGCGGCCGCGCGCACGACCCGGCGGGCCAGCCCGAGCGGCAGGCCCGCGAGCTGCGCCACGGGCAGGCAGACGCCGCCGCCGGTGACGTTGGCGAGCCGCGCGAGCGCCTCCGCGGCCGCTCGCTCGGCCCAGTCCCGCTCGGCGCGGGCGAGCTCGGCGGTCCGCGCGAGCGTCGCCGCCGCGCCCGGCCGCAGCTCCTCCAGCAGTGGCAGGACGCGGCGGCGGACCGCGTTGCGCAGCAGGGACTCGTCGGCGTTGGAGGGGTCCTCCCGCCAGCCCAGCCCGAGCGCCGCGCAGCACGCGCGCGTCTGCGCCCTGCCGATCCCGAGCAGCGGCCGCAGCAGAGAATCGCCCACCACTGCCATCGCGGCCAGGCCGTCGGGGCCGGCGCCGCGCAGCAGGGCGAGCAGGACGGTCTCGGCCTGGTCGTCCCGGGTGTGGCCGGTCGCGATCCAGGCGCAGCCGAGGGCGCCGGCGGCGGCGTCGAGCGCGCGGTAGCGGGCCGTCCGCGCGGCCCCCTCCCTGCCCTGGTCCGCGAAGGGCTCCAGGTCGTCGCGGGTGAGGGTGCACACGCGCACCGGCAGCCCCAGCTCGCGGGCGTGGGCGGCGACGAACGCGGCGTCGGCGGCGGAGCCGGCCCGCAGGCCGTGGTCGACGGTCACGACCGCCAGCCTCCAGCGGCGCGGGCCGGCGAGCGTGCGCAGCGCGTGCAGCGCGGCGAGCGAGTCGGCGCCGCCCGACACCGCGACCGCGAGCGCGTCGCCGTCGCGGGGCACCCCGGCTGCGCGCGTGGCGCGGGCGGCGGCGGCGGCGACCGCTCGCAGCTCGGCGGGGGCACGCGCCACGACGGCTACCCCACCCTGGCCAGCCAGCGGTCGGGCTCCTGCACCTCGCCGAGGGTCGGCAGCGCCTCCGGCCCCTCGAAGACGCGGTTGACCAGGGCCATCCCGCCGTGGTCGTGGAGGCGCCGGACGAACGCCTCGCCGAGCGCGTACTGGTCCAGCTTCTGGCGCAGCCCGAGGACCTGCTGGAGCACCCGGTCGGCCCGGCGCGGGGCGAGCCGGCGCTCGTGCAGCACCCGGTGCATGCGGTCGTGGCCCGGCACCAGCCGCTCGCCGACCCCCTGCATCACGAACTCGCCGTGACCCTCGAGCACGCTCATGGTCGCCTGCATCCGGTCGACGATCTGCCGCTGCTCGGCGGTCACGAGGAAGTCCATGAGGTCGATGGCCTCGCCGGCGACGAGCTTGCGGGTCAGCGCCTGGGCGCGCCGGCCCATCCGCCGGATCGCCTCCTCGTCCAGGTCGACCGAGGCCAGGAACTCGTCGAGCAGCCCCTGGATGTGCCCGGACAGCCAGGCCACGCCGCGGAACTGGCGCCGGTGGGCGGTCTCGTGCACCGCGATCCACAGGCGGAAGTCCAGCGGCCGGAACCCGTGCCGCTGCTCGACGGCGACGATGTTGGGCACGACGTAGTAGACGGTTCCCTCCAGCTCGGGCGCGTCCGGGTTGGGCACCGGCAGGTCGTACTGGCCGAGCACCCGCTGGCCGACGTAGCCGAGCAGCGTCCCCGCCTGGAGCCCGGTGAGCACCTGCGTCGAGGTCCGCGCCAGCGCCGGCATCGGGCCCACCGACGTCCAGGAGCGGCGCTTGGCGACCTTCTCGGCGACCGGTCGGAGCACCCGCCGCAGGATCGCGAGGTTGGCGTCGATCCACTGGCCGCGGTCCATCGGCTCGGCGACCGGCGGCCCGAGCTGGCCGCCGAGCCCGGTGTACTCGGCGACGGCGAGGTCGGCGCGGGTGGACAGCTCGGTGAACTGCCCGGACCAGGCCGGGCGCACGAGCAGCGGATCGCCCCCCGCGACGCGGCGGCCGACGCGGGACGCCAGCCGCCAGTCGACGAGCTCGGACGCGGTGGTCGGCGGCGGGTCGAGAGTCGTGGCCACGGCAGCCCCCATGCGCAGGTCGTCCCGGGCACGCGGCGCGCCCGGCGGCCGGGACGCCCGCCGCCCGGGGGCTCGCGGCCCGCGCCGCCGTCCCGTTACTTGCGTTCCCGGTGGAAGCTCGGCTGGAAGCGCAGGTAGCCGGCGATCGCGGCGAGCGCGAGCACGCCCCCGAGGGCGAGCAGCCCCCAGCCAGCGTAGTAGATGCCCGGCTTTCCGGGGGCGGTGGTCGCGGCGACCGGAGCCTCCGGGCTGCCGCTCGGGGAGGGGGACGGCGAGGGCGCGGTCGCGGGGCCGCCCCCGCCCTTGCCCACCACGATCGTGCCCTTCATGCCGATCGACACGTGCACGCTGCAGAAGTACGGGAAGGTGCCGGCCTTGGGGAACTTGACCGTGCAGCTGGCCCCGTTCGCGGTCATCTGGGCGATGCCGCAGTCCGGCGCCTTGAACCTGCCGTCGCCCGCGGGGTTGGTGCCGTCGCCGGACACCACCGGGTGCGGCCCGCCGGCCACGACCCGGAAGGTCACCGTGTCGCCCGGCTGGACGCGCAGCTCGGCCGGCTCCCATTTGAGCGCCGCCGTGCCCTGGACCTCGTTCTTCGCCTGCGCGGCGGCGGGGGCGGCGGCCGGGAGCGCGAGGAGGCCGGCGGCCAGCAGCACCGCCCCGAGCGCGGCGAGCGTGGCCGCGCCGGCGCGGGCGGGCGCACCGGCGAGCCTGGCGAAGCGACGGCGGGCAGTCATTGCGGGCGCACTCCTGTCGGTCGGCGATCCCGTGCGGTCGGCGGGCCGCTCGGGCCGGGGGATTGTAGCGGACGGCACGCGGCCGTCGCCTCGGGCGTTCGCGCTGCTCAGCGTGGCTCTCGAGCGCGGCTCCGTGGCACCGGTCGCTGAAGGGGGAAGGGACGGCGACACGGGCGGGAGCGGGGACGGGGGAACCTGCACCCCGCGAGCGTGATCCTCCCGGCGGGGGTCGCCGCCGTCCCCGGGACGGCGGCGCTCCTCGCGGTGACGGCCGCGGCGGTCACGGTCGGCACGTCGGGCCGGGCCGGCGCGGCCGGGCCGCGCCGGCCGTCAGGGGCAGCGCGGCGGGCCGAGGTGGAGGGTGGTCGCCGGGGCGGTCGTGGTCGCCGGGGCCGGCACGGTCGTGGTGGTCGTGGTCGTGGTGGTCGTGGTGGTCGGCGCCGACGGAGCGGTCGTGGTCGGCGGGGGCGGCGGGCACGTGGTGGTGCTCGTGCCGGAGGTCGAGCCGGTGGTGCCCGTGGTGCCGGTCGTGGTGGTCGAGCCGGTGGTGCTCGTGCCCGTGGTGCCGGTGGTGCTCGTGCCCGTGGTGCCGGTCGTGCCGGGCGGTCGGGTCGTGCCCGGCCGGGTGGTCGTGGACCCGGCCGCGGTGGGGCGGCCCGACCTGGGCCGGGAGCCGCCCGCGGCCAGCACGGCCGGGCCCGGCCGGTCGCTGACGATCCGGGTGGGCAGGAACCCGCCCGGCCCGAGCCCGTTGCTGGCCCGGTAGCGCGCCGCCCACGCCAGCACCGTGTCCACGTAGCCCCAGTCGTGGTTGTAGCTGAACACCGCCCGCCGCAGCTGCGCGGGGTCCGACAGGTCCCCGCCCGCCCCCAGGCACAGGTAGGCCGCCGCGCTCACCGCCGCGTCGAAGACGTTGTGCGGGTCCGCCACCCCGTCCCCGGAGCCGTCGCGGCCCATCCGCCGCCAGCTCGAGGGGATGAACTGCATCGGTCCCACCGCGTGGTCCCAGGTGGTGTCGCCGTCCCAGCGGCCGCCGTCGCTGTCGGAGATCGCGGCCACACCGACGCCGTTGAGCGGCAGCCCGATGATGGGCGGGCGCACCTGGCCCTCGCGGGTGAACGCGGTCTGGCTGCCCCAGTGCATGCCGTGGTTGGACTCGATCCGCCCGATGCCCGCCAGCACCGACCAGTGCAGGTGGCAACCTGGCGAGAACCCGGCGGCCCACGCCGCCGCCTGCCGGTAGGCCCGCAGCACCAGCCCGGGCACCCCGGCCTGGCCGACGACCGGCGCGGCCGCCGGCGCCACCGGCGTGGCGCCGCCGGTCCGGGCGACCTCGCGGGCCACCGGCGCCAGCTCGTCGGCCTCGCCCAGCTCGCGCTGGCCGCGCAGCATCGCCTGCTGCTCGGCCCGGGAGATCTCGCCCTCGTCGGTCCCGACCGACAGGATCAGCGGTCCCCCGTCCCCGGGCTGCCGCGGGACGGCCGGCGGCTGCGCCAGGGCGAACACGACCAGGACGAGCAGGCACGCGCCACCGAACCGCAGGCGGGGAAGGAACTGCACAAACCGGTGATGTCGTGTCATATGCGCGTTCTTCGTCGGGTGCGTCTGCGTATGGTTGCACACGCTCCCGGACCCCTGTCAGGGGTTGAAATCTGCAACGGCGCGACCCGTGCCCGGACCCGTCCGCGCTGGCACCCCGCCTGGCCTGGGAGTCTGCCCCGCCGTCCGGTGCCCGGCCGCACCCGGTCCTGTCCGCGCGCCTGCCCTCGCCGACGACCGGGCGCTGCCTGACCCGGCGCCGGCGCCTGCCCGCACGGCTGCCCGTTCGGGCGCCCGCGCCGCGGCGCGCTCAGCGGTCCGCGTGTGCGCCGCGGCGCCCGTGGTCGCCGTCCCTGGCGGCCTCCTCGCCGCCCCTGGCGTGGCCCTTGCCCTCGGGGTGCGCCCTGCCCTCGGGATGGGACCTGCCGCCGCCCGGGGGGGCGTCCGCGGCGCCCTCGCCGCGGGGGTGCCCGCTCCGGTCGCCCTTGCGTGCCTTGGCGCCCTTGCGGCCGCCGCCGTGGTCGCCCTGGCCGGCGGCCGGCCCGGTCGAGGGCGCCGCGCCCGTCCCGGCCCGCGGGTCGCCGCGCACCACCGGGACGTCGCCCGGCGTGGGCGCGGCGCCGGCACGCCGGGCCTGGGCGAGCAGGCTGTCGGTGTCGCGGGCGATTGCGCGCAGCTCGCCGTCCAGCGCGCCCAGCCGGGCGTCCCCGGCACCGGCGGAGCGCGCCTGCGCGATCGCCGCCGCGGCGGCGGCCACGGCCGCGCGCGCGCGGTCGCCCGCTGCGGCCAGCTCGTCGAGCCGTCCGGCGAGGACCAGGGCGCGCAGCTCCCGCAGGCGCTCACGGGCCAGACGCACCCGGACCGCCGCGGCATCCTCGGGGGAGCGCGTGGTGCCCAGCCGCAGCCGCTCGACCGTGCGCTTGACCACGTAGAGCGGATCGCCGGGCAGCGAGCGCGCGGAGGCCACCGCCGCCGGGGCCGCCACCAGCGCGGCCACCAGCGCCATCGTCACGGCCCTGCGGCGCCAGGTCCACGGCTCCGGCCGCTCGGCGACGGCGACGAGCCGGGGCGGGGCGTCGCCGCGCAGGGCGCGCGCGAGGTGCTCGCGCGCGACCGCGTCGTCCAGCCGCAGGCTCGCGGACCCTGCCCGCAGCGCCTTGGCCGCCTCGACCAGCCCGTCCAGGCCGGCACCCTCGCCGGCGCGACCCTCGACGGGCGGTTCGCGGCGACCCTCGAGCAGCTCGTCGAGACGGTCGGACTCGCGCCTCCGGCCGGCGTTCACCGGGGGCGGCTCCCGCCGGGCGGGAACGCCGGGACCACCCGCGCGACGGCGGGCCGGGCAGCGCGCTGTGCCTGCGGCATCCTGCTCCCCTTTCGGTGCAGGCCTGGCGGGTTCCGCGGGCGACCGCGAGCGGGCCTGACGTCACGGCCGCGAGCGGCGGACATGATGGCACAAAGGCCCCGGTGGAGGTGTCCGCGATGCTCTCTGACGCAGGTGGACGCCCCGGAGGGGACATCGCGGACGCCTTCGGTCGGACAAAGCAGGCCTCGTGGACCATGTCCCGACATCACCGACACCGTAGCTCATGGCGTGCCCTCGGGACACACCGGTCGGCGCCCCGGCCGGCAGTGGGCGGCCTGCGGCGAGACGTTGACAAGCCGCCGCCGGCTGCGACGATCGACGTGACGCCCGGGGACGGGCCGGGATCGAGGCGACGTCGATCGCAAGGGGGCGACGATGACCCGGACGGACGCGACCGTGTTCTCCAGTCCCTGGCCCGACGTGGACGTCCCGGACGTCGACCTGGCCACCCACGTCCTGGCCACCGCCGAGCGGCTGGGCGACAAGCCCGCCCTGGTCGACGGCCCGAGCGGCCGCACGGTCACCTACCGGCGGCTCGCCGACGGCGCGGGCCGCGTCGCCGCCGGACTCGCCGCGAAAGGCCTGCGCAAGGGCGACGTGTTCGCGATGCTGTGCCCGAACCTGCCCGAGTACGCGCTCGCCTTCTACGGGGTCGCCGCGGCCGGCGGGGTGAGCACCACCGTCAACCCGCTGTTCACGGCCGACGAGCTCGCCCGCCAGCTCGCCGACTCGCGTGCCCGCTGGATCCTGACCGTGCCGCCGCTGGCCCCCAAGGCGGTGGAGGCCGCCGGGCGCACCGGGATCGAGGAGGTGTTCGTGCTCGGCGAGGCCGAGGGCCTCACGCCGTTCGCGGCGCTCGCGGCGGCCGGCGGCGACCCGCCCCGGGTCCGCGTCGATCCCGCCGAGGACCTGGTGGCGCTGCCCTACTCGAGCGGCACTACGGGCCTGCCCAAGGGCGTGCTGCTCAGCCACCGCAACGTGGTCGCCAACCTCTGCCAGTGCCGGCCGGTGCTCAGCACCGACGAGCACGACGTCGTGCTCGCGGTGCTGCCCTTCTTCCACATCTACGGGCTGACCGTGGTGATGGGCTCGGCCCTGTCGGCGGGGGCGACGCTGGTCACGATGCCGCGCTTCGACCTGGAGGAGTTCCTGCGCCTGCACGCCGAGCACCGGGTGACGCGCGGGTTCCTGGTCCCCCCGATCATGCTCGCGCTCGCCAGGCACCCGCTGGTGGACGCCTACGACCTGTCGGCGCTGGAGTTCGTCACCAGCGGCGCGGCGCCGCTCAGCGCCGAGCTGGAGGCCGCGGTCGAGCAGCGCCTGGGCTGCGTCGTCACCCAGGGCTACGGGCTCACCGAGACCAGCCCGGTGGTCACCACCAGCCCCGGTGATCCGGCGCGGATCCGCCACGGCTCGGTCGGCCAGCTGCTGCCCAATACCCAGCTCATGGTCGTGGAGCCGCAGACCGGCGAGCCGCTGCCGCAGGGCGAGACCGGCGAGCTGTGCTTCCGCGGTCCGCAGATCATGCAGGGCTACCTGCGCGACCCCGACGCGACCGCGGCGATGCTCCGCGGCGACGGCTGGCTGGCTACCGGCGACCTCGGCCACGTCGACCCTGACGGGTTCGTGTTCGTGGTCGACCGGGTCAAGGAGCTGATCAAGTACAAGGGCCTCCAGATCGCCCCCGCCGAGCTGGAGGCGGTCCTGCTCGAGCACCCCGAGGTCGCGGACGCCGCCGTGATCCGGGTCCCCGACGAGGAGGCGGGCGAGGTCCCCAAAGCCTACGTGGTCGCCGCGGGCGAGGTGGATGCGCAGGACGTCCTGCGGTTCGTCGCCGAGCGGGTCGCGCCCTACAAGCAGGTCCGGCAGCTGGAGTTCATCGACCGGATCCCCAGGGCGCCGAGCGGCAAGATCCTGCGGCGGGTGCTCATGGCGCGGGCGGCCGAGGGGGCGTGACCGCGGGTCAGCGAGGCAGCGGCCGGCGCCCGAGCGGCCGCAGGCCGTAGCCGCCGCCGTTGCCGCCGGCCGGCCCGGGCTCGAACCAGTAGCCCGCGCCCGCCTGCATGAGCAGGTGGCGCGGGCGCGACGGGTCCGGCTCCAGCTTGCGCTGCAGCTGGACCATGAAGGCGCGCAGCTCGTGGTCCTGCGGCCCGTTGAGCTCGCCCCACACCTCCTCCACGAGCTGGCGCGGGGCGATCAGCTCGCGGGGATGCTGGGCGAGCAGCTCGAGCACGTGCCACTCGGTCCGGGTGAGCCGTACCTCGCCGGCCGCGGTCACCACCCGCCTGGCCGCCAGGTCGACGGTGAAGCCGGCGGTCCGGACGATCGCGCCCCGCGCGCCGCCGCGCCCGCGGGCGAGCAGGCCCGGCTCCCGGGAGGGCTCGCCCCGCGCGGCCTGGGCGGCCCGGAGCGCGGGATGGTTCAGCGTGGCGAAGAACAGGCACACGGCCGCGATCGCCAGGACCGCCGGGGCGAACGACGGCGCGGGGCCGACGGACTTGCTGAGCGCCGCCCACCAGCGCTCCGCCGCCGACATCGCCGCCCAGCGCTGGGAGTACCGGAAGTCCAGGGGTCCCGTCCGGTAGTTGGCCTCGATGTGGTCGAGCACGCCGATGACCGAGCTGGCCGCGACCAGGACCGTGATGAGCCGAACGAGCCGGATCGCGGTCCGCCCGCGGGCGAGCACCAGCAGCGCGATGCCCACCGTCAGCACCGCCAGCGACACCCAGGGGATCATCTGGACCGCCGACTTCCAGTGCCGCAGCGAGGCCAGCTCGACCGCGGTCCCGACGGTGTTCACCGCGGCCAGCGCGATCATGCCGTCGCGCAGCAATGCCGCGGTCCGGCGCGTGCCGGACCGCGGCGACCGGTCTGCGTTACGGTTCGAGGGTCGCGACAATCTGGTCAACCACTCCGGGAGCCGGATTGTACTTTGCGAGCTCCTGGCGCAGCTTGGCGAGGTCGGGATCATCCGCGGGGTACGGACGGTACTCCATGACCTCATCGGCCCACTTCTCGGGCTGGGGGATGCCGGCGGTCTTGAAGGTCTGGACGAGCTCGTCCTCCGTGGCCGAGTTCGCCGAGATCTTCGCCGCAGAGGACATGTCCTGCGCCGCGGGGGCCGCAGTCGCCGCGGGGGCCTGGCTGCTCGTGTCGTCCCCGCCCCCACCGCACGCCGCGACGAGCAGCCCGCAGGAGAGCGCGAGGAGAAGACCGAGAGCAGGACGAAGGACTTGGCGCATTGGCGATCCTTTGCTGTCGTTGGAGGGGGATTCCAACGGAGGGATTTCAGAGATTACCCCACGGTTCTCCCAAAGGGAACTACTCAGGTCTGTCGAGACTCTCGAAACGGTCTCGGCAGAACGACCGATTTATTAGGCAAGGCGAAAGTCCCGTGTCTCCACGGCTCCCGGACCCGCGGCAGGCCCGCGGCGGGCTGATCGTCGTGGCCGGCGAGGCCCTCGTGGATCTGGTCCAGGACGCCTCCGGGCGGCTCGTGGCCCACCCGGGCGGCGGGCCGTTCAACGCCGCCCGGGCCGCGGGCCGCCTGCGGCAGCCGGTCGCGTTCCTCGGCCCGGTCGCCGGCGACCGCTTCGGCCGCCAGCTCCGCGAGCGGCTGGCCCGGGACAGCGTGCGGCTGGACGCCGTCGTCGACAGCGAACGCCCGACCACCCTGGCCCTCGCGCAGCTCGACGCCCGGGGCCGGGTCGAGTACCGCTTCTACGCCGAGGGCACGTCCGTGCCGGACCTCAGCGTCGAGGCGGCGCGCCGGGCGCTGCCCGCCGGCGTCGCGCTGCTGCACGTCGGCGGGCTCGGGCTGGTGTTCGAGCCGATCGCGGCCGCGCTGGAGGCGCTGGTCCGCGCCGCCGCCCGGCGGGCGATCGTCACCCTGGACCCAAACTGCCGGCCGGCGGCGGTCGCCGACGCGACCGCCTACCGCCGCCGGCTCGGGCGCGTGCTGCGCCACGCCGCGGTGGTGAAGGCGAGCGAGGAGGACCTCGCCTGGCTCGACCCGGCGCGGCCGCCGGCCGAGACCGCCCGGTCGCTGCTGGACCAGGGACCGGCGCTGGTGCTGCTCACCCTCGGGGCACGCGGCGCGACCGTGCTCACCGCGGCCGGCGAGCGCGCCGTGCCCTCCCCGCCGGTGGCGGTGCGGGACACCATCGGGGCGGGCGACGCGTTCTGCGGCGCCTTCCTCGCGTGGTGGCGCTCGCAGGGCCTCGGGCGCGCTGCGCTCTCCCGGCCCGACACCGCCGTCGAGGCGGCCCGCTTCGCCTGCCTGGTCGCCGCCCGCACCTGCGAGCGCGCCGGGGCGTCCCCGCCGCGGCTGTCGGAGCTGGAGGCGTGAACGCCACCCGGGGGCTCGACCGGGCGCGAGCCGCCGCGGGCGGCCGTTGCCCCCGGCCCCGCCGTCCGTAGAATAGTTTCCTCCTCAACGACAGGGGGCGGTTGGATGCCCACCGGTCCGGCACCTGCGTCGCGGGCGAGGACGCCGTCGCGGCCACGCCGCTCCCGGCTGCCCTGACGCCGTGACCCTGCTGCTCCAGGAGCTCCCCGCGAGCCGGGTCGTGTTCGGCCCGGGCGCGCTCACCCAGGTGCCCGAGGAGGTCGGGCGGTTCGGCTGCCGCGCGGTGGTGCTCATCGCCGGCGCGAGCGAGCGGCCGCACGCCGACCGCGTCGCCGGCGCGCTCGGGCCGCGCCTGGCGGCCCGCATCGACCGGGTGGCCCAGCACGTCCCCCAGGAGCTGGCCGCGGACGCGCTGCGCGTGGCCCGGGAGGCCCGCGCCGACGGGCTCGTGTCGATCGGCGGGGGCTCGGCGACGGGGCTGGCCAAGGCGGTCGCCCGCACCACCCGCCTGCCGATCCTCGCGGTCCCGACGACCTACGCGGGCAGCGAGATGACCCCGGTGTGGGGGATCACCGCCGACGGCCACAAGACCACCGGTCGCGACCCGATGGTGCGGCCCCGCACGGTCGTGTACGACCCGCTGCTGACGCTGTCGCTGCCGTCCGCCGTCACCGCCGCGAGCGGCATGAACGCCGTGGCGCAGTGCGTCGCGGCCCTGTGCGCGCCGCGCGCCGGGCCGCTCACCCGCCTGTTCGCCGAGGAGGGCCTGCGCGAGCTAGCCTCGGCCCTGCCGCACTGCACCGAGCTGCCCTGGGACCTTCCCGCGCGCTCGCGCGCCCTGGTCGGCGCGTGGCTGGCGGGGCTCGCGGTCGCCGGCGTCCGGACCGGCGTCCACCACAAGGTCTGCCACGTGCTCGGCGGCAGCTTCGGGCTGCCGCACGCCGACACCCACGCGGCGGTGCTGCCGCACTCGGCCGCGCACGAGGCGGACGGCGCGCCCGAGGCCCTCACGCGGGTCGAGCGCGCGCTCGGCGCCGCCGACGCGCCCGGCGGCCTGTGGGACCTGGCCAGCAGGACCGGCGCGCCGACCAGCCTGCGCCAGCTCGGCCTGCGCCAGCGGGACGTGGACACCGCGGCGCTGCTGGTGGCCGAGGCGCTGCCCGCCGACCGGAGGGTCGGCACGGCCGAGCTGGCGGCGCTGCTGGCCGCCGCCTGGGAGGGCCGCCGGCCGGGTCCCGGCCGGCGTCCGGCGCCGTGAGGGTGGGCGCGCCGCCGGCGCCCCGGGCGGCCGCGTATGGTCAGATGGCACCGCGGGCCCGCCCCCCGCCCGCGGCGGCGAGGAGCGATCCACAGGTGAGCGATCCACAGGTGAAGGTGTCCGCGACGCCTTCTGACCGCAGGTGGACGCCCCGAAGAAGGGCGTCGCGGACACCTTCAGTGGCCCCGCACAGTGGCCCCGCAGCACCGGATGGACCCCTGCAGGCAGGAACCCGGCCGACCAAGGAGGGCGCCGTGGACGGATGGAACGCGATGACCTACGAGGGCAAGGACAACGTGCTGCGCGCCGTGCGCGCCGACGCCGAGGCGCTGTTCGCCATGGCGGAGGCGCCGGGGGCGTGGGAGGCGCCGACCGCCTGCACGGGCTGGCAGGTGCGCGACGTCTTCGGCCACCTGGTGGACACGACCGAGGCGTACTTCGTCGCGTTCGACGCGGCGCGCGGCAACGGCCAGGCGCCCGACGCGCTCGGCGTACGCGTGATGGCCGAGCGGGTGAACCGGCGGGCGACCGCCTTCCGCGAGCTCTCGCAACAGGAGATGACCGCGCGGCTGCGCGGCGACTTCGCCAAGATGATGGAGATCTTCCAGGCGCTCGGCCCGGACGAGTGGACCGGGCTGATGGTGCCGCACGTCTACATGGGGCCGATCCCCGCGTTCTTCTACCCCGCGTTCCAGCTCATGGACTACGGGGTGCACGCCTGGGACGTCCGGCAGGGCACCGGCCGCGCGCACGGGCTGGACGGCGACACCGCCGACCTGCTGGTTCCGTTCATGTTCGGGCTGTGGCAGGCGACCGCCGACGTCGACCCGGACGCCGAGCCGTTCACCCTGGGCCTGCGCGTGTCCGGGCGCAACGGCGGCGAGCACCGGGTGTCCGTGGCGCCGGGCGGGGTGACCTTCGAGCCGGGCGGCGTGGACGACCTGGCGACCGTGATCGAGTTCGACCCGGGCAGCTTCGTGCTGACCGCCTTCGGGCGCAGCAACTCGGGGACGATCCGCGGCGACGCCGTCCCCGCCGACCGCTACCTCAACCTGTTCTTCCGCATCTGACGCCCGGCGCACGCACAGGAGGCTGTGAGCCCAATGAGCGATCCGGTCATCGATCTCGGGGCGATCGCGGCTCGGCGCGACCGCATCCGCGCGGAGCACCTGCGGCCCGACGCCGAGCGGGCGGCGTCCACGGCGCGCGGCGTACACCATGTGGCGGTGCTGTGCTCGGACGTGGAGCGGACCATCCGCTTCTACCAGGAGGTGCTCGAGTTCCCGCTGACCGACATCTTCGAGAACCGCGACTACCGCGGCTCCAACCACTTCTTCTTCGACATCGGCAACGGCAACCTGCTGGCGTTCTTCGACTTCCCCGGGCTGGACCTCGGCCCGTACCAGGAGGTGCTCGGCGGCCTGCACCACATCGCGATCTCCGTCGAACCGGATACGTGGGAGCGCCTGCGGGGCAAGCTGGAACAGGCGGACGTGCCCTACCACCTGGCCAGCGGGAGCTCGATGTACTTCCGCGACCCCGACGGCACCCGCCTGGAGCTGATCGCCGACCCGCTCGGCGAGATGTACGGCAGCAAGGTGGTGTAGTCGCGGGGCCGGCCGGCGTCCGGCGCGGGCGGTCCGTATCCCGCGCGGGCCGCGGCGCCCGCGGGGACTGCCGCGAGGGGGTGAGGCGCGCCGCCGGCGGCGGCGCGCCCGGCCGCCGCACCGGTCACGTCGGCAGCCAGTACTGGACCGTCGCGCCCTCCCCGGGCGCGCTGTCGATCCGCAGCCAGCCACCGGCCGTCTCCGCCCGCTCGCGCATCGTCCGCAGACCCGGGGTCTCGGCGTGGCCGCCGAGCGCCTCGGGCGTGAAGCCGACGCCGTTGTCCTCCACCTGCACCAGCAGCCCCTCGCCCGACTCCTCCACGCTGATCGTCACCATCGACGCCAGCGCGTGGGCGCGGACGTTGGTGAGCGCCTCCTGCGCGATGCGGAACGCCGTGATGCGGGTCTCCTCCGGAAGGTCCCGGTCGACCTGGCTCTTGACCTCCACCTCGGCGCCGGTCGCCCGGATCGCCTCGGCGTACCCGTCCAGCGCGGCCGCCAGCCCCGAGCGGTCGGAGACCGGCTGGCGCAGCTCGCTCAGGACCCCGCGCAGCTGGTCCAGGCCGGTGGTGAGCGGGAACGCGACCTCCTGGAGCCAGCGCTCGCGCTCCTCGGCCTCCAGCGACCGGCTGAGCACGCGCAGCCGGACCAGGGCGGTCGAGACCGACTGGAGCGCCTCGCTGTTGAGGCTGCCCGCGACCCGGTGGCGCTCGCTCTCCTGCGCGTCCACCAGCCGGGCGAGCAGGAGGCGGCGCTGCTCGTCGACGCTGCGCAGCCGGTCGAGGGTGACCCGCAGGTCCTCCTCCGCCCACTTCCGGTCGGTGATGTCGCGCGCGACGATGAGCTGCCCGGCCGGCCGGCCCCGGCGGTCCAGGAGCGGCGAGACGAGCAGCTCGTAACTGCGGCCGCAGCGCTCGGCCTCGGTGGTGCGGGCGGCCCCCGACGGCTCGGCCACCAGCTGCGCCCACGCCGGCAGCAGCCGCTCGAACTGCTGGCCGATCGCGCCGCCGACGGTCCGCCCGAGGAGTCGCTCGGCGGCCGGGTTGGCGTCGATCACCCGCCCGAGGTGGTCGAGCACCAGGACGCCGTCCCCGATCGTGGCGAAGATGCGGCCCCGGGCGACGGGCAGCAGGTCGACCAGCCGGAACCGGAACAGCCCCCAGATGAGCAGCGCGCACGTCGCCAGGAGCAGGAACGGGGTCAGCTCCACCCGCCCGAACGGGCCGACGTCGAGGTCGAACAGCAGGTTGGCGGCGAACGGCAGCAGCAGCGACACCAGCAGGAACGCGCTCTGGCGGCGGTACACGCCAGGGACCCGCGCCAGCCGCACCAGGAAGAAGCCCATCGCGAGCCAGATGAGCGCGTAGGAGTAGATCGCGTTGACCCAGAACAGGGGGCCGTTGGAGGCGACCGGGTGGTTCTCGACGGTGGCGCCCGGCGGGTAGTAGCGGATGAGGTCGTGGGTGGCGCTGTCGGCCAGCAGCACCAGCACCGCCAGCGGCTCGACCGCCAGCAGCACCATCGCGCGCCGATCCAGCCACCGGGTCCGGCCGCTGTACTGCAGCAGGAAGATCAGGACCGCGGGCGGGAGCAGGCACAGGCCGAGGTACTTCAGGTCCCCCCACAGCTGCCTGGTGGCCACGTCGGCGCCGCTCAGCTCCAGCGCGTAGGCGACGCTCCAGACCGCGCTGGCGAGCAGGATCAGCAGCAGCCCGCTCCCCGCCGAGCTGGCCCGCCGCCGCCACACGTACACGATCGCCAGGGAGAACGCCGCGGCCCCGGCGAGCAGGAGCGCGCCGGCACTGGACAGGCGCATGGTCACGGGCCGCTCCCCCCTCCGCGTGCACCGGGCCTGAGCGGACACATCCGGGCAATTCTGGAGGAAGAACCGGCGCCTGCGAAGGCTTTCCCCGGCGACCGGCCGGGGCTACCCCGGCCCGGCCGGACCCGGGCGCAGCAGCCGCTCCAGCAGCAGCCGCTTGGCCTCGGGCCCGTGTCCCTGCCGGACCAGCGCCTCCAGCTCCTCCAGGTCCAGTGCCGCCTGCCAGCGGCGCGCGCGGTCGTCGTAGTCGGGCAGCGCCGGCAGCGTCTCCGCCCGCGCCTGGCCGACCAGCTCCATGATCTGCGCCCACTCGGGGCCGAAGCGGCGCTCCAGCAGCTCGCGCAGGCGGCGGGCGAGCGCCGGCGAGCGGCCGCCGGTGGAGATCGCGATCGCCAGCCGCCCGCGGCGCACCACCGCCGGCGCGGCGAAGTCGCAGTGCTCCACGTCGTCCATGACGTTGACCAGCACCCCACGGGCGCGGCCGGCGCGGTAGACGGCGGCGCGGGTCACGGGGTCGGCACTGGAAGCCACGCACACGAACGCGCCGTCCAGGTCGGCTGGCCGCCAGGCGCGCCGGCGCACCGTGACCCGGGGGTCCCGCGCCAGCCCGTCCAGCGCCGCCGCGGGACCGTCGGCCACCACCGTCACGCTCGCGCCCGCGGCCAGCAGGGCCCCCGCCTTGCCCTGCGCGACGGCGACGCGGCCGATCACCACCGCGGCCCGTCCCGACAGGTCCAGGCTGACCGGGTACCCGAACGTCGCCCGGCGCTCCCCGCGCGCCGGCGGCCGCGCACGGCCGCGGCCGACCGCCCCGTCGGCGGCCGCGCGGCGCCGGCGGCGGGCCACCGCTGGCAGGGCGGGCCGGGTCATCGCGCCGCCGCCCGCCCCGGCCCGGCCGCGGGCGCGTCCCGGTCCGCGAGGTCCGCGCGGAGCTGGCCGAGGGCCGCGTCGAAGCGCGCCGACGGGCTCTGGTGGTGCAGCCCGCACTCGCGGTCGGCGCCCGCCTCCCACCACCAGCGCCCGGCGCGCTCGTCCTCGCCCGGGGCGACCGCGCGGGTGCAGGGGGCGCAGCCGATGCTCGCGAAGCCCTGCTCGTAGAGCGGGTGCAGGGGCAGCCGGTGCTCGCGCGCGTACGCGAGCGCGTCCGCGCGGGTCCAGGCGGCCAGCGGGTTCAGCTTGACGATGCCGCCGTGGGCGTCGTCGCGCTCGGCGACCGCGGTGCCGGCGCGCGCCGGGCCGCCGTCGCGGCGCAGGCCCGACGCCCAGGCGTCCACCCCGGCCAGCGCGCGCGCCAGCGGGTCCACCTTGCGGACCTGGCAGCACAGCCGGCGCAGCGCCTGGTCGCGCCGGAACAGGTTGGTCCCGTGGCGGCCGACCATGGCCGCCACGGCGTCCGGGTCGGGCAGGACGACCTCGACCCGCACGTCCAGCCGGGCCCGGACGGTGTCGAGGAACTCATGGGTCTCCTGGGGCAGGCGGCCGGTGTCGACGGTCAGCGCGCGCACGCCCGGGTCGATCCGCCTGGCCATGTCGAGCACGACGATGCCCTCCACCTGCAGCGCGGTCACGACCACGAAGCCCCGCCCGAAGGTCTCGACCGCCCAGGCGAGCGCCTCCTCGGGCCGCGCGCCCTGGAGCCGCTCCGGGATCGCGGTCATCCCCGGTACCCCTCGATCAGCAGCGCGGCCACCTCGGCGCGGCTGAACTCGGCGGGGGGCGGCTCGCCCCTGGCCAGCAGCGCCCGCACCGCGGTGCCCGAGAGGTGCACCCGCTCGGCCGGCGGGTGCGGGCAGCTCCGCGCGGTCGCCATCTGGTCGCAGCGGCGGCAGAAGAACGCGTGCTCGAACTTGAGCGGCACGATCCCCAGCTCCTCGGGCGCGTAGGCGTCGAACGCCTCCTGCGCCGCGTAGGTGCCGTAGTACGAGCCGACCCCGGCGTGGTCGCGGCCGACGATGAAGTGGGTGCAGCCGTAGTTGCGGCGCACCAGCGCGTGGAAGACCGCCTCGCGCGGGCCGGCGTAGCGCATCGCGGCGGGGAAGGCGCTGAGCAGCACGCGCCCGGCCGGGTAGTAGCCCTCCAGCAGCACCCGGTAGCAGGCCATCCGCAGCTCGGCGGGCACGTCGTCGTCCTTGGTCTGGCCGACCAGCGGGTGCAGCAGCAGGCCGTCCACCTGCTCCAGCGCGACCTTCTGGAGGTACTCGTGGGCGCGGTGGACCGGGTTGCGGGTCTGGAAGCCGACCATCGTCCGCCAGCCGCGGGCCTGCGCCTCGGCGCGGACCTGCGCCGGGGCGAGGCGCGGGCCGAGCCCGGCCGGGGCCGGCGGCAGGCGCAGCACCCGGACCGGGCCGCCGACCAGCGGGCCGGGACGGGCGAGCGTCGCGGCGACGCCGGGGTGGGCGGGGTCGCCGGTGCCGAACACCGCCTCGACCTCGACTCGAGGGTCAGGGTCGAACACGGCCTCGACGTCCAGCACCGCCAGCGGCTCGCCGGCGGCGGTGGTGAGCGCCAGGCGGTCGGGCGCACCGCGCAGCAGCTCCGCCGGCACCGCCAGGCTCACCGGCAGCGTCCACACCAGCCCGCTCGCCAGCCGCCCGTCGCCCACCACCGCGGCGTGGTCCGCGGGTCCGAGGAACCCGGTCAGCGGCGAGAACGCGCCGACGGCCAGGCACTCCAGGTCGGCCAGGCCGCGCGCGTCGAGCGCCACCGCGGGCAGGCCGGCGGCCGCGGCGGCCAGCTCGCCGGGGTCGGGGTCCAGGCGGTCGACCAGCACGCCGCCGTGCGGCACCGACGGCCCAGCCACGCGGCCCGGCCCGGTGGTCCCGCCTGCGTCGGCCCCGCGCCAGGTGTCGGCGTCCGGCGGCGGCACCCGGCCGCCGCCCTCGCGCCATGCGACCGACTCCCGTGGTGGCACCCGGGCGGCTGCACGGGCCTCGCGCCGGTCGTTCGGCCTCACCGGTGGCACTCGGCCCGTGGTCATGCCAGGCTCCCCGCCACCTGGTCGCCCGCCCGGTCGAGCAGGGCCAGGACCCGCCCGGCCGAAGCCTGCGGCGGCTCGTCCTCGGTGCGCAGGACCAGCTCGGGGGCCAGCGGCGGCTCGTAGGGGTCGTCGACCCCGGTGAGGCCGCGCAGCTCACCGCGGGCCTGCCGGGCGTACAGGCCCTTGACGTCGCGCGCCCGGCAGGCGTCCAGGCTGGCGTCCACGTGGACCTCGACGAAGCTGCCGATCGCCGCCCGGACCTCGTCCCGGACCGCCCGGTAGGGCGAGATCGCCGACACCAGCACGGTCACGCCGTGCCGGGTGAGCAGCCCGGCGACGAACCCGATCCGGCGGATGTTCTCGTCCCGGTCGGCCTTGGAGAAGCCCAGGCCCTTGGACAGGTGGGTGCGCACGACGTCGCCGTCGAGGACCTCCACCGGCACCTCGCGCTCGCGCAGGCCCTCGGCGACCAGGTTGGCGACGGTCGTCTTGCCCGCGGACGGCAGGCCGGTGAACCAGACGGTGACCCCGGGGGTCCTGCCGTGGATCGTCGGGAGGGACATTCGTCGGGGGTCCTTTCGTATCCGGTCGTATCAGGCGGCGGCGGTCGGTTCGTTGACCAGGCCGCGGTTGCGGCGGATCGTGCGCTCGACCCAGCCGAAGCCCACGGCGTCCACGAGGATCCCGACGGTGAGGATGACCAGCATCGTGGCGAGCAGGCCCTCGGCGTCGGAGAACTCGCGGGCGAACTGCAGCCGGACGCCGAGCGAGGGCCGCTCGGCGAGGATGACCAGCAGCTCACCGGCCATCAGGCTGCGCCACGCGAACGCCCAGCCCTGCTTCAGCCCGGCGACGAACCCGGGCAGCGCGGCCGGCAGCAGGACGTGGCGGTAGAAGCCGAGGCCGCGCGCGCCCATCGCCCGGCCGGCCTTGAGCAGCAGCACCGGGATGTGGTCGACCCCGCCGATCACGCCGTTGGCGATCGAGGGCGCGGCCCCGAGCACGACCACGAACAGGATCGCGCCCTCCCCCAGCTTGAACAGCAGGATCGCCAGCGGGAACCAGGCGATCGACGGCATCGTCTGCAGGCCCGTGATCGCCGAGGCCACCGCGGCGCGCAGGAAGCGCTGGCGGGCCACGGCCACGCCCAGCAGGGTCCCGACGACCAGGGCGAGCGCGTAGCCGACGGCGGCCCGGCCGAGCGTGATCGCCGCCGCCTCGGGGAGCACCCCGCTGACCAGGTCGCGCCCGAGCCGCGCGAGCACCGGGCCCGGACCGGGCAGCAGGTACGAGGGGCGCCAGCCCGACCAGGCGACGAGCTGCCAGGCGACGAGCACGAGCCCGGCCGCGGCCAGCTTGGGCCAGAGCGCGCCGACCAGCCCGCGCAGCCGCCCACGGCGCCGCCCCGGCGCCGTGCCCTCCAGCGCGTCCAGCCCGGCCAGCAGCCCGACCGACCGAGGGGGCTGCGCTCCGCTCCGCCCCCCCGGACCCCCCCGGACCTCCCCCACGGTGAAGGGCGCTGCGCTCCGCCCCCCCGGACCCCCCCGGTCCGCCGGTGACAGGTGGTGGCTACGCGCGCCCATGGCGGCGTACCTCCTCGCGGAGCCGGTCGGTGATCGTGGCCGACAGCCGCGCCACGGCGGGCGCGTCGATCCGGCGGGGGCGGGGGACCTCGACGGGGAACTCCGCCGCGACCCTCCCCGGTCGGCTGGACAGCAGGACCACCCGGTCCCCCAGCCGCACCGCCTCGCGCACGTTGTGCGTGACGAACAGGACGGTCAGGCCGGTGGCCTGCCACAGGCGCTCCAGCTCGTCGTGGAGCAGGTCGCGGGTGATCGCGTCCAGTGCCCCGAAGGGCTCGTCCATCAGCAGGATCTCCGACTCCTGGGCCAGCGCCCGGGCGAGCGCGACCCGCTGCCGCATCCCGCCCGACAGCTCGTGTGGCCGCTTGGCCGCGAACCCGCCCAGGTGCACCCGCTCCAGCAGCTCGGCGGCCGTTCGCCTGCGCGCCGCCCGCCCGACGCCGCGCAGGCGCAGCGGCAGCTCGACGTTGCGGGCGGCGGTCAGCCACGGGAACAGCGCGGCCTCCTGGAACAACAGCGCAGTCCGGCCCTGGACCGCGACCCCGCCCGCGGACGGCCGGTCCAGCCCGGCGACCAGGTTGAGCAGGGTGCTCTTGCCGCAGCCGGATGCGCCCAGCAGGCAGGTGAACGAGCCGGGCTCGACCGCCAGCGACATCCCGTCCAGCGCCAGGACCGCATCGTCGCCGCGCCCGTAGCGCTTGACCACGCCGGTCATCGACACGGCCGGGGCGGCCGCCCGGACCTCGTGCTGGGTCACGGCCATCAGACCGGCACCTGCCCTTCGCCCTGCCCGGCCAGCACCCGGTTCAGCGGACCCAGCTCGTAGATGCCGTCCAGGTCGTCGGTCTCGAGGAACCCCAGCGCCTTGGCGTTGGCGGCCGAGGTGCGCAGCGACGACGCCACCGGGTCGTTGGTGAACGTCAGGTGTCTCCAGGCCGCCGCGACGACCTCGGGGTCGAGCTGCTTCCCGGTGAGCTTCCCGATGCCCTGGTTGGCGAGCCGCTGCGCCTCGGCGGGGTGGTCGTTGACGAACCGGTTCGCCTCGACCTGGCCTCTGAGCAGCGCCTCCACCGTGGGCCGGTGGGCCTGGAGGAACTCGGTGCGGACGATCAGGTGGGTGGTCACGTACCTGCCCCCGGGCCACAGCGTGGCCTCG
>DATFRI010000112.1:0-2926 GCA_035263405.1 Actinomycetes bacterium | reverse complement strand
GGCGGCCGGTCCGGGGTCACCCAGGACATGCTGCTGACCGAGCTGCGGTCCGACATCCAGGTCGCGTACGACGCGCGCGAGGAGTCGCTCGGCGAGGACGTCGCCCGGGAGCTGGAGCGCCGGGTCGTCCTGTCGGTGCTCGACCGCAAGTGGCGTGAGCACCTGTACGAGATGGACTACCTGCAGGAGGGCATCGGCCTGCGCGCGCACGCCCAGCGCGACCCGCTGGTGGAGTACCAGCGCGAGGGCTACAACATGTTCAGCCAGATGCTCGACGGCATCAAGGAGGAGGTCGTCGGCCTGGTGTTCCACATCCAGGTGCAGGTGGCCGAGCCGGAGCAGGACGAGGCGCCGGTGATCGACCCGGGCGCCGCGCGGTTGCTGCCGCAGGCGAAGCCGGTCGAGATCCGCTCCAAGGGGCTGGGGCAGTCGAGCCTGCCGCGGGCGCTGTCGTACTCGTCGCCGACGCTGGACGGCGACGGTGGCGGCGGGGTGAACATCGAGCAGGCGCCGGCCCTCGGGCTCGGCGGCCCGCAGCGCCCGACCGGGCCGCAGTCGGCGCGTTCGGCCGGTGCGAAGATGCCGGCGCCGGGGCAGGTGGTCGGGTCGTCCGGACCGTCGCGGAACGCACCCTGCTACTGCGGGTCGGGCAAGAAGTACAAGCGCTGCCACGGGGCTCCCGCGGGCGGCGCCTAGCACGGTCGTCGCCTGGGGCCCGGAGCGCCCGCCGCCTCCGGCGGGACAGTGGGCGCTCCGGGGGTCTCGGGCCGATCAGACGATCTGGACGACGGCGCAGTGCCAGCGGCCGTCGTGGAGTTCGAGTCGCATGGCTATCGCCATGCTGAGGCCGGCGTGTGACAGAACGGCGACGCACTCGGCCACGCCGGGGAGCGGCTCGGAGACGCGCAGGCGCTGCAGGCGATAGGGCTGCGTGTCGCGCGGCGCGTTGCCGGGCGTGCGGCGCGCGCCGCCGGTCGCGGCCGGCTCGGGCGTCGCCGCGCGGGCGGGCAGGTTGCGCGGCGGAAGCGGCGGCAGTGGTTGCCGGACCGGCGTGGCGTTCGGCAAGGCGGGGCCCGCGGCGCGGGCGGACCGCACGGCGGACGTGGACTGCGCAGCGGTGGTGGACTGCACGACAGTGGTGGACTGCACGACGGTGGTGGACTGCACGGCGGGAGAGGGGCTGCCGAGCGGTGGGAAGTGGGCGCGGGCGTTGCGGCGGCGTGCCATCTGGCCGACAACGGCGGCGAACTCGACGGGTCCGGTCAGGGTGCGCAGGTGCGCCGCCGGGCGGAAGCCGTTGAGGACCTCGAGACAGACCTGGATGTAGCGCCGGGCGGTCGCGGCCGCCTGGGCGGCGCGGTCCTGCGCGGAGGCGGCGGGGTGCCCGGACGGATGCCGGTGTCCGGGAGCCGGCGGCGGCCAGTCGATCGGCAGGAGGGCGCCGGCGGCAGCGGCACGGCCGTGGTCCTCGTCGTACGGCTCGAGCAGGGGTGGACGGCGGAGGCGGATCGCCTGGTGCGGAGCGGGCGTCGCGGTCACCGTCATGGCGAACCTCCGGGTCCAGATCCTGCCTGATATTGATCTTGTGTTTACCTTCGTTTGCCTTCGATAAGTTCTACTGCCTTCGATCCGTCGCGTCAAGCGTCACTGGGGCTCGGCGTCGGGGTCGTCGTCGCGGCCCACGAGGGGGTTCTCCCGCACCCAGGCGGCGGTCTCGGTGTACTTGTCCTCGATGTACGCCTCCAGCCTGCTGCGCTCGACGCGCCACTGACCCCGCCCGCCGATCTTGATGGCCGGCAGCTCGCCGCTGCGGACCATGTGATAGACCTGCGACGAGGTCACCGCCAGCTCCTCGGCGACCTCGCTGAGTTGTAGGAACCGGGCCTCCATTGCTTCAGTTTGCCATTGATTGCTTACGGCACACCCTCGGCCGGCGTGTCGCGTCGGGGGAGCGCAGACTCGGGTGTACGAACGCACAGTGCCGACACGCCCGTACCGGGTGGTTGGGAGGTCGCGGTGAACGCCGGGCTCACCCGCGTCTACCTGCCCGCGACGCTGTCGATGCTGGTTCCGCTCGGCCGGCGCGAGCCGCTGGTCCCGACGGACGGCGGCGACAGCCTGGCCGCCCACGCGGTCACACCGCTGCTGCGCGAGTGGTACACCGAGGGCGACGAGGAGGAGCTGGAGTACGTGGCGTTCACCCGCGCCGCCCAGCAGGCCCTCCAGCTGCTCTTCCTGGACGCCGGGGCGCCCCGGCGGCGGGTGGTGGTTTCCGCCGACGTACCGGCGAAGTCGCTGGTCAGTGCCCAGGCGGAGCTGGGTTCGAGCCTGGTGCGGCTCACCGCCCCGCTGGAGTTCGCGGCGGTGGTGGCCGTCCACGTCGACGGCTCAGGGGCCGAGGCGGACGTGGCGGCGGCGGCCGGAGCGGTGGCGGCCGCGTTCGCCGGTGACGAGGACGCCCAGTTCACCGTCGACGGCGCGGAAGACCACGAGCTGGAGTGGTACGACGTCTCGGAGATCGATCAGCTCTTGGGCTGAGCCGGCGGGGCCGGCTCGACCTCGGCTACCGGCTCGGCCACGGGCTCCGGCACGTGCTTCGATCCGAGCGTGCGGCCGAGGGCGATCATCGCGGCCAGCGCGCCGATGAACAGCACCAGGAGGCTGTTCACGATCCGCGCGGAGTCGAGCAGGTCGAGGGCCGTCTTGTCGGCCGGGCTGATCGAGGCCGCGGCGTGCAGCAGGTCCGCGCCCCCGGTGGCGACCAGCAGCTCGGCGACCACCAGCAGGATGCCGGTCAGCGCACCGGCCAGCTGGTAGGCGGGGAACCGCAGGGCGGCGTACCGGCGCAGGTACCAGAAGGCGAGCAGGCCCGCGGCGAGGCCGACCACCACCGAGTCGATGTGTGCCACGATCCCGCTGGCCGTGA
>DATFRI010000111.1:0-33811 GCA_035263405.1 Actinomycetes bacterium | reverse complement strand
GGGTCGCCGTCGGTCCCGCCGACGATCCCGTCGCCGGGCGCCGCCCAGGCGTCGTCCGCGTGGGCGAGGGGCACGGTGACCAGCACCAGGACCGGCACGCCGACGACCAGGAACACGCACAGGGCGAGCGCGAACAGCAGCGGCTGCCGGTGGCGGACCCGGCCTGCCCGCCGGGGAGCCCTCCCGCCGCCGCGGGCGCGCGGGCGGGCGGCCGGGTTCCCGGCAGGCAGGCGCGCAGGCGGGTGTGCTGGTGGCGGGGACATGCCGGGGCCTCACGGTCGTGCGCGCGGACCGGACACGGGGCTGGGCGGGTCCGGCGCGCCCGCCGAGGGTTGCCGGCGAGCTCGCCACCGCCAACCTAGCGCACGCCGGTCCCTCGTGACCGAAGCGTGCCGCTACTGCAATTCCGCCCCGGCCGGCGGCGCGGGCCGCAGGCGCAGGAACAGGAAGCCGTCCTGCTCGCAGAGCGTGTGCAGCCGCAGTTCCCGCGGCGCGGGCAGGGTCGAGCCCTCGAGGATGCGCTTGCCGAAGCCGCCGACCAGGCGCGGCGACAGCGTCAGGCACAGCTCGTCCAGCAGCCCGGCGCGGGCCAGCTGCCCGTTCAGGCTCGGGCCGCCCTCGGCGAGCACCGCCGCGGCGCCGCGCCCGCCGAGCGCGCCGAGCACCCGCGCCAGGTCGACGTCGTGCTCCCCTGCGAGCACCACGTCGGCGACCTCGGCCGCGCGGGCGCGCGCCTCGGCGGGCGCGGCGGTGACCGTGACCACCACCGGACGGGCGATCTGCGCGCTGAAGAAGGGCGCGTCCCAGTCCAGGCGGCAGGAGCGCGTGACCACCGCCACCGGCACCCTCGACGGCCGGTAGCCCTCGGCGCGGACGGTCCCGGCGGCGACCAGCACCACGTCGGCGAGCGAGCGCAGCACCCCGAACAGCTCGTGGTCGGCCGCGCCGCCGAGCCCGCCGGAGACGCCCGCGACCGTGGTCGCCCCGTCCACGCTGGCGATCATGTTCAGGCGCACCCCCGGCCGGCCCGCGGCCGTGGGCAGGTCGCCGTACACCTCGGCCGGGTCGGCGGGGTCCAGCGGGACGGGCAGGAGCTGGCGCACCCCCTCAGCGCCCCAGCAGGTCGCGGCCCTCGCGCAGGAACGCGCACGCGGCCGCCCGCTGGTCGGCCTCGCCGGCCAGGTCGCCGAACCGCAGGATCGCCCCGCGGAACGTGTCGGCGTTCCAGAAGGCGCCGGCCGGCGCAGGGTCGAAGTCGTGCGGGAGGACGTACAGGTAGGGCTCGTCGTGGTCGGCGTCGCCCGGCGACGCCCCCAGCGTCACCCGCCGCTCGGGGGGCAGGCAGTCGAACGCGGCGTCGAAGTGCTCGGCCCACAGCTGCGTGCGGCTCGGCTGCGCGGACTCGGCATCGGCCCGCACCTGCTCCAGGACCGACCAGGCGAAGCCGGTCCAGTCGCCCAGGAACGCGGCGGCGGCGGGGTCAACCGGCAGCTGCCCGTCCAGGTCGCCCGCCTCGGGGACGTCGAACCCCTGCGCCCAGGCGAGGTCCGGCGGGCCGTCCAGGACGACGTCCGCCGCCCGGGCGAGCGTGCTGATCCGCTCGGCGACGGCCTGGTCCCCGCGCTGGTGGACCAGCCGGTCCCCCGCGACGCGGACCTGCTCGTCCGCGCCGAAGAACGGCGTGCCCAGGCCCCCGTAGGTGAAGCGCAGCGCCATCCTGCCGTTGGCGCGCTGGCGGGCGGGCGAGACGACGTACACGACCAGGCGGTGCACTGCCAGGCGCGTCGAGGGGTAGGCGGCCGGCAGGGCGGGCAGCCGGCGGTGGGCGCCGAGCCAGCGCGCCGCCGCCCAGCCCCGGTGCTCGGGGTGGTCGCCCAGCCACTGGTCCCAGGTGAGGTCGGCGGCGACCGGGCCCACGACCGGGCGGTCGGCGGGCCGGTCGGGCTCCACCGCCACCGGGTCGTCGGCGAACAGGTCGCCCTCGAGCACGGCGGGGGGCGACGGCTCCAGGACCCGGGCGTCGAAGCGGTCGCCGACCACGGCCTGCGCCTCGCGGCGCGGGTCGCGGGCGGCCGGGGCGCCCGGGTCGTCGGCGCCGGCCACGCCGGCGTCGAGGCGCTGGTGCGGATCGGAGTGTGCGCTCATGCCCTGACTGTCCCCCCGGCTCGTCGGGTGTTACACCTGTAACGCCCCGCGCGCTCGCACGACGAGACTGGCGGTCCCCGCGTCCGGGGGACCTCCCCCGGAGCGCGACAGGAGCCCGCCATGCCAGAGCACTACGACGTCATCGTGGTCGGATCCGGTGCCGGCGGCGGGACCCTCACCTACGCGCTGGCGCCGACCGGCAAGCGCATCCTGCTGCTCGAGCGCGGCGGCTGGTACCCCCGCGAGATCCAGAACTGGGACTCGCGCACGGTCTGGGGCGACCTGCGCTACCGCAACGCCGGGCACTGGGTCGACCAGGACGGCAAGGAGTTCAACCCCAAGCAGCACTACTACGTCGGCGGGAACACCAAGGTCTACGGCGCGGTCCTGTTCCGCATGCGCGAGCGCGACTTCGAGCAGGTCACGCACGTCGACGGCGTGTCGCCGGCCTGGCCGCTGCGCTACGCCGACTTCGAGCCCTGGTACACCCGCGCCGAGCAGCTCTACCAGGTCCACGGCGAGCGCGGCGTCGACCCCACCGACCCGCCCGGCGGCGCGCCCTACCCCTGGCCGCCGGTGAGCCACGAGCCGCGCATCGAGCAGCTCCGCGGCGACCTCGCCGCGGCGGGGCTCACCCCGTTCTGGCTGCCGATGGGCGTCATGCTCGACGAGTCGGCGCCCGAGCGCAGCCGCTGCATCCGCTGCGCGACCTGTGACGGCTACGCCTGCCTGGTGCGTGCCAAGTCCGACGCCCAGGTCGTGTGCGTGGAGCCGGCGCTGGAGCACCCCAACGTGACGCTGCGCACGGGCGCGCGCGTGACCCGGCTGGAGACCGGGCCCGACGGCCGCACGGTCACCGGTGTCGTCGTCGACCGCGACGGGCGGCGCGAGGAGTACTCGGCGGACGTGGTGGTGGTGTCCGCCGGGGCGGTCAACTCCGCGGCGCTGCTGCTCGCCTCCGCCGGCGACGCCCACCCCGACGGGCTCGGCAACAGCTCCGGGCTCCTCGGGCGCAACCTGATGCTGCACAACAACTCGTCGCTGATCGCGATCTCGAAGGTGCCCAACCCGACCCGGTTCGAGAAGACGCTCGGGGTGAACGACTTCTACTTCGGCGACGGCGAGTGGGAGCACCCGCTGGGCGCGATGCAGATGCTCGGCAAGAGCGACGCGTTCACGATGTCGCTGGACGCCCCCGACGCCGAGGACCCGGCGGACCTCGCCGCGCACTCGCTGGACTTCTGGCTGACCACCGAGGACCTGCCCCGGCCCGGCAACCGCGTCCAGCTCGACCCGGGCGGGCGGCTCAGGCTCACCTACACGCCGACCAACCTGGAGGCGCACGACCGGCTGACCGGGAAGTTCCGCTCGCTGCTGGACGCGATGCGCTGCCGCGAGGAGGTCATCGACCGCTCCACCTACCTCGGCGGCCGGCTCGGGATCTCGGGCGTGGCCCACCAGAACGGGACCGCGCGCTTCGGCAGCGACCCGGCGACCTCGGTGCTCGACCTCGACTGCAAGGCGCACGACCTGGACAACCTGTACGTGGTCGACGCGAGCTTCTTCGTGTCGAGCAGCGCCTCCAACCCGACGCTGACGATCATCGCCAACGCGCTGCGCGTCGCCGACCACCTGGCACGGCGGCTCGGCGCCTCCGCCCCGGCGGCGAACGGCTCCCGGTGACCGCCGAGGGCAGCCTCGGCCGGGCCGCCGCCCGGGTGAGCCGCCCGCGGCGCACGGCCCGGGCGGCCGCTAGGCCACGGCCATGGACCGGCTGTAGCGGCCCACCCCCAGCTCGGCCGGCTCGCCGCCGCCAGGGGTGAAGCGCACCAGCCGGACGCGGCCCTGACCCTCCACCAGGCCGAACACCACCTGCCCGGCCCAGGCGAGCGGCGCCAGCCGGTGTGGGCCGAAATCGGCCAGGCTGGCGGCGTGCACGTCGACCGCGACCAGCCGCCGGCCCGGGCGGGATCCCTGCCCGACCTGGAGCTGCAGCCACACCAGCCCGGACGGCCGCAGCGGCCGCAGCGGCGCCCAGCGGTCCTCGGCGAGGAGGTTGCGCGGGGCCCGCGTGCGGCTGAGCAGCCACACGCCGCTGGTCGCCCCGCCGGGGGCGCGGGTCACGGCGACCGCACGGCCCGCGGCGCCGCGGAAGGCGGCGATCCGCCCGCCCAGCTCCGCGACCTGCTCCGGCTCGCGCCCGTACCGCTGCAGGTGGACGGCCGCACCGCTGGCGACCCACGCGCCGTCCTCGTCGCCGACCAGGTGGCGGGCGTGCGGCAGCTCCTGGAACCGCCAGCCGCCGGTCGACGGGTCGATCGTCACCAGGCCACCGTCGGCGGCGACCACCAGGGCGTCGCCGGAGACGGCCGCCGCGCGCAGGCCGCCGGTCCCGTGTACCCGCACCTCCTCGACGACCGCGTTGCGGGCCGGGTCGATCCGGTACAGGGTCGCGTGCTCCGACGCGACCCAGACGCCCTGCCGGCCGCCGACGATCCACTTGGCGTCGTCGACGCGGTCGGCGACGGGGATCGTGGCCTCGACGCGGCCGCCGGCCGCCTCCCTGCGCTCGACGTACACGGCGTCGGACGCCCCGATCCGCACCCGGTTCACCAGCCACAGCGACGAGCCTGCGGAACTCCTCGCCTCACTGCTCCCGCTCATACGCACCCGATCCTGCGTTTCGCGTCCGCCGGCCGCGGGCCGTCCGCGGCCGGCTCGGCGCGCGGACCGTCCGCGGACATGGCGGCGAAGGTGCCCGCGATGCCTTCCGACCAGAGGTGGACGCCTCCCGAGGAGGGCATCGCGGACGCCTTCGGTGCGACCGTGGCGGCGGGGGTCGTGCGCCGAGGCCAGGTTCGAGCCTAACCGCGAGGGGACGATTGCGCGTCACAGCCGGGCAACGAATCGCCCGGCGGCGGCGGCCACGCTCCCCGCGGGCGCCGAGCTGGGGCCCCCCGTACCTCCTCGGGCCGTCAGGCCCGCCCGCCGATCTCCACGTACGCCTTGAGCACGCCCGGCTCGCCGACGAGCAGCCGGAACGCCTCCTCGTAGGCGTCCAGGCCGTGCACCTTGTGGGTGAGCAGCCGGCCGAGCCAGCCCGGCCACCGCGCCTGCGCCACGGCCATGTCGCGCACGCCCGACTCGAAGTCGACGCGGCCCGCGTTGACGGTGCCGACCATCACCTTGTTGCCCAGCACGAAGCCGAGGTTGAGGCGGTCGGCGGGCACCTCGGCCCGCCGGTCGCCGCCGGTGACGCTGACCAGCACCAGCACCCCGTTGCGCGCCAGCACGTCCATCGCCTCGAACACCAGCGGCGCGAACCCGGTCGCCTCGAAGATCAGGTCGGGCGCGCCGTGCCGCTCGGCCGCCTGCGCCAGGGAGACCTGCCCGGTGCTCAGGTAGCGTGCCCCGAGCGCCTCGACCAGCTCGGCGTTCAGGTACGGCGGCGACTGGCGCCCGAAGGTGGTCACCTCCAGGCCGCGCAGCCGCGCCAGCGCGGTCGCGATGATCCCGAGCGGGCCCGCGCCGAGCACGAACATCCGCCCGGGGCTCCACACGCGCAGCCGCCGCTGGATCTCGTAGGCCTGGTTGATGCCCTTCTCCGCGACGGACACCGGCTCCAGCAGCACCGCGACGTCCTGGATGCCCTGCGGGATCCCGATCAGGTACTCGGGGACCTCCACGTAGCGCTCGGTCAGGTAGCCGTGCAGCCGGCTGATGCCGTGCTCGAAGTAGGTGTCGTCGGTGCTGAAGTCCTGCATGCCGACGGCGTCGTAGGGGCTGGTCCCGGGCCGGCGGACCATGGCCACCACGAAGTCCCCGGGGGCGAACTCGGTGACCTTCGGGCCGACCTCCTCGACCACGCCGAAGCTCTCGTGGCCGAGGATCAGGTAGTCCGCGCCCAGCGGCGGCGCGCCGTACTCGCCGGCGTGGATGTCCCGGTCGGTGCCGTCCAGCCCGACGCGGACGACCCGGACCAGGACCCCGCGCCCGTCGGGGGCGTCAGCGAGCGTCGGCTCGGGCACGTCGGCCAGGCGCGCGCTGTCGGGCTTGCCGGGGCTGACCACGATCGCCTTCATGTCTCCTCCTTGACCAGCAGCGACGGACGGTGGACGGTTCCCCGGGCCAGCCGCACCGGCGTCTGCGGCCAGTCGCCGGTCCAGGTGAGGACCTCGACCGGGCGGCGGACGGTCCACCGCCCTCACCCGGCCTCGCGCTGCCGCCGCTCGGCCTCGCTGATCGCCCAGGCCGCGTTGACCAGGCCGATGTGGCTGAACGCCTGCGGGTAGTTGCCGATCATCTCGCCCCGGTCGATCTCCTCGGCGAGCAGGCCGACGTCGTTCATCGCGGAGATCGCGCGCTCGAAGGTCGCCCTGGCCTGGTCGACCTCGCCGGCCAGCGCCTGCGCCTGCGCCAGCCAGAAGGTGCACAGCAGGAAGGTGCCCTCCTCGCCCTCGAGCCCGTCGGCGCCCAGGTAGCGGTACACCAGGCCGTGCTCGTCGGTGAGCCGCTTGGCGGTCGCGTCGATCGTGGCCTTCATCCTCGGGTCGTCGCCGGCCAGGAAGCCGCTGCACGCCAGCATCAGGTTGGAGGCGTCGAGGTCGTCGGAGCCGAACGCCTGGGTGAAGGCGCCCGCGCGCTGGCTCCAGCCGCGCTCGAGGATCGCCGCGCGGATCTCCTCCCTGGCGGCCGTCCAGGCCCCCACCCGCTCCTCGGCGCCGAGCTGGCCGGCCAGCTCGATCGCCCGGTCGAGCGCGACCCAGCACATGAGCTTGGAGTACAGGAAGTCGCGCGGCTCGCCGCGGATCTCCCAGATGCCCTGGTCCTTCTCCTTCCAGCGGGCCGCGGCGGTGTCGGCGGCGGCGACCAGGAAGCGGCGGGTGGTCTGGTCCAGCTCGCCGAGCTGCTCGACCAGCCGCTGGGCGGCGCCCATCAGCTCGCCGTACACGTCGAGCTGGCGCTGGTTCCAGGCGCCGTTGCCGACCCGCACCGGGCGGCTGTCGCGCCAGCCCGCCAGGTGGGGCAGCTCCCGCTCGCTGAGGTCGCGCTCGCCGCCGACGCCGAACATGATCTGCAGGTCGCTGCCGCGGTGGAGCTGGCTGGCGGCCGACATCGCCAGGAAGTCGAAGAACTTCTCGGCCTCGTCGGGGCAGGCCGCGACCCACAGCGCCTCCATCGTCAGGCTCGCGTCCCTGACCCAGGTGTAGCGGTAGTCCCAGTTGCGCTCCCCGCCGACGGTCTCGGGCAGCGAGGTGGTGGGCGCGGCCACGATCGCCCCGGTGGGCTCGAAGGTGAGCGCCTGGAGCACCCGACCCGAGTGGTGGACCAGCTCCCGCCAGGGGCCCTCGTAGGCCTGGTGCATGTCCGACCAGCTCCGCCAGCCGGCCAGCGTGTCCTCCAGGCGCCGGTCGATCTCCTCCTGGGACCAGTGCGCCGGCGGCGCCTGCCAGCTGCTCGCGTGGTGCAGCGCGAACCCGGCGCGCTCGCCGGCCCGCAGCCGGAGCGCGGCGCGGGCGGTGGAGCCGTCGATCTCCAGCGCCAGCGGGGTCCCGGGGTCTCCGCCTCCGGATCCGGCGCGGCCGGCGCTCAGCAGCAGCACGTCCGCGCCGCCGCGGGCGAGCACGCCGCCGTCGGAGCCGATCAGGATCGGGTGGACGATGCCGTACTCGGGCCGGGGCGCGTACGACAGCTCCACCTCGACCTCGCCCTCGGCGCAGGTCACCCGCCGCAGCAGGACGCCCGGGCTGCCGGCGCCGAGCTGGTGGCCGCGCTCGTTGCGGCCGATGGCGAGCGCGTCGACCAGCACGGCGCTGCCGCCGGGGGTGCGGAACGTGGTCTCCACCGCCATCGTGCGCTCGACGTAGCGGCGGGTCGCCTGCGCGCCGGGCACGGTGACCGAGAAGTGCCCGGCCTCGTCGTCGAGCAGGCGGGCGAACACGGCCGGCCCGTCGAAGCGCGGGAAGCACAGCCAGTCGACCGAGCCCGACCGGCTGACCAGGGCGGCCGAACGGCAGTCGGACAGCAGCGCGTAGTCGGCGATCGGCAACGAGGGCATCGCGAGCGTCCTTTCGTGAGGTCGTGGTGCGCCGCGGACCTCGATCCGTCGCGCGACGGGTCCGGCTGCCGGCGGGTCCCCGGGCCGGGCGGATCCCGGCTACCTGTCCCACCCGGCCGCCGATCCGTTACAGCCCCGGACCGGCACCCCGCGGGGTCGGCGGCGGGCGTCAGGCCGGCGGCCCGCCCGGCCGCACGCCCCGAGCGTCCCCGCAGGAGGTCAGCGGTAGTCGGGGTTGGCGAAGTCGAAGCGGCAGCCGGCGTCCCACTCCGACCGCTGGTTGCCGTGCGCCGGGATTCCCCCCGCCCGCTTGAGCATCCTGGCCAGGTGCAGCAGGTTCCAGGTGGCGAAGGTGGTGTTGCGGTTGGTGAAGTCGTTCTGCGGGCCGCCCGAGCCCGGGTCCAGGTAGGACGGCCCGGGACCGGCCTCGCCGATCCAGCCGGCGTCGGCCTGCGGCGGGATCGTGTAGCCCAGGTGCTGCAGGCTGTACAGGACGTTCATCGCGCAGTGCTTCACGCCGTCCTCGTTGCCGGTGATGAGGCAGCCGGCGACGCGGCCGTAGTAGGCGTACTGGCCCGCGTCGTTGAGCAGGTGCGAGCAGCCGTACAGCCGCTCGATCACCTTCTTCATCACCGAGCTGTTGTCGCCGAGCCAGATCGGCCCGCACAGGACCAGCACGTCCGCGGCGAGCACCTGCGGGAAGATCGCGGGCCACTCGTCGCTCGGCCAGCCGTGCTCGGTCATGTCCGGCCACACGCCGGTGGCGATGTCGTGGTCGACCGCGCGCAGGACGCCGACCCGCACGCCGTGCCGCTCCATGATCGCGCGGCTGACGTCGATCAGCCCCTGCGTGTGGCTCAGCTCGGGCGAGCGCTTCAGGGTGCAGTTGACGAACAGGGCGCGCAGGTCGTCGAACTGCCACTCGGCGGCGTCCTGGCCGGCCGGACCGGTCGTGGGCGGCATCGGGACTTCCTTTCGTCCGGGCTACAGCCCGTAGCTCTCGAGCAGGTGGAGCCAGACCTCGCTGACGGTCGGGAACGAGGGGACCGCGTGCCGGAGCTGGTCCAGGGTCGCCCGGGTCACGATCGCCACCGTGGCCGAGTGCAGCAGCTCCTGGAGGCCGGGGCCGACGAACGTCGCGCCGGCGAGCACCCGGCGGGCGTCGTCGATCACCAGCGCGCAGGTGCCCCGGATGCCGTCGCCCATGGTGTAGGCGCCGGGCACGCCGCCGGTGTCGGCGCTGACCACGCGCACGTCGATGCCCTGCTCGCGGGCCTGCGTCTCGGTCAGGCCGACCGCGCACACCTGCGGGTCGGTGAAGGTGACCCTCGGGACGACGCCGCGGTCGAGCATGCCGCCGCGCGCGCCCGGGGCGTCCGCGGCGCCCCCGTCCCGCTCCCCGCCCAGGATCGCCGCGGCGGCGATGCGGCCGTGGTACTTGCCCATGTGGGTGAGGGGCGCGCGGCCGTTGCAGTCCCCGATCGCGAACAGCCAGCCGCCCTCCACCCCGTCCGCGCGCATCCGGTCGTCGACCCGCACGGGCCGGCCCGGCTCGAGCCCGACGGTCCCCAGGCCCAGCTCGCCGGTTGCCGGGCGCCGGCCGACCGCGACCAGCAGCTCGTCGCCGATCAGCTCCCGGCCGTCCTCGAGGGTGGCGACGACCGGGCCGTCGGCGCCGTCGCGTCGGGCGGCGGCCAGCCGCGCCGAGGTGAGCACGGTGATCCCCTCGTCCTCGAAGGCCCGGCGCACCTCCTCGGCGGCGAACGGCTCCTCGCGGGCGAGCAGCCGCGGACCGCCCTCGACGAGCGTGACCTCCTCGCAGCCCAGCCGCCTGAAGCACTGGCCCATCTCCACCCCGACCGTACCGCCGCCGAGCACGAGCAGCCGCCGGGGCAGCTCCTTGGCGCTGGTCACCGCCCGGTTGTCCCACGGCCTGACCTCGGCCAGGCCCTCGACCGGCGGGATCAGGGGCGTCGAGCCGGTGGCGAGCACGACCGCCCGGCGCGCCGTCAGGCGGCGGGTGCCGCCGCCCGCCAGCTCGACGGTGACGGCGCGGTCGCCGTCGAGGCGGCCCGAGCCGCGGACCAGCTCGATGCCCTGGCTCTCCAGCCAGGGCAGCTGGCCGTCGTCGTGCCAGTCGGAGGTCATGTAGTCGCGCTGCGCGAACGCGGCGGCGGCGTCCAGCCGGCCGGTGACCGCCTCCGCCGCGCCGGGCACGCGCCGCGCGGCGGCGAGCACGTCGCCCGGCCGGATCAGCGTCTTGGACGGGATGCACGCCCAGTAGGAGCACTCGCCGCCGACCAGCTCCCGCTCGACCAGCCCCACGCGCAGCCCGCCGTCGGCGAGCCTGCCCGCGGCGTGCTCCCCGGCGGGCCCCGCACCGATCACGATCACGTCGAAGGCGTCCATGGCACCCCGCTCAAGCGCTGGTCGGTTCCGCGATGGTCGGTCCGGGACGGGGCGGGCCGCGCCGCGCCGCGCCCCGCCGGAGACGACCCCGGCCGTCTGGTCCCCGCAACCTCCCATCCGTTACAGCGGCTCCGTTCCAGCGGCTCCGTTCCAGCGGCGCCCTGCACCGCGCCCGGAGCCCGCGGACCGGCCCGCTCCATCGCGTGGAACCATACCGCCTGATCCAGCTGGGCGGCGGCGTGTAACGGGCGCACGGGAGCATCGGACAAGGGGAGACCGGCGCCGCGTGACGCCGCCGGCCGCACGCGCCGACCGGCGAGGGAGAGAACCGCCATGCCCGAAGTGTCGCTGTCCGGATTCGTCCTCGTCACGGCGGTGGCGCTCGTGATCCCGCTGCTGCTCGGGGCGCTGCCGGCGCGGCTGCGGCTCCCCAGCGCGGTGCTGGAGATCGTCGCGGGCATCGTGATCGGGCCCTCGGTGCTCGGCTGGGTCCAGGTGGACGTGCCGCTCCAGGTCCTGTCACTGATCGGGCTGGCGTTCCTGCTGTTCCTCGCCGGGCTCGAGATCGACGTGGACCACCTGCGCGGCGGCCTCCTGGGCCTGGTCGTGCTCGGGTTCGCCGGCTCGATGGCGGTCGCGCTCGTGGTCGGGTACGGGCTCGCGGGCGCCGGGGCGGTCGACGCGCCGCTGCTGGTGGCGATCATCCTGACGGCGACGAGCCTCGGCGTGGTCGTCCCCGTGCTCAAGGACGCGGGCCAGACCGACTCGGACTTCGGCCAGCTCGTGATCGCGGCCGCCTCGGTCGCCGACTTCGCCGCGGTCATCCTGCTGTCGCTGTTCTTCTCGCGCGAGGCCACCAGCACCGGGGCGCAGCTCCTGCTGCTGGGCAGCCTGCTCCTGGTCGCCCTGGCCGTGACGATCGGCCTCACCCGGGCGGAGCGCTCGGCACGGCTGGGGGAGGAGCTGGTGCGGCTGCAGGACTCCAGCGCCCAGATCCGCGTCCGCTTCGCGGTCGCGTTGCTGGCGGTCTTCATCTGGTTCGCGCAGCGCCTCGGGCTGGAGGTGATCCTCGGCGCGTTCGTGGCCGGGGTGATCCTCAAGCTCACCGACCGGGACCGGATGATGACCCACCCACGGTTCCACATGAAACTCGAAGCCATCGGATTCGGGATGTTCGTGCCGATCTTCTTCGTCGTCAGCGGCGTGCGCTTCGACCTCGACGCGCTCACCGGGGACCCCTCCGCGCTCGTCCGGATCCCGCTGTTCCTGGCCGCGCTGCTGCTCGCCCGCGGGGTGCCGGCGCTGCTGTACCGGCGCCGGATCGGGCCGCGGCGCACGCTCGTGGCCGCCCTGCTGCAGGCGACCTCGCTGCCGTTCATCGTCGCCGCGGCCCAGATCGGCGTGGAGCTCGGCGAGCTGGACCAGGCATCCGCCGCCGGCCTCGTCGCCGCCGGCCTGCTGTCGGTGCTGCTGTTCCCCGCGTCGGCGCTGGCCCTGCTGCGGGGTGAGCAGGCGGGCGAGCAGGCGGTGGCCCAGGAGCAGCCCTCGGCACCGGGCGCCTGAGGCCACGGGCCGCAGCCCCTGCTCGGTCGCGCACGCGGATGACGGTCCGCTCCACCGGTCATGGGCGCCCACGCGGCGCGATGGGCTCCTGATCGCGCCGCTGGTCCACCTGCCCGGGTGCGGCCGGGCCGCGGCCGAACAGCGCCAGCAGCCGACGACTGATCCAGTAGCTGATCGGCAGCGTGACCGCGTGGGCCTCCAGGAAGACCCGCCACCACGCCAGCTCGTACACAGGCTCCCACGGCAGCGCCAGGCCCATCGGCAGGCTGCGGGTCGCATAGGTCTGGGCGGCCACCTCCTCCAGGTAGCGCCACAGGTGCGATCTCCAGTACAGCCAGAACGTGAAGCTCCCCAGTGGCGACAGCCTGAGGAAGGAGTGCACGGTCTCATGCCGTAGCACCACCTCGAACATGCCTCCCGACAGGTAGCGGTCGACCAGGATGATCCCGTTCCCTGTGGTCATGGCCGTGTCGGGGAGATTGCGGACCCTGAGGACGAGCTGCCTGATCACGGCGGGGACGGCGGCGCCGAGGCGGCCGGCGAAGCCTCCGGCCGTCCCACCCGCCGCCAGGTCGGTGACCATGCCCGACGGGTCCAGGGGGTTCTCGCCGTGCAGGCCGCGGTTGGCCATCCCGCCGCCGAGCGCCACCAGGCCGCCGGCGACGGCGCCCCGGAGCCCCGGCCAAGCGGTGGCGGCCCCGCCGCCCAGCATGCCGGCGCCCAGACCGATCGGGCCGGCGAGCCCGCCCACCAGGCCGGAGACGACGGCCTGTTCCCAGTCCACAGCGGCCTTGGTGAGCTGCTGGGCGGCGACGCTGCCGCCTGCGCCCAGCAGCGCGCCGCCGACCGCCGCGGCGGCCAGTGGGCCACCGAACCCGGTCAACGTGACCGCCAGGCCGGCGGCGACCGTGCCCGCGGCGACGAGGTGGTGACGGTTGCGCCGCGTCCAGTCCGCGGCGCGCACGACCAGGCCGCGTGTCTGGTCGCCGCCGGCGGCGGTTGCCGGGCCGGGCGTGGCGACGTCGAGGGGTCCGGTCCCGGCTGCGGCCTGCACTGTCGGTGATCCGGTCTGGTCCGGTCCGCCGGCCGTGGCGGCGCCCTCCTGGGGGGCGGGAGGGGCGGCCGCAACGACCCGCACCGGTCCGGGGGCGCGGCCGGCGGCGGACGCTGCGAGTTGGCGCAGCTCCTCGGCGTCGCCGACCACGAGCTGGAGCGTCCACCGGGGACCGGGCGCCTGGTCGGCCGGCCCTGCGACGCCGGCCGGCAGGCTGCCTGCGTCGCCAGTCGTGGCCTCCGCGACCAGCTCACCCGGCGGCTGGTGCTCCGCGGCGGGCTGCTGCTCGGCGACCGGCGGTCGCGGGTCCGGGCCTGGTTGCGCCTGGGGGAGGCTGCCGTCCTGGTCGCCTTGGCGCCCGCTTCGGCCCGTACCGGCCGCAGGGTCGTCACCGCCGGCGACCTCCCAGGTCGGGTCGCCGTCTGCGCCGCCGGGCTGGACGGCCGGGCCGGCAGGCTCGTCGGCGCGCGGGCCGGGCTGGACGACGTCGCCTGCCTGGCCATCGGGGGAGCTGGACCCGACGTCGGCCCTGACCGGGGTCACGTGAGCGACCACGGCGACGCACGCGCCAGCCGCCAGCAGCAGGCACACGACGAGGACGACCGCTCCCCGTCCGGGGCGGCGGCGCCCTCCCGTCGGGAGCGCGCACCGTAACCCCCGCGTCCAGCGACGAGCCTGGAGCGCGGTCCGGCGAGGCCGAAGCGGACGACGTGGCGGTGCTGGGGGCAGCGGTCACCTCCGGGCCGAGGCTCCCCTGCCGCCAACCTAGCCCACCAGGCGCATTCGTTTCCGTGGCGTGCTCCACCCGTGACCGTCGCAGGCCGCGGCGACGGGGACGCGGGAGCCTGGTGGTCAGCACGACGATGCGGCTGACGAGACTCGGCCCTCCGGGGTCGGGAGGGCGTGGCGCTCAGCTGCGCGTCCGGACGACGCGGATCTGCTTGATCCTCGTCCGGTCCGCGCCGAACGGGCCGCCGCCCGGCGGGTGCAGCTCGACCACGGGCGTGACGCCGGCGGCGTGCTCGGCCATGGCGGTGCGGAAGTCGGCGTTGCCGCGCTGCACCGCCGCGACGATCCGTTCCTGGAAGTCGCGCCGGCGCTCGGGCGTGACCGGCGCGCGCAGCTCGAAGGCGAAGCAGGGCCGCAGCGTGCCGTCCGGCGACTCGCGCAGCGCCAGGCAGAAGGAGGTGGTGACCGCGGCCAGGTCCGGCTCGCCGTACAGGGCCTGCTCGACGTCCTCGGGGTAGATGTTGGCGCCCATCACGCTGACGGTGGAGTCCTTGCGGCCGTGGATCCACAGGAACGGCAGCCGCAGCGCCGCGGGCCCGCCCGGCCCGGCGAGGTCCGCCAGCGACCGGCCGGCGGCGCGCACGCGCGCCTCGAGCGCCGCGTAGGAGGCGACCCCGCCTTCGTCGTGGACGTCGTAGGCGATGCGCGGGGAGAGCAGGTCCAGGCGGTTGATCGTGACCAGCAGCCCGCCCTCGCCGGTCGCGGTGACGTGGTGGCTCAGCGGGTTGTACTGGAACACCATGGGCAGGCGCGGGTCGCCGCCGAACAGCGCCCGGCGCAGCCGCGGGTCCTCGCGCGCCGCGCGGCGGACCGCCACGCTGAGGGGGGTCTCCCCGGCCATGCCGATCTCCAGGTCGGTCGCGCCGTAGCCGCTGAAGACCGGCTGGAACACCGGCGACAGGTAGTCGCGCAGCCCCTCGGACATTCCCTCCCCGCCGACCAGGCCCATCAGCCGGTAGTCCCGCAGCGGGAAGTCGCGCTCGCGGGCGGCGTCCATCAGGTGCTTGAGGAACGGCGGGTAGCCGCAGACGAGGTAGCGCTCGCCGGGGCCGAAGAGGGCGAGGGTGCCGAGGATCTTGTCCACGTCGGGACCGGTGCTCTTGACCGCGCTGACGCGCTGCAGGGCGATGCCCATGTTGACGCCGGTCGCCCAGGCGCCCATCGAGAAGGCGTTGATCGTGATCCACGGCTCCTCGCCGAAGCAGTGGCGGGCGAAGTGGCTGATGAACGTGTGGGTGGTGGCGCGCTCCCGCAGCGAGCGGACCCAGTTGAAGGGGGTCCCGGTGCTCCCGGAGGACTCGTCGACCGCGACGTCGCGGGTGGGCAGCCGGCCGCCGACGCAGCGCTCCGGGATGCTGAACGCGGCGACGTAGTTGCCCTTGTCGGTGGCTGGCACGCGCAGCGCCACCGGGTCGAGGTCAGCGGGCGGGGCGGCGGACGCGAAGCGCCGGTAGGCCGGGACCCTGCGCACCGCGTGGTCGTAGGCGCGGACCGCGCGCCAGCGGCCCGCGGCGGCGAGCAGCCGCGGCGGGCAGGCCGTGATCAGCCAGACGAACGGGCGGTAGCGCGGGCCGACCAGGCGCAGGAGCCATTCGACCGGGACCAGCCCGGCTCGCAGCAGCAGCCGGCGGCCCGCCGGGAGGTCGACGCGCTCGCGCGGGCGGGCCGACGGCTCCCCGGGCGCACCGCGCGTGCCCGCCGGGCGCAGCCGCGCGGCGTCGCCCGGACCGGCGGGTGCGGCCGGGTCGAGGGAGCTGGACATGCTGACCCACCTCGCTGGTCGGTGACGGTGCCGGAGACGACCGGCCTCGCGCCACGGCCCGGGCGGACCGGCCCGGCGCGGCCGGGCCGACGCGGCGGCCGGCTCGCCTGCCAGGATCCCGCCGGACGCCGCCACCGGGAACCCGCGATCGCCCTCATCTCGGCGCGCTGGAGTGCCCATCCGCGCCTGGGTACTTCCCGAACCCGGGCGGGGCCCGCCGAGCACGGGTGTAACGGGCCCCCCGGGCCGGGGGACTAGCATCGTCGGATGCGGTGCCGCCAGGCCGCGCCGAGGACGACGTGTGGCCAGAGGGGGACGGGTGGCCGCGACGACGGGCTCGCGGGGGGTGGAGGGACGGGCTGCCGCCCGCGGGGGGAGCGCCCCGTCGGGCGCCGGGGTCCGCCTGGCCTGCCGTGCGGTGGTCGAGCGGCTGGACGACTACCTCGAGGGGACCCTGCCGCCGGCCGAGTCCGCCCCCCTCGACGGGCACCTGCGCCGCTGCGGCGGGTGCGGGCGCTACCTGGAGCAGCTGCGCACGACGATCCGCCTGAGCGGCTGGCTCGGCGACGCCTGCCCGGACACCGACGCGGTCGTCCTCGGCGCCTTCCGGGCGCGGAAGATGCACTGAGACGCCCGGTCGACTACGCTGCGCAGCAGTCGCCGGACAGTCGGTCCCGCCCAGCGACCCCCCACCCCCGAGGGCTTGAGGCTGGAGGATGGCTGGGCCCGGCACACCCCTGACGCGCGAGCGCGCCGAGCCAGGGCGCCCCCAGCAGGCGCGCGCCCACCGCGGGCTCGGCGCCGCCCTGGGCACGCTCCTGCTCGGCGGAGGCGGCGTGCTGGCCGTCACGCTCACCGGCGGCGGCCTGGTGGCGCTCGTGCTCGCCGGCTCCAAGCTCCTGGTCGGCCCGCTGCGGTCGCTGGCGGACCGGCCAGCGCCCCGGGCGGTCACGCCGGCACCGCCGACCACCCGCCCCGCGCCGTTCCTGCGGCTGCACGCGTCCGCCGCCACGCGCCGCGAGCTGCTGCCGGCGGTCGCGCTGGTGCGCCGCCACGGGCAGCTCGCGGACCAGCGGAGCGCCGAGATCGGCCGGCGCCACCTGGCCCGCTTCGTGCACCTGCAGGTCGACGACCGCTGCACCGCCGTCAAGTGCTCCCACGACGTCCTCGGCACCGCCAGCGTGGGGACGCGGTCGAGCCCCAACCGGACCTGCTACATCACCTTGTACATGCCCGAGATCCGGGCCAACGCCCGGGAGTGGAGCATGCCGGTCCACCTGCTGCTCGCCCTGGTCCTGGTGCACGAGCAGGAGCACTGCCTGCGGGACCCCGACGAGCGGGAGCGCCCGGCGGTCGAGGAGGAGCTGCGGTTCGCCCGGCTGGTCGGCGATCCCCGGCTGATCGAGTACGCACAGACGTCGCGGCGCCAGCTCACGGCCCAGGGGTACTGGCGGTAAGGGGTACTGGCGGTAAGGGTACTGGCGGTAAGGGGTGGTGGCGGTCGCCGCGCGGCACCCGCACGATGGAATCCGGCGGCGCCCGGACGCCGGCCCGCCGGCCCCAGGACCACAGGAGAGGAACCGCGATGCGCTCGACCCCCGAGGCCTTCGACGTGCCCTGCAGCCACCTCGACCAGATCCGCGACGTGACCCCCCGGACCCAGGGGTGCGAGGAGTGCCTCGCGGTCGGCGACACCTGGGTGCACCTGCGCATGTGCATGACCGACGGGCGGGTGCTGTGCTGCGACTCCTCCAAGAACCGCCACGCCAGCCGCCATGCCCGCGAGCACGCCCCGACCCACCAGATCGCCCGCTCGCTCGAGCCGGGTGACGACTGGATGTGGTGCTTCACCGACGAGGTCCTGCTCGAGGCGCCCCCGGCCGCGGGCCTGCACTGACCCGCGCCTGCCCGCCGCCGCGGCCGGCGGGCAGGACCTCGAGGGCCGCCTCGGCGTGCTGGAAACGGCCGAGGTCCGCCGCCTCCGCCTCCAGGCCGGGCAGGACGGCCGGCTCCAGGGGCTCGAACGGCTCGACGAGGATCGTGAGGCGGTCGCGGGCGCGCTCCTGCCGCCAGGTCCCGACGACCCGGCCGTCGGCGACCACCAGCGCGTGCACCCAGCCGCCACCGGCCTGCACGCGGCGCGCGTGGGCGGGCGGGAGGGTGAGGCCGCGGTCGCGGTAGGCGAGCAGCCACGCGTCGAACTGCGGCAGCAGCCGGACCAGGGGCGGCCCGCCGCGACCGTCCGGCGGCGGGCCGCCCCTGGTCGTGGACGCGAGGACCCACGCCGGCTCGCCACCCACCCGCACCTCCTCCAGCTCGCCCCGGATCAGCTCCAGGCCGCGGCGGGCCTGCGCGGCCGGCAGCCCCGCCCACGCGGCGAGGTCGCGGGCGCCGGCCGGGCCGTGCCCGCCGACGTGGCGCCGGGCCAGCTCGGCCAGCGGCTCGTCCGGGGCTGCGGCGGGCCGGCCGTCGAGCCATCGGTCGACCAGCACGTAGGTCGGCTCGTCGTGCTCGCGGTCCGGCCCGCGGCAGAGCACGCCCCGGAGCGCGGCGAGCGCGACCAGGTGCGCCCGCGCCTGGCCGGCGAGCACCACGCCATGGTCCGCGAGGCGGCGCACCAGCTCGGCGCGGTCGAGCGGCCCGGTCGCGGCCAGCACGCGGCGGATCGCCCGCAGGCCCCGCTCGCACAGCTCGTCGTCGAGCCCCAGCTCGCGCCGCCGCCGGCGCCCCGCGGCGGCGAACCGCGGTCCGAGCAGCGCCAGCAGCCAGCCGAGGTCCTCGGCCGCGACCGCGTGCAGCGTGCCGCGCAGCAGCCAGGTGCGCACCACCGAGCGCCGCTCGTTCCAGGCGGACGCGACCGCGGCCAGGTCGAGCCCGCTGGTCCGCGGCCGCAACGCGAGCCGGGTGGCCGGGGGGTGCTGCGCCTGCACCGCGCCCACGGCGCGGACCAGCTCGGGAACGCTCGCCGGTCCCGGCCCGGTGAGCCGCTGCGACCGCAGCCGCAGCCACCTGGCCTGGTCGTCGGAGAGCGCGCGCGTCATCCCGCGATGGTAGGCCGCGGACCGGCGCCGGTCCGCGGGAGCGCCCGGGGCGTCGCAAGGGCAGGGGCGGACAGGGCAAGCGTACGGCCCGGATCGGGCACATGGGTCACGGATGCACGACGAGACAGCCACAGCCGGACCGTCGCGAACCTGGCGTGCCTGGCCGCCCGCCCGATCCGCGCCGCCTCGGAGCTGCTCAAGCCTCCTGGAGCTGCGGGCCGGTGCGCAGCGCCTCCAGGACGACCTCCGCCAGCACGACCGCGGTCAGCGCGATCGTGAACGGCAGCGGCGGCAGCCCCGCGCCGGCGACCGCCAGGGCCGCGACCACGGCCGCGGTCAGCGTCCGGGTGCCGAGCACCAGGCCCCACGCCCGGGTCCCGACGGCGTGGATGGCCACCGTGGCGAGCAGGAAGGCGGCGAGCCCGCCCGCGAGCATCGCCCGCGCCGGCCCGGTGAGCGCCTCGCCCGAGGCGGCCGACTCGACCGCGATCTCCGCGCCGACGGAGGCGGCCGCGATGCCCGCGTACACGGCGAGGTGCCCGTAGCCCCAGAAGAACGCGGCGCCCGGCCGCTGCCGGGACAGGCCGACGGGCCGGACGAACTCGAAGTACAGCCACCAGATCGCCGTCGCCAGCGCGAACGCGAGCACCCCGGTCGCCGCGGCGGCCGGGGTGACGTGCTTGCCGGCCAGCCCGGCCACGACGGCGACGACCGACTCCCCGAGCACGATGATCGTGAACAGCCCGTAGCGCTCGGGGATGTGGCGCGAGTCGAACGCCGACTCCGCGAACGCCCGCACGGCCAGCGGCGGGGCGGTCATCAGCACGACCATCGCCAGCACCCACACCCAGTACCTCGCCGGTGGCGCGACCGCCAGGGAGGCGAGCCAGATCAGCCCTCCGGCGAGGTCCCCGACCGCGTAGCGGACCGCGAACCCGCGCGCGGCCCCGGCGGCCGGGACCGACCGGGCGAACAGCGCCGCGACGATGAACTGGAGCCCGGCATAGGCCAGCACGAACCCGTCCAGCCCCTCGGCCGGGACCTGGCCGATCGTGGCGGCCACGACGATCACCCCGAGCATCCCGGTGAACATGGCGACGCGGAAGAACACGTCGTCGTTGTCGAACGCCGTGGCGAACCAGGTGAACTCCATCCACGCCCACCACACCGGTACGAACAGCAGGCCGAACCGGGCCAGGCCGTCCCAGGTCGGGTGGTCGTGCAGGCTGGCGGCCAGCGCCGCGACGGCGGCGACGAAGCACAGGTCGAAGAACAGCTCCAGCCAGGTGGACCGCCGCTCGCCCACGTCCAGCTCCCGCAGCGGAGCCGGCCGCAGCCAGCGCCGCCGGGTCTCCACGCCGCTCATCGCAGGCTGCCCGGTCGTCACGATGCCGTCATCTGGGGGGCCTCCGGGGCGGGGGGTGGCGGTCGCCGCGGTCGCCGCCGGCGTCCGCGCGGCGATGGTACGTGGACCGGCGCCCGGCCTCCACCGCCGGGCCGGCCAGTCGCCGCCCGAGGCGGTCGCAGCCTTTACGGGAGCCGGGGGCCCGGCAGTCTCCCCCGATTCCGCCCGGCCCGCTCCGGCTCCCGAACCCGAACACGCTCCGTACCGGGTCGTGTGCAGTGTTCCCAGGTTGCCAGCGGGCGGTTGCACCCTGGTTGCTGATTGGTTGGTGCGCGCTTAGCGGCTCCTTGCAGCGCCGGCGCCCGGCGGCCGGTCAGGAGACGTGGCGGACGACCCGCGTGACCACCCAGATGCCGCCGGGACCCCGGGCGAGCGGCTGGGCGACCCGCACCGTGGCGACCGTGCCGGCACCCGGCCGGGCCACCGTGAACGTGTCCGGGGCGGCCGCGGCGACGACCGGCTCGGCGATCCCCAGGACCTGCTGCGCGTACAGCCTCACCAGCCGGGCGGGGCTGGTCCGCCAGGGCTGGTGCCCGGCGTCCACGGCCCGCTGCACCGCCCGGGCCTGCTCCCAGGTGCGGATGTCCCAGATGCCCGGGAAGGGCCTGGCCGCGGCCCCCTGCCCGGCGACGTCCAGCACGACCCGGGGCGGGCCGGTGAGGGTCAGCACCCGGAAGCCGGCACGCCGCCCGAGGCCGACCCCGAAGCTGAGGTACCCCTCGAAGTCGCCGGCGGCCCTGACCTGCTGGAGCGACGCGAACCCGGTGGTGACGGTCGACGGGCCCGTCCAGGTCCGGCGGTAGCCGGGCGGCGCGGGCAGGCCCTGCTCGACCGCGCTGGCGTGGCGGAGCACCACCCGCAGGAAGGCGCTGCCGCGCAGCGGGACCGGCCGGCCGGAGGCGTCCTGCGTCACCGCGGGGACGTACCTGACGTCGTAGCCGGGCACCCGGCCGCGGAACTCGAACACCACGCGGTCGAACGAGGCGTGCCGCGCGGTGCGCACCGCCACCAGGTGGGCCACGGGGTCGGTCTCGGGGGTGCTGCGGGGTCCGGTCGGCCAGGCGGCCGCGGCGGCCGCCGCCGACGGCGCGGGCGTCGTGGCGGCCGCGGACCCGCCGCGGCCGCTCTCCGGGCCCGCAGGCGCCGGGCCGCCGGGGGTGCCCGCGGCCGCCGCGGCCGGCGGGGCGGAGGTCCCGGCCGGCGCGGCGGGCCGGTCGACCGGGCCGGCCGTGCACGCGGCGAGCAGGGCCGCGAGCGGCAGCATGGACAGTGACACGCGGATGGCGCGCATGGTGGCCTCCTTGCCCGGACCGGGGACCGCGGCCGTCCCTGCGACCGCAGGCGCCGGTCTCCTGGACCCATGGGAGATCGTCGCACTCGACCGGCTCGCAACGACATGCGCCCAGCGGCGTGTGTTCCCTTCCCTGCGGGCAAGGCCGCCCGCACCATCCGGTAAGCGGTGTTGCCCGCGCGATGCGCTTCCGTGATCGGCCCGTTGCGACGGCCGCTGATACTTCTGCTGCGCGTCTCCGCTGACGGGAGACGTCCATCTCTCTTCGCCCCTATGACGGCGACCGGGCCTGCCTGGTTGCGTGCGCTCGTGCTGCTCGGGTGCGCCGCGTCCGGTGATGTGCGTGGTGGAAGGAGCATGCATGCGCGGCGATCGGCCACCGGCCGGCCGGTGGGCGGCCCGCAGGGTCCACGCCGGCGTGGCCGGGTTGGCCGCGGTGGTCCGGCTACTGACCACGCTGATGCTCCTTGGCACCGTGCTGCTGATCGTGGCGCTGGTGGGCCAGGGCGTCGCCGGCGCCCGCGAGGTGGCCCCGCCGCCGGCAGGTCCCCCGGCCGCCCTCACGCCGGTGGAGATCCTCAGCGCCAGGCTGGAGCTGGAACGCACCGACGCGGCCGGCCCCGACGCCGACCCGGACGTCACCGGCGCGCAGGCCACGGTCTCGCCGGCCACGGCCGCGGGTGCGCGGGCGGGGGCGGGGGGATCACCGGCGGTTCCGGACCGGCACGGCTCGGGCGGGCCGGACCGCGGCGCGCTCATCGTCCCCCGGCTGGGGGAGGCCTGGAAGCGCACCCTGGTCGCGGACACGGAGGAGCCGGGGGCAGTCCTGCGCGACGGCGCCGATACGCCGCTAGGGAATGCCGGCCAAGCCGGCGCCGTCGTCGCGCAGACGACTGAACCGACCATCACCCCGCAGAGGGCCCGGCAGATCGTGACCTTCAACGCCCTCCTTGTCAGCCGTGAGGCCGCGTCGCTGGGAGCGCTGACGGAGCAGGTTGCGGGCGACCGCTACCACTACCGGAACGGCGCGGTGTTCCTGGACAGCAAGCGGTACGTCGAGAATCGGCTCGGGCCCGCCCTCCAGAGCGGCTGTCCCGGCGGATGGTGCGACCTCAACAAATGGGTCACGGCCCTGACCGAGAACGCGAAGGCGCACGCCGACGCCGCCAAGGCGGGCGACAACGTGGCGCTGGACGAGGCTCGAAAGCAGGCGAACGAGGCCGCCAGCGACCTCGGCGCGCTCAGCTACCTCGCGGGGAGGATCGCCTCCGACACCGGGCGCGTCGCCGAGATCGCCCGCGCTCGCGTCGAGCAGGCAGGCAGGGACATCGCGTACGCCCGGGAAGCCGGCTCGGGCGGCAGATCTCCTGGTGGCCAGAAGACCCAGGCAGGTCCCACCTGGGATCCCGACCACATCGCCAGGATCGTGACCGAGCAGGCCCAGACGCTCGAGGATTTCATGAAGGATTACGCAGCGAGCAGGATCGACGACAAGTTCAGGGGGCTGGTCACTTCAGCCAGGCAGCAGGCACAGGACGCCACGAGTTCCGGGCTGCTCGGCGGGAGACCCTCGCCAGCCGACGCGCGCGCGAAGTTGACCGGCGCAGTCGACGCCCTCGACCGGCTCGCCGACGTCGTGGGGACGCTGGGTCAGAGCCTCGGGAAGCAGGGCACGCAGCTCAGTCAGGCCGCCGACCAGGCGAGGCAGACGGCCGATCGGGCGCAAAGCAACCTCGCAGCCGTCCCGCGGCAGTCCGGCAAGGGCTCATGGTTGGAGGAGGACCCGCCCGACGACCAGGCCACTCGCCACGCCGGCGGCGAGCCCGAGCTCACCGCCCCGACGGCGGTGACCGGCACCACGGGGACGGACGGCCCCCCGGGCGCGGACGGCATCAGGGGCGCGGACGGCACCGCGGCGGCGGCGCCCGTCGTCCTGGACGCCGGCAGCCAGCAGCCGCCGGCCACCCTCGCGCCGCAGACGCTGGACGCCTCGGCCGGCGCCGGGCTCGGCGATCCCTTCGCCAACCAGCCCTGGGACGACCTCGGCGTCGAGGTCGCAAGCGTGGATTCCGGGGATGCGGTCTCCGCCGGGTCGCCGTCGATCACCGGCTGACCGCCAGGACCGCCGAGCGCCTTCAGTCGGCCGGGCGGGGGCGGACACCCTCACCCAGGCCGGCGACCAGGGCGTCCAGCAGCGGGGCGAGGCGCCGCAGCTCCTCCAGGTGCAGGTCGGTCAGGGCGCGCACGCGATGGTGGCCGGCGGGGGTGAGCGCGAGCCGGACGACCCGCTGGTCGTCCCCGTCGGGCACCCGCTCGACCAGGCCGAGCGCCTGTGCCCGGTCCACCAGCTCCACCGCGCTGTGGTGGCGGACCAGCAGGTGCCCGGCGACCTGGCCGATGGTGGGGCCGCGCGGGTCGGGATGGCCCCGCACGGCCACGAGGAGCTGGTGCTGGGCCGGGGTCAGTCCGGCTTGCGCGGCCTGCTGCTCGCTCCAGCGCAGGAACCGCCGGAGCCCGGTTCGGGACGCGAGCAGATTCCGGTATTCGCTGTCGGTGAGCCGTGGCATTGCGACAGCCTAAACCGGCGCTGCGTTTGCTCGCTCTGCTGTGGAGGCGGTCCGGGGAAGTGGTGCGCGACCGGGGGAAGGGGACCGCGGAGGTGGTGCGCGACCGGGAAGGGACCGTGCTGCGTGTCGCGCCGCCGCCCGGCCGGCTGGCGCGCCGTCCCCGGGGACTCCGCCGGGGTTGCCGCGGCGCGACCCCCCCGGGCATGCTCGGGCGCGGGGGCGGACCATCTTCCCGTGAACGAGGTGAGCATGCGGATCGGGATCCTTGGGACCGGCAGCGTGGGCACGACGCTCGCCGGCGCGCTGGCGGCACGCGGCAACGAGGTGGTGGTCGGCACCCGCGACCCCGCCGGGACCATGGCACGGACCGAGCCGGGCCCCATGGGCAACCCGCCGTTCCCCGCCTGGCAGGCCGAGCATCCCGAGGTGCGGCTCGGCACCTTCGCCGAGGCCGCCGAGCACGGGGAGGTTGTGATCAACGCCAGCAACGGCGCGGCCTCCCTGGAGGTGCTGAAGCTCGCCGGCGCCGAGCACCTGGAGGGCAAGATCCTCGTCGACGTCAGCAACCCGCTGGAGTTCTCCGGCGGGGTGCTGTCGCTGTGGGTCGCCAACACCGACTCGCTCGCCGAGCGGATCCAGCGCGCGTTCCCCGGCGCCAAGGTGGTCAAGACGCTCAACACCATGAACGCGCCGGTCATGGTCGACCCGGGCAGGGTCGCGGGCGGCGAGCACCACGTGTTCGTGAGCGGCGACGACCCGCAGGCGCGTACGCGTGTCGCCGGCCTGCTGCGCGACTGGTTCGGCTGGCGGCACGTGCTGGACCTCGGCGACCTCACCAGCGCCCGCGGCGCCGAGATGATCCTGCCGCTGTGGATCCGGGTGATGGGGTCGCTCGGGACCGCGGAGTTCAACTTCCGGATCGCCACCGGCGCCGCGCCCGCCGCCGACCCGACCTGACCCGGACGGCCGGACCGAGCCTCACGAACCCACCGCCGCCGAGTGGAGGACACGATGGCGTACACGTTCCAGTTCTTCGGCTCCTCCGTGCAACAGGGCGACCACTGCGAGTTCCACGCCGGGTTCCCCGCATCGGCCGCGCAGCTCGCCGGGGAGGTACCCCCGATGAGCACCGTGACCCTCGGGTCAGGGCTGACCGCCACCTTGAGCAGCACCCAGGGCGAGCAGGAGGTCGCGATCGTCCTGTCGCGCGCGGGCGACGTCTACGGCCGGTCCAACAGCATGCCGCTGTCGCGCTTCTCCACCAGCGGCGACAACGACATCTACGTCACGGCCATCTCCGAGCAGGTGCCCGACGAGGAGCTGGCCAGCTACGTCCCCCCGACGCCGTTCACCGAGGACAACATCACCGTCACACAGGCCGAGGCCGGCCTGCGGCCGCCCTACCTGGTCCTGTCGGGCGAGGGCGAGTCCGACGGCTGGTGGGTGTTCGACCTCACCATGAGCTTCGAGTACGTCTGCCGGCTCGTGCCCGCCACGCAGCCGATCTGGTTCGACGACGGCGACGCGACGTACGTCGGCATCGAGCAGGTCGACTTCTCGGTGGACGGCAAGAACATCCTCCAGGACATCCTGCTGCTGCTGGGCAAGGGCATGATCCGCACCAAGCTCGAGGACCGGGTGCTGCTCGACCTCAACGCCGAGCTGCGCAGCCGCCTGTCCGTCCTGGATGACCAGGCGGCCACGGTGTCGTCGGTGACGATCAGCAGCGACGCCATCAACGCGGACGTGACGCTCGTCTCGCCCGACTCCCTGTGCCCGCTGGCGATGGCGACGCGGGGGCCGGCCGTGCGCACCCGCGACCGGGCGCAGGTGGCGCGCATGCGCCTCGTCCGGGACCAGGTGCTCATGGGCGACCCGCGCGGCCGCGAGTACGCCGGCATGGTGCGCGCGCACCAGACCGAGCTGTGGCGGCTGCTGAGCGGGCACCCGGACGCGGCGGCGGCCTTCTACGAGGCCCTCGACGGCATCCTGGCCGAGGCCGGGCGCTCGGGCACCGGCGACCTGTCGGTCTCCGCCACGGCGGTCGCCGCGGCGCGGCGGGCGATCCGGGCCGTGAGCACGTACGCCTCCCCGGCGCTGCGCCGTGACCTCGCCGCGGCCGACGCGGTGCTGGCGGGCGGCGGCCCGGCCACGGCCGCCCAGCTCCTGGCCCCGGGCCGGGGCTGAGCCTCCCGCCGAGCGGCCTCGGTCTCGAGGCTCAGGACCGCAGGCGCACGTGCGCGGGCTCCAGGTCCGCCACGCGGTCCACGCCGAGCAGCCGCATGGTGCGGACCAGCTCCCCGGTGAGGATCTCGACCGCGCGGCGCACCCCGCGCTCCCCGCCGGCCATGAGGCCGTACAGGTAGGCGCGGCCGACCAGGCAGGCCCTGGCCCCGATCGCGACCGCGGCGACGACGTCCGCGCCGCTCGTCACGCCGCCGTCCATCAGCACCTCGGCGCGGTCCCCGACCGCCTCGACCACCGCGGGGAGCGCCTCCAGCGGGGTCGCCGCCCGGTCGAGCTGGCGCCCGCCGTGGTTGGACACGACCACCGCGTCCGCACCGAGGTCCACCACCATGCGGGCGTCGTCGGGATGCTGGATCCCCTTGACCACCAGCGGCCCCGGCCAGGCTTCCCGCAGCCACGCCAGGTCGCGGGCGTTCAGGCTCGGATCGAACATCGTGTCGATCAGCTCGGCCACGGTGCCCTCGAACGAGGCCATGGTGGCGAACGACAGCGGCTCGGTGGTGAGCAGGTCGGCCCACCACGCCGGACGCGCGAGCGCGCCCAGGACCGTCCGCAGGGTGAGCGCGGGCGGGATGGTCAGGCCGTTGCGGGTGTCGCGCAGCCGCGCCCCGGCGACCGGCACGTCCACCGTCAGGACCAGCGCCTCGTAGCCGGCGGCCCGCGCGCGCTGGAGGAGCCTGCGGCCGGCGTCACGGTCGCGCCACACGTACAGCTGGAACCACCGGCGCGCGCCCGGGGCCGCGGCGGCCAGGTCCTCGATCGAGGTCGTCCCGAGCGTCGACAGCGCGTAGGGGATGCCCACCGCCTGGGCCACCCGTGCCACGGCGCGCTCCCCCTCGTGGTGCATCATGCGCGTGAACCCGGTCGGCGCGAACGCGAACGGCAGCGCGGCCGGGGCGCCCAGGACGGTCGTGGTGGTGTCCACCTGCGAGACGTCCCGCAGCACGCGGGGGCGGAACTCCACCCGCTCGAACGCCTCCCTGGAGCGGCGCAGGCTGCGCTCGGCCTCGGCCGCGCCGTCGGTGTAGTCGAACACCGCGCGCGGCGCCCGCCGCCGGGCCACCTCGCGGAGGTCGGCGACGGTGAGCGCGCGCGACAGGCGCCGCTCGGTCGGGTCGAGCCGGACCCGCCGGGGCCGCAGCAGCGGCCGAAGCTCCGACCAGCGAGGCAGGCGCCGCGCGTCCGCCCGGCGGGCGCCCCCGCCCGCGCCGCTCACCGGGCCTCCCGCCAGCTGCGCAGCATCGCCAGCGCCGACTCGGCGTAGGGGTGCCCGGCCTCGGCGGCGCGCCGCAGCCAGTGCTCGGCCTCGGCCAGCCGACCCTGCCGCTGGAGCAGCGCCGCGAGGTTGTAGGCCGCGTTCCGGTCGCCCGCCTCGGCCGGGGGCGCCAGCCACCGCTCCGCCTCGGCGAGATTGCCCTGCTCGGCGAGGATGAGCCCGACGCTGCCCCAGGCGTCGCGGTCGCCGGCCGCCGCGGCCCGCCTGAACCACTGCTCGGCCTCGGCCAGCCGACCCTGCCGCTGGAGCAGCACGCCCAGGTTGTAGCCGGACACGTCGTCGCCCCCCTCGGCCGCGTGCTGCAGCCACGCCTCGGCCTCGGCCTTGCCCTGCGCGGCGAGCAGCAGCCCGAAGCTGCCGTCGGCGATGCGGACCCCCGCGGATGCGGCCCGCCGCAGCCAGTGCTCGGCCTCGGCCAGCTTCCCCTGCTGCCAGAGCAGCATCCCGAGATGGCGTTGGGCTGCGGGGTCGCCCGCTTCGGCGGCCTGGCGGGCAGCCTGCTCGGGCGGGGGAGGCTGTTGCCAGCTCATTCCGGGATCTTCGCACCCGTCCGGAATTCTCGCAGCTCACGGCGCTGTCCGGGCGGGCGCGGCCCGTCGGCGCACGAGCCCGGCGAGCGGCTCGGCCAGGCGCGCCAGGACCGGACCGAGGACGGCCAGGAGGAGGACGTACGCGGTGGCGAGCGGGCGCAGCTGCGGCTCGCGGAGGGTGGCGGCGCCGGCGGCCAGCCCGGCGATGACGATCGAGAACTCGCCGCGGGCGACCAGCTCGGTACCGGCCCGGACCCGCCCGCGCACCCCGACGCCCGCCCGCCGCGCGGCCCACCAGCCGGTCGCGAGCTTGGTGGCCGCGGTCACGCAGGCCAGCGCCGCCGCCGGCAGCAGGGCCGGGGGGAGCTGGGCGGGGTCGGTCTGCAAGCCGAAGAACACGAAGAACACCGCGGCGAACAGGTCGCGCAGCGGCCCGAGCAGCGCCCGGGCGCCGTGCGCGGCGGGCCCGGACAGGGCGATCCCGGCCAGGAACGCGCCGACCGCGGCGGACGCCTGCAGCGCCTGCGCCAGCCCGGCGACCAGGAAGGCCAGGCCGAGCACCTTGAGCAGCAGGACCTCGTCGCGGGGGCTGAACACCAGCCGGCTCGCGGCCGGCCCGAAGCGCAGCGCGAGCAGCAGCACCACACCGACCGCGCCGACCGCGCCGGCGATCGGGAGCAGCCCGCCGACCAGGCTCTCCCCGGCCAGCAGGACGGTCAGGACCGGCAGGTACACGGCCATGGCCAGGTCCTCGATCACCAGCAGCGACAGGACCACCGGGGTCTCCCGGTTGCCGATGCGCCCGAGGTCGTCCAGGAGCTTGGCGACGATCCCCGAGGAGGAGATCCAGGTGACCCCGCCGAGCACCAGCGCCGCCAGCGGCCGCCAGCCGAGCAGCAGTCCCGCGGCCAGCCCGGGGGTGAAGTTCAGCACCAGGTCGACCGCGCCGGCCGGCGCGCCCGCGCGCAGCCCGGCGGCCAGCTCCTCCGCCGAGTACTCCAGCCCCAGGACCAGCAGCAGCAGCACCACGCCGATCTCGGCGCCGGCCTCGGCGAACTCCTGCGCCGCGGACAGCGGCAGCAGGCCGCCCTCGCCGAACGCCAGCCCGGCCAGCAGGTACAGCGGGATCGGCGACAGCCCGAAGCGGCCGGCGATCCGGCCGAGGATGCCGAGCCCGAGCAGCATCCCGCCCAGCTCGAGGAGCAGGACCGCGGTGTGGTCGTCCACGTCAGCCGCGCAGGATCCCCGCGAGCGCGCTGACGCCCTCGGGGGTGCCGACCACCACGGCGGTGTCGCCGGGCTCGAAGCGGAACTCCGGTCCCGGCGCGGGGATCGCCGAGCGCCCGCGCAGCACCGCCACGATCGAGACGCCGGTGCGGGTGCGGGCGCGGGTGTCGCCGATGGTCCCGGTCGCGAAGGGGGACCCGGGAGGGATCGGCAGCCAGTCGATCGCCAGCCCCTCCACCTGCTGCCGGAGCCGGCCGAGCCGCTCCGCGATGCGGCCGGCGCCGAGCAGTTCGGCGAGGGCGTCGCTGTCCTCGTCGCTCAGCTCGATCACGTCCTGGCAGGCGTCGGGGTCCTCGGGGTCGAAGAGCAGCAGGTCGCGGCGGCCGGTGAGGTGGGTCACGACCCCGAGCTGGCGGCCGGCCGCGGTGGTGAACTCGTGGCGCAGCCCGACGCCGGGCAGGGGGGTCTCCTGGATGTCCATCGCGGCTCCTGGGTCGGCGCGGCCGCCCCCGGTGTGCCGCGGTCCGCACCCGGGTCGCCGGACCCACGGCACACCCGGTGACGAGCTGGTGGGCGACATCCGCAGCCTACTGGAACGCCCACCGGCCCGACACGCACCGGCACCGCGGGCGGCGAGCGCCGGCGACCGGCCGTTTGGCGCCAGGCTCGGTGCGGAACGGGACGTTGACGGCGGGTCGGCCGCCCGAGCCGGCCACCGGCTCCCCGGTCCGGCGCCCGACGGAACCTGGCGGAGGAGACGCGCATGGCCGGCAAGGTGGCGATCAACGGGCTCGGGCGGATCGGCCGGGCGGCGCTCAAGCTCGCGCTGCTCCAGCCCGAGCTGGAGCTGGTGGCCGTGAACGACGTCGGCTCGGTCGAGAACATGGCCTACCTGCTGCGCTACGACACGGTGTACGGCCGCTACGACCGGCCGGTCGGGGTGGACGGCGACAAGCTCGTCGTGGACGGGCGGCCGCTGGCGTACCTGAGCGAGCGCGACCCGGAGCGCCTGCCCTGGCGCGACCTCGGGGTGGACCTGGTGTTCGAGTGCACCGGCCGGTTCACCGCCCGCGAGGACGCCGAGCGGCACCTGCGCGCCGGCGCGCGCCGGGTGGTGCTGTCGGGGCCCGCGCGCAGCGAGGACGTGCCGACGATCGTCCACGGCGTCAACCGGCCCGGGCCCGACGACGCGATCTTCTCGTGCGCGAGCTGCACGACCAACAGCGTCACCCCGCTGGTGGAGATCCTCGACCGCTACTTCGGCGTCGAGCGCGCGATGCTCACCAGCGTCCATGCCTACACGGCGACCCAGGCCCTGGTCGACGGGCCCACCGGGGCGAAGGACCCGCGCCGGGGGCGTGCGGCCGGGCAGAGCTTCGTCCCCTCCAGCACCGGCGCGGCGCGCGCGACGACGCGGGCGCTGCCGGCGCTGGAGGGCCGCTTCGACGGCGTCGCGGTCCGCGGCCCGGTGGCCGTCGGCTCGCTGTCGGACGTGGTCCTCGTGCTCGCCCGCGAGACCACGCCCCAGGAGGTCAACAACGTCCTCTGCCAGGAGGCCGCGACCCCGCGCTACCGGGGCGTGCTCGCGGTCACCGAGGAGCCCCTCGTCTCCGCCGACATCGTCGCCGACCCGCACGCCTCGACCGTCCAGCTCGACCTCACCCGGGTGGTCGGCGGTACCCTCGTCAAGGTCATGAGCTGGTACGACAACGAGTGGGGCTTCACCAACCAGATGGTCCGGGCCGCGGCCGACCACGTCGGCCGGGCCGAGGGGACCGTCGCCTAGGGCCATGGGCGAGCGCGTCCTGTCCACCCGCGAGCTGAACCGGGCGCTGCTCGCCCGCCAGCTCCTCCTCGACCGCTCGCCGCTGCCGCTGGTGGCCGCCCTGGAGCAGGTCGCGGGCCTGCAGACCCAGTACGCCCCCTCCGGCTACATCGCCCTGTGGTCGCGCCTGCGCGGGTTCCGCCGCGCCGACCTGACGGCGGCGCTGGAGGAGCGGCGCGCGGTCCAGGGGACGCTGATGCGCAGCACCATCCACGTCGTGTCCGCGGGCGACCACCCGCTGTTCGCCGCGGGGATCCGGGAGAGCCGCCGGGCGTGGTGGCGCCGCGTCCAGCGCCACCGGCTCGAAGGCGTGGACATGGACGCCGTGGCCGCGCTGCTGCGCGGCCACCTGGCCGGCGGGCCGCGGCGGCAGGCGGAGCTGGTCTCGCTGCTGGAGGCGGAGGGCCTGCCGCGGATGGCGTGGTCGGGCGCCGGGGTGTGGGTCGACCTGGTGCGGGTCCCGCCGTCGGGCACCTGGGAGCGGCGGCGCGCCGACCTGTACGGGCTCGCCGACGACTGGCTCGGCGAGCCGGAGGCGACCGAGCCGCAGGGGCTGGAGCACCTCGCCCGCCGCTACCTCGGCGGGTTCGGCCCCGCGCCAGCGGCCGACCTGGCGAACTGGGCCGGGCTCACGGTGGGCGCGCTGCGCCCGGCGCTGGACCGGCTGGACCTGCGCCGCTTCCGCGACGAGCGGGGGACCGAGCTGCTGGACCTGCCGGACGCGCCGCTGCCGGACGCGGGCACGCCCGCGCCGGCGCGCTTCCTGCCGACCTGGGACGCGACCCTGCTGGTCCACGCCCGCCGCACCCAGATCCTCCCCGAGCGCTTCCGCAACCTGGTGTTCGACGTGAAGACCCCGCACTCGGTCCCGACCTTCCTGGTCGACGGCGCGGTCGCCGGCACCTGGCGGCACGAGCAGGGGCGGATCCGGCTGGAGCCGTTCGAGCCGATCCCGGGCCGGGCGCGCCGCGAGCTGGACGCCGAGGCCGAGCGGCTGGCCGGCTTCCACGCCCCCTGACCGCGGCGGGTGCGGGCCGGGCGCCGCCGCCGGGTGCGGGCCGGCCGCCGGGACCGCCGTCGCGCGCCAGGGACCGGCCGGTCAGCGGGACGCGGGGCGCGCCACCCGGGCGGCGAGGCGCTCGGCGAGCACCAGCAGCAGCGCCGCGGCGCCGACGATCCCGAGCGCGGCGAGGGTGAGCGGCAGCGGCGGCGGGTCCAGCTCGAAGAACGCCCGCAGCGGGGGCAGCGCGAGCACCAGCGCGAACGCCCCGGTCATCGCGCCCAGCAGCAGCGCCCGCAGCGGCGTCAGCGGCCAGGCCAGCCGGGCGAGGACCACCAGGCCCATGCCCACCAGCACCAGCGTCGCGGTGCTCTTGGCCTCGGGCAGGGACACGTCGGGCCGGCTGCGGGCCACGTACGCGAGCGCGTAGCCGCAGAAGGTGGCCGCCGCGGCGAGGACGCCGGCGGGGACCGCGAAGCGCAGCACCCGCCGGACGAAGCCGCTGCGGGCCAGGTCGGCGTTGGGGGCCAGCGCCAGGAAGAACGCTGGGATCCCGATGGTCAGGCTGCCGACCAGGGTCAGGTGGCGGGGCAGGAAGGGGAAGGGGAGCCCGGCGACGCCGACCGCGAGCGCCAGCAGCATCGAGTAGGTGGTCTTGGTCAGGAACAGCTTGGCGACGCGCTCCATGTTGTTGATCACCCGCCGGCCCTCGCCGACCACCGCCGGGAGCGTCGCGAACGAGCCGTCGAGCAGGACGATCTGGGCGACCGCCCGCGATGCGGCGCTGCCCGACCCCATCGCCACGCCGATGTCGGCGTCCTTCAGCGCGAGCACGTCGTTGACGCCGTCCCCGGTCATCGCCACGACGTGCTCGCGGCGCTGCAGCGCGGCGACCATCGAGCGCTTCTGGCGCGGCGTCACGCGGCCGAACACGCTGCGCGCCTCGAGCGCGCCGGCCAGGGCGTCGGGCTCGGCGGGCAGGGTGCGCGCGTCGACCGCCGCTGCGGCCCCCTCGACGCCGGCGCGGCCGGCGACCGCGGCCACGGTCCGGGGGTGGTCGCCGGACAGGACCTTGACCGCCACCCCTTCGTCGGCGAACCAGCGCAGCGTGCCGGGCGCCTCGGGGCGCACGTGGTCGGACAGGACCACCAGCGCCCGCGGCTCCAGCGCCGGCGCGAGCGGCCCGTCGAGCGGGGCCGTTGAGCTGGCCAGGAGCACCACCCGCCGCCCGGTCACCGCGTGCGCCTCGACCCTGCGGCCCGCCTCCCGGGCGGCCGCCGGCGCCCGCCCGGCCGCCAGCGGGAGCAGGACCTCGGGCGCGCCGAGCAGCCAGGTGCCGTCGGGGCCGAACTCCGCGCCGCTCCACTTGCGGGCCGAGGAGAACGGCGCGGTCCTGGTCGGCCGCCAGCCGTCCGGGGGTCCGGGGGGCCTGAGCAGGTGCGGGTCCCCCGGAGGATCAGGGGGTCCGGGGGACCGGAGCAGGTGCGGGCCCCCCGGAGGATCAGGGGGTCCGGGGGACCGGAGCAGGTGCGGGCCCCCCGGAGGATCAGGGGGTCCGGGGGACCGGAGCAGGTGCGGGCCCCCTGGGCTGCCGGTCCCGGCGAACGCCTCGCGGATGGCGA
>DATFRI010000110.1:0-5263 GCA_035263405.1 Actinomycetes bacterium | reverse complement strand
GAGGACGAGACCGTCCAGGTCGGCCAGGAACTGGCCGTCATCAGCGAGGAAGCCGCCGCCGACGGCACCGCCCCGACCGGCGGCCGGCCCGCCGCCGACGACGCCGACCAGCCCGAGGCGGGCGGCGGGTCCCGGCAGCGGGCGCAGGAGGAAAGCAGGGAGCCCGCCGGGGCCAAGGGCGAGGCGGCCGACGGCCGGGCGGCGCCGTCCGACGACGGCGGCGTGATCCCCGAGGGCATGGTGCTCTCCCCGCTGGTCCGAAAGCTCGTCCGCGAGCACGGCGTGGACCTGCGGCAGGTACGCGGCACCGGCCGCGGCGGCCGGGTCAGCCGCCAGGACGTGCTCGCCTACCTGGAGCGGCGCGGCGACCAGGCGGTGCCGGCCGAGCCCTCGCGCAGGGAGGCGGCCGGCCGGCCGGCCGCTCCGGCCGCCGGCGCGGCGCCGGTGCAGGCGGTGCCGCTGCCGGCCGGGGTGCGCGAGCAGGTCGTCAAGGCGAGCCGCACCCGCCGGATCATCGCCGAGCGCATGGTCGCCTCCAAGCGGACCAGCGCCCACCTCACCACGGCGGTCGAGATCGACATGACCGACGTCATGCGGCTGCGCGCCCGCGTCAAGGACGCGTTCAAGGCGCGCGAGGGCGTGGGCCTGTCGCCGCTGCCGTTCTCGGTCCTGGCGCTGGTCGCGGCGATCCGCGAGTTCCCGACGTTCAACTCCGCGCTCGACGAGGACTTCAACCATCACATCTACGCCGACGTGAACCTCGGCGTCGCGGTCGACACGCCCAAGGGGCTGTTCGTGCCGGTGGTACGGGGGATCGACCGGATGAACCTCGCCGGGATCGCGCGGGCCATCGCCGACGTCGCCAGGCGCACCCGCGACGGCAGGATCAACCCCGACGAGCTGTCGGGCTCGACGATCACGGTCACCAACACCGGCAGCGTCGGCGCGGTCTGGGACACGCCGATCATCAACCAGCCCAACGTGTGCATCCTCGCCACGCCCGCGATCGTGAAGCGGCCCGCGGTGATCGACCATCCCGAGCTGGGCGAGATCATCGCGGTGCGCCACCTGCAGTACGGCATCCTCACCTACGACCACCGGGTGGTGGACGGCGCCGACGCGGCGCGCTTCCTCGGCAAGATCAAGCAGGTGCTCGAGGCGGCGGACTTCACCGGCGAGCTGGCCGGGTACGAGCGGGGGTGAGCACGGCGAGCGAGCCCCTCTGGCTGGTCCGCGCCGGCACGGTCGGCTACCGGCGCGCCTGGGCCTGGCAGCGCGAGCTGGTCGGGCGGCGCGCCGCGGGCGAGGTCCCCGACACGCTGCTGCTGCTGGAGCACCCGCACGTCTACACCATCGGCAAGCGCGGCCGCGAGGCCGACGTGCTGGCCACCCCCGCGGCGCTCGCCGCGGCGGGCGCGGAGGTGGTCCACACCGACCGCGGCGGGCAGCTCACCTACCACGGGCCGGGGCAGCTGGTCGGCTACCCGGTGACGCTGCTGCCGCGCGCCCCCGACCTGCTCGGGTTCGTCGGCCGTGTGCTCGACGCGCTCGTCGCGGTCGCCGCCGGGTACGGCGTCCGGGCGCGCACCGAGGGCGGCGAGCGCACCGGCGTGTGGGTCGGCGACGCCAAGCTGGCCGCGCTCGGGATGCGGGTCTCCCGCCGGGTGACCAGCCACGGGTTCGCGTTCAACTGCGCCACCGAGCTGGCGCGCTTCGACGCGATCGTGCCGTGCGGGCTGCCGGGCGCGGCGGCGTGCTCGCTCAGCTCGCTGCTCGGCCGCACGGTCACGGTCACCGAGGTCCTGCCGGCCGCCGAGCGCCAGCTCGCGCTCGCGCTGGGACGACAGGCGGTCGCGGTCGACCTCGCTACCCTGGACCTGCCCGCCGTCGACCATCATCCCGCGCCGCCGCCCGCGGCGGTCGCGGACCCGGAGCGCACCCATGCCTGAGCCCCTCATCCCGCCCGGCGCCCGCCCGCTCACGGTCCTGCCCGGCCCGCCCGCCGGGGCGGCCCCCGGCGGCCGCAAGCCGCCGTGGCTCAAGGTGCGGGCCTCGTTCGGGCCCAACTACACCGAGCTGAAGGGCCTGATGCGCGGCGCCGAGCTGCACACGGTCTGCGAGGAGGCCGGCTGCCCCAACATCTTCGAGTGCTGGGAGGCCCGCGAGGCGACCTTCCTCATCGGCGGCGAGGTCTGCACCCGCGCCTGCCCGTTCTGCCAGATCGGGACCGCCAAGCCGGGCGCGTACGACACCGACGAGCCGCGCCGCGTCGCGCACACGGTCGCGCGCATGGGCCTGAAGTTCGCCGTGGTCACCGGCGTGGCCCGCGACGACCTGCCCGACGGCGGCGCGTGGCTGTTCGCCGAGTCGGTCCGCCAGATCCGCGCGCTGCTGCCGGCCTGCGGCGTGGAGGTGCTGATCCCGGACTTCCGTGGCCGCCCGGAAGCGCTGCGCCAGGTGACGGACGCGGCGCCCGAGGTGCTCGGCCACAACATCGAGACGGTCCCGCGGCTGTTCCGGCGCATCCGTCCCGGCTTCCGCTACGAGAAGACCCTGGAGCTGCTCGCCCGCGCGCGCGAGTGGCTGCCCGGGACCAGCCCGACGAAGTCCAACCTGATCCTCGGGATGGGCGAGCGGCAGGACGAGGTGCTCGGCACGATGCGCGACCTGCGCGAGGCCGGGGTCGAGCTGCTGACGGTCAGCCAGTACCTCCAGCCGACCGGCCGCCACCTGCCCGTCGACCGCTACGTGACCCCCGAGGAGTTCGCGGAGCACCGGCGCGCCGCCGAGACGCTCGGGTTCGCGCACGTGGAGTCCGGGCCGCTGGTGCGGTCCAGCTACCACGCCGGCCGGATGCACAAGGCGGCGGTCCTGAAGCTGCGCGGGGAGCTGCCCGCCTGGGCCTCCGCGGACGGTGCCTGACCGCCGCCCGCGCGCGCCCGCCGGCCGCACCGACCACCCCGGCGACGGGCCGGCGCCCGCCCGCCCGCGCGCGCCCGCCGGCCCGATCGCCCGCCGGTGGCCCGCCCGCCCGCGCGTGGTCGCCGGCCTGATCGCCACGCTGGGCCTCGCCGCCGCCCTGGCGGCGCGGACGGCATGGGCGTTCGGCGACCATCGCCGCGCCGCCGCGGACACCGCCCGGCTGGAGGCGCCCGCGGCCCCCGGCGACGTGGTGGTCCGGCCGCTGCGGCCGGCCGCGGCCGCCGCCGCGGCCCCCGCGCCGAGCGGCACGCTGCGGCACCGGCCGGGAGGCTGGCTCACCGTCGTCGACCTACGAGGCCTCGCGCCCCTTCCCGGCGGCGATCGCTACCTCACGTTCGTGCGCTGCACCAACGGCTGGATCCTGATCGGCGGCGCGCGGCCCGGGCCGACCGGCGCCGCGCAGGTCCGCTACCGGGCCGCCCCCCGGCCCGACGACGTCTTCGAGGTGATGGTCACCGCGGGCGTGGACACCGCGGACCCGGGCCCCCACGGCCGGCTGCTGCTGCGCTGGGTGGACCCGGACATCGAGCGGCGGTTCCAGCGCCAGCCGTGGCCGGTCGCCGCCGTGCCGGCGCGCTCGGGCCCGCGGGCCGGCACGCCGAGACCCCGACCGGAGGTGTCCGCGATGCCCTCCTTCGGGGGCGTCCACCCGTGGTCGGAAGGCATCGCGGACACCTCCACCGTGACCGGCGGAACCGCCCGTTAACGGTCGTGAAACACTACGGCAACCGGTCGGCAAACGCCGGCTTGCTAGCGTCCGGTAGGACCCGGTTGGAGCCTGGCCCGACAACGACACCCAAGGAGGCGCTGCGGTGACGCAATCGGTCGGCGACGTGCTCAAGCTGGTCAAGGATCGCGGCATCGAGATGATCGACCTGCGGTTCATCGACCTGCCTGGCCTGATGCAGCACTTCTCGGTCCCGCCGTCGGAGCTGACCGAGGCCTCCTTCGAGGACGGCTTCGGCTTCGACGGCTCGTCGATCCGCGGGTTCCAGGAGATCCAGGAGTCGGACATGCTCCTGTTCCCGGACCCGACCAGCGCGGTGGTGGACCCGTTCTCCCAGCACGCCACGCTGACCCTGAACTGCTTCGTCGGCGACCCGGTGACGGGCGAGCCGTACACGCGCGACCCCCGCACCATCGCCCGCAAGGCCGAGACCTACCTGCGCGCCACCGGGATCGCGGACACCGCCTACTTCGGGCCGGAGGCCGAGTTCTACATCTTCGACTCGATCCGCTTCGACCAGAACCAGCACTCGGGCTACTACTTCGTCGACGCCGTCGAGGGCCAGTGGAACTCCGGCGCCGAGGAGAACGGCACCAACCTCGGCTACAAGCCGCGCTACAAGGAGGGCTACTTCCCCGTCCCACCGACCGACCACTACCAGGACCTGCGCTCGGAGATGGTCCTGACGATGATCCGGTCGGGCGTGGACGTCGAGGTGCACCACCACGAGGTCGGCACCGCCGGGCAGGCCGAGATCGACATGCGCTACGACACGCTGCTGCGCATGGCCGACAAGGTGATGCTGTACAAGTACATCGTCAAGAACGTCGCCCGCCGGTACGGCAAGACCGCGACGTTCATGCCCAAGCCGATCTTCGAGGACAACGGCTCGGGCATGCACACCCACCAGAGCCTCTGGAACGGCGACGAGCCGCTCTTCTACGACGAGGCGGGGTACGCGGGCCTGTCGGACACCGGCCGGTACTACATCGGCGGCCTCCTCGCCCACGCGCCGGCGCTGCTCGCGTTCGCCGCGCCGACCACCAACAGCTACCGGCGGCTGGTGCCGGGCTACGAGGCGCCGGTCAACCTGGTGATGAGCCAGCGCAACCGCTCGGCCTGCTGTCGCATCCCGCTGTACTCCAAGAGCCCCAAGGCCAAGCGGGTCGAGTTCCGCTGCCCCGACCCCTCGTGCAACCCCTACCTCGCGTTCACCGCGATGCTCATGGCGGGGATCGACGGCGTGCGCAACAAGATCGAGCCGCCCGCCCCGGTCGACAAGAACCTGTACGACCTGCCGCCCGCGGAGCTGGCCGACATCGCGACGGTGCCCAGCTCGCTGGAGGAGTCGCTCGCCGCGCTGCGCGGCGACCACGCGTTCCTGCTCGAAGGTGACGTCTTCACCCAGGACGTGCTCGACACCTGGCTGGAGTACAAGACCGAGAACGAGCTGGACGCGGTCCGGCTGCGCCCGCACCCCTGGGAGTTCCACCTGTACTACGACATCTGAGCCCTTTGGGGGCCTGGCCTGCGGAAACGAGGGTCAGGCCCCCA
>DATFRI010000109.1:0-7812 GCA_035263405.1 Actinomycetes bacterium | reverse complement strand
GAACGCCGCCGGCGCGCCGCTCTCCACCGCCCGCCCGGCGCACACCGTCATCCCCAGCCCGCGCGCGCGGGCGGCGACCTCGCGCTCCAGCCGGGACTTGCCGATGCCGGCCTCGCCGACCAGCACCGTGGTGCTCCCCCGGCCCCGCTGCGCCTCCTCCAACGCGACGACGACCGCGGCAAGCTCCTCGTCGCGACCGATCAACTCCGGGCAAAGCACCTCGATCATCACAGGACAGTGTGACGCACGCGGTGTCGGATGAGAAAGGCGACGCCGCGCGGCCACCTCCAATGGTGGCCGCGCGGCCCTGGCGGTCAGGCGGCCTGCGCGACGACCAACCCCCAGGGGCCCGAGAGGCGCTGGTGCTCGATCGGCAGCCAGCCGGTGGAGGCCAGCCAGTGCCGCAGCTCCTCCTCGCTGTACACGTCGCCGCCTGCGAGCACGAGGAACTCGCCGGCCATGAGTCCCGCCATCGGCGGCCGGGTGTGCGACGGGTCGGTCCACATGTCGACCAGCAGCAGCCGGCAGCGCTCGGGGGCGACCGAGCGCAGGCGCCGCAGCAGGGCCACGTTCGCCGCCGGCCCGAGCTGGTGCATCACGTTGGCGACGAGGAGCACGTCGTGGCCCGACGGCAGCGGGTCGACCAGGAAGTCGCCGGGGATGACGGTGATCCTGTCGCCCCAGCCGTTGTCGGCCAGCCGCTTGCCCGCGAGCTGGGCGACGGTGGGCAGGTCGAACAGGGTGGCCTCCAGGTGGCCGTGCCGCTCGAGCGCGGTGACCAGGAAGAACCCGAGGCCGCCGCCGACGTCGAGCATGCGCCGGTGCCGGTCGAACTCGTAGGTGGCCGCCAGCGCCTCGGCCACCGGGGCGGTGAAGGCCTCGATCCCGACCGAGGAGATCTCGGTCTGCTCGCGGGTGAGCCCGTGCATCACCGGCTGGCCGCTGCGCACGGCGCTGTCCAGGCCGTTCCACGCCGGGTAGCTGATGCGGTTCCAGAAGCGCAGGAAGGGACGCAGGTCCGTGGCACCCTTGCCGGCCAGGTACGCCTCGGCGACCGGGCGGTTGCGGTAGGTCTCGCCGTCGCGCTCGACGAAGCCGAGCACGATGTTGGCGTCGGCGAGGATGCGCGCGGTCCGGCGCGGGATCCGGCAGCGCTCGGCCACCTCGTCCAGGGTCGCGCCGCCGCCGGCCAGGGCCTCGAACAGCCCGACCTCACCGGCTACCAGCAGGTGCTTGGCCGCCATGAAGCCCACGGCGATATCGAAGATGGGCTCCGGGGTGACCATGCCGGACATCTGGCCCTCCTCTCGGCCCCGACGGCAGGTGCATCGGGCGCAGCAGGCCCCTTGCCTGCACCCTCGATATTGGTCGCTCGGCGGACCCGACGCATCGGGGACGGCCCGCGCTTTCGTTCCCGGCGACCCGCACCTAAGCGCCACGCGGTACGCAACTAGTCCCCACGGCTGAGCGTGTTCCTGTTTGCACCAGTACCAATCACCAGACAATCTTCCCGAACTCTCTCGGTCGGAGCCAGCGTCAGGGAGCGCCCCGGTGCCGCCGGCGGTCGCGGGCGGCGGCCGCCGGAATCGCCGAAAAAGACCGGGTGCGTGCCGTCCTGCGCCGCGCCGGCCGCTATTGCCGCGCGCCTTGCGTGCGCCCGCGCGCCGCGGCCGCTCCTATTGCCTTGGTCATCCGAGCCGCGTAGTGTTCCGTAGTCCGAGTGGCTTATCCGGATCAGGCCGGTTTCGTTCCGACGAGCTGCTCGGCGCAGTGCTCGGCCAGGTTCGGTCCCCCGCTCCGGGATTTCCGCTCGGCGCACGACCGCGCCGGCAAGGGGTGCCCGCCTCCTTGCCGCGGGAACGGGGAGGCGCCCCCGCCCGGATATCCACGTGCCGGTATCCGACCGCAAGGAAGCTGCATGAGGAAGCTGCAGATCCGTCACAAGCAGATCGCCATCCTCGCGCTCCCCGTGCTCGCGCTGGTCATCCTCGCCGCCGCGCGCATCGGGTCCAACCTCTCCAGCAGCGCCCAGGCCGCCCGCCTGAACCGCGCCACGAGCTACGCGGTCTCGGTCACCGACCTGGTGCACGAGCTGCAGCGCGAGCGGGACCTGGCGGCCGTCTACATCGGCAGCGGCAAGAAGCAGGGCCTGCCCGACCTCACCGCCCAGCAGAGCCGGACCGACCGGGCGCTGGAGGCGTTCCGGGCGCAGACCAGCGGCCTGGACCCCCAGGGCCGGGGGTACGGCCAACCGCTGCGCACGGCCGTGCTGGACGCCGGGACCCGGCTGGAGAACCTGCCCCGCCAGCGCCAGGCCATCGTCTCGGAGCTGCCGCGCACGCTCCACGACCTGAACGACTACACCGACATGATCGGCAGCCTGCTCACGATCGGCGAGCAGGTCGCCAGCGAGAGCGACGACCCACAGCTCAGCCGGGACGTCGCCGCGTTCGTCGCGCTCGCGCGCAGCAAGGAGTCGCTGTCGCGCCAGCGGGGGTTCTTCGGGGCCGCCCTGGCCGCGGGGCGCTTCCACCTCGGCGAGCAGCAGCAGCTCGCCTCGCTCATCGGCGCCGAGGAGACCTGGCTGGCCCAGTTCAACGCGGCCGCGACGCCAGCGCAGCGCAACCTCGTCGCCGACACGGTGCTCGGCACCGAGGTCCAGCGGGTCAGCAACCTGCGCGCGTCGGCCCTCAGCCGGCCGGAGGGCGACGCGCTCGGCATCGACCCGGCGGTCTGGTGGCAGGCGGCCAATACCAAGGTCGAGCTGATGCGCAAGGTCGAGCGCGAGCTGCTCGCCGGGGCGGTGGACACCAGCCGGGTCAGCGCCTCCTCAGCGTCGACCGCCGCGCTCACCGGCAGCCTGCTCATCGGCCTGGTCGTGGTGCTGTCCATCGGCCTGTCGCTGCTGATGGCGCGGGCCATGGTCCGGTCCCTGCGCGCGCTGAAGGACGCCGCCAACGACGTCGCCGACCGCCGGCTCCCCGGCGTGGTCGAGCGGCTGCAGCGCGCCGGGGAGCGGGACCCGCTCGACCTGGAGGCCACGGCCGTGCCGATCCCCGTGCGCTCCGGCGACGAGGTCCAGGAGGTCGCCGAGGCGTTCAACTCCGTCCACCGGGTCGCGGTCCAGGTGGCGGGCGAGCAGGCGGCCCTGCGGCGTGGCCTCAGCGACGTGTTCCTCAACCTCGCCCGGCGCAGCAAGGCGCTGATCGACCGGCAGCTCAAGCTCATGGACGATCTCGAGCGCGACGAGGAGGACCCCGACCGGCTCGGGGACCTGTTCAAGCTGGACCACCTCGCCACGCGCATGCGACGCCTGGCCGAGGACCTGATCGTCCTCTCCGGCGCCAAGCCGACGCGACGCTGGTCGCATCCGGTGCCGCTGCTGGACGTGGTGCGCGCCGCCGCGGCCGAGGTGGAGGACTACGCGCGCGTGGAGGTGCTCGTCGACGAGGACCGCGCCCTGGTCGGGCTGGTCGTCGCCGACGTCGTCCACCTGCTCGCCGAGCTGATCGAGAACGCGACCACCTTCTCGCCGCCTGACACCATGGTGTCCGTCGCCGGCCAGGAGGCGGCGGACGGGTACGTGCTGGAGATCGAGGACAAGGGCGTCGGCATGACCGACGCCGATCTGCTGCAGGCCAACGAGCGGCTCACCCGACCGCCCGCGGTGGACCTGGCGCTGCGCGAGCGGCTCGGCCTGTACGTCGTCGGAGAGCTCGCCTCGCGCTACGGGATCCGCGTGCAGCTGCGGCACTCCTGGTACGGCGGCATCACCGCGCTCGCGCTCATCCCGCAGGACCTCCTGGTCGCCCCGTCCCTGCTGGACGTCCCGGACCTGCCGGCGCCCGGGCCGCCGGTCCCGGTGCCGGCACGGCGCGGCGACCTGGCGGGCCGGGCGCTGGAGCCGCCGCCGCCGGACTGGGCCGGCAGGGACGCCGGCGGCAGGGCGTACATCCCCACCCGCCCGCAGGCGCCCAAGGTCCAGTCCCCGGCGACCCGGTTCCCGGCGGCCGGCCCCCAGCCGCCCGGCCAGCCGGGTCCGGACCCGGCCGACCCGGGCAGGCGGATGCAGGAGTCGCTGGACGGCTACCGCAGCGTCCTGGACCGCGGCCGCCACGAGGCCGCGGCGGAGCAGCCGCCGGCCGGCGCGCGCGGGCCGGCGCGCGCGGAGACGGGCACCCGCGACGCCGGGCACGAGGTCGACCGCAGGTGACGGGGGGGAGCCGCAGGTGACGGGGGGGAGCGGCCCCGGACGCCGGCCGCGGCCGGTCGACCGCCGGACGTTCCTCACCGGGTCGGCCGCGCTCGCCGGCACCGCCGCGCTGCTGGCGGGCTGCGGGGACGGCGGCGGGACGGGCCCGGCGGGCGCCGGCGTCGCCGGGCTCGCGGTGGCCAGCCCCGCGCAGCCCGTCACCTGGCCGATCAGCGAGGACAACCAGCCGATCAGCGAGGGCCAGGAGCCCGAGGGACGGGCGACCCTGCGGCTGTACAACTGGAAGGACTACCTCAACACCGAGGCGATCAGGAAGTTCGAGCGCGAGTACCGGCGCTACGGCGTCAAGGTCGAGGTGGCCACGTTCGAGACGCTGGAGGAGGCGACCGCCAAGCTCAACTCCGGCGCGGTCCTCGCCGACGTGTTCTTCCCCACCTACGACCGGCTCGGCAAGCTGATCCAGGCCGGGCTGCTGCGGCCCCTGAACCACGCCTACATCCCCAACATCGACCAGGCCTGGCCGACCTTCTCCAACCCCTTCTACGACCAGGACTGGCGGTACTCGGTGCCCTACGCCGTGTACGGCACGGGCATCGCCTGGCGCGAGGACAAGGTCCGCGAGGACGTCGCCGACCACCCCAACCCCTACGAGCTGTTCTGGGACCGCCGCTACCGCGGGCAGGTCAGCGTCATCGACGAGTACCGCGAGACCATGGGGATGGTCCTGCTCAAGAACGGGATCACCGACCTGGCGACGGCCAGCCCGACGCACCTCGCCCTGGTCAAGCGCGAGCTGATGGCGATGGCGGAGGAGATGCGGCCGGTGGTGGACGCCTACGGGTACACCCGCCTGCCCGAGGCCAAGGTCGCGATCAGCCAGGCCTGGTCGGGCGACGTCATCAACGTCCAGTACCTGTTCCCCAAGGGCCAGAGCCAGAGCCAGAAGGTGCTGCGGTACTGGTCGCCGCTGAACGGGCGCGGCGCGGTCAACAACGACCTGATGGTGATCCTCCGGTCGGGCAAGAGCCCCGTGCTCGCGCACCACTTCCTCAACTTCCTGCTCGACAGCGGCAACGCGATGCTGAACTTCGAGTACACCGGCTACCAGCCGCCGCAGTCCAAGGTCGACCCCGACGTGCTGGTGGAGCAGGGCTTCATCCCCGAGAACCTGAAGAGCGTGGTGATCAGGCCGGAGTACTTCGACAACGGCTACCGCAACCTGGAGCTGAGCCCGCAGGTCGACAGGGCGTGGCTGATGATCTGGGAGGCGTTCAAGCGCGCGCTGTGAGCGCGGCCAGGGTCATCTCGCGGCCGCGCGGCGACCCTTGGGTCCCGGCTCGGCCATGCTCGCGCGCACCGACCGCTCGACGTCATCGCCCCAGAGGCTGTCCGCGGCATAGTACGCGATGGTCCCGAGGAGCAGGCCGACGAGGCTGCCCAGGACGGGGACCTCCCACCCGGCCGCGGCACCGCCCAGCAGGTAGATCGTCAGGCTCGCGCCGCCCGCGCCCGTGCCGCCGGCGACGGCGCCCGAGGTCGCCGAGCGCGCCCCCAGGGCCGCGACGTCGGCGCGTTCCACGTCGACCCCGAAGACGACGTGGTCCACGGCCATGGCCGTCCAGGTCATGAGCGGTGCCGTCAGGGCCCCGGTCACGGCCCCCGAGCCCACGCGCGGCAGGACCATCCCGCGTAGGCCGGCGCCGAACGACGCGTTCTCGGCGGTCAGTTCGAGCGCGTAGCGCGCGTTCAGGGCGAACTCGATCTGGCCGCCCACGTAGCCGCCGAGGGCGCCGACCCCCGTGGTCACGGACAGGACGCGCGCGGGGTCGGGAGAGTCGGGCAGGCTCCCCGCGACCCCCCAGGTACCGAGGCCGAGGCCGATGGTGGCGCCGATGAAGGTGCTGAACACGGCCGGGCTGCGGCGGACCCCTCCCAGGTGGTAGCCGCGGATCGAGCTGCCCTCGGCCTGCAGCCAGACGCGCTGCTCGGGCGAGAGCGTCGGCACGTCGCGCTGCGTATGGGGCGCGTCCGGGCTCACGCCTCCCATCTCCAGCCGGCTGTGGACCATGCCGCGGAACTGGCCGAACATGGCCGGGTCGTCGGGTACGTCCTGGAAGCTGAGCAGGGGGTCGCCGATGACGACGTCGAGGCGTTGACGGCCGAGATCGGGTGCGTGGTACGCCCCGCCGCTGAGCCCCACCCCCGGAAGGATCCCGTCGGTCCACGGGAGCCGGTCGGGCACGATCCAGGCGCCCAGCTCGCCCAGGCGCAGCAGGAGGGGCCGCAGCGCCGCGGGGTCGGCCACCTCGACCACGATGGTGTTCCGTTGGAGGCCGACGAGCTGGCCGGCCGCGATCCTGGCGGACGGCACCCCGCCCTCGGGACGCTCGACGAACTCGCTGACCACGACCGACATGACCTTGGTGGCGTGCTCGGGCGCCGCGTTCACGGTCACCCACCAGCGGCCCTGGCCCTGCTCCGGCCGGCCCGAGACGTAGCGGTAGAAGCGCTCGTCACCGATCTCCTCCGCCGAGACCTCGGCCAGCGGCACGAACGGCGAGCTGTCCTGCAGCTCGGGCGGGGTGCCGCTGGGCGACAGGCTGAGCTGCACCTCGGGCGGGGTGCCGCTGGGCGACAGGCTGATGGCGGCGGCGCGGTAGGCGGCGGGGTCGGCGGGGCCGGGCAGGGGCTCGGCCCGCCGGGTGTGGAGGCCGTCGACGGTGTAGGCGCCCCAGCTGATCTGATCGCGCAACCGCCAAACCTGTTCCAGGAACGGGCCCAGGGAGTCGGCCGCCGTGGGCATCGGCGGGATCGTGACCGGCCCCCAGCCGGCCACGCCGGCGGCGATCCCCGGCACCGCCCAGAGCGTCGCGGAGTCCAGCAGGATCGCCGACCCCTGATCCGGGCCGGCCTGGGCGGCGAGCCGCGGGAGCGGTCCCCCGACTCCCCCCCTGAGCACGTCGACGCTCGAGTACCGCACCAGCAGCGGGCGGCCGCCGGGGATCCCGAAGGGGTCCGCCTCGGCCCGGACACGGAGGTGGTCGACGGCCGGGAGGGCGGCGGCGCCGTCGGCCCAGGCGAGGTCGCCGGGAGCGCCCAGCGCGATCACCAGGCTGCCGCCGTCGGCGGCCCGGCCGGGCGGGGCGGCGGTGGGGCCGGGTGGCCCGGCCTGGCCGTCGTGGATCGGCAACGTGGTGTCGTCCCCGCCCTGGTCACCGGTGTCCCCGGGGGCGCGGTCGGCGCGCCGGGGGTCCCGCGTGGCGGCGTCCTGGCCGGCCAGGAGCATCAGGTTGGGGACGACCGGGGGGACCCCGCCCGGCCCCCGGTCGTCGGAGGATCCGGTGGTGGTGGAGCCCGCGTCGGCGAGCAGGCCGCTGCCGGGCGGGTGGCCGCCCGGCGACCCGTCCGGCCGGGCCGGGACCGGCCGGGACTCGGGTTCGGGCCGGGACTCGGGTTCGGGCCGTCCGGGTTCGGGCAGGGGGCCGGGCTCGGGTTCGGCGAGGACCTGCTGCGCGCCGGTGACGGCGGCGGCGAGGTCCGGAGCCGGGGCGGGCGCGCCGCCGTCCAGGGTGCCGGCCTGCGCCGAAGCGGCCTGGCCG
>DATFRI010000108.1:0-7899 GCA_035263405.1 Actinomycetes bacterium | reverse complement strand
AGATCCGCCGCAGTGTCGTCAGCCTGCTGGTGACCCCTCCCCGCCACCTGCAGACCACCACGCCCGCCGGAGCGGGCGACGGGCGGCTCACCTGGCGCCCGGATCAGGGTCGGAAGCGTCCGCTGCAGACGGACCACTGCTGCCCTGGCACCGGGGTGAGATCCGCCGTCGCGCGTCCCGGCCGGACGGTACGCCTGTGGGGGTTCCCTCGTGTTCGTAACCTCGCTGTCCGCCGTGACCGCGCCGGACGGGGCCGACCGCTCACGGGGCGGGAAGCATGCGGCAACCAGGTGGTCGCCGGGTTCTCGGATACGTGTCGGGTTCGCTCCAGGAGCAGATTTCGGGAGCACCGCCGGGAAGCTGCGCCCTGCTGCTCGAACCGGGTTGGCGTATGCCGTGCGCAGGCGGGAACCGAGCGTCGAGCGACTCCGACAAGCGTCATTCTAGGGACTCCGCTGGCCAGGATGCAATGACCTGTCCGGCGCCGTTCATTCCTCCATCAGCACGCGGATGTCGCCCTGCTTGCCCAGAAGGGAGAATCCTGTCGTCTCGCCCTGGCGGGTGAACGAGACCGAGATGGTCGAGCCGCCGACCCGCAGGTTGCGCAGCTCCACGTCGTCCAGCCAGGGCGGCAGCAGCGGCTTGTTCACCGTGACCGCGTTGTCGGGCGCCCGCGCCGACAGCCCGAGCATCGCCTGGAGGATCTGGAACGGCGCCCCGGCCGCCCACGCCTGCGGCAGGCAGGCCACCGGGTAGGCGACGGGCAGGTTCGGGGTGCGCCTGGTGAAACCGCAGAACAGCTCGGGCAGGCGCATGTACTGGGCGGTCACGGCCATGTCGAACAGGGCCGTCGCGACCCGGTTGGTGGCGATCCCGTAGCCGTAGCGCTTGAGCCCGGCGGCGATGAGCGCGTTGTCGTGCGGCCAGATCGAGCCGTTGTGGTAGCTCATCGGGTTGTAGGCCCGGGCCGACTTGCTCATCGTGCGGATCCCCCAGCCCGAGAACATGTCGGGCGCGAGCAGCCGCCGCGCCATCGCCCCGGCCTTGTCCGGGTCGACGATGTCGCAGTACAGCCCGTGCGCCGGGTTGGAGGTGACCGTGGCGACCTGGCGCTTGTCGCCGTCCAGCGCGAGCGCGAAGTACTGCTCGGACTCCATCCAGAACGCGTCGTTGAAGCTCTTGCGCAGCGACTCGGCGGCGGCGCGCAGCGCCCGGGCCCGCTCCGGCTGTCCGAGCGCCTCGAAGATCTCCGACGCGCGCAGCCTGGCGAGGTAGGCGTACGCCTGCACCTCGGCGAGCGCGATCGGACCGGCGGCGAGGCTGCCGTCGGCGTGGACGACCGAGTTGTGGGAGTCCTTCCAGCCCTGGTTGGCCAGGCCCTTGTCGCTGGCGCGCTCGTACTCGAGGAAGCCGTCGCCGTCCCGGTCGCCGTAGCGGTCCATCCACTCGAGGGCGCGCTCGACGTGCGGCAGCATCTGGCGGCAGAACCCGAGGTCCCCGGTCCAGCGCCAGTAGCTGCCGAGCACGACCAGCCACAGCGGGGTCGAGTCGATCGACCCGTAGTAGGGGGTGTGCGGCAGCGCCCCGGAGCGCGCCAGCTCCCCCTGGCGCAGCTCGTGGAGGATCTTGCCGGGCTCCTCGTCGCGCCAGGGATCGAGCTTGTCGCCCTGGTAGGCGGCGAGGACCGCGAGCGTGGACCGGGCCACGTCCGGGTTGAGCATCAGCAGCTGATGGCTGCTGATGAGCGCGTCGCGTCCGAACGGGGCCACGAACCAGGGGATCCCGGCCGCGACGATGTCGCCGTGCGGGGTCGGGGTCATGAGCGCGCGCAGGTCGCGGCGCCCGCGGGCGAGCAGGGTGTCGAACAGCTCGTTGGAGGTCCGGATCCGGGTGCAGTCGCGCTCCCAGGTCTCGTAGGAGCGGCGCAGCTCGTGGGTTGCCGCGTCGAAGCGCTTGGGGGCCATGCGCTCCTCGCCGATCCGCGGCTCGACCTCGAAGGAGATCAGCTGGGTCTCGTCCGGGGCCAGCTCGAGCCGCCAGGACGCCACCACCCGCCCGCCGCGGACCTCGGCCTTGTCGGCGGGGTGCTCGAAGGTGATGCGCGTCTGCCGGAACAGGCCGTCCTCGCCGCAGTAGCCGAACACCGCGCCCGCGCGGTCGGCCTTGGGGACCACGAGCTTGCCGCGGGAGGTGCGCTGGAAGCCCCGGACCTCGAAGATGTCGGCGAAGTCGGCCCCGAAGGTCATCGTGACGCGTACCTGGATCGGCGCCGCGTGGTAGCTCTTCAGCCGGACACGCTCGTACAGCCGGTCCCTGATCACCCGGGTGCGGCGGACGTTGACCGTCTGGAGCGGGGCGATCACGTCCTCCTCGCCGCCCACCAGCTCCTGGTTGGACAGGTCGACGTGGCTCATGAACACGCGCTCGGTCGAGGTCGACAGCAGCAGCGGCACCCGCCCGTCGATCAGCAGCATCAGCTCCGACAGGAAGCGCGTGTCCTTGCAGTACAGGCCGACCAGCGCGCTGGTGGTGGGGTTGAGGTTCCCCTCGGGGTCGGCGCACAGGAAGACGTCGCCTTCCTTGGTGGACCAGAGCTGCTCGACGCGCTCGCTGTGGGCGGAGGCGGGAGCGGGGCCGGAGGGGACGGCCGTCTTGTCGGCCAGTTCGAAGACCTCGCCCTCCGGCGAGGTCACCTTCTGCGCAACCACTGGTGGACTCTCCAGCACGCGGGTCGTGGGCGACGAGTCCACCCGCGGGCCGGGCCGGTGGGGACTCGATGCTGCAGTCTATCGGCTCGGACCGCGGTTCCCCCGCAGCCGCGCCCGCGCTCACCCGCCGGCGCGTGCCTCCACCGTCGCGAGCGCCCCGGTCCGTGCGAGCCCGACCTCGACCGCCCGCCAGCCGCCGGCGCCGGCGAGGGCCCGGCGGGCGTCCCCGAGCACGCCCGCCAGCGCCGACCGGTGGCAGAGCACCAGCACCGAGGGGCCGGCGCCGGACAGGAACGCCGCGTGGCCGCGCTCCCGCAGCGTCTCCAGCGCGCGCCGCGAGACGGCGTCCAGCGCCAGCCGCGCCGGCTGGTGGAGGCCGTCCTCGGTCGCCGGCAGCAGCAGCTCGAACGCGCCGCCGAGCGCCGGCGCCAGCAGCGCGGCCCGGCCCGCGGTGCGCGCGGCCAGGTCGAACGGGACGGCGCCGGGCAGCGCCGCGCGCGCCGCCGCGGTCGCCAGGGGCCCGGCGGCGACCAGCGCGACCGCGGCCAGCTGCGGGTGAAGCGCGAGCCCGGTCACCGCGACCCGCCCCGACTCCCGCCAGCAGAGCGTGGCGCCGCCGGCCAGGCAGGGCGCCACGTTGTCGGGGTGGCCCTCCAGCTCGGCCGCCAGCGCCAGCACCACGGCGTCGGGCAGCTCCGGGGCGACCAGCGCGCGCGCGGCGAGCAGCCCGAGCGCGACCGCGGCGGCGCTCGAGCCGAAGCCGCGCCCGAGCGGGAAGGCCTTGACCACCGACAGGTGCAGCGCCGGCAGCGCCGCGCCGGCCTCCTGCGCCAGCGCCAGCATCGCCCGGTGGACCAGGTTCTCGGGGCCGGCGGGGAGCAGCTCCGCCTCGCTGCCGGTGGCGTGGATCGCGGTCGGCCCGTCGGTCACGCGGGCGTCGAGGGTGTCCCACCAGTCGAGCGCGAGCCCGGCCGCGTCGAACGCGGGGCCGAGGTTGCCGCTGGTGGCGGGGGCCGCGACCCGGACCCTGCCGACCCTCTCGGAGCCCACGGCCTGCCGGCCCCTCAGCCCGCGGCCTGACCGGAGGTGCCCGCGATGCCCTGCTTCGGGGGCGTCCACCTGTGGTCAGAGGGCATCGCGGACACCTCACCGGGGCCGAGACCGAGGACCTCGGCGGCCGCGCGCGCGTCGGGCGGGATGGTGACCGGCGCCGGAGCGCCAGCGACCGCCCAGTCCGGGTCCTTCAGGCCGTTGCCGGTGAGCGTGCAGACCACCTGGCGGCCGCGGCCGAGCCTCCCGGAGGCCGACAGCGACAGCAGGCCCGCCACGCTCGCAGCGGAGGCCATCTCCGCGAACACGGCCTCCTCGCGGGCGAGCAGCCGGTAGGCGGCGAGGATCTCGCGGTCGGTGACCGCCTGGATCGACCCGCCCGACTCCGCGACGGCGCGCCGGGCCCCGTCCGCGGAGGCGGGGTTGCCGATCCGGATCGCGGTCGCGATCGTGGACGGCCGCGCGACGGTGCGGCCGAGGACGAGCGGCGCGGCACCGGTCGACTGGAAGCCGTGCATCGCCGGGCCGCGGGGGATCTGGCCGGCCTCGGCCGCCTCGCGGTAGCCGAGCCAGGTCGCGGTGATGTTGCCGGCGTTGCCGACCGGGATGCAGTGCACGTCCGGGGCGCGGCCCAGCGCCTCGACGATCTCGAACGCGACCGTCTTCTGCCCCTGGATGCGGTCGGGGTTGACGCTGTTGACCAGCGTGACCGGGTAGCGCTCGGCAAGCTCGCACGCGAGCACCAGGCAGTCGTCGAAGGAGCCGTCGATCGCCAGCACCGTCGCGCCGTGCACCAGCGCCTGCGCGAGCTTGCCCGGTGCGATCTTGCCGTCGGGAATCAGCACCGCGCAGGTGATCGCCGCCCTGGCCGCGTACGCCGCCGCCGAGGCCGAGGTGTTGCCGGTGGAGGCGCACAGGACCGCCCGCGCGCCCTGCTCGACCGCCCTGGAGACCGCCACGGTCATGCCGCGGTCCTTGAAGGAGCCGGTCGGGTTGGCGCCCTCGACCTTGAGGTGGACCTCGCAGCCGGTGCGCGCCGACAGCACCGGGGCCGGCACCAGGGGGGTCGCGCCCTCCAGCAGCGTCACGGCCGGGGTGCTCGCCGACACCGGCAGCCGGTCACGGAACTCCTCGATCACCCCACGCCAGGCGGTCCTGCGCTCAAGGCGGTTCACGGGCCGCCCGCCTCCTCCTCGGCCTCCTCCCCCTCCACCCGCATGACGCTCGCCAGCCGGCCGACCACCGGCAGCGCCCGCAGCCCGGTCAGCGTCGCCCGTACGTCACCCTCGCGCGCCAGGTGGGTGACGAGCACCAGCTGCGCCTGCTCGCCCTTGCCGCGCTGCAGCACCGACCGGATCGACACGCCGTGCTCACCGAAGACGGCCGCGACCTGGGCGAGCACGCCCGGGCGGTCGGCCACGTCCAGGGCGACGTAGTACTGCGTGCGCACCTCCTGCATCGGCCGGACCGGCCGCCTGGTGTAGCAGGTGCAGCCGACCCCGCGGACGCCCCGGTCCAGGTTGTGGACGACGTCGACGACGTCGCCGAGGATCGCGGCGCCGGTCGGCAGGCTGCCCGCGCCACGGCCGTAGAACATGAGCTGGCCCACGGCGTCGCCCTCCACGAACACGGCGTTGAACGACTCGTGGACGCTGGCCAGCGGGTGGGCGTCGGGGACCATCGCGGGATGCACGCGGACCGACACGGCCTCGTCCACCAGCTCGGCGATCGCGAGCAGCTTGACCGTGTAGCCCATCCGGCGGGCGGCGGCGATGTCGCCGGCGGTGACGTCGATGATGCCCTCCCGGTGGACCGCGCGGGAGGTCACCCTCGTGTTGAAGGCGAGGCTCGCGAGGATCGCGCACTTGGCGGCGGCGTCGAACCCTTCGACGTCGGCGCTGGGGTCGGGCTCGGCGTAGCCCAGCTCGATCGCCTCGGCGAGCGCCTCGGCGTACGACGCACCGGTGGCCGTCATCCGCCACAGGACGTAGTTGGTCGTGCCGTTGACGATCCCGAGGACCCTGCGGACCCGCTCCCCGGCCAGCGATTCCTTGAGCGGATGGACGATCGGGATCGCGCCGCCGACCGCCGCCTCGAACTTGAGGTCCACGCCGGCGGCGTCGGCGGCGTCGAACAGTTCGTCGCCACGGGTGGCCAGCAGCTCCTTGTTGGCGGTCACGACCGGCTTGCCGAGGCCGAACGCGTCCGTGATGAGCGAGTGCGCCGGCTCGATCCCGCCCATCGCCTCCACGATCAGGTCGACGTCCGGATCGGCGACGACCGCCGCCGGGTCGTCGGTCAGGCGCGCCGGGTCGACCGCGGGGTCCCGCGGCCTGGCGAGGTCGCGGACCGCGACCCGCCGCAGCTCGACGGGCCTGCCGGCGCGCTCGGTCAGCTCGGCCGCATGGTCGACCAGCAGCCGCGCCACACCGGTGCCGACCGCCCCGCAGCCGAGCATCCCCACTCGAACCGGCTCACCCACGTCCCGCCTCCGCGGTCCTGCCCCGAGCGTTCCCGCGCGCCCGCCGCGGCGCGCGGCCTGCCGCCGCGTCATCTTGCCGCAAGCGACCCGCGGGTGCCGCACGGCCCGCGGCGGTCGAGACCCGGCAGGTGCCCGCCGCCGGCCCGGTCAGCGCTCGGCGTGGCCCGGTCCGGGCCCGCTGGGCCCCCTCGCGTCGGCGAGCAGTCGGCGGACGACGTCCATCAGCACGATCGGGTCGAACGGCTTGGTGACGTACGCCGCCACCCCGATCTCGCTGCCCCGCTGCATGTCGGCGTCCTGCGCCCGTGCGGACACCACCACGACGGGCACCGCCCGGGCCGCCTCGCGCTCCTTCAGCCGGCGCGCGACCTGCCAGCCGTCGAGCCTGGGCATCATGATGTCGAGGAGGACCAGCTCGGGCCGGAACGCCTCGAACCGGCGCAGCGCCTCCTCGCCGTCCGAGGCGATCTCGACCTGGTACCCCTCCAGCTCGAGATTGACCCGGAGCAGCTCCTGGATCACCCGGTCGTCGTCGACGATCAGCACACGGTCGGTAGCCATGAGCAGCTCGTCCGGGTTGTCTGGGGAAGAGGCTCGGGGGCGCGCGAGTGTAACACACCCGATCCGGGCTCCCTCCGGAGGGCTCGACCGCGGCCGCACGGCCGCGGGGAGCATCCCGATCCGCGCAGGTGGCGGACGGGCGCGGTGGTACGATACGAACCCGCCGATCCAGGCGCTCAGCCCTCGTAGCTCAGGGGATAGAGCACCGGCCTCCGGAGCCGGGTGCGCAGGTTCGAATCCTGCCGAGGGCGCCACCCCCATAAGCCCCTTGACCAGCGCAGGTGCCGTCTGTGGCCTGTCTGCTCGTGTCCAGTCGTGTCCGGCCAGACGCGGCCGAATCCGGCCGTGCGCGGGTGTCTGTGCCCAATACGTGCCCAATTTCGGGAAGACGCCGGCAGACAAACTCCCTGGCCAGAGCTACGGGCGGTGCCCGAGGGCGGCCTGGACGCGCCCGCGGACGGCCACGTCGCCGCCGTCCAGGCACTTCGCATAGGTCTTCAACAGCACCTCGACCGAGTGCCCGGCCACTCCGCGACGGTGGTCGGCGGCACGCCCCCGTTCAGCCAGGTCGACACCGCCGCGTGCCGCAGGTCGTACGGCGACCGGGCCAGCGGCGAGGCGACGACCTCCGCCGTGAACGCCGCAATGCGGGCGCGCTGCCACGCCCGCACGATGGTCAGCTTCGGCAGCTCGGCGTCGTTGCGCTCCCCCACAAACAGCCGCCCCTCCGGCCCGGCGCCGAACGCGGCCAGGTGTTCATGCAGGAGTGTGGTCAGCTCCGGCGGGCAGGGCACGGTCCGGACCTCCCCGCGTGCTCGCTGCTTGAGCTGGCGGTCGTCGCGGCTGCGCCCGCTGTCGGTCCACTCCCGGCCCGCGTACGGCCTGGCCGCGCCACCAGCAGCTGCCCCCATCCCTCCACGGGGAGCACCAGGTCGCTCATGGCGAGCCCCACGGCCTCCTCCGGCCGCAGCCCGGCGAAGTACAAGCAGCCGAAGAAGGCGACCAGCCGCGGGCCGCTGCGCCGCTGCTGGCGGACCGCCGCCAGCAGGGTGCGGGCCTGGATCGGGTTGATCACCCGGCGCCGGTCGATCGCCTGGA
>DATFRI010000107.1:0-3784 GCA_035263405.1 Actinomycetes bacterium | reverse complement strand
CACGCCCTGGGCGGATCCGGTGCCGCAACCGCGGCAACCGGCGCCGACGACGACCGACGTTTCGCAGCCGGTCACCGTCCCCGACACCGCGCGACCAGCGCCGGAGGCACGGCGGGCACACGCGAACCGTGCCACGTTCGGCCGTGCCGCCCGCGCTGCCCGAGCGCGCGCCCAACGCACCACGCAGCCCGCAACTCCCGCGGCCGGGCCGGGGTGGGCGGCGCCCGCCAACCTCCTGCGGGTGGACCGTGGTTCGGCAGCTCCGCCGTCATGGCCGCCGCCCGCGGCACCGCAGCAGCCCGCTCCACCATCACCGCCACCGCCTGCGGCACCGCAGCCGCCGCCGTCCCGCACAACGCAGCCGCCGCCCGCGGCTCCGCGATCATCGAAGGCACCCGCCGCGGCCCGACCCCGGAAGCACGCCGCACAGCAGCCCGGTCGGCGGGCCGAGGCCGCCTCCACCCGCCGGGCCAGTCGGGCGGACGCGGACGCCGACCGCGACGAGGCGATCCGGCGGGCCTTCGGCGGCTTCCGACAGGTCACCATCGTCAACCCAGGGCAGGGCGCGGGCCGGGGCACCGCGATGCTCCTGCTCGCGTCGGCGTTCACGCAGGTACGCGGCGTCGGCGTGGTCGCCTGGGACACCGGACCCGGCCAGGCGCGCGGGTGGCCGGCCGCGCTGGCCGCCGCGCTCGCCGACGGTGCCGTGCTCGGGCGGGGCAAGCTCGCCGGGTACCTCGAGACCGGCGGCGGGTGCGACCTGCTGGGGCCGGGCGCGGCCGGGACGGACGCGGACTTCGCCGCGGTGCGGGACACGCTCGCCCGGCACTACCAGCTCGCCATCGTTGACAGCGGCAACGACCTGCGGGGCGATGGATGGCGGCGCGCGGTCGACGCCAGTGACCAGCTCGTGGTGACGATCCCGGCGTCGAGCGCCACCGCCGGGTCGGCCGCCGTACGCCTGCTCGACGCCCTCGAACGCGACGGCCGGCGGCGCCTGGTGCGCCACGCGGTCACCGTGGTCACGGCCGCCCCCGGCCGGTTCGACGCGGGACGGCGCGACGCCGACCTCGCCACGATCCAGCGCCATTTCGCCGGCCGTACCCGCGCCATGCACGTGGTGCCGCACGACCGCGCCCTCGCGGGCGGTGCGGCCAACGCCGCTGCCGCCGGAGCGGCGACCAGGGCGGCCTGGTTGCGCATCGCCGCCGAGGTCGCGGACGGTCTGTAGGGCGGTCCGGCGGTCAGGCGGTCAGGCGGCGGGGGTGCCGTCAGCCCGCGGCGCCGGCCGGGGCGGCAGGGTCGCAGTCGCGGAGGAACTCCGCGCAGCGCGTCGCCTCGTCGGTCTCGCCGATCGCCTCGGCGGCCCGGCCGAGCACGTAGAGGCAGCGCAGGAAGCCCTGGTTGCCCAGGTGGGACCAGGGCACCGGGCCGTGCCCCTTCCAGCCGTTGCGCCGCAGCTGGTCGAGCCCCCGGTGGTAGCCGGTGCGGGCGAACGCGTACGCGCTGACCACATCGCCGGCGTCGAACGCGCGCCGGGCGAGCGCCGCCCAGGCCGCGCTCGACGCCGGGTGCCGCGCCGCGACGTCGGGCAGGCTCGCCTCGGTGGCCGCGGCCAGGTCGTCGGCGGCGGCGTCGGCCGGCAGCAGGGTGGGCGGCGGTTCGGGTAGCAGGTTCTGCATGGCGGTCATTCAACCCCGCCGCGCACACGGCGCGCACGCCAAAGGGGTGAGTCGGGCCTCACGCTCGGGTGACCTGCCGTCGCGCGACCGGCCGGTGTGCAAGTCGCGACGGGCCGCGCAGAATGGGAGATCCGGAGCCTCCCCAGGACCCGGCAAGGGAGCCCGGCGGCCAACCGTCGGGCTCCCTTCTTTTCGCCATACGATCTCGGGGTGCCGACCCCTCGCCTCGAAGTCATCGCGCCCAAGGACCACCGTCCCAACGAGGTGGAGACGCTCGCCGAGCTCGAAGCCCGACTCTCGGACGGCGGCCTCGCCGGAGTGGCGATCCAGGGCATCGTCCTCACCGGCGTCGACCTGTCAGCGGTCGACGTGCACGGCGCCCTGTTCGTCGGTTGCGCGATGACCATGCCGCAGACCGTCGACCTGATCCAGCGCGGCGCCCTGGTGGTGCCGCGGTTCTCCGGGCTGCCGTACCCGACCGAGCCGTCCCGCCTCTACACGGCCGGTGACCTGACCGCCGGCTTCGCCGGCGGGGGCTTCGACGCCATGTACGACACCCAGGTATACGCGCACTTCCTCGCGCACGGCGGTGCCATGCCCGACCTACGGGAGGCGCTCGCCCAGCGGATACACGACCACGGGATCGACAACGCCCTGGCCGAGGCGGTCCAGGAGTGGACGGACGGGCAGGGCTCCGGGTCGGTGGTGGGGATCATGGGCGGCCACGCCGAGCACCGGGGTTCGACGGGCTACCGGAACGCCGCGGCGCTGGCCCGGGTGCTCGCCGACGCCGGCCGGCTGGTGCTGACCGGCGGCGGGCCGGGCGTCATGGAGGCGGCCAACCTGGGGGCGTACACCTCCTCGCGGCCCGAGGTCGACCTCGACGGCGCCATCGACGAGCTGGCCGCGGCCCCGGACTTCCATCAGCACGGGCCGTACACGAAGGTCGCGCTGGCGGTGCGGGCGAGGCTCGCGCCCGACGCGGACACCGACTGGGCGCGGCGCGGGGGCCTGTCGATCCCGACCTGGTTCTACGGCCACGAGCCGAGCAACGTCTTCGCGGCCAGGATCGGCAAGCTCTTCTCCAACAGCGTGCGCGAGGAGTTGATCCTGCGGCTGTCGCGGGGCGGCATCGTGTTCGCCCCGGGCCGGGCCGGCACCGTCCAGGAGGTCTTCCAGGCGGCGACCATGACCTTCTACGGGATCGACGGCGAGTCCGGGCCGTTCGTGTTCCTGGGCCGCCGGTTCTGGACCGAGGAGCTGCCGGTGCGCTCGCTGCTCGGACCGCTGCTCGCCGGCTCGCCGACCGGCGACCTGACCCGCCTGATCCACGTCACCGACGACGTGCGCGAGGCGGCGGACCTGCTGCTCACCCCCTGACTTCGACGAATCCGGCACCCGCGCCCGGTGGGCGCCGCGATACTGGCGCCATGTCCGACGGACAGTACGGGTTCCTGGTCACCAGGATCGGCGACGACGAGTACGGCATCGAGCTGCGCGGCACCCGCTACCGCCTCCACCACGACAAGTTGCACCTGAAGCTGGAGGCGCTCGACCTCGCGGGCAGCACCGACGCGGTCGAACGCCTGGCGGTCTACCCGTCCGACAGCGGGGTGAGCGGATCGATCTGGAGCCGGTCGGGGATCACCCTCGACTACGCGTTCGCCCTGCGCGAGGGCGGCCGGGTCGTCGCGGCGTCCATCGAGTCCGGCGGTGAGCTGCGCGAGTTCGAGGCGCCCCGGGACAGGTTCCCGGCCGCCATCGCCGCGGCGCTGGCGGCAGTCGAGGTGCCGTCGCTGCACCACATCCTGATATTCGGCGGCGAGCTGGACACGAACTCCGACCTTCAGAACGCGCTCACGCCCCCGGAGCAGGCCGACAAGTTCACCTTGTCGCCGACCTGCCAGGTGCTCTGCGACGCGGCCATGCATCCGGACGTCGTCGGCGACCTCGCCGGGCCGGGGATCGCCGTCGTCGTCCGGGCCGCGTGCCTGGCCTGCCTTCTCCAGGACGTCGGCATCTGAAACGGCGCTACGCGGGGGTCACTACCCCAGGGTGGTACCCACCGAGCGGAGGTCCTCGCAGGCCACGACCACCCGCTT
>DATFRI010000106.1:0-10877 GCA_035263405.1 Actinomycetes bacterium | reverse complement strand
GGAGTGTAACGGACCGGGTGCCTTGCGTCGCGGGCTGATCCACAGCCCTGGCGTGAACCGGACGGCGCGAGGAGCGTACGGAGTCGTCAACCGCGGGCGCGGGTGGCGGCGGGGACCGGTGCCGGGGCGGGCTCGCCGTAGCGGAGCAGCTCGTCGGCGGCGGCGTAGGGGCCGAGGCTGCGGGCGAGGACACGCTCGGCGAGATCGTCGAGGGCCTGGCCGCGACGGACCGCGCCGAGGCGGGTCCGCAGGGCGGCCACGGCGATCTCCTCGATCTCGCGGGCGGCGCGGGCGTGGCGGCGCCGCTGCAGCTCGCCGGAGGACCGCAGGTGCGAACCGTGCTCGGCGATCGCCTTCGCCACCTGGTCGACGCCCTTCCCGTTCCCGGCGGAGAGCTTGATCACCGGCGGGCTCCAGCGGCGGTCGCCGCCCGGCTCAGGGACGCGCGGCAGCCCGAGGTGGACCATCTCGCGCAGGTCGCGGGCGACGCGGTCGGCGCCCTCGCGGTCGGCCTTGTTGACCGCGAGCACGTCGGCGACCTCCAGGATGCCGGCCTTGGCGATCTGGACGGCGTCGCCGAGGCCGGGTGCGAGGACGACCAGGGTCGTGTCGGCGAGGCCGGCGACGTCGATCTCCGCCTGGCCGACGCCGACGGTCTCGACCAGGATCACCTCGCAGCCGGCGGCGTCGAGCACCCGGGCCGCCTGCGGGGTCGCCCATGCCAGCCCGCCGAGCGCGCCGCGGGTGGCCATCGAGCGGATGTAGACGCCCTCGTCGAGCGCGTGCGCCTGCATCCGGACCCGGTCGCCGAGCAGGGCGCCGCCGGTGTACGGGCTGGAGGGGTCGACCGCGAGCACGCCGACCGTGCGGCCCTCACGCCGCCACAGCGCGACCAGCGCGCTCGCCAGCGTCGACTTGCCGACGCCCGGCGCCCCGGTGAGCCCGACCACCGCGGCCTGTCCCGCGCTCGCGCTGAGCGCCTCGGCGGCCGTGCGCAGCTCGCCGCCCTCCCCGCGCTCCAGGAGGGAGATCAGCCGTGCGACCGCGCGGCGGTCGCCGCCGCGGACCCGCTCGATCAGCTCGTTGACCGGTGCCGGGCGGCGGCGCCGCCCATCTCCATGGGAGGGGCGGAGGGAAGGGCGCATCGGACCCGACACGGCGCTGGCCGCATGCGGTCCGCCGGCACCGGCGCCGGCTTCGGCTCCAGCCCCGACGTCCAGCTGGGGCGCAGTGCCCTCGTCCAGCTCGGGCGCGGTGCCCTGGCTGTCGGTCATCGGCTGGGCGTGCCCGTTCCGCGGGGGTCCGCGGAGCGCCCCTCGGCGGCCTCGGGGGGGTCGTCCGGGGTGGTCATCGCGCCCTGGGGGACGGGCCCGGCCACGGCCGGGCCGTCGCCGCCGACCGCGGCGCGGACCCACTCGACGATGCGCGCGGTCGGGGTGCCGGGGGTGAAGATCGCGGCGACGCCCTGCCGGCCGAGGGCCGCGGCGTCCTCGGCGGGGATGATGCCGCCGCCGAACACGACGACGTCCTCGGCGCCGGCCTCGCGCAGCAGCTCGAGCACCCTCGGGAACAGGGTCATGTGCGCGCCGGAGTGGATGGACAGCCCCACGGCGTCGGCGTCCTCCTGCAGCGCCGCCGCGACGATCTGCTCCGGCGTCTGGTGCAGCCCGGTGTAGACGACCTCCATGCCCGCGTCGCGCAGCGCCCGCGCCACGATCTTCACGCCGCGGTCGTGCCCGTCCAGGCCGGGCTTCGCCACCACGACCCGGATCCGCTCGTCAGCCATCGTCAGCTCGCTCCCGTCCGGTCGGCCCCAGCATGTCGGCTACAGCATCGGGGGCTCGACGTACTCGCCGAAGACGCCCTTGAGCGTGACCGTCATCTCGCCGAGGGTCGCCTCGGCCCTGGCTGCGTCGACCAGGTGGGGGATCAAGTTCGCGTCGCCGCGGGCGGCCGCCTCCAGCTTGGCGAGGGCGGCGTCGACGGCGCCCTGGTCGCGGTCGGCGCGGCGGCGGGCCAGGGCCTGGCGCTGCTCGCGCTCGACCTCGGCGGGGATGCGCAGGATCTCCAGCGGCTCGTCGTCGGTGACGTGCCGGTTGACGCCGACGATGACCTTCTCGCCCTTCTCGAGCTGCTGCTGGTAGGCGAAGGCGGCGTCGGCGATGTGCTGCTGGAACCAGCCGCGGTCGATCCCGGCGAGCACGCCGTCCAGCATCGAGCCCGAGCCCATCTCCTCGATGCGGGCGAACAGCTCCTCCGCACGCCGCTCCGTCACGTCGGTCAGGTGCTCGACGTACCAGGAGCCGCCGAGCGGGTCGATCACGTTGCCGGCGCCGGTCTCCTCGGCGAGCACCTGCTGGGTGCGCAGCGCGATCCGGGCGGCCCGCTCGGTCGGCAGCGCGTACACCTCGTCCAGCGCGTTGGTGTGCAGCGACTGGGTGCCGCCGAGGACGGCCGCGAGCGCCTCGATCGCGGTCCGCACGACGTTGTTGTCGGGCTGCTGCGCGGTCAGGGAGACCCCGGCCGTCTGTGTGTGGAAGCGCAGCTGGAGGGCTTTGGGGTTGGTCGCGCCGTAGCGCTCGCGCAGCCGGCGCGCCCAGATCCGGCGCGCCGCCCGGAACTTGGCGATCTCCTCGAAGAAGTCGATGTGCGCGTCGAAGAAGAACGACAGCTGCGGCCCGAACACGTCCACGTCCAGCCCGCGGCGCTGGCCCAGCTCCACGTAGGCGAAGCCGTCCGCGAGCGTGAACGCCAGCTCCTGCGCGGCGGTCGAGCCGGCCTCGCGGATGTGGTAGCCGCTGACCGAGATCGGGTGGTACTTGGGCACCTCGGCGGCGCAGAACTGCATCAGGTCGGCGGTCAGGCGCAGGTGCGGCTGCGGCGGGAACAGCCACTCCTTCTGGGCGATGTACTCCTTGAAGATGTCGGTCTGGAGCGTCCCGTCGAGGTGCGCGAGGTCGGCGCCCTGGCGCTCGGCGACCACCAGGTACATCGCGAACAGCATCGGCGCCGGCCCGGAGATCGTCATCGAGGTCGTGAGCCGCTCCAGCGGCAGGCCGGAGAAGAGCACCTCCATGTCGGCCACCGAGTCGATCGCCACGCCGCAGTGGCCGACCTCGCCGAGGCTGCGCGGGTCGTCGGAGTCGCGGCCCATCAGGGTCGGCATGTCGAACGCGACCGAGAGCCCGCCGCCGCCGTGGGCGATCAGGTACTTGTAGCGCTCGTTGGTCTCGCGCGCGTTGCCGAACCCGGAGAACTGCCGGATCGTCCAGGACCGGCCGCGGTACATGGTCGGGTAGACCCCGCGGGTGTAGGGATACTCGCCGGGGAAGCCGATCGTCCCCGCCACGTCCCGGTCGGGGTCGTCCAGGGGGGAGTACAGCGGCGCGACCTCCTCCCCGGAGAGGGTGGTGAAGTCCGCGTCGCGCTCGCCGGTGGCCGCGTACCGCGCCCGCCAGCGCTCGGCCGCCTCCCCGATCGCGGTGCCGGAGTCCGCGGGGCCTGCGCCCGGGTCCGCCCGCCCGGCCTCGGGGTCCGCGGGCCCGGTGGTCCGGCGCCCGGGGCCGGCGTGGCCGCTGGAGGACGGGGTGGGTTCGGCCGGGACGTCCTGGTGGGTCATCGCGTCCTCCGTCGTGTCCACGTGGGCTCTGGCAACGGTGCCGTCGGGGAGGCTCGGCCGGTCGGTCCGGGACCGGACCGCCCGGCGGGCGGTGGCGCGGCACGCCGGTGCCGCGGTCGCGCACCCATTGTGGCCAGCGCGGCGCGCCCGCCGCCAGCACGGCGGCGCTCGCTGGACCGCTACCCGGCGTCGGCGTCCCGTACGCGCCGGCGGTCCGGGTCCGTCCCCCGCCGGGAGACGGTGTCGGAACAGACAGTTGCTTGCAGAAGGCAACTATCTGTGCTGCACTGTCGGCATGACCGGCCGCCCCGCCACCGACACGACCGCCCAGGATCTCGAGGCGATCGAGCGGGCGTTCACCCGGTTCGCCCGGCGGCTGGTCCAGCGACCTCTGCACGAGGCGCACATGGCTGCGGCGGGCCTCCCGCTCGACCGCGCCGCCTACTCGCTGCTCGCCAGGCTCGGGGAGTGCGGCCCGGTCCGCGTCTCCGAGCTGGCTCAGCGGCTCGGCGTCAACGCCTCGACGACCAGCCGCCAGGTCCAGCTCCTCGAGCGCGAGCGCCTGATCCGCCGCGCGACCGATCCCGTGGACCGGCGCGCCGCGATCCTCGAGCTGACCGGGGAGGGGCGCGTGGTCCTCGAGCGCCTGCGCCGCCATCGCAGCGCCCGGCTCGCGGCGCTGCTAGAACCCTGGCCCGCCGAGGACCGCCACCGGCTCGCGGTGCTGCTGACCAGGTTCCTGGACGACGTCGAGCGCGCGCAGCCCCCCGGCCGACAGCCCGCGGCCGCGGCGGCCGGCCCGCGCCCCGGGCGGATCCCGGACCCGGACGGCGGACAGCCCCCGGACCACGTGCTCCACCTGGAGGAACCCGCATGACCACCACCTCGACGCCGGCCCCCCGCGTGGGGGGCTACCAGCTCGGGCAGCGCCAGCTCTTCCTGGTCTTCGGCGGGTTGATGCTCGGCGTGCTGCTGGCGGCGCTGGACCAGACGATCGTCGCCACCGCGCTGCCGACGATCGTCGGGGAGCTGGGCGGCCTGGAGCACCTGTCGTGGGTGGTGACCGCGTACCTGCTCACGTCGACGGCCTCGACGCCGCTGTACGGCAAGCTCGGCGACCTCTACGGCCGCAAGCGGGTGTTCCAGGCCGCGATCGTGATCTTCCTGGTCGGCTCGGCGCTGGCGGGCCTCGCGCAGAACATGAACGAGCTGATCGCGTTCCGGGCGCTGCAGGGCCTCGGCGCCGGCGGGCTGATCGCGCTCGCGATGGCGATCATCGGCGAGGTCGTCTCGCCCCGGGAGCGGGGCCGCTACCAGGGGTACCTCGGCGCCGTGTTCGGCCTGGCCAGCGTCGCCGGGCCGCTCGCCGGCGGGCTGTTCACCGACCACCTGAGCTGGCGCTGGGTGTTCTACGTCAACGTGCCGCTCGGGCTGGCCGCGCTGGTCGTGACGGCGATCGTGCTGAACCTGCCGTTCCACCGCGTCGACCACGCCATCGACTACGCCGGCGCGGCGCTGCTCGTCGCCGGCGTGACCAGCGCGCTGCTGGTGACCGTCTGGGGCGGCAACGAGTTCCCTTGGGACTCGCCGGTGATCCTCGGCCTGGCGGCGGCCGCGCTGGTGATGCTCGCCGCCTTCATCGCCTGGGAGCGGCGGGCGGAGGAGCCGGTCGTGCCGCTCAGGCTGTTCGCCAACCGTGCCGTGCTGGTCGCGTCGGTGCTCATGTTCCTGGTCGGCCTGGCGATGTTCGGCGCGATCGTGTTCCTGCCGCTGTTCCTCCAGGTCGTCTCCGGGGTCAGCGCGACCAACTCGGGCCTGCTGCTGATCCCGCTCATGATCGGGATCGTCTCGACGTCGGTCGTCGTCGGCCGGCTGATCACCCGCACCGGCCGCTACAAGCGCTTCCCGGTCATGGGCGCGTTCGTGCTGCTCGCCGGGTTCGGGCTGCTGAGCACCGTCGGTGTCGGGACCGGCTGGACCGAGGTGTCGGCGTACATGGTGGTCATCGGGGCGGGGCTCGGCATGTTCATGCAGGTCCTGGTCCTGGCCGCGCAGAACGCGGTCCCGCTTCGCGACCTCGGCACCACGACCTCGATGGCGTCGTTCGCCCGGTCGCTCGGCGGCGCGTTCGGGACCGCCCTCTTCGGCGCGATCCTGTCGGCGAGGCTGACCAGCGAGATCGCCGCCCGGCTGCCGGCGGGCCGCCTGCCCGCCGGGCTGGACCCTGCCGCGCTGCGCTCCAGCCCCGCCAGGCTCCTGGCGCTCCCGCCCGGGGTCAGGCAGCCGCTGGTGGAGGCGTTCGGCAGCGCGATCCACACCGTCTTCCTGGCCGCGATCCCCGCGGTGCTGGTGGTCTGCGCCGTCGTCTGGTTCCTGCCGGAGCTGCCCCTGCGCGAGTCCGCCTACCTCGGCGGCGACGACCACGGCCAGCGGGAGGACCTTCCGGCCGGCACCCCGGGCGTGCGCGGCGGCGCCTGAGTCCCGCCGCAGGTCCGGGCCGGCGGGGCCGCGTCCCGCGTCCGGGCCGTCAGGGTCCCGGCCGGGTGGGGGTCCCGGCCGGGACCGGCTCAGCCGCCGTCCACCCGGACCTCGCCGCGCATCCCGTAGGCCCAGTGGCCGGGCAGGTGGCAGGCGAACTCCACCCGCCCCGGGTGCGTGAACGTGAAGGTCGTGCGCCGCTCCGCTCCCGCGGGCACCGACACCTCCCCGGGCACGTCGCCGTGGTGGTGGCGCTCCCGGCCGTGCTCGTGGCGCCGGTGCACCGCCTCGTCGCCGACGATCAGCTCGTGGTCGATGGGGTCGGTGTTGCGGACGACGAAGGTCACCGTGTCGCCGACCCGGGCGGTCAGGTGGTCGGGGAGGAAGCGGGAGTGGCGCACGTCCAGCACGACCGTCCGCTGCCCCGCCACGGCCGGGCGCGCGCAGCCGGCGGCGGCCAGCAGGAGCGCGCACAGCCCGGCCCGCCCGAGCAGCCCGGCGCGGGTCATCGCGCCCGCCTCGCCAGGCGGGCGCCGCCCACCGCCGCCAGGGCCAGCCCGAGCGCGACCGCCCACCACGGCCACGGCGCGGCCGGCGGCCCCGGGTCCGGCAGGCTCCCGGGCGTGCCGTCCCTGAGCCCGACCAGCCCCGCCGCGACCGGCGACGGGTCGCCGCGGCCACTGGCGTCGACCGCGAGGTCGTACGACAGCCGCGACGCGGCGCTGTCCACGCGCAGGTAGCTGAGCCACATCCCCGACTCGCGGACCCAGCCCATGCCCTTGTCGGCGTGCAGGTCGCGCAGCAGGCCGGGCGAGGCGTCCTGGCTGCGCGCCAGCTCCAGGCCGTCGCCGGGCGAGGGGCGGGGGAGCATCGCGGGCGTGCGCTCGGTGAGCAGGTAGACGTCGGCCTGGACCCGCTCGTCCGGCCGCAGGCCGAGGCCGAGGATCCGCAGCGGCACCCACGGGCTGTCGGTCGGGATCGTCAGGTGCACCGGCGTGCCGTCGCCGATCCGCTGCCCGCGCGCCGCCGCCGCGGGCGCGTCGAAGCTCGCCGCCATGAACACCGGGCTGCGCGCGGCGTAGAAGTCGAGCACCTCGGGGGCGTCCGGGCTGAGCCCGAAGCCGTGCGCGCGCGCCCACTCGCCGACGGCGTGGCCGCCGCCGCGCAGCACCGTGATGTCCAGCGCGTCGACCCGGGCCTTGAGGATCTCCACGGCGGCGTCGCCGCGGGCGGCGGCCGGGGCGGCCTCGGCGGCGAGGGTCTGCGGCTGGGTCTCCTGGACCAGCCGCCGCAGGGTCCAGTCGCCGCCCTTCTCGACCTTGGTCGGCACGTCCGGTAGGGGGATGATCGAGCCGAACTTCGCGCCGCCGCCCGCGTACTCGAACGAGGTCACGTAGTGCTCCACGCCGTCGGCGTAGCCGGCGAGCGTGGTGGTGCGGGAGAGCCGGACGGTGCCGCCCGGCCCGACCAGCCCCGCGCAGGCGAGCGCCGGCCCCGCGCCGGCCATGATCGCGAGCAGCAGCGCCAGCGGTCCCACCAGTGCGGCGCGCCACAGTTGCCGTCCCATCGGTCCTCCCTCGCAGCCGGGGTCTCATCGTTCGCGAGGTGGGACGTTCCGGGTGGCGGCCTGGTTCCCGCCCGGCGGTGGCGGTCGGAGCCTGCCACCCGCCGCCGCACCGCCCGGACCGTCCAGGCGCTGGTCGGGGTCGCCGCGCCAGTCGCAGAAGTGCACCGCGCCGCCCGGCGTCCGCGCACCTACACTGGCGCGTCCCGACCGACCCGGAGCCAGGAGCCGCCATGCACGCCGCCGGACCGCCGACCGAGCGCAGCAGCGCGCTGTTCGAGCGCGCCAGGCGACGGATCCCCGGCGGGGTCAGCTCGCCGGTGCGGGCGTTCGGGGCGGTCGGCGGGGTGCCGCGCTTCTTCGCGCGCGGCGAGGGCGCGGAGCTGGTCGACGTGGACGGCAACCGGTACGTGGACCTGGTGCTGTCCTGGGGGCCGCTGATCGCGGGCCACGCGCACCCGAGGGTGGTCGAGGCGGTCCGGGCCGCCGCGGCGCGCGGCACCTCGTTCGGCGCGCCGACCGAGGGCGAGGTGCTGCTGGCCGAGGAGATCGCCCGCAGGGTGCCGGTCGCCGAGCGGGTCCGCCTGGTCAGCTCCGGGACCGAGGCGACGATGAGCGCGGCGCGGCTGGCCCGCGCCGCGACCGGCCGGCCCAAGCTGGTCAAGTTCGCCGGCTGCTACCACGGCCACGCCGACGGGCTGCTGGCCGCGGCCGGCTCGGGCGTGGCGACCCTCGGGGTGCCCGACACGCCCGGGGTCACCGGCGCGCAGACCGCCGACACGGTGGTGCTGCCGTTCAACGACGAGGCCGCGCTCGCCGCCGCCGTGGACGAGCTGGGGGAGCGGATCGCCGCGGTGATGGTCGAGCCGGTCGCGGCGAACATGGGCGTCGTCCCCACGACCGAGGCGTTCCGCTCGGCGCTGCGCGCCGAGACCCGGCGCATCGGGGCGCTGCTGATCGTCGACGAGGTCCTCACGGGGTTCCGGGTCGGCCCGGCCGGCGCGACCGGCCTGTACGCGCTCGAGCCGGACCTGGTCACCTTCGGCAAGGTGATGGGCGGCGGGCTGCCGGCCGCCGCGTACGCCGGGCCGGCCGAGCTGATGCGGCTGGTCGCCCCCGAGGGCCCCGTGTACCAGGCGGGCACGCTGTCGGGGAACCCGCTGGCGACCGCGGCGGGCCTGGCGACGCTGTCGCTGCTCGACGCGGCCGCGTACGAGCGGCTCGACCAGGTGGCCTCGGCGCTGGCCGCCGGCGCCCGCGCGGCGTTCCGGGCGGCGGGCCTGCCGGCGCGGGTGCAGCGGGCGGGCAACCTGCTGAGCGCGTTCATGACCGGCCGCGAGGTGCGCGACTACGCTGGCGCGCGCGCCCAGGACACCGGCGCCTACGCCCGCTTCTTCCACGCGATGCTGGACCGCGGCGTGTACCTGCCGCCGAGCGCGTTCGAGGCCTGGTTCGTCTCGATCGTGCACACCGACGAGCAGGTCGAGCGCGTCATCGGCGCCATGCACGAGGCCGCGGCGACCGTCGCACCCGCGCGGTAGGGTCACGGGCCGGACGAACCTTCCACCTCCCCGCGGACGAGGCAGGCCCGAGCCCATGACGCCCAGCCCATGATGAAGCGCAGCCATTTCCTGATCGGCGCGGCCGCCGGGGCGCTCGCCGCCGACGTGCTCGACGAGTCGCTGGTCCTCGGCGTGCTGGTCGCCGGGCTGGCCGCGCTCCTCCCCGACGCCGATCATCCCGGGTCGGTCACCGGGCAGCTCCTGCCCGGCTGGTGGCACCGCCTCACCCCCGGGCACCGCGGGCCGACCCACTCGCTGGCCTGGTGCGGGCTGCTGGCCGGGCTCGCCTACGCGATCCAGGGGCTGTTCTCGGCCGGCCCGGTCGGTCCGGTCGTCGCGGTCCTGATCGGCGTCGGCGCGCTCTCGCACGTCGCCGCCGACGGGCTCACCACCCAGGGCGTGCCGCTGTGGTGGCCGTTCCGGCGCCGCAAGGTCGTGCTCCTCGGCGGACTCGCGTTCCGCACCCACAGCTGGCCGGAGGTCCTGGTCACCCTCACGGTCGTGAGCGGCGCGGCCTGGCTGGTCGTCCGGTCCTGAGCGGCGGTCCGCTCACAGGCCGCCGGCGCTGTCGAACGGCCAGATCAGCACGACCGCTCGACCGACGAGGTCGGACTCCTTGATCGGGCCGAACGTGCGCGAGTCGGCGGAGTCCTCGCGGTTGTCGCCCATCATCCACAGCTGGCCGGGCTCGATGCGCACGGGGCCGAACGTCGAGGTCACGGTCCCGGGTTTGAGGTAGGGCTCGTCGACCGGCTGCCCGTTGCGGTACAGCTTGCCGCCGCGGCCGGCCACGACGTCCCCGGGCGTGCCGATGACCCGCTTGATCAGGTCCTCGGTCCCCGGCGGCGCGTTGCCGAACGCCTTGGCCATCATCCGCTGGAGCGCTCCGGCGACGCCGCCGGCGGGCGGGGCGGCGTCGGGGTCCGGCCGGACGAACACGGCCACCTGGCCGTGCTGCGGCGTGCCGAACTTGTAGGCCGTCCGGTTCACCAGCACGCGGTCGCCGATCTCGAGCGTGGGCACCATGCTGCGCGAGGGGATGTAGTACGCCTGGACCACGAACGCCTTGACCATGACCGCGAGGATCACCGCGATCATCGCCAGGAACGGCAGCTCCTGCCACAGCGCCCGCCGGCTGACCCGCGGGCGGGCCCTGACCAGCCGGCTGGGCCTCGCGGCGGCGCCCGCCCCCTGGCGCCGGCCGAGCGCTTCGCCGGGCGCGCGCCCGGCCGCCCGCCGCGGCGCGGCGGCCGGGGCCGTCGCCGCGCTCGTGGCCGTCCGCCGCGGTGGGACCTGCGGGCGCGGCGCCCGCCACGAGCTGGCGTGCCGCGCCGCGCGGCTGGGGACGACCCGCGGCGGCGGCTCCTCCCCCGGCGGCCCGAACGTCACCGGCGGCGGGAGCTGCGCGCTCTGCGCGAGCGGCGGCAGCGCCGGGCGGTCGTCGTGGGTCGCGCCGGCCCGGCGCTCGAGCGTCCAGCCGCCCCAGGCCGCGGCGGGCGGCTGGACGGTGCCCGCGTCCGGCTGGTCCGCCGGGTCCGGCGCGGGCGGGAACGGGGCAGGCGGGAACGGGCTGCCGAGCTGCTGGGCGTCGCTGAGGGGTCCGGCTGGTCCAGGGAGTCCTTCGCTGGGGTGTGCGGCCGAGTGGGGGGTGGGG
>DATFRI010000105.1:0-40399 GCA_035263405.1 Actinomycetes bacterium | reverse complement strand
GGGGGGGCGGAGCGCAGAGCAGCCCCCTCGGTCGATCAGGGAGGTCGGGCGTGAGGGACGGGCTGGGGTCGGTGCAGTCGGTGCTGGTGCTGGGGGGCGGGTCGGAGCTGGCGCTCGCGACCGTGCGGGCGCTGGTGCGGGAGCGGGCGCGCACGGTGGTGCTCGCCGGGCGGCGGCCGAGCGCGCTCCGGGCGGCCGCCGACGAGCTGCGGCGGCTGGGCGCGACCACGGTGGACACCGTGGCGTTCGACGCCGACGACCTGCCCGGTCACGAGGCGTTCGTCACCGACGTGTTCGAGCGCCACGGGCACATCGACCTGGTGCTGGTCGCGTTCGGGCTGCTCGGGCGCGACCTCGACCCGCTTGCCGACCCCAAGGCCGCGGTCGGGCTGCTGCACACCAACTTCCTCGGCGCCGCCTCGGTGATCCTGCCGGTCGCCCGGCGCCTGGTCGAGCAGGGGCAGGGGACCCTGGTGGTGCTGTCCTCGGTCGCCGGTGAGCGCGTGCGCAAGAGCAACCTGGTGTACGGCGCGAGCAAGGCGGCCCTGGACGCCTTCTGCCAGGGGCTCGGCGACCGGCTCGCCGGCACCGGCGTGGGCGTGCTGGTGGTGCGGCCGGGCTTCGTCCCCACCCGGATGACCGCCGGGATGCCGCCCGCGCCGCTGGCGACCACGCCCGAGGCGGTCGCGGAGGCGATCCTCGGCGGGGTCCGCCGCGGCGCGCACACCGTCTGGGTCCCGCCGGCGCTGCGCGTGGTGATGTCCGGACTGCGTCACCTGCCGCGCGCCGCGTTCCGGCGCATCGAGCGGTGACCGCCGCCGGCTCGGGCGGCGCCAGGACCGCCACCCGGCGGCGCCGCCCGCCGCTCCTGCACGGCGGCCAGGCGGCTCCGGCCGGGGGCCGCACCTCCGTCGAGGTGTGGTGCCGGATCGGGCTGGTGGCGGCGGTGGCGATCTTCCTGGCCGCTTTCGGCGCCAAGGTGTGGCTGGCGCAGGCGCGGTTCGCCACGCACGGCTTCGACGTCGGCATCTTCGACCAGGCGGCGTGGCTGCTCAGCAGGCTCCGCGACCCCTACTCGACCGTCACCCACCTGCCGTTCTTCGGCGACCACGCCTCCTACCTGCTGGTGGCGTTCGCGCCGCTGTACCGCCTGTGGGCGGACCCGCGCGTGCTGCTGCTCGCCCAGGTCGCCTTCCTCGCGGTCCCGGCCGTGGTCGTGTACCGGATCGCGGTCCGGCGCCTGCGCAGCGAGGCCGCCGGGCTCGTGCTCGCGCTCGCCTACCTGGCCTATCCCGCGATGCAGTGGGCGGCGGTCTTCGAGTTCCACCTGGAGACGATCGCGGCCGGCTGCATCGCGCTGGCCTACCTCGCCGCCGAGGAGGGGCGGCCGCGGCTGATGGTCGCCTGGCTGGTACCGGCGCTGCTGGCCAAGGAGGACGTCGCGCTGGTGGTGGCCGGCTTCGGGGTGATGCTGGCGCTCACCGCCGGCGATCCTGCGGGCGGCCGGGTCGGGTCCGGGGCCGGCACCGGATGGCGGCGCCGCTGGGGCTGGTGGGTCGCGGCCGGGGCGCTCGCCTGGTTCGCGGTGGTCACGTTCGCGCTCGTGCCGCTGGTCCTCGGGGCGCCGAGCCGGCACCTGCAGCGCAGCTACGGGGTGTCGGGGAACGGGCTCGGCGCGCTGGTCGCGGCGGTCCCGACGGTCGGCGGCAACGCGCTGCGGACGCTCGCGAGCGCGCAGGGCGCCCGCTACCTGGCACTGGTCCTGCTGCCGCTGGCCGCGCTGCCGCTGGCGGCGTGGCGGTGGCTGCTGCCGGCGCTGCCGCCGCTGCTGCTCAACCTCGCCTCGGTCCACCAGACCCAGCACGAGATCACCTACCAGTACCTGGCGACCGCCTCCCCGGTGCTGGCGGTCGCGGCGGTCGCGGGCACGGCGTGGCTGGCCGCGCGGCGCCGCCGGCTGCTGGCCCCCGCGCTCGCCGTGCTGCTGCTCACGAGCGCGGTCGCCAGCGCGAGCTTCGGTGCCGCCCCGTGGACGCGGCAGGGCCGGCTGCCGGCGGACAGCCCGGTGCACGACGCGCGTCGCGCCGCGGTCGCGCGCGTCGCGCCGGACGCTCCCGTCAGTGCGGGCCGCGACCTGGTCCCGCACCTGGCCCACCGGACGGTGATCTACGAGTTCCCCAACCCCTGGCGGGCGGTGAACTGGGGACTGCAGGGCGACCCGGCCACGCCGGCGGAGCAGGCGAGCGTCCGCTTCGTGGTGGTGGAGCCGGGCGTGCTGTCCCCGCCCGACCGTGCCGTGCTCGACCGTTTGCGCGCGGACCAGGGCACCTGGCGGACCGCGTTCGACCAGCGCGGCATCCTGATGCTGGAGCGCCGCACGTCCGCCGCCGCGGCACCCTGAGCGGCCTTCCAGCAGTTCTGTCCGTGACCGTGGCGCGGTCAAGCCTTGCCGGGAGCGTAGGTCGCAAGGATCGCGCCCGTGGTCGTCACCTGACTGTCGAGAAGCCGCAGCGGCCTGCGCGTCCCGTCGTCGCGGAACAGGCGCTTGCCGCCGCCGACCACGACCGGGTCGATCATCATCCGCAACTGGTCGACCAGCTCGTGGTCGACCAGCGTCTGCGCCAGCCTGGGGCTGCCGATCACCAGCAGGTCGGCGCCACCCTCCTGCTTCAGCGCGGCCACGGCCTGGGCGACGTCGCCCTGGAGCACCGTGGAGTTCTGCCAGCCGAGCGGCTCGGTGAGCGTCGTGGACGCCACGTACTTCGGCCGCGCGTTCAGCGGCCCGGCGAGCGCCTGCTCCTCCTGCGACGCGTTCGGCCAGTGGGCCGCGAAGACCTCGTAGGTGCGGCGGCCCAGCAGGTACCCGCCGGCGGCGGCGATGCTCTCAGATGCCCACTTCATCGCGACGTCGTCGAAATAGGGCAGGCTCCAGCCGCCGTGCTGGAAGCCGCCGCTGGGGTCCTCGTCGGGGTCGCCGGGCGCCTGCACCACCCCGTCCAGGGTCATCCAGTCCTGCACGATCACGCTGCGCATCTCGCTCTCCTTTTCGGCCCTGGAGCGCGCTTCACGCTTCCTGGCGGCCGACTTCGTAGCGGACCAGGACATTGCCCGAGCCTTCCCAGCCGCGGACGCCGACCAGCTGCAGCGACTGGCGGCTGTCGAGCGGCCGATCCGGTCGATGCGCCGAAGCGATCGAGGGGACACCCTCGAAGAGCGGCGTGCCGCCGCCGGCGACGACCGGGCCGACCATCAGGTGCAGCTCGTCGACCAGCCCGCGAGCCAGCAGGTCGCTCCAGAGCGTGCGGCTGCCGAAGACCAGGATGTCCCTCCCGGGTCGGCGTTTGAGCTCGGCGATCTGCTGGTGCGCGTCCGCGCGGCTGACGATGCGCGTGGTGTGCTGCCACGGCTGGGTCTGCTCGGGGGTCAGGCTGTCCGACACGACCAGCTTGTCGATGGCGTTGTCCAGCCGCGACACCTCCCGCTGTGCACCCGTCCACCGGGCATCGGGGTCGTCGGCCACCGACGACCAGAAGCTCTTGAACCCCTCGAACGACCGACGTCCGAGCAGCAGCGTGTCGGCCGCGCGCAGGCGTTCGGCGTTGTAGGCGTCAAAGGCCGGGTCCAGCTCCAGGACCATGACGTCGTCGTCCGGCCCGCTGTAATAGCCGTCCAGTGACATGGCGTTGCTGACGATGAGCCTGCGCATTGCCGACCTCCCTCACGCCGGTCGTCGTGCACGACCACCAGCGCCGCCGTGGCCACGCTCCTCCCAGGTCCAGAACCGCTCGGCTACCCGGCGAGCCCGGCCTCCAGCCACCAGAACACCCCCCCGGCCAAGCGCCACGAGGGCCGCCGGCCAGGGTTGCGAGCAGAGCTTCTGGCCACCTGCTCAGAGCATCGGGAAGCCCACTCGGCCCCAGCCGATCCGGGTGTCGTCCACGTCCCAGGCGAGGCGGGCGTCCACGCGCACCACGCCCGCGACGGTACGGACCAGGCCGAGCACCGCGGGCGCGAGGCTGCGCCGCCCGATCCGGCCGTGGACGGCGACGATCCCGTCGGTGACCTCGACCTGGAGCCGGTCGGGGTCGATCTCCAGGTCGTGCTCGACGAGCGTGTCCAGGACGTCGTGGCGGATCTCCTCGTCGGGACGCAGGAACATCCGCACCAGGTCGGAGCGGGAGACGAACCCGACGAGCACCCGGTCGACCAGGACGGGAAGCTGGCGCACCTGCGCGCGCCGCATGAGGCGGGCGGCCTCGGCGATGGTCGCCTCCGGCCCGACCGTGACCGCGGGGCTCGTCATGAGCTGACCGGCGGTGGCCGCGGCGGCGCTGCGGCGGTGACTGCGCAGGTTCGTCCGCCGTTCGGGCTGCTCGACCGGGTGCGGCAGCTCGGCCTTGAGCACCAGGTCCGACTCGGAGAGCACGCCGATCACCCGGCCCTCGGAGCCGACGACCGCCGCGGCGCCGCAGCCCCGCTCCACCATGAGCCGGGCGACCTCCTTGAGCGGGGTGCCACGATGCACCGCCACCACACTGGTGGACATGACGTCCCTGACCTGCTGGAGTCGCTGGCGCACCGGGACTTCCCCCGTCCGGATCATGAACGACGGCCAGGACAACGTACTGGATACGGATCAGAAGTTCGAGATGGCTTGGGAGTAGATGCGCTCGATGTCCCTGGGGTCGGCGGAGTTGTACGAGGCGCCGCTGGTCACGTTCGCGATCTGCTCGAGGACCTGGCGGTCGGCGTCGGCGCCGTAGGCGATCGTGATGATGTGCACGGGGCGCTCGTCCTGCTCGTCCTGGAGCGTGTCGATCAGCTCCTTGAGCTGGATCGACCGCGGGTCGTGGTTCACCCCGTCGCTGAGGATCAGCACCGCGTTGACCGCGCCCGGCTGGAAGTTGTCGTGGACGGTCCGGAACGCGGCCAGGGTGGTGTCGTACAGCCCCGTGCCGTTGCCCGCCCGGACCGCGGCGAGCTGCTCGCGGAACAGCCGGTCCCTGGGAACGCCGTTCACCGGGTCGCGCACCGGGCCGAGCGGGACCAGCTCCCGGTAGTCGGTACCGCCGCGCAGGGTGCTGGCGAACACCCACAACCCGATCCGGTCGTCGCCGGTGAGCAGCCCGAGGGTGGAGCCGGCGGCACGGGTGGCCAGCCCGATCTTGGTCGTCCCCGTCCCGGGCACCCGGTCCAGCATCGACTCGGAGACGTCGATCACGCTCAGCAGGTTGGCCTTCTTGCTGAGCTGGGCCGAGCGCTGGACGAGCAGCTCCAGGACTTCGGGGGTGGGCCGGTCGATGATCATCTGCGGCTGGGCGGGCAGCAGGCCGCTCTCGGGCTGTGCCTGGTCGCCGAGGACGCCCTGCCAGTTGCGGAAGCCTGCCCGCTGCCAGTTGCGCTGGACGTCGTCCCGCTGCAGCCAGGCGAGGAAGTCGCTGGCCGCGACCCGCTTGGCGTCGTCGACCCAGGGGGCGCTGAGGATCGCGTAGGGATGGTCGGCGAGCAGCGTGCCCTCCCTGGGGTAGACCGCGACCAGCGGCACCTTCGGCGGGGTCGCGCCGTCCTGCGAACCCGAGGTGCCGACCACGCCGTGGTTGTACGCCCACACGTCGTGCTCGTCGGCGACGATCGCGGACATGTAGGTCAGGGCCTCGCCGCGGTCGTCGGCGCGGCGCAGCCCGGACAGCACGGTGGAGATCGTGTCGCTGCTGTAGGCGACCGCCTGCTCCACGCCGGCCACGAAGCGGCGGACGCCGAGGTTGCGCACGTCGTCGGTGCGCAGGGTGTCGCTGCGCTTGGTCGCCGCGGTGTACGTGGCGAGGACGGCGTCCAGGCCCGAGCCGGTCAGGTCCGCGTTGGCCTTGCCGAGCTTGAACGTGCCCCACTCGGGGTGGCCGAACCGGGCCCAGCTGGCGTGCGACCGTGCCAGGTCCAGCAGCTCCAGCCAGCTCGCCTGGGTGCGTGGCCAGCCGAGCGCGACGGCCATCGGTCTCGGCATCGCGACCACCAGCGGCGTGGTGGTGACGCTCGGATGCCCGCCGCCCACGATGTCGGGCCGTCCCGCCTGCTGGTTGCGCCACTGCAGCATCGACGTCCAGGCGGAGCTGGACGGCGACCACACGTCGGGCCTGGGCCCGTCGTTGCCGCTCCAGCCGGCGGCGAGGGCGCGCAGCGTCGCACCGGAGCTCTTGGCGTGCACGTCGACCTGCAGGCACCGGCCGCCGGCCTTCGGCCCGGTGCGCATGTACTCCCGGGCAAGCTGGGAGAGCAGCGGGGCCTTCTCCTCGGAGGAGGTGACCGCGAGCACGCTGGTCGCGCCGCGGCAGGGGGTGCCCGCGTTGCTGCGGGGCAGGCGCACCCAGAGCACGACCCCGGACACCACGACGGCGAGCCCGAGGATGAGCAGCAGGCGGAGACGCCCGGCATTCGACCCCCCCTCCCCGGGTTCGTGCCGACTGCTCACCGCAGCACCTCCGGCCGTGCCTCAGCCCTCTCCGACCGCCCTGACCTGGGCGGACTCCCGACCGGGATCCGGCAGCCGGGAGAGCAGACCAACCGCACCGAGAGTTTAAGTCACGCACCGGCCCGATCGGGGCACTTTCTCACGGTCGTCCGCATCGGCCCTGGTCGCCGCGGCCGGGCAGCCGTGCGCCCGCGAGGAACGGCCGCATGCTCGTGGTCCGGGTCCCGATCGGTGAGCTGCCGGCCCAGGCCGGGGCGGCCGCTGTCGGCGTGCAGCCGGCCGTCCCGGTCGCGGGCGACGTTCGTCCCCCGCCTCGCGACGCGGACCAGCGCGCCGCGAGGCAGGGGAGCCGACCCGCGGGAGCCGGCGCTCCCTACGGGACCAGGACCGCGCGGCCCTGGAAGGTCCCGGCGTAGAGGTCGTCGATCGACCGGTTGATGTCGTCCAGCGGGTACTCGCGCATGGACAGGCGGACCTTGTCGCGGGCGGCCAGCTCCATCAGCTCGCTCAGGTCGGTGTAGCTGCCGACCAGGGTCCCGACCGTGCTGACCTCGTTGAAGATGTAGGTCAGCGCCGGGACCGAGACGGTGCCCCCGTAGCCGACCACGAAGTAGGTGCCGCCCGGCTTGAGCATCGCCGGTCCCTGCTCGGTCGTGCCGTGCTCGCCGACGAAGTCGATCACCGCCTCGACCCCGTCGCCGCCGGTCAGCTCCTTGACGCGCTCCACGACGCCGTCGCCGCCCTCGACGGCGTGGTTGGCACCCAGCTCCTCGGCGTGCTTGCGGTGCTCGGGGTTGAGGTCGACGCCGATGATGTCGGCGGCGCTGGTCGCCAGGAGGCACTGCAGCGAGATGTGCCCGAGCCCGCCGATCCCGATGATCACGCAGGTGCTCCCGGGCGGCAGGACCCGCGCCGCCTTCTTGGCGACCCGGTAGGCGGTCAGGCCCGCGTCGGCGAACGGCGCCACCTGCTTGGGCTCGAGGTTGGGCGCCATCTTGACCAGCGCCCGCTCGCTGGTGCGGATGTACTCGGCGAAGCCGCCCTCGGAGTCCAGCCCGGGGAACGGCCCGTCCGGGCAGTACATGTCCTCGCCCTTGCGGCAGGTGGCGCACACCCCGCAGCTCGCCTTGGGGTGCAGGATCACCGTGTCGCCGGGCTGCACGGCGGTGACCGACTCGCCGACCTCGTGGACCCAGCCGGCGTTCTCGTGGCCGAGCGTGTACGGCAGCTCCGGGTCCAGCGTGCCGCGCCAGACGCCCTCGATGATGTGCAGGTCGGTGCGGCACAGCCCGGCCGCGCCCACCCTCACGATGACGTCGTGCGGCCCTTGGAGCTTGGGCTCGGGGATGTCGTCGACGTGCAGGTGGTCCTCGTCGTAGGTGTGCAGCCTGGCCGCCTTCATGCCGTCGTCGCCTCCTGTCCTTGCAGGCCGTACCTGGTCTCGAGCAGGCCCCGGCAGAACTCGGCGTTGCCCTCGATGCTCACCCGGACGGTGCGCGCGAAGCGCAGGTGCCGCGCGGTCGATTCCGGCGGGAGCGGGCGGCCGGCGGTGTCGACCAGGAACGGCGCCGTGTCCGAGGTGTCGATCCCCAGCTCGGCGCGGCGGGCGAGGTACCGCCTGGCGTCCTCGCCCTCGGGCAGGTCCGCGAGCGTGAGCGCGCGCAGGTCCTGGGCGCGCACCCCGGCGGCCATGAGCCGCCGGCACAGCCGCTCCTGGCGCATGACGAACGACTTGCCCCAGAACAGCACCCGCAGCTCCTCCAGCTCGCCGCCGGCCTCGTCGCCGAACGTGCCCTCGAAGCCCCCGCCCTGCTCCACGCCGTCGTTGATCTCGTCGGAGTTGCTGTGGTCGACCAGGCGCACGTGGATCTCCACGCCGTCGCCGACGGCCTTCCTGACGGCCGCTCTGGCGTCGGCGACCATCAGGAAGGCGAAGTTCGGCGCGCAGAAGAAGGTCGGCAGCCGCAGGCGCGCCCGTACGACCCCCGGCCCGATCTCCAGGCCCTCGACGAAGCCGAGCGTGGTGATCGGCTCGTCCAGCTCGGGATCCCGCACGGTCGAGAGCGCCTCGAGGACGCGCTCGCGCTCGACCGCGCCCGCCTGGCCGGGACGGTCAGGCATGGGCGTGGTCGACCTCCGGCTTGTCGGTGATCGGCGGCGGGGTCGCCTCCGGCTGCGGGACCTCGGCGGGCACCTCGACGTCGTACAGCCTGGCCGCGTTGAGGCCCAGGATCTTGCGCTTGGTGTCGGCGGTGAGCTGTCCGTACTCCTCCTGCATGTCCTCGGGGTACTGGAAGTCCACGAGCTTCTCGACCAGCCACTTCGGCGACCACAGCGCGTAGTCGCTGGCGAAGGTCAGGCGGTCCTCGCCGACCCACCACAGCAGCTCGCCGAGCACCTTGGCGAAGTAGCGCGGCTTGGCGTGGATGAACGGCATGGCGACCGCGAGCCCGCCGTAGACGTTCGGCTCCTGCGTGGCGATCCAGCAGAAGTCCTCCAGCCGCGGCAGGCCGACGTGCTCGATGATGAAGTTCAGCTCGGGGAACATCGTGGCCGCGTCGTCGACGTCGTGGACGTCGAACGCGTCGCGGTTGAGGGGCCAGATCGTCGGGCCCTTGTGGACGTGGATGTTCTTCACGCCGAGCTGGCGGCACAGGTCGAGGTAGCGCTGCGCCTCGGGGTCGGTGAGCTTCCAGCCCTTGGAGTCGCCCTTCCACTCGGCGGTGTAGAGCTTGACGCCCCGGATGTTCCAGCGCCTGACCTTCTCCTCGAACTCCGTCATGCCGCGCTCGCCGTCGCGGGGGTCCCAGGCGGAGTTGAGGATGAACTTGTCCGGATATTTCTCGGCCAGGACGGCGTCCCGCGCGGTCGTGTTGAAGCCGTCGCGGTAGAAGTCAGTGAGGTAGGTCGGCAGGAAGATTCCCTTGTCCACGTACCCGGTCTCGAACAGGTCGTGGATCATGTCCTCTTCGCTGTACTTGCAGTACTTTTCGAACGACCACACCCATTCGGGGGGGCTGAGGTTGCGGTGGTAGTCGTAGAAGCACTTGATCCAGCCCTCACCGTACTTGTTCAGCCAGTTCTCCGGGCTGGCGTCCCACCAGTGGACGTGCGCGTCCACGACGAAGTACTTCTCGCCGTCCTTCTCGTACATGGCACCCCCTTGGGCGATGGACCCCCTGTCGCCGGCGCGGTGAGCGTGCAGGCCTCCTCGCGCCGGTGCGAGGGGACCTGCAGACTTCGAAGCTTAGGTGCCCGGCTCTGCCGCTCCCAGGGGCCTGGCCCGGACACGGGTGCGCGATTGCCGCACTGCGCGAAAACAAACGGGGTTCTCAGCCCGGCTGGCCCGCGGCGCGCGACCGCGCCGCGACGCCCTGCCGCAGCGCCAGCTCCGCGGTCGCCTCACGGCTGACGTCCCTGGTGATCTCCACGAGCGTGTCCAGGTCCCATTTGAAGCGCTGCGCGGGGACCGACACCCCGAGCGTGGCCACCAGCCTGCCGGAGGCGTCGTGGACCGGGGTGGCCACGCAGCAGCTCCCCTCCTGGTACTCCTCGACGTCGAGGGCGACCTGGCGCCGCCTCACGTCCAGCAGGTGGGTCTGCAGCTCCTGGCGGGAGGTGATGGTGCGGTGGGAGAAGCGCTTGAGGATCGGGGGCCGCAGGTAGGCGGGCCACTGCCGCTCGCCCAGGGTGGCCAGGTAGAGCTTGCCCAGCGCCAGCGCGTGCGCCGCGCCGCGGAAGCCCCGGGAGACGTCGTGCAGCTCGCGGGCGCCGCGGCGGCCGAGGATCTGGACGACCTCGAGGTCGCCGCCCTTCCACAGGGCCGCGTACGCGCGCGCCCGGGCGCGTCCGCGTAGCTCGTCGAGGAACGGCTCGAACCGCTCCGGCTGGGTGCTGGCCTCGACGTACCCCTGGTAGAGCTGGACGACCTTGCTGCTCAGCGTGAACAGCCCCGAGCCGGCCGGTGACACCTCGACGAAGCCCTCGGTGCGCAGGGAGTTGATCAGCCCGTAGGCGGAGGAGAGGCTGACGTCCAGGCGGTGCGCGATCGCCTTCGCGGACACGCCGCGCGGATGCCCGGCGATCAGGTCCAGGGCTCTGAGCGCGTTGATCGCGGTGCCAAGAATACGACCGGAGGACGCCGGCTCCGGATCGTGGCCATTCGACCCGCCCATGGCTCGCTCCTCCAACGGTGGATCCCGAGAATTTCGGGTGGCGAGACGACGGTTTGGTGGATAGCCGTGACCCAGTTCTGGTTCGTTCTGGTTCTGCCGTTTCCCAGCAGGATCGTACTGCTTCCTCAGCCGCGTGGCGAGAGCGCCTGCTCGTCCGGGGGGCCACTGTTCCGCAGTGGTGACCACCTGCCGAGCAGCGCGCCGTAGACCAGGTGCGCGGCGACGAACCCCGGCCAGCCGACCGAGCCGGCGAAGCTCGTCACCGGCCGCCCGAGGTCCAGCAGCCGCCCGAGCGCCGGCAGCACGCCGAGGCCCATGACGACCAGCAGGGCCAGCCCGTACACCAGGCCGGCCCGGACCAGGGCGGTCCGCTCCCGCAGGCCCAGCGCCCGCGCCAGCAGGGCGAAGCCCGCGCCGAACGCGGCCGCGAGGAAGAGGTTCAGCGCGGCGGCGAAGAAGAACGGCTCCTGCACGAAGTACAGGCCGTCGCCGCTGCGCGCCGCCAGCAGCGCGGCGTCCAGGATGTCCGCGTCGACGAACGTGGCGATCCGGTACGCGGGGGTGTACAGCCCCCGGCCCTGGGCGGCCGAGATCACCATCAGCAGCGCGGCCGCGGGCAGCACCGCGAGCATCCCGGTGAGGATGCCGCCCTCGACGGTGCGCTCCAGGCCGGGTCTGCCCGTGCCGGCGCCGGTGCCGTCGTCGGGGCGCGGGATCACGTCGGTCACAGCCGGTCAGATGCAGCCGAACGGCCGCTGACCGAGGATCTGCCTGACCCGCGACTGCACCGTGGCGCGGTCCTGCGCGCTCATCGCGGGCGGGGTGTCGCTGCCGGCGCCGCTGGCGCTCACCAGCACGCTGGTCGCGTTGAGGAGCTGGTCGCGCCAGGCGTGGCAGGTCTGGTACCGCACCGGGATCCAGGCCAGCGCCGCGGCCGTCACCAGGGCGGCGATCGTGAACCAGGTCTTGATCCGGCGGTCGAGCCCGCCCGACCGCTCGCCGACGAGCAGCAGGGCCATCCCGCCACCCACCAGCATCAGCAGGAACAGGGCCGAGCCGAACATGAGACCCTCGTCCCCGCCGGCGTGCGCAAGGATCCGCATCCGTCCGCCCCGGTCCTCAGACGACCCGCTTGAGGTGGTGGCCGCCGTGGCGGCGCGGCCGGGGCGCGCGCCGGGGCGCCTGGCCGTCGCCGGGATCCCCGTCCGCCTGCGCGGCGTCCGCCGCGGCCCGCTCCAGCCGCACGCGCTCGCGCCGGCGCTCCATCTTCGAGGTCACCAGCGCCAGGTGGACGTGCCCGAGCGGGTGCTCGGTCGGGTTGGGCAGCGCGCGGGGACGGGCGGGCTCGCGCTCACCGGCGGGCTCGTCCTTGTCGGTGAAGGCGATCATCATGAACAGCACCCCGAGGGCCAGCCAGGCCAGTGGGAGCAGGAGCATCACGCTGAACATGCGTGCTCTCCGGCGCGTGCCGCCAGGTTGTCCATGCGCTCGCCTCCGTTCCTCACACGGGCGCGCCCCTACTGTGCCCGACGGGACGCGCCGCGTGAAGGCCGACTTCCCCGCGACGCGGCCCCCCGAACAGCGGGCCGTGCCCCGGTTGGCGGGGGCACGGCCGGACGGCGATTCCCGGCCGTGCCCCCGACCGCGCGGGCTCAGAAGTTGGGCTGGATCGGCGCGTTGATCTCCGCCGTCGACTTCTGACCCTGGTCGTCCTGGAAGACCAGGATGCCGGCCGCGGTCAGTTGCGCCTCCCCGACCGGGATCAGCTTCTCGCTCTGGAACACCCCCTCGACCATGGAGATGGTGATCTGCTTGGTCTCACCCGGCGCGATCGGCTCGGCCGGCTGGACGTCGAGCGTGCGGTCCACCTGGCCGCCGGTGACGGCCTGGTTCTTGAAGTCCAGCGTGCTGGTGCTGAACTCGCTGACCTGGACGGCCCGCTCGCCGTTGTTGGTGGCCTGGAGCTGGATGGTGAGCTTGTCCGCCGCCGGGTCGAAGACCGCCTTGCCGGTGCGCGCGGACACCGTGTCCGCGGGCGCGTCGGTCGGGGTCGGCGGCGCGAACTGCACCACCTGCTGCGGGATCTTCACCGGGTAGGCGGCGGCCTGATAGATCCACATCGCCGCCATCAACGCGAGCGTGACCAGCACGAACCAGTTCACCACCCGGTGGTCCCGCTTGCTGTTCAGCCCCACGGCCACGCCGTCGTCGTTCAGCGGGATCTGGCTGGTCACCGCCAGGTTGGTGACCGTGCGGTGGAACTTGGGCACGGTCCACCACAGCATCCAGGCGAGCCCGATGAGCACCGTGACGACCTGCCAGCCCCACACCAGCGGCAGCCCGTAGTTCTCCAGGTTGACCCGGTCGCCGTTGTACAGGGTCGCCTCGTTGCGGAACCCCTGCGGGTTCTCGGTGACGTTGATCCACTGGCCCGGGCCGAGCACCGTGCCGGCCCCCTTGACCGCGAACGACGGGTGGATGTGCCAGCGGCCCACCCGCCGCCCGACCAGCGTGAGCGAGTACTGGTAGTAGCTGCCCTTGGAGATCTCGATGCGTCCGGGGGCCGACACGCCGTTGACCGTCCGCTCCTTCACGATCACGACCGGCCCGGGCGCGATCACGCCGATATAGCCGATCTTGGGGTCACCGGCGGCCAGCGAGTTGGGCCACTGGTCCATCAGCTTGGCCGTGCCCGTGATCGTGAACGTCTGCCCCTGCTGGACCGACGTGCTGGAGAAGTTCGTGTCCAGCCAGCCGATCGTCTGCATCCGCAGGAACGCCTCCTGGGAGCGCTCGCCGTGGGCGAGCGCGGGCGGCGCGGTCAGCAGGCCGAGCGTCAGCGCCATGAACACCAGCGCGCACAGCCGTCGCAACGTCTTCCTGGTCATCCCACCCGACTCCTGTTCCGGTCCACGTCCGCGGCGCAGCATCCCGGCTCACCACTTCTTCATGAACCGGCCGATCGGCCAGATGGCCAGGCCGCGGCCGATCGCCTGCCCGATCCAGTAGCCGCCGACGGCGACGGTGGCGCCGAACACCAGCGACACGTACTGGATCTCGCCGAGGAAGCTGCGCAGCGTGCCGTGCTCGACGATGCGCAGGTACTCGGGCGTCTGGCTGCGGACGTAGCTGATGCCCTGGATGTCGGAGAGGGTGAGCACCCGGTCCATCCACTGCGCCGGCTGCAGGTAGGGGGCGAGGCTCACGTAGTTCGACACCCACCAGGCGAACGTGAACGCGATCGCGCCGATCAGCCCGGTGAGCACGAAGCTCTTCGTTTTCATCAGCACCCAGTCGGCGAAGATCGCCGCGGCGACCATGGTGGTCGGCCAGACGAAGTTCAGGGGGTAGTGCACGAACCAGCCCCACTGGAGCCATCGGCCGAGCGTGGCCACGGCCCACAGGCAGACCGCCGTGTAGGTCATCCCGGTGGGGAAGCGCCAGGCGAGCCACTGGATGTACTGGAGCGCCGAGCCGATGATGATCAGCGCGAACGGCGTGAGGATCGGCCACCACAGCCGGTCCTTCCAGTCGGTCCAGAAGTCCCAGTCGCCCGCGAACAGCAGCTTGGTGATGTCGGCTGCCGCGCCGACCACGAACGCGGCCGTGATCCAGAAGACCGCGTCCCATTTCCGGTCGATGTACTTGTACTGGCGGCCGACCAGCTGCCGTAGCTTATCGAGCCGCTTCTGTTCCTCGAGAGTTCCCGCGTCGACCGCCATCGCCCGTTCGGACCTCCTCGCTCGGTTCCTCCGGCACGCGCACTGTCCTGCGGCATTGCAAGGCCACACCCGCGGGATCGCTCCCGCGTGTCTGGTGGTGGTGCGTCTGGCCCCGGGGCTCCGCGCGTCCGGGGCCCCGGGGCATGCCAGGTGCTAGGCGGCCGCCGGCTCAGCCTCCGCCGCGCCCGCGACCTCGTCCTCGATCTGCAGCAGCCGGACGAGCGACTCGGCCCACAGCGCGAAGATCCCCGACGCCAGCCATCCGTAGGTCACGAACGGCCAGTGGAACGGCACCGCGAAGATCTCCTCGGTGATCCAGACGCTGTGTCCCCATTCGTTCATGGCCACCTGCATCATCTCCGTCACCGCGGCGGCGATCAGCAGGAAGAACGACCACGGGAAGCCCTTCTCGGCGCCGTAGATCTTCGGCAGCCAGTACCTGCCGAACAGGTAGGTGCCGATCGTGATCATGATGCCGAGGGGGAAGAACAGGAAGAACATGGGGATGTGCGCCGGCGTGAGCGCGGTGTCGCGGACGACCGTCTGGTGCCAGGCGCCGTCCTGGTTCGGCCAGAAGCTCGCCTCGATGAACAGCACGACGCTGGTCGTGCCGATCAGGCCCCAGAACTTGGCGATGCGGCGGACCTCCTCGTCGTGGCTGACCGCGACGTTGACGATCTTGCGGCCCTTGCGGACCAGCCATCCCCACCACAGCAGCGTCGCGATGCCCACCGAGAGCACCTCGGCGTAGAACAGCGCCCGGTAGGTGTAGCCGAAGTCCTGGCTCGACGCGTCGAGACCTGGGCCCCACGCGGTCCACTGCTGCCAGATCCTGATGGCGAATGCCAGCGCGAGGAACACGATCGGGCCGATGAACACGACGCGCCAACCACCCCACCAGTCGATGGGGCCGCGCCCTGGTCGTGTCTCACTCCCGGGCGTCTCGGTGGTCTGTACTGCCTGCGCCATGCATTCTCCCCCTTCCCACCGTCCGGACTGGCCGTGGGTACGCGTTGCTGAGCCTTTTGGCCTGGTGTGAAAGTAACGTCGGCATGCCCCCGACTCCATGCGGCGGTCGGAGAACCAGGCCGGGATTCCGAAGATGTACGAAAATCCAGACCGAATCTCACCCGGTCCGGCCCGGTCCGGACCGGGACTCAGGGGGTCCGGGCGAGGCGGTAGGCGCGCAGGCCGACGGCGGCGACGAACGGCAGGGTGAGGCCCAGGACCAGCCCCCAGAACGCGAGCTGGGCCGCCGTGCGGGCGTCCCCGTCCAGCCCGGAGGTCAGCGGCGCGAAGGTGCCCTGGAGCACGACCCCGACCAGGCCGACGATCGCCACCGCGACGAGCACGTAGGCGGGGATCATCGCGTCGCGGCGGAGCACCCTCCTGGTGCGCGCCCACGCGTCGCCGAGGTCGAGCCGCTCGAGCACGATCGCCTGGAGCAGCACCGGCGGGCCGAACAGCAGCGGCTGCACCAGCAGCGCGGCCGAGCCGATCAGCACCCACAGCACCAGCGACAGCGACGCGGACACGGCCGCGGCGGCGCCGACGGTCCCGAGCCGGGCGACCACCCGCGACAGCGGGGAGCCCTGCTGGTCCTGCGCGTCGTCGAACAGGGCGGTCGCGTAGGCGAACAGCGCGGTGCCGACGACGGCCGGGGTGATGACCTGGAGCAGCAGCCAGCCCACCAGCTGGGTCAGCCGGTCGGCGTCCTCGCCCGGCAGCAGCAGCAGGAGCAGGTAGGTGCCGACGAACCCGATCACGAACGGCGGCAGCACGCGCTGGTGCGACCGGTAGTCGGCCAGCGCCTCGGACAGGACTGCCTTCAGCGAGGCGAAGGCGCTGCGGTCCCTGCGCCCCCGCCCGCCGGTCGACTCGGGCCCGTCGTCGCGAGCCTGCTCCGCGGCTGCCACGAGGCCGCCGTCAGGACCGTTCGAGCGTGAGGTTCAGCACCAGCACGGCGGCCAGCACCCCGAGCCCGAGGGCGATCGCGAAGATCACGTTGGCCATGGCAGGCAACCTCCATCCTCGACGGTCCCACCCGCGCTCAGGCGCGCGACCGCGCCGCGGGCGCCGCTGCCATGGCACACGATCCCTCCCGGGGAGTAAAGACCGCCGGCGGGAACCGCCGCCGGCTTGGTCGGAAGGTGCAAAGACGCGCGCCGTTCCCGCCCGGCCGGCTCGCACGCGCGTTTCGCGGTCGGATCGTTACACGACCGCCGCGCCGCCGCGCACGGGTCCGCGCCCGGTCGGGCGAGAATAGACGCCTCGCCCCGGCCGTCCGTTGCGACGCCCCCGGCCGATCCGCCCGCACGCTCCTCGTCGAGTCGTCGATCCTGTCAAGGTGCAGCCCATGACCGAGCGGTTCCAGGTCGACCTGCGCGGGGTGGTGGACCTGCTGTCCCACCACCTGTACTCCAGCCCGCGCGTGTACCTGCGCGAGCTGCTGCAGAACGCCGTCGACGCCATCCACGCCCGCAGGCTGCGCGAGCCGGGCTTCGCCGGGCAGGTGCGCATCGCGGTGCGCGGCGGCGACGACGGGGCGTCGCTGGTCGTGAGCGACGACGGCGTCGGCCTGACCGAGGAGGAGATCGACCGCTTCCTCGCGACCATCGGCCGCACCTCCAAGCGCGACGAGCTGTCCTTCCCGCGCAGCGACTTCCTCGGCCAGTTCGGGATCGGGCTGCTGTCCTGCTTCCTGGTCGCCGACGAGGTGACCGTGGTCACCCGGTCGGTCACCGGCACGCCCGCGGTGCGCTGGACCGGCCGCTCCGACGGCAGCCACAGCACCGAGCCGCTCGGCCAGGAGCTGGACCCGGGCACGTCGGTGTACCTGCGCCCGCGGCCCGGCTGCGAGGACCTGCTGGCGCCGGCCACGGTGCGCGAGCTGGCCCTGGACTTCGGCGACCTGCTGCCGGTCCCGGTGACGCTCGTCGACGGCGGGCACGCCGAGCGCCTGAACGGCGCCGGCCCGCCCTGGCAGTGGCGCTCGGACCATCCCGACCAGCGCCGGGAGGCGCTCCTGGCGTACGGCCGGCGCGTGTTCGGGATGGACTTCCTCGAGGTCGTCCCCCTGCGCGTCCCGGTCGCCGGCCTGGAGGGCCTGGCGTTCGTCCTGCCGTTCTCGCCGAGCCCCGCCAGCCGGCCGGCGCACCGGGTCTACCTCAAGCGCATGCTGCTGTCCGACCAGACCGCCGGGCTGCTGCCGCAGTGGGCGTTCTTCGTGCGCTGCGTGGTCGACGCGACCGAGCTGCGGCCGACCGCCTCGCGGGAGGCGCTGTTCGAGGACGAGCTGCTGGAGGCGACCCGCCAGGCGCTCGGCGAGGAGCTGCGGCGCTGGCTGGTGCGCCTGGCCGCGACCGACCCCGGCCGCCTGGAGCGCGTGATCGGCCTGCACCAGCTGTCCATCAAGGCGCTGTCGGTCCACGACACCGAGTTCTTCGCGATGATGGCGCGCTGGCTGCCGTTCGAGACCTCGATGGGGCCGATGACCCTGCCCGAGTGCCAGCGGCGCGCGTCCGTGGTCCGCTACACGCCCACGCGCGACACCTTCCGCCAGCTCGCCCAGATCGCCTCCGCCCAGGGGATCTGCATCGTCAACGGCGGCTACACCTATGACAGCGAGCTGATCGAGCTGCTGCCGGCGGTGGTGCCCGGCGCCCGGGTCGAGGTGGTCCAGCCCGCCGACCTGCTGCGACAGTTCGAGGAGCTGGACGCCCCGGAGCGCGCCGAGGCCGAGGCGTTCCTGCGCCTGGCCGGCACCACGCTGCTGCCCTTCGGCTGCGCCGCGGAGCTGCGCCGCTTCGAGCCGTCGTCGGTGCCGACCCTGTACGCCGCCGATCCGGGCGCCGACCTGCAGCGCTCGCTCGAGCGCTCCCAGGACGTCGCCGACGAGCTGTGGACCGGCGTGCTCGGCGCGGTGGCCGCCCGCGTGCCGGCGCCGCCCGCGCGCCTGTGCTTCAACCACGCCAACCCGCTGGTCCGCCGGCTGGTCCAGCTCGACGACCCGGTGCTGCTCGCGGCCGCGGTCGAGCTGCTGTACGTGCAGGCGCTGCTGCTCGGCCACCACCCCCTGCGGCGCCGGGAGCGGGCGCTGCTCAACACCTCGCTGCTCGGCCTGCTCGACTGGTGCCTGGATCCGGCGGGGGGAGGGGGGCGTGTCGGCTGAGGCCCGCGACGAGGTGGCCGAGCTGGTCGAGCAGGCCAGCGAGCTGGAGTACGGCCCGGCGCGGACGGCGCTGCTCGAGCGCGCGGTCCGGGCCGCCGACGAGGCCGACGCCGCCGAGCTGGGGTTCCGCGCGCGCATGGAGCTGATCGACGGCGCGGAGTTCTCCGGCGAGCCCGACAAGGCGCTCGCCGCCTTCACCTGGTGCCTGACGATGTGCGACGCCGACCCCGACCGCTTTTCCAGCGAGTACGACGAGATCCTGTGGCGCTACAAGTGGATCGCGACCAGCCTGCCGACGCTGCCGGCGGTGCGGCGCGAGCAGATCGACCAGGCCGTGGCCGACCTGGAGCGGCGCTACCAGCGCGTCGGCCGCGGCGCGAACGCGGTCGCCAAGGTCCGCTGGCGCAACGCGCGCGCGATGGGCGAGCTGGACCTCGCCCGCGAGTGGCACGGGCGCTGGCGCTCGCTGCGCCGCGACCCGCTGAGCGACTGCCGGGCCTGCGACCTGGCCGACGAGGTGGAGCTGCAGCTCACGCTCGGCGACGACGAGGCGGGCCTGGCGGCCGCGGACCAGGTCCTGCACGGCCAGCTCACCTGCGAGCAGGTCCCCCACACCACCCTGGGCGCGGTGCTCGTGCCGGAGCTGCGCCTGGGCCTGCTCGACCGCGCGCGCACCCACCACCTGCGCGGCTACCGCATGGTCGCCCGCAACCCCGAGTTCCTGACCACGGTCGCCGAGCACGTCGCCTTCCTCGGCCTGACCGCCAACCACGACAAGGGCCTGGCGCTGGTCGAGCGGCACGCGCGCTGGGCGGTCGCCGCGCCCGACGGGCTCGACCGGCTGCGGTTCGCCGCCGCCGCGGCGCTGCTGCTCGACCGCGCCCGCGCCGCCGGCCGCGAGCAGGTCCGCCTGCGCCTCCCGCAGGCCCTGCCCGGCTTCCGCGCCGACGGGCTGTACCCGCTGGACCGGCTGCAGGCGGCGTTCCAGGCGACCGCCGCCGAGCTGGCCGCGGCGTTCGACGCCCGCAACGGCAACGACCACTGGAGCGCCTGGCTCGGCGGGGTCGCCGGGCTCGCGTCGCTCGCGGTCGAGCTGCCGCTGGTCCGCCCCGCACGCCCGCGGCCCGGCGCGCCGGCGCCCGCGGCGGCCGCGGGGCCGGCCGCGGCGGCAACCCCCGAGCAGCGGCTCCAGGACGCCGAGCGCCGGCTGGACGAGGGTGACACGCAGGGGGCGCAGGCCAGCCTCACCGCCGCCCGGGCCGGCTACGAGCGGGCGGGGCAGGGCCTCGGCGTGGCCGAGTGCGACCGCCACCTCGGCTGGCTGCGGCTGGGGCAGGGGGACGCCGCGGGGGCCGAGGAGACCCTGCGGCGGGCGTGCGCGGTGTTCGAGCAGGCGGGGGACCACGCCAAGGCGGCCAAGTGCGCCGCCAGCCTGACGCTGCTGCGGGCGGGCGCCGGCCAGGTCCACGCGGCGCTCGACGAGCAGGAGGCGCTGGTGGAGCGCCTGCAGCGGGCCGGCGAGCCGCTCGCCGCGGCGCACGCCCGCACGGCGCTGGCGGTGGTGCTGTGGGAGGCGGGCCACCGCGACCGCGCGCGGCGCCAGTACGCGCTCGCGCGGGCCGCCTACCGGCCGGTCGACGCGCCCGAGCTGGCCTGGTGCGACGAGCACGAGGGCCGGCAGCTGCTCGCGGCCGGGCTGCCCGAGCAGGCCGTGGAGCGGCTGGCCGCGGCCGCCGCCGCGTACCGGCGGCTCGGCCGGCCCTACCCGGCCGCCGCCACCGCGGCGCACCTCGCGCTCGCCCTGGAGAGCCTGGGCCGCGACGAGGAGGCCGTCCACCAGGGGCTGGACGCCCATCACGCCTTCGAGCGGCTCGGCCGGCGCGCCGAGGCCGCGCGCCTGGGCTACGACGTGGCCCTGCGGCTCATCGCGCTCGGCCGGCCGCACGAGGCCGCCGAGCTGCTGGAGGGCGCCCGCGACGTGTTCACCGAGCAGGACGAGCCGGTCGACGCCGCCGACGCCACCCTCGCGCTCGCCCGGGTCCTGGTCGAGCTGGGCGAGCCCCACGCCGCGCTGGAGGCCGCGGCGGCGGCACGCGGCGCGTACGCCGCGGCGGGCCGGGTGGAGCAGGCCGCCGCCGCCGACCACCAGGCCGCCGCGGTCCTGGACCTGCTCGACCGCGACGAGGAGGCCGCCGGGCGCTACCGGGCGGCGCAGGCGGGCTTCGAGCAGGCGGGGGCGCGGCTCGCGGCCGCCCGGGTGCAGTCCCGCCGTGGGCTGCTGCTGGGCGTGCTCGGCCGTGGCGAGGAGGGGCTGCGGGAGATCAGCGTGGCGCTGCACCGCTTCGCCGAGGTCGACGACCGCGCGGGCGTCGCCTGGTGCCACGTGAACGCCGCGCGGGTGCTCGGCGCGCTCGGCCGGCAGGCCGAGGCGGCGGGGCGCTGCGAGGCCGCCGTGGCCGGGTTCGACGCGGCCGGCGACGCGCCCGGGGCGGCCGACGCCGAGCACCTGGGCGGCCTGCTGCTGGTGGACGCCGACCGCGCCGAGGAGGCGCTGGACCGGTTCCGCGCCGCGCTCGCGCGGTTCGAGCTGCTCGGCGACGGCTCGGGCCAGCGGGCCTGCCACGGCGCGCTCGCCCAGGCGCTGGACGACCTGGGCCGGCACGCGGAGGCCCGGCGCCACGACGAGGCCGCCGCCCGCCTGGGCTGAGCGGCGTCAGCCGCGCGTCAGGGCGCGCTGGGCCAGCAGGCAGCCCGCGGCGCAGGCGGCGACCCCCGCGGCGGCCAGCAGCGGCAGCGCCGCCCACAGCTCGCCGGTGCCGATCAGGGGCAGCCCGGCCAGTGCCGCCTCGTGGCGCGGGCTGCGCAGCACCAGGTCGGTGCCGAGCCGCAGCAGCGCGAACGCGACCAGCGCCGCCGCGAGCCCGTTCGCGGTCGCCTGGGCCAGCAGCCACGTGCGCAGGCCGGCGCCGGAGGCCCCGGGCTCGCGCGGCGGGCCCGAGGGCATGGCCGCGGCGACCCGCATGCTCACCAGCACGGCCACCGCGAGGGCGAGCGCGCCGGCCGCGAGCGCGGCCGCGAGCGCGCCGCGGCCCCAGGCCAGCAGCGGCAGGAGCTGCCTGGCGAGCGCGCTGTCCGGCCCGGGCCGGTCGGGGGCCAGGCTCTCCCGGTACCAGTGCTCGACCAGGCCGAACTGCGCGCTGCCCAGCGCCGCCGCGCCGAGCAGCACCAGGCCGGTCGCGACGGAGGCGACGACCGCGAGCGTGGAGCGCGGGTGCCGGTACAGGTCCATGCAGGCGTCGGCCACCAGGCCCTGCGCGGAGGAGCGCGCCGTCCGCGGTGGCCACGGGCGCCGGGGGAGCGGGAACATCGGCGGTAGCTTCCGCCGCGAACCGGCGCTTGGCAACCCGGCCGCCGCGAACCGGCCACGACCCCGGCGCATGCCCGCGACCGGCTGTCGGCGCCGCCTGGCATGCTCGCCGAAGCGGCGCGCGACACCGTCCCCGGCCGGCCGCCGGGACCGGGCACGCCGCGGACGGGTTCACTTGCGGAATGAAAGTCTCCCGGAATGAAAGTCCCCGAGGGAGGGTTGTGGCCGGCATGAGCATGCGATGGGCGTGGCGCGGCGCCGACACCGAGATCCCCAAGGGCACCAAGCTGGCTCCCGGCACCGTCCGGCGGGTGTGGGGGTTCGCCCGCGCCTACCGCGTCCACATCGTCGCCTACCTCACGCTGATCGGGGTCTCCTCGCTGCTGGGCGCGGCGACGCCGCTGCTGGTCCGCGAGCTGATCGACACGGCCATCCCCCGCCGCGACGGCGGCCTCATCAACCTGATCGCGCTGGCGGCGGTCGCGCTGGCGCTGCTCGGCGCCGGGCTGACCATCGCCCAGCGCTGGTTCTCCGCCCGCATCGGCGAGGGACTCATCTACGACCTGCGCACCGCCGTCTTCGACCACGTGCAGCGCCAGCCGCTCGCCTTCTTCACCCACACCCAGACCGGCGCGCTGATCAGCCGCATGAACAACGACGTGGTGGGGGCGCAGCGGGCGCTGACCGGCACGCTCGGCTCGGTCACCTCCGACGTGATCGGCCTGGTGTCCACGCTGGTGGTGATGCTGGCGCTCGACTGGAAGCTGACCCTGCTGGCGTTGGCGCTGCTGCCGGTGTTCGTGCTCCCGGCCAAGCGCGTCGGCCGCCGGCTGCAGGCGATCACGCGCGAGTCGATGCAGCTCAACGCGGCGATGAACACCACCATGAGCGAGCGCTTCAACGTCGCGGGTGCGCTGCTGGTGAGCCTGTTCGGCCGCCGCCGGGACGAGCTGGAGGAGTTCTCCGACCGCGCCGCCAGGGTCCGCGACATCGGCGTCCGCTCGGCCATGTACGGCCGCATCTTCTACGTCGCGCTCGGCCTGGTGGGCGCGGTCGGCACCGCGGTGGTGTACTGGCTGGGCGCCCACCTGGTGCTCACCGGGGCGCTGACGGTCGGCACGATCGTCGCCTTCGCGGCCTACCTCGGTCGCATCTACGGGCCGCTCACGAACCTCACCAGCGCCCGCATCGACGTGATGACCGCGTTCGTCTCCTTCGAGCGGGTGTTCGAGGTGCTCGACCACCGGCCGGCGATCCAGGACGCCCCCGGCGCGGTCGACCTGGAGCGCCCGCGCGGGCGCGGCGACGGCCCGTCCGGGCTCGCGGTCGAGTTCGACCACGTGCGCTTCGGCTACCCCGACGCCGCCGAGTCCACCATCCCGAGCCTGCTCCAGGGCGGCCAGGCCGCCGCGGTGCCACGCGAGGGCGACGGCGCCGCCGGCGGCGCCGATGGGGACGGCGCCGGCGGGGACGACGTGGTGCCCGCCGAGGAGGTGCTGCGCGACGTCTCGTTCGCGGTCGCCCCCGGCGAGCTGGTCGCGCTGGTCGGTCCCTCGGGGGCCGGCAAGACCACCATCGCCATGCTGGTCGGCCGCCTCTACGACGTGACCGGCGGGGCGGTGCGCGTGGGCGGCGCCGACGTGCGCGCGCTCACCCTGGAGTCGCTGCGGCACGCGATCGGCGTGGTCACCCAGGACCCGCACCTGTTCCACGACACGGTGCTGGCCAACCTGCGCTACGCCCGGCCGGACGCCACCCCCGAGGAGATCGGGGCGGCCACGCGCGCCGCGCGCATCGACGAGGTGATCGCGGCGCTGCCCGACGGGTTCGACACTGTCGTCGGCGACCGCGGCTACCGGCTCTCCGGCGGCGAGAAGCAGCGGCTGGCGATCGCCCGGCTGCTGCTCGCCGACCCGGCCATCGTGATCCTCGACGAGGCCACCGCGCACCTGGACTCCGAGTCCGAGGCCGAGGTCCAGGCCGCGCTCGCCGAGGCGCTGGCCGGGCGGACCAGCCTGGTGATCGCCCACCGCCTGTCCACGATCGTGCGGGCCGACCGCATCCTGGTGGTCGAGGGCGGGCGGATCGTCGAGCAGGGCCGCCACGAGGCGCTGCTCGCCGCCGGCGGCCGCTACGCGGCGCTGTACGCGACGCAGGCCGGCTTCGCGGCGTCGCCGTCGCCCGCGGGCGCGGCCGTCCTGCGCTGACGGCGCCGGGCGCCGCCCCGGCCGAGCGCGCGGAAGCGCGCGGAAGCGCGCGGAAGGGGGACGCGGCGCGCATCACGGGCTTCAGGTTTGGCCGCCCGGACGCGGGTGCATCCCGGTCGCCAGCACGCGTGCCGTCAGGGGGCGGGATGATGGCGATCTCCGAGCGCCGCCGGCGAGGGCGGCCGGGCGCGGGCCGGGTGGTCGACGTGCGCGACGAGGCCGACCGGGGCCGGGAGGCGACCGGCCCGCAGCAGATCCCGCCGCGCGGCTGGCGCGACGTGCTCCTGCGGCTGCGGCGGGACCTCAAGGAGGACCAGGTGCCGCTGGTCGCCGCGGGGGTCGCCTTCTACGCGATGCTGTCGCTGTTCCCGGCGATGATCGCCGCGATCTCGGTGTACGGGCTCGTCGTCGACCCGCAGCAGGTCGCCGACCAGGTCAAGCGGCTCACCGAGATCATCCCGCAGGACGCCGCCAACCTGATCGCCGGCCAGCTCGACAGCGTGGCCCGCTCGACCCCCCGGAACCTGGGCGTCGGGCTGGTGGTGAGCGTGCTGGTCGCGCTGTGGTCGGCGTCATCGGGGATGAAGGCGCTCGTCGCCGGGGTGAACATCGCCTACGACGAGCACGAGACGCGCGGCTTCCTCAAGCTCCGCGGGCTGGCGCTGGCGCTCACCGCGGGCGCGATCGTGGTGGTCGCGCTGGCGCTGGCGGCGGCGGTGGCGTTCCCGGCGATCGTGGGCGAGCTGCCCGGCGGCGACCTGCTCGCCACGGCCGCCTCGTGGCTGCGTTGGCCGATCCTGGCGGCGTTCGTCATCGCCGGGCTGGCGGTCCTGTTCCGCCTGGCCCCCGACCGCGATCACCCCCGCTTCCGCTGGGTGAGCGGGGGCGCGCTCGTCGCGACGGCCTTCTGGCTCCTCGCCTCGGTCGGGTTCTCCTTCTACGTCGACAACTTCGGCAGCTACAACCAGACCTACGGCTCGATCGCCGCGGTCGCGATCCTGATGCTCTGGCTGTACCTCACCGCGTTCCTGGTCCTGGTCGGCGCCGAGCTGAACAGCCAGCTGGAGCTGCAGACCCGCCGGGACAGCACCACCGGCGCCGAGCAGCCGCTCGGGGAGCGGGGGGCGGTCGCGGCCGACACCGTCGCCGAACGGCCCCCGGCCCGCCGCGAGCGGAGCTGAGCGGGGCTCAGCCCACCCGGACGACGGTCCCCGACCGCGCCGGCTGGTACTTGACCGTGCTGCCGGTGTGGGTGGCGGCGATCCACTGGCCGCCACCGATGTACAGGGCGACGTGGCCCGGCTCCACGATCAGGTCCCCCGGCTGCTTCTGGTCCCAGGGCACGTGCGGGCCGGCGCCGAGCTGCGCGGCGCTGGAGTGCGGCAGCGAGACGCCGCCCGCGCGCCAGGCCATCATCGTCAGGCCCGAGCAGTCGAAGCAGCTCGGGCCGGCGCCACCGTAGCAGTACGGCTTGCCGACCTGGGCGCGGGCGTAGGCGATCGCCGCGCCGGCGCCACCGCCGACCGACGGGATGTCGACGTCGGCAGGGCTCTGCGCCGGGCCGGCGTCGCTGGCGGGGGACAGCGCCACGTTGCGGGCGCGGGCCCGGGCCCGCACCTCGCCCAGCAGGCCCTTGATGCGGTCGGTCTTCTGGTCGAGGCTCGCCCTGAGCTGCTTCTGCCTGGCCAGCTCGGCCTCCTGCGAGCGCCGGAGCTTGAGGAGCGCGGCGAGCTGCTCGGCGTCGGCGTCGTTCAGCGCGCGATAGTTCTCGAGGATGAGCTGGTTGCGGTCGGAGATGACCGCCATGGTCTCCATCGCGCGCAGCGCCTTGTTGGGGTCCTTGGTGTCCAGCAGGGTCGAGAGCTGGCCGAGCGGGCCCTCGCGGTACATGTTCCCGTAGATCTGGTCGACCTGGCCGCGCAGCGCCACGATCTGGGCCTTGGTGCGGGCGTTCTCGGCCTGCCCCGCGGCGATGTCGCGCTTGGTCTTCTCCAGGCGCGCCTGGGTCTGCAGCACCTGCTCGTCGTTGAGGTCGGCCTCGTGGACCACCTGCTCGAGCTGGTCCTCGAGGGCCTTCTCGCTCTGCGGTGGAGGAGCCGCGTCGCCGGGTTGCGCCTGGAGCGCGATCGCGGCGGCGAGCGACAGGCCGAGCGCGATCAGCAGCGGGCGTCGGACGGTGCTGGTCAGCAAGCGGACATCTCCCCTCACCGGCTCCGCACGGGAACGGAGGCCACCGACGATCCGGGATCCTGCTCTCTCTTCAGGAGATCCTCCGAAGGGAAGCAAGCGGGGCCGGGCCCGGGGGACCGGCCCGAGCCGGCCGCCTCGCTTTGGGGGTGCGACGGCGACCGGGTGGTACGTGGGCGTGCTGGTTACAGGCGTTTCCTGATGTCACAGGACGTCGCAGCCCGCGGAGCTGCCCGTGATGTGCGGGTGGTCCGGAGCGCGGCCGAGAATCTACTCCGGCCCCGGCCCCCCTGCCAAATCGGAGGCGCACAGGGGGCGGCTGGGGACGAGCGGTTGTTCCCGCCATATCTAGGCGTTAGGCTCCATCGGAACACAAGATGTAGTGCACGTCATGGAGTGCACGTCATGGAGTGGCGCACGTTCGTGATGACGTGGTGCACGTTCGTGCAGTGCACGTTCGCCCATGGAGTGCGCGTCCGGGGAAGGCACGTCCCGGCGTGCACGCCACCGGCACCCCGCAGGAGGGGGTGAGCCTCGCGAGGGGGAGGGATCGATGGCGCAGGCGCGGCCTGAGGAGCTGGTGCCACGGGACGCGGACATCCTCGCGTTCGAGCGGCAGTGGTGGCGGTTCGCCGGTGCCAAGGAGGAGGCCATCCGCCGCGAGTTCGGGATCAGCCCGACCGTGTACTACCAGCAGCTCAACCGCGTGCTGGACGACCCGGCCGCGCTCGAGGCCGACCCCCTGCTGGTCGGACGCCTGCAGCGGCAGCGCACCGAGCGCAGGCGGCAGCGCGCGGCGCGCGCGGCGCAGTCCTCCGGCCGCTGACGGCGCCCGCCGGTGAGCGCTCCGCAGCCCCGCGGCTCCCGCACGGCGCCGGCGCTGAAGGCCGGTGCCGTGTTCGCCGTCTTCCTCGCCCTGTTCCTGCTGTTCGACCGGCTGAGCCGGCCAGACGGCCCGCAGACCTCCGCGAGCCCGACGACCGCCCCCGGCGCCACGTCCACCACGACCGCGCCCACCAGGACGACCGGCCGGCCGACGACCACCACCGCCCCGCCGACGACCAGGACGACCCGCCCGCCGCAGACCACCCGGACGACGCAGCCACCGCTCAAGTCGGGCCAGGGCGTCACCCTCCAGATCCTCAACGGCACCGGCGAGCTGCGCCTGGCCCGCGACTTCAAGCCCCTGGTCCGCCGGTACGGCTACAAGATCGTCAACACCGGCAACACCGGGGCGAACTACCCGGTCTCGACCGTCTACTACACCGACGCCAACCGCGACGACGCGCTCGCCTTCCAGCGGCGCTTCCCGGCCTTCAAGATCGTCCAGCAGGCCCCGGCCAACCTGTCGCGTGACGTGGAGCTGCACGCGATCATCGGCGCCAACTACACGCCCCCCCACTAGGCGCACCGCCGTGCGGGCGCCGCTCACCCCCGCCTGCGGGGATGGACGGCGGCGAGGTCCTCGCGCTGGGCCTCGAACCAGGCGTCGGGGGGGAGCGCGCCGGCCCCGGCGAGCAGCCGCTTGGCGCGCTCGGCGCGCTCGTCCGCGGGCATGTCGAGCGCCTGCGCGATGGCCTGGGCCAGCTCCCAGGTGTCGAACGGGTTGACCAGCAGCGCGCCGTCGGCGAGGTCGTCCGCCGCGCCGGCGTTGCGCGACAGGATGAGCACGGTGTCGTTCTCGCTGACCGCCGGGCCCTCCTTGGCGACCAGGTTCATCCCGTCCCAGACGGGGTTGACGACGAGCGCGTCGGCCAGCGCCATCGCGGCCAGCGCGCGCGGGTAGTTGTCGCGCAGCTCCAGCCGCACCGGCTCCCAGTTCCTGGTGCGGAAGCGCTCGTTGATCTCGTCGGCGAGCTGCCGCACCTCCGAGAAGTACGCCTGGTACTCGGGCAGGTCCCGGCGGGAGGCGTAGGCGAGCACGAAGTGGACCACGCGGGCGCGGGCGCGCGGGTTGCGCTCCAGGAACAGCCGGAACCCCTCCAGCCCCCGGAGGATGTTCTTGGACAGCTCCATGCGGTCCACGCGCACCAGCAGCTTGCGGCCGCGCGCCCACTCGCTGATCGCCCGCTGCTGGGCGCGCACGTCCGGCTGGGCGGCGCGGGCGCGCAGCACCTCGACGTCGACCCCCAGGGGGTAGTCGCGCACCTGCACGGTCCGGCCGTCCCCGGCGCGGACCTCGCCGGCCGCCCGGTCGACCTCGTACCCTGCGCCCTGGCAGCAGCGCAGGAAGTTGCGCGCCCAGCGCGGGACGAGGAAGCCGAGCAGGTCCGCGCCGAGCATGCCGGCGAGGATCTCCCCGCCGACCGCGCCCGGCAGCGTCGCGTAGCTGTCGGGATCCACCCACGGGCAGTGCAGGAAGAAGGCGATGCCCACGTCGGGACGGTGGTCGCGCAGGATCGAGGGGACCAGCGACAGGTGGTAGTCCTGTACGAACACGTCGCCGCCCTCGCCGATCTCGGCGTCGATCGTCTGGGCGAAGGTCACGTTGACGTCGGTGTAGGCGTGCCAGGCGTCACGGAAGCCCAGGTCGAACCGGGGATGGCGGGGGAGGTCGTAGAGGTTGTGCTGCAGGAACCACAGCGTCCGGTTGGCCACGCGGTTGTAGTAGGCCTGGAACTTGCGCTGGTCGACGGCGATGCTGCGCAGGCTGATCGGTCCCTGCGGCAGCTCGAGGTGCCGGCGCCCGGCCCTGCCGGCCCGCTTGGCCGCCACCCGGTCGCCGTCGGTGATCGCCATCGCGACCCAGGTCCCGCCCCTGCCCGCCAGCGCCGGGCCGAGCGCGGCGACCATCCCCCCCGAGCCCCTGCTCGTGATCAGGTTGCCGTCGTCGTCCAGCTCGAACTGGACCGGACCGCGGTTCGACGCGACCACGAGGTCGGTCATGCCAGCCACCTCCTTGCCGCCCGTCCGGCGGCAGGCGGGCCATCGAGCGATCGACGCACATTGTTCCAGGCACCGCAAGCGCGACGGCGCCGGCGACGCGGGGCGAGGACCTGCTCGGCCCGCCGCGGCGGACTACCGACCGGCGGCCCGGCGGGCGAGCAGCGCGGCCACCGTGAGGGTCCCGAGCGCCGCGGCGACCCCGGCGGCCAGCCGCGCGACCCCGCCGCCCAACGGCAGCCACGCCAGCGACAGGACCACCGCCGCGGCCAGCGCCGCGCCCGCGGCGGCCAGGGCCAGCCGCGCCCGGCGGGCGCGCGCGACCGCCGGCTCCACGCGCACGGCCGTCCCGGCCGTGCCCAGGCCGCCCGGCTCGCGGGCCGCGAAGGCCAGCTCGGCGACCAGGAACAGCCCGGCGGCCCAGAGCGGCGCCCACGGGTCGACGCCAGCGCGGCCGGCGAGCCGCAGCGCGTACGCACCGGCGAGCAGCCCGACCGCCCACGGCACCAGCGCCGCCCAGCGCCAGGCCGCGAGCACCGCCAGCAGGGCGCCGGCCGCCCCGGGCAGCAGCAGCGCCGGCCGCCCGCCGAGCGCCGGCGCGGCGCCCAGGCCCAGCGCGAGCGCCGCCACCGGCGCCACCCGCCCCCGCAGCGCGCGCGTCACGGCGCCCGCCCGCCGCCCGGCGGCGCGCCGCCACCCGCCGCGCCCGTCACGGCCGCAGCGCGGCCGCCCGGTGGCGGCTCGCCTCCAGCTCGAGGAGCACCTGCCCGGCCGGCATCGGCTCCCGCCATGCCACCACCGCCACGCCCAGCCGCTGGTAGCGGTGGCGCAGCGCCGCCCGCTCCAGGGCCCAGACCCGCCCGGCCAGCGCCCTGGTCCGGGCGGGGAGAGCCCGGCGCGCACCCGGGCCCCGCCGGCCGGGCCGGGCGGGCGGGGCGGTCGCGGGCGGCTCGACGTCGATCACGGCCAGGTCGTGGCCGCGGGCGCGCAGGTCCAGGAGGGCGGCGACGCCACGGGTGTCGACCAGGGGGGTGAGCGCGATCACCAGGGCGTGCGGGGGGAGCGCGCGCGCCGGGACCCGCCGGACGTCCTTCCAGGCGACGTTGGCGTGCACGCGGGTCTCCAGCAGGGTGTCCAGCAGCCGGTACAGCCCGGTCATACCGGACACCGGCGCGAGCCACCGGACGAAGCCGCCGAAGCTCACCACCCCGACGCGGTCGCGCTCGCGCAGGTACGCGGCGGCGATCGCGGCCGCCGCGGCGACCGCGCGGTCCAGGGTGCTGCCCCCGGCGCCGCCGACGTCCTCGAACGTGTCGAGGAAGAGCACCACGTCCCGGGCCCGCTCGGGGTGCCGCTCGGTGACCCACGGGTCGCCGGCGGCGGCGCCCGGGGTCGCGCCCGCCGCCGGCCGCGCGCCGAGGCGCGCGGTCGCCCGCCAGTTGACCGAGCGCGGGCGGTCGCCGGGCAGGAAGGGCCGGACGTCGGCGAACTCGATCCCCTCGCCGCGGGCGCGCGCGACGCCGCCGCCGGAGGTCGCCGTGGTCCCGAGCGGCCGGACGAGGTCGCGCAGCTCCTCGGCGCGGGGGAGGACCTTGAGCCGCGCCTCCGGCTCCAGCCGGCGCTCCCAGGCCAGCAGCCGCCAGCCGCCGCCGGCGCGCACGACCAGCCCGCCGACCCGGTGGACGCCCCAGCGCTCGCAGCGCACGCCGAGCTCCAGTACGCGCCCCTCGCCCGCGGCCAGCCGCACGGCCACCCCGGCCGCCCCGGCGGGCGCGAGCCCGGCCGGCAGCGCGAGGACGACGTCCACCTGCTCGACGGGCGCGTCGGCGCGCAGCGTCACCCGCAGCGGCACCACGTCCCCGGTGAGCGCCCGGTCCTGGCCCACCTCGACGGCGGCCTCCAGCCGCGGCGCGGCCCGCTCCCCCGCGGCGAGCCCGGCGGTCAGGGCGAGCGCGAACGGCGCCGCGAGCGCGGCCAGCTCGGGCCGGCCGAGCAGCAGCGCGGCGAGCATCCCCGCGGCGGCGAGCGCGGCGAAGGCCCCCGCCCGCGCCGAGGTGTGCGGCGTCACCCGCCCCGCTCCGCCGGGCCGCCCGCGCCCTGCGGCGCCTGCGCCTCCTCCGCGGCCGGCGCGGGCACCTGGCCGAGCAGCTCGGTGATCACGTCCTCGGCCCGCACCCGCCGCACCCACAGCTCCGGGTGGAGCAGCACCCGGTGCGCCAGCGCGGGCACGGCGAGCGCCTTGACGTCGTCGGGGACGACGTAGCCGCGCCCGGCCAGCAGCGCGCGCGCCCGCGCCGCCTTGACCAGCGCCAGCGTGCCCCGCGGGCTCGCGCCGACCTGCACCCGCGGGCTCGCCCGCGTGGCGGCGACCAGCTCGACCACGTAGCGGCCGACGCTCTCGGCGACGTGCACGGCCTCCACCGCCCGCTGGAGCGCGAGCAGCTCCGAGCGCTCGGCGACCGGCCTCAGCTCCGGGTCGTCGCCGGCGCGCTCCAGGCGGCGGGCGACCATCCGCCACTCGTCCTCGGCGCCGGGGTAGCCGACCCGCAGCCGCAGCAGGAAGCGGTCCAGCTGCGCCTCGGGCAGGGGGTAGGTGCCCTCGTACTCGATCGGGTTCTGCGTGGCGACGACCAGGAACGGCCGAGGCAGCGGGTGGCGGGCGCCGTCCACGGTGACCTGCCGCTCCTGCATCGCCTCCAGCAGGGCCGCCTGGGTCTTCGGCGGGGACCGGTTGATCTCGTCGCCGAGCAGGAGGTTGGCGAACACCGGGCCGGGGCGGAAGGTGAAGTCGCCCAGCCGCCGGTCGAACGTCGACCAGCCGGTCACGTCCGAGGGCAGCAGGTCCGGGGTGAACTGCACGCGCGCGAACTCCAGCCGCAGCACGGTCGCGAACGAGCGCGCGATGAGCGTCTTGGCCAGGCCCGGGAAGTCCTCGAGCAGCACGTGCCCGTCGGCGAGCAGCCCGATCAGCACCAGCTCGAGCGCCTGGCGCTTGCCCACCACGGCCCGCTCCACCTCGTCCAGGACCTGCTCGCAGCGCGCCCGCGCCGACGGGCCGGCCGCCCCGGTCACGGCGCGGCCTCCCGGTCCGGGCCGAGGCGCTCCAGGTCGGCCACGAGCGCCTCGAGCGTGGCCAGGTCCGGTCCCCGCTCACGCTGGTCCCCGGCCGGCCGCCGGTCGGGCCGCAGCAGCGCCCAGGCCCGCTCGCCGAGCGCGGCCCGGGCCGCCCGCGGCTCGGCGTCCAGGGCGACCCCGTGCCACCACGCGAGGCGGTCGGCGGCGATGCGGATGAGCACGGGCCGCAGCCCCGTGTGCCAGAGGCGGTCGCTCGCGCCGGCCAGCGTGATCCGGCGCCCGAGCGCGACGATCGCCTCGGGGGGTCGGGGGGCGCGCCCGGGGCGCGCCAGCGCGGCGGCCACCTCTGACGGCCGCGGCGGCGGCAGGCCCGCGCGGACCGCCCCCGCCAGCAGCCGCAGCCCGAGCGCCCCGAGCAGCAGCAGCCAGGCGGCGACGACGCGGCTGCGCCATGCGGGCGCCAGGTCCGCCGCCGCCAGCATCACCGCGGTCGCCAGCAGCGCCAGCCCGGCCGACCGCACGGCCGCCATCAGCGCCCGTCCCCCCCGCGGGCGGCCGCTCCGCGCAGGCCGCGCCGCACCTCGCCCAGGGCCGCGAGCGCCTGCCCGCGCATCCCCGCGTCGATCCGCCGGCGGCTGAACCGGGCCAGCTCGAACAGGTCGGCCAGCCGGGTCGCCGGGGCGCCGGGGACCCCGGGCGCCGCGAGCGCCCGCGCCAGGTGCTCCCGCGGCGTCTCGGAGCGCCCGCGCGCCAGCCCGTGCGCGGCGAGGTCCCGCTCGAGCTGGGCGTACGCGGCGAGCACCGCCCGCCGCGGGTCCTGCTCGCCCTCGGGCGCCGTACCCGCAGCCGGCGCGGGCCCGGGATCCCCGGCGGCCGGCGCCCCGTCCGCCCGCGCCGGCCGGCCCGGGCGGCCGCGCGCGGCCAGCGCGGCCGCGGCGGCCGCCAGCGCGAGCGCCGTGAGGACCACCGGCGTCCAGCCCGGCCGGACGAGGACCGGGTCGCGCCCGGCCGCGGGCGCCGTCGGGGTCGCGGGCGCGACCTGCGGCGCCGGCCGGTCCCCGGCGGGGCCGGCGATCCTCGGCAGCGCCCACGCCGCCACCACCAGCAGCACCAGTAGCGCCAGGGACACGGCCGCGCGGCCGTGCGGCGGGAACCGGCGCGGCCGCGTGCCGCGGACGGCCGCGAGCAGCAGCGCCAGCGCCGCGAGGCCGGCCAGCAGGCCGAGCACCGCCAGGACCTCGACCAGCTCGACGGGGAAGCGGGGCCGCCCCCGGCCGGGCGGGGCGCCGAGCGGCGAGCCGAGGCTGCCCGCCGCGACCACCCCGAGCAGGCCGGCGACGCCGGCCACGGCGAGCGCGCGTCGCGGGCGCGCCAGGAACGGCGTCCGCGGGGTCCGCTCGCCGGCCACGTCCCACCTCCCGGAGTCCGCGGGGGCCGTGCGGTGCGGCGGCCGACCGGCCGCCGCACCGCACGATCCCGACCCGAAGAACCTGGCCCGCACGGCAGGGCGGCGTCAACACCGCCGTCGGCGGCTCCGGCGCGGCCTCGAACGGACTTGTCATCGAACAAGTGTTCGATCTACGCTACCGCCCATGGAGCACACGCAGCACCACCCGCAGCGTCCCCCGCAGCACCCCCTACGGCGACACGGCGACGGCCCGCCCGGCGGCGCCTTCGCGGTGCCGGCCCTGACCGGACGGGAGCCCGGCTACCTGCGCACCTTCGAGGTCGCGGAGCTGCTGCACGTCTCGCCCAAGACGATCACCCGTTGGGCCAAGTGCGGCAAGCTGCCGTTCTTCATGACCCTCGGGGGTCACCGGCGCTACCCCGCCGACGAGATCCGCGCCCTCGCCGCGCACCTGCGGGTCCGCCCGGCCGCCGAGTCGGCCTGACCCGTCAGGCCGCCCCGCCCGCCTCCATGCGGGCGAGCAGCGCCGCGACCACCTCCGCCCAGCCCTCGCCGGCCCGGCCGGCGGCGACGACGGTGTCGGGGCCGGCGGCCGCCCGCGCCTCCGGGCCGGCGTTGCCGACCAGGAACATCGCGCCGACGGCGGCGTCCAGCTCCAGGTCGGCGGCGGAGTCCCCGACGGCCGCGGCCTCCTCGCGGCCGATGCCGCGCAGCCGCAGGTAGCGCGCTGCCGCGCTGCCCTTGGTGACCCCCGCGGGCGCCAGGTGGTAGGTGTGCGCCTCCCCGGCCGCCAGGCCGAGCCGCGGGTAGGCTCCCCGCAGCCGGCCGTTGTCCACCAGGTCCGCCCAGTCGAACCCCTCGCCGCGCAGCAGGGCGCGCGCCTGCTCCAGGTCCACCAGCCCGCGCAGCAGCGCGGTCCCCTGCCGGCCCTCGTGCCAGGGGGTGTGGAACTCCAGCCGCCCCTCGAACGCGGCCAGCACCAGGTCCAGCGCGCCCGACCGGCGCAGCACCTCGGCCGGGGTCGGGCCGAGCGCGCGCGGCACCCGGCCCCACTCCAGCTCGGCCCCGCCGTCGACGACCAGGACGGTGCCGAGCTCCGCCACCGCGTCGCGCACCCCCAGCAGCCGGCCGCTCTCCTGCAGCTGCGCGCGCGTGCGGCCCGACACGAGCACGATCTCCAGGCCGGCGGTGTGCGCGGCGACCAGCGCGGACGCCGCCACCAGCGTCGGGCGCCCGTCGAGGTCGGCGAGCAGCGACGCCCGCCTGCCGACCAGCGTCCCGTCGACGTCGGAGAAGAGCACCCTCGGGCGCAGCCGCTCCAGCACCGGCGCGGCCTCGGCCAGCGGCAGCGTCACCCCGATCCCTGCCAGCCGGCGACCTCCCGGCGGTGGCGCCGGTAGGCCTCCACCTTGCCGATCGGGGGACGCCGGGTGACCGCCAGCTCGCGCGACAGCGGGCGCGACCCTCCCTGGGTCTGGTCGAACTGCACGAACAGCGTGGACCAGGGATCCTCGCTGAGCCGGCCCTCCTCGGCCAGGTGCACGAGCGCGGTCTGCAGGATCGCGAAGCTCATCCGCGACAGCGCGTGCAGCTCCTGGTTGCGGTGGACGCGCCGCTCCAGGTCCACCTGGGCGATCGCGTCGATGCCGACCTCGTTGAGGATGTCGATCAGCAGGCCCAGCTCCACCCCGTAGTCCGAGTAGAACGGGACCCGCTCGAACAGCTCGCGCCGTCCGGCGAACTCGCCGGAGAGCGGCTGGACGATGCCGGCGAGCTGGGGCCAGAGCGCGTTCAGCAGCGGCCGCGCGAGCAGCTCGGTGACGCGGCCGCCGCCGGTCGGGGACAGCTCGCCGCCGCCGCCCAGCTGCCGCAGCGGGCGCTCGTAGAAGCCCTTCACGTAGGCGATCGACGGCTCGGTGAGCAGCGGCCCGAGCAGCCCGGTCACGAAGCGCGGGTGGATGTTGACGACGTCGGCGTCCACCCAGCACATCAGGTCCCCGCGGCACGCGTCCAGGCTCTTCCACAGGCCCTCGCCCTTGCCGGCGCCCGGTCCCTCCCCGGGGAGCACCTCGGCCTCGGTCACCACGCGCGCGCCCTCGGCCGCGGCGATCTCCCGGGTCCTGTCGGCCGAGCCCGCGTCCATCACCAGCAGCTCGTCGACCAGCGGCGTCCCCTCCACCAGCGCCTCGCGCAGCACGCGTACGATCTTGCCGATCGTCGCCTGCTCGTTGCGGGTCGGCAGGCAGAGCGAGATCGTCTGCCGCAGCCGCCGCTTGGCGGCTACGAGCTGGTCGAGTTCGAACTGTCCGGCGTGGTAGGTCCGCCTGGCGTACCAGGCGTCGAGGTCGCTCAATCTGCCGCCTACGGAGAGTGGCCGGCCAGGGGCCGGGGGGAGGTATGCCGCCGGATCGTACCCGAGCGCCGCGACGTTTGTTTGACGCATCGCCGCTGCCTCGGCACCCTGGCCCGGTACCAGCGAAGGCTCCGCCTCGCCGTTCCCTGGAGCGTCGCCGTTGACCAACCCGCCCACGCCCGCCGATCAGCGTCCCGCGCCCGCCGAGCCCGAGCTGGACGGCGTGGTGCTGCGCTGCCGCGGCTGCGGCAGGACCTACCCGCCTGCCCTGCGCCACGCCTGCGAGGCCTGCCTCGGCCCTCTCGACGTGGAGCACGACCGCGCCGTGGTCGCCGCCCGCCTGTCCCGCGCGGCGGTCGAGGCCGGGCCCGCCTCCATCTGGCGCTACGGCGCCGTGCTCCCCGCGCGGCCCCGCGCCGGGGACCTCGCGCCCGGGCTGACCCCGCTGGTGCCCGCGCCCCGCCTGGCGGAGGCGCTCGGCGTGCCCGGGCCCCTGTACGTCAAGGACGACACCCGCAACCCCACCAACTCGTTCAAGGACCGCGTCGTCGCGGTCGCCCTCGCCCGGGCGCGCGCGTTCGGCGTGCGGACCGTGGCCTGCGCCTCGACCGGCAACCTCGCCGGCGCCACCGCCGCCGCGGCCGCCGCCCAGGGGCTGCGCTGCGTGGTCGTCATCCCCGGCGACCTGGAGCCGGGCAAGGTCGCGGGCGCCGCGGTGCACGGCGCCACGGTGGTCGCGGTCCAGGGCTCCTACGACCAGGCCAACCGGCTGTCCGCGCAGGCGGCCGAGGCGTTCGGCTGGGGGTTCGTCAACGTCAACCTGCGCCCCTGGTACGCGGAGGGCTCCAAGACCGTCGGCCTGGAGGTCGCCGAGCAGCTCGGCTGGCGGCTGCCCGACCACGTGATCGTCCCGATCGCCTCCGGCGCCCTGCTCACCAAGGTCCACCAGGGCTTCGGCACCCTGGTCGGGCACGGCCTGGTGCCCGAGCACCACGCGAGGGTGCACGGCGCGCAGTCGCTCGGCTGCGCCCCGGTCGCGACCGCGTTCGCGGCCGGCAGCGACGAGGTGCAGCCGGTGCGCCCGTCGGGGATCGTCAAGTCGCTGGCGATCGGGGACCCCGCCGACGGCCCCGAGGCGCTGGCGGTGATCCGCTCCACCGGCGGGCGCTGCGAGGCCGTCCCCGACGAGGAGGTCGTCGACGCGATCCGGGTGCTCGCCCGTACCACCGGCATCTTCGGCGAGACGGCCGCCGGCGTCACGGTCGCCACCCTCGCGCGGCTCGCCCGTGCCGGGGTGCTCGCCCCGGGCGAGCGCGTCGTCGCGCTGGTCACCGGCCATGGTCTCAAGACGCGCGAGGCCCTGGAGGGTCACCTGGAGGCGCCGGTCGCGGTGCGGCCGAACATCGACGCCCTGGAGGAGTCGCTCGGGGCGCGCGATCCCGCGCTGGTCGCCTCGGGCTGAGCGGCCCGTCCGGCAGGCGCGCTCCGTTTTCCTCTGGAGGCTGCTTGCCCGATATCCTTCCCTCCGCCACGCTTGACCGCTGCTCGGGCGCGACAGGGCCGGTCGTGCCCGTCCGGCAGGCAGGCGGACCCCCCGTCAGGCACGGAGTCCGCCACGCACCGAGCCGAAGGAGCGCATGGCCGTCGAGTCCCGGTTGCTGGGTCGCTACGAGCTCGGACCCGTCCTCGGCAGCGGCGGGATGGCCGAGGTGTTCGAGGGCCATGACCGGCTCCTCGCCCGCCGCGTCGCGATCAAGGTGCTGCATCCGCAGTACGCGCGTGACCCTGCCTTCGTGGAGCGTTTCAAGCGCGAGGCCCGCGCCGCCGCGAGCCTGGCCCACCCCTGCGTGGTGGGTGTGTACGACACCGGTGAGCAGGGCGGCACCCACTTCTTCGTGATGGAGTTCGTGGAGGGCCGGACGCTCGCCGACGTGCTGGAGGAGGACGGCGCGCTCGCGCCGGACCGCGCGGTGCGGATCGCGATCGACGTGTGCTCGGCGCTGACCGCGGCGCATGCGCGCGGCCTCATCCACCGCGACGTCAAGCCCGCGAACGTCATGCTCACCGCGCGCGACCAGGTGAAGGTGATGGACTTCGGGATCGTCCGGGCGGGCGGGTCGGCGGCCGTCACCGAGACCGAGAACGTCGTCGGCACGGCCCGGTACATGTCGCCGGAGCAGGCGCAGGCCCGGGCCGTCGACGAGCGCTCGGACGTCTACTCCCTCGGGGTGTGCCTGTACGAGATGCTCACCGGCCAGCCGCCGTTCTCCGGCACCAGCCCGATCGCGGTGGCCGCCAAGCACATCACCGAGCCGCCGCGGTCCCTGCGCTCGCTGCGGCCCGAGATCACCGGGCGCCTGGAGTCGGTGACGCTGCGGGCGCTCGCCAAGGACCCGTCGCGCCGCTACCAGACGGCCGCGGCGCTGCGCGACGACCTCGAGCAGGCGCTGGAGCGCCTGCCGGCGGGCGCGGCCCGCCCGCGCGACCCGGAGCCCGCGGCCGTGCGGGCGTCGGCGGTGGAGCTGGGCTGGCCGCTGCGGGTCCGGGCGGCGCCGGAGCGGCCCGACCGGGAGCTGGTGGACACCTCGCCGTCCGGCTCGTTCGCCGTGCCGGTTCGCGAGGGCTGGTCCTGGCTCGGGGACCGGCGTCAGGTCGCGGCGGTCGTGATCGCGTTCGGGCTGATCGTGGTGCTGTCGCTGGTGGGCGTGGCGATGTCGCGGAGCACACCGGTGGAGAGCGGGCAGGGCGCCGGCTCCGCCCGGCTGCCGGTGCCCTACGTGGTCCGCTACCCCGAGGATGCGGCGCGGGCGCTGCTCGAGCAGCAGGGCTTCACCGTCCGCGAGCAGGTCAGGCGGGAGCGGAGCGACCGCATCCAGGCGGGCTCGGTGATCGGGACGCAGCCGCGCCCGGGCAGCCTGATCGGCCGCGGCGAGCCGGTGACGCTGATCGTCTCGACCGGGCCACGCGGCACGGCGGTGCCGCTGGTGATCGGCCAGCAGGTCCAGGACGCCCGCCGGTACCTGGAGTCGCTGGGGTTCCACGTGGTCGTCTGGCCGGTGGTGAGCGGGCAGTCGCCCGGCACGGTCATCGAGCAGGACCCGCTCGCGGGCACGATCGTGCGGCGGCCCGACCGGCTGGTGCTGACCGTGGCGCGGCGCAACCGCGGCGGCGACCGCATGCCGGGCCCGCAGCCGGCCGCGCCGACGACGCTGCTGCCGCCGACCAGCGGCCCGCCGCCCAGGTCCGCCCCGCCGACCAGCAGGCCGCCGGCGGGCAGCGCGCCGACGACGACCTCCCCGACGACCACCGGGCACGACGGCGAGGCCGGCCGGCAGGCCCGCACGCTTTAGCACTCACCAGGTAGGAGTGCTAGCATCTCCCCCGCCTGCTTGAAGGTGCCCGCGATGCCTTCTGACCACAGGTGGACGCCTCGAAGCAGGGCATCGCGGACACCTTCAATGCCATGTGGGAACGCTTCATGTCCAGCACGTCCCAGGAGGTAGCTGTGCCCAAGATCATCGCCTTTGAGTCGGACGCCCGGCGTGCGCTCGAGCGCGGGATGAACCAGCTTGCGGATGCGGTCCGGGTGACCCTCGGCCCCAAGGGTCGCAACGTGGTCCTCGAGAAGAAGTGGGGCGCGCCCACGATCACCAACGACGGCGTCTCCATCGCCAAGGAGATCGAGCTGGAGGACCCCTACGAGAAGATCGGTGCCGAGCTGGTCAAGGAGGTCGCCAAGAAGACCGACGACATCGCGGGCGACGGCACCACCACCGCGACCGTGCTCGCCCAGGCGCTGGTCCGCGAGGGCCTGCGCAACGTCGCCGCCGGCGCCAACCCGATGAGCCTCAAGCGCGGCATCGAGCGGGCCACCGAGGTCGCGGTCGAGGCCATCAAGGACCAGGCCAAGGAGATCGAGACCCGCGACGAGATCGCCGCGACCGCCTCCATCTCCGCCGGCGACACCGAGATCGGCGAGCAGATCGCCAAGGCGATGGACGTCGTCGGCAAGGAAGGCGTCATCACCGTCGAGGAGTCCAACACCTTCGGGATCGAGCTCGAGACGGTCGAGGGGATGCGCTTCGACAAGGGCTACATCTCCGGCTACTTCGTGACCGACCCCGAGCGCATGGAGGCGGTCCTGGAGGACCCCTACATCCTGATCGCCAACCAGAAGGTCTCCGCGGTCAAGGACCTGCTGCCGATCCTCGAGAAGGTCATGCAGACCGGCAAGGCGGTCGTGATCATCGCCGAGGACGTCGAGGGCGAGGCGCTGGCGACCCTGGTGGTCAACAAGATCCGCGGCACCTTCAGGTCGGTCGCGGTCAAGGCGCCGGGGTTCGGTGACCGCCGCAAGGCGATGCTGGCCGACATCGCGATCCTCA
>DATFRI010000104.1:0-19719 GCA_035263405.1 Actinomycetes bacterium | reverse complement strand
TGCGACCCGAGCACCGAGAGGAAGGAGGCCGGACATGCCGCGGCCAGGCGGGCAGAGCCGGCAAGCGACCGACGCCGTGCCGGCAGGCCTCGACCGGCCGGTCGTCCAGAGCCTGCTGTTCGTGGGTACCTGGATGGCGCTCGGCTGGCTCCTGCCCCGCGACCCGAACCTGTACCTGCTGGCCGGCGTGCCCCTGACGCTCGCGTTCCAGGTGCTGGTGCGGGGCCGTCCGGTGCGCCGGCTGTGGGTGCGCCACGGCCCGCCGTTCCGCCTGGACGCCAAGGGCTGGGCCATCGCGGGCGCCCTCGCGCTGTACCCGGCGTACCACCTGGTGCGGGCGCCGGCCGCCGGGCAGTGGAGCACCAAGGTCCTGCTGGGCTGCGCGGTCCCCGGAGCGGTGGCCGCCGCCTACGCCCTGCGCCAGCTGCGGCGCGGCAGCGTCCGGGTGGCGCTGCGCTGGCTGGCCCTCACCGCGGGCGTGGGCGCGACCGTCATGGTCGCCATCAGCGCACCGGGCTTCCTCACGTCGTCGCACCCGCAGCCGGCGGAGGTGCTCGGCACGTTCGCCCGGTCGGCGCTGGTGTACTTCCCGCTGACCTTCGTGATCGAGGAGGTCTCCTTCCGCGGCGCGCTCGACGCGCACCTGTACCGGCCCGGGCAACCGCGACCGTGGCTGTCCGCGCTGCTGGTGTCGACGCTGTGGGGCGTGTGGCACCTGCCGATCGCCGACAGCCGGGCCTCGCTGGCCGCGACGGTCGCGCCGCAGATCGCGCTCAGCTGCGTGATCGGCGTCCCGCTGTCGTTCGCCTGGCGGCGGACGGGCAGCCTCGCCGTGCCCGCCCTGGCGCACGCGCTGACCGACGCCGTCCGCAACGCCCTGACAGCCCCGCTGTAGGCGGGGACGGTCAGCCGCGAACTCCTCAGACCCGCACCGTCTGCTCGAACGGCGACCGCGGGGAGCTGGTGCCGCGCCGCCGGGTGGGCCAGTCGAGCCGGAGCACGCGCGGGATCACGCGGGACAGCGACACGCCCACGCCGGCCACCGCGACGGCGAGCGCGAGCAGCCCGGCGGCGCGGCCGGCGATGCCCGCCCGCAGCGCCGCCGGACCCCACGCCGTCCACAGGAGCAGGGCGACCACGCTGACGGTCAGGCCCCAGGACGCGGCGGCGTCCAGCGCCCGGCGACGCTGCTCACCGCGGACGAGGTCGCGGGCGCGCTCGGGAATCCGCGGCCAGCGCCGCCAGGCCCGGACGGCGCGCGCAGGGAACCACAGCAGGTACAGCAGGAACGCGACCGTGACCCCGACCGGGGCGAGGGGGATGCAGAGGAGCAGCCAGACGATCATGCCCGGGGTCCGCGGGAGCCGGAACCGCCGGCCCCACAGGAAGCGGTCGGCGGTGTCGCGCAGGTTGCCCCGGGCGAGGTGGAGCGAGGGGTCGGTGACCAGCGACCTGGCGTACAGCTGCAGCGCGCCCTCGTCGTCGCCGAGCGCCGACCGGATCACCCCGAGGTTGTTGAGCGCCCAGGCGCTGGTCGGCGCCATCCCGAGCACGTTCCGGTAGGCCAGCTCGGCGTCACGCCAGCTGCGGGTGGCGATGGCGACCTCGCCGACGGCGTCGTGGGCGACGGCGTCGTCGGGGGCCAGCTGCAGGCAGCGCGCCGCGGCCGCCCACGCCTGGCCGGGCCGCCCGTTGGCCAGCTCGGCGGTGACCGCCATGGACAGGGAGTGGTGGTCGTCGGGATCGATCCGGAGCGACTCGTGGATCGCCGCGAGCGCCTCGGGACGCCGCCCCGTGCCGAGCAGGGCGATCGAGCGCAACCGGTGGGCCCAGGCGTCGTCGGGCGCCAGCGCGCACGCGGTCTCGGCGGCCTGGAGCGCCTCGGCGTGCCGGGCCATGTGGTGCAGCGCGAGCGCACGGAGGCGGTGGACCCGGAGGTCGTCGGGCTGGAGGGCGCCGGCACGGTCGAGCCGCTCGAGCGCGTCGGCGTGGCGGCCGGCGTCGATGAGCAGGCCGGCCTGCTCGACCAGGCCGCCGCCCGGCGTGGAGGTGCCGTCCCCGGACGTCACCGGCGGGTGCGCAGGTAGGCGAGCAGGTCGTCGTACATGCCGCCCTCGTTGGCGAAGCTGGCGTAGTTGCGGGCCATCTCGAACCAGGGGCCGGTGCTGGGGCGCAGCTCGCGCCTGGCGGCGAGCAGGTCGGCGGTGACGATCGGGCGGGCGCTGCCGGACGCCAGCGAGTCCTCCAGCGCCCGCTCGGCCGCGCTCTCGCACAGGTGCGCGAGGTCGGCGCCGGACCAGCCGTCGGTCTGGGCGGCCAGGCGGTCCAGGTCCACGCCCTGCAGCGGGCGGTCGCGCAGGTGCAGCGCGAGGATCGCGCGGCGGGCGGGTGGGTCCGGCGGGAGCACCAGCAGCGTCCGGTCGAGCCGGCCGGGCCGGCGCAGGGCGGTGTCGACGTCCCACGGGTGGTTCGTGGCGGCCAGGATGAACACGCCCTCGTTGCTGGACGTGGCGCTGTCCAGCTCGTGCAGGAGCTGGACGGACACGTTGTGGATGGCCTGGTGGCGGGTGTCGCTGCGCTTCTGGCCGAGCGCGTCGATCTCGTCGAAGAACAGCACGCAGGGGGCGTTGCGCCGGGCCGTCTCGAACAGCTCGTGCAGGTTCTTCTCGCTGTTGCCCATCCACATGTCGAGGACGTCGGCCAGTCCCACGGCGAGGAACCGGGCGCCCAGCTCGCCGGCGGTCGCGCGCGCGATGAAGGTCTTGCCGCAGCCGGGCGGCCCGTACAGGAGCAGCCCGCCGCGCAGGGACTTGCCGTACATGCTGCGCAGCTGCGGGTTGCGCATCGGGCCCAGGAAGGCCGTCTGCAGGCGCCGCTTGACCTGCTCCATCCCGCCCACGTCGGCCAGGGTGACCTCCGGCCGCTCCAGGTCGTCGGGCACCCCGCCGCCGCGGCCGCCACCGGCCAGCGCCCGCAGCGGGACGACCCGGCCGTGCGTCTCCGCGTCCTCCGGTTCGGCCTGGTCCTCCGACTCCCCCGGGAGTTCGTCAGCGCCCGCGGCCGTCCCCGGGACGCCGCCCGGACCCTCGGCGCCCGACCCGGCGTCCGTCCCGTCGGCGGGCGCGAGCGCGTCCAGCAGCCGCCGGTACGCCGCCGCCCGCTCGAGCTGGCCGCAGTCGGCGGCGGCCCGCGCCGCGATGCGCAGCGCCTGGAGGGAGTCGGGCTGGCGGGCGAGCACCTGGCCGGCGTGCTCCAGGGCCGCGGCGGCCTGTCCGTCGTCCAGCAGCAGGCCGGCGAGGTGGAGCCGGACCGGGACCTGGTCCGGGTCGGCGGTCAAGGCCGCTTCGAGCGCGGCGAGGAGCTGCGGAGCGACCGGCATGGCCACCTCCTGTGCCGAGGACTCCGGGGGACCGCAGGCGTCGGGGTGGCCCTGGCCACCCGACGCGGGTGATTCTCCCCCGCGCGCCCGGTCTCTGCTCCCTGCCCCCGGCAGGCGGGGCACCACCGACGGCGCTGCGCGGCCGGCACCGAGCCGACGGCACCCGAGCGGATCGCGCCCACGGCCTGGGCGCACGGGCGGCGAACGCCGGTACGCTGTGGCGATGCCACGGCCCACCGACACCGATTACCGGAACCTGCTCGCATTCCGGACCCAGCTGCGCAGGTTCAACCGCTGGAGCGAGGAACAGGCCGCCGCCGCCGGGCTGACCCACGCCCAGCACCAGCTGCTCGTCGCCGTCCGGGGCCATCCCGACCCGCGCGGCCCCACCATCGGTGAGATCGCAGGCTACCTGCTGATCCGCCACCACAGCGCGGTCCAGCTGGTGGACCGGGTGCAGGCGCTGGGACTGGTCGCGCGCCTGCCGGACCGGGACGACCAGCGGGTCGTCCGGATCGGGCTCACCGCCGCCGGCGACGAGCGGGTGCACGCCTTGACGGCCCTGCACCTGGAGGAGCTCCGGCGCCTGGCGCCGCTGCTGGACCAGCTGGTCGCCAGGCTCGGGGAGCTGGCCGCCGCCCGCGGACGCGACGGGGGGCTGCCCGCCCCGGAACGGACGCGCTGACCCGCGACCGGCGTGCGTCTTCCCCGCCGGTCGGGCCGCGTCGTGCCGACCCGGATCGGGACGCCGCCTTGGAGCCGGGGACGGCGAGCGGGTTGGCCACGCCGGTGCGAGCTTTTCAAAGACCCTTGTTGGTCGGCGTCACCTGATGGGTTCTCTGTATATCTGGAAGTGATACTTGACGCGAGCTGACGAGCAGGTTTGAATGCCGATGCTCCGATCCGCCAGGCAATCACGAGCACTCTCAGTGTCTCTCCTGCCCCCAGTCGAGAGACCTTTCTCGGGCTACCGGGTTCTCCATGGCCCGGGGTTTTGGCATTGCGCACCATCCCTCCATTTGGAAACCGGTCATCTCGCCCTTTCCTCCGACATCGACGCGACAGGCGGCATCGCTCCCATGGAGGCCGGTCAACATGGCACACGACGAGGAGTCGACAGGCGGGTCCGGGGCGGCGCGCCCGGCGGCGCCACCACCACCCGAGGGGCCCGACCGCGCCGCCGGCCCGCCCCCGCTCACCCGCCGCGGCTTCCTGCAGACGCTCGGCGGGACCGCCCTGGCCACCGGCGCCGCCACGCTGCTCGGCGGGTGCGGCCGGCCCGAGCCCGCGGCCCTGCACCTGGACCGGCGGATCAGGATCGGCTACGTCGCGCCGCTGACCGGCGCGCAGGGCGCCTTCGCCGAAGCCGAGAACTACACCCTCAACAAGGTCCGGGAGGTGCTCAAGGACGGGCTGGCGACCAGCGGCGGCCGCTACGGCGTGGACATCATCGTCAAGGACAGCCAGACCGACAAGGACCGCGCCGCCCAGGTCGCCGGCGACCTGATCGACTACCACAAGGTCGACATGGTCATGTCGCTGGACGACCTCGTCGGCACCACGCTCCCGACCACCAGCCTGTGCGAGCAGCGCGGCGTCCCCTGCCTGTCCACCCTCGGCTCCTGGAACACCTACGTCAAGCAGCGCGGCCACGACTTCGACGAGCCGTTCCGGTGGACCTACCACTACTACTGGGGCCACCCGGACACCGTCCAGGTCTTCGTCGACCTGTGGCAGCCCCTCAAGACCAACAAGGTCGTGGTGGGCCTGTGGCCCGGCGACAACGTCGGCGAGGAGGCGTCGGACCCCGTGACCGGCTACCCGCCGGGGCTGAGGAAGGGCGGCTACACCGTCGTGGACCCCGGCCGCTACGAGAACCAGAACAACACCACCAAGCCCAACTTCACCAACCTGGTCGACAAGATCGTCAAGGCCGATCCCGACCTGCTGACCGGCGCCCCGCTGGCGGTCGACTTCATCGAGATCTGGCGGCAGCTGGCCGCCAAGCGCGCGATCCCGCCGTACGTGACCATGACCCGGGCCGCCAACTTCCCGCGGCAGGTGGAGGCCTACACCCCCAGCGCCGACGGGATCTCCACCAGCATCACCTGGCACCCCTCGTTCCCGTTCAGGTCCAGCCTCACCGGGCAGACCGCCCAGCGGTATTCCGACGCCTACACCGAGGAGACCGGCCGGCAGCCGACCTACGCGCTGGGCTACGGCCACTCCCTCTGGGAGGTCGCCCTCGACGTGCTCAAGCGCGCCGGCGGCGCCGGGGACCGCGAGGCGGTCGCCGACGCGATGCGCAGCACCGACCTGAACACCATCGTCGGCCGGGTCGACTTCACCAACCCGACCAACCCGCACCCCAACACCGCCAGGATGGGGCTGGTCGCCGGGCAGTGGAAGGCCAGCGACGGCGAGGACTTCAAGTTCGACCTGGTGGTCGTCAGCAACCGGCTCCTGCCGCAGGTCCCGATCCAGGGCGAGCTCACCCCGATCCGCATCAGCCCCTGATCCGGCCCGGCCAGGAGGTCACCCGGGGCGCCGGCCGGCCTCGAGGGCGCAGCGGGCGCTGGACTATCCTCGTCTCGAGCGCCCATGGCCGACCATCCCACCGAAGGTGTCCGCGATGCCTTCTGACCGCAGGTGGACGCCCCCGAAGCGGGCATTGCGGACACCTTCGCCCCGGGTGACGACCGAGCTGACCCTGCTGCCGCGGGTGGCCTATCGCGGCCGGGAGATCACCGGCCCCCGGCTGCGGGGCCTGCTCGCGCTGCTCGCCGGCGACCTGCGCACGGGCTGCAGCAGCGCCCGGCTGGTGGACGGGCTGTGGCCGGACCGGCAGCCCGAGAACCCGGCCAAGGCGCTGCAGATCCTCGTCTCCCGCGCCCGTGCGCAGCTCGGCGCCGACGCCATCGTCACGACGCCCAGCGGCTACCGCCTGCGCCTGCGCGAGGACCAGGTCGACACCTCCGCCGTGCTGCTCGGCGCGTCGGCGAGCGCACGGCACGCCCGCGCCGGCGACCACGCGGCGGCGCTGGAGCACGCCGAGGCGGGCCTGGCGCTGTGGGAGGGGGCCGCGGGCGGCGACGGGGTGCCCGACGACCCGCTGTCCGCGCTGCGCGCGGAACGGGCGTCGACGTACCGGTCGCTGCTGCGCGCCCGCGCGCTGGCGCTGTCACGGCTGGGCCGCGACGCGGAGGCGGCCGAGGCGCTCGCCGATCTCTTCGCTGCGCGCCCGCGGGACGAGGAGGTCCTGCTGGAGCTGCTGCGCAGCGAGGCGGCGACGGTGGGACCGTCCGCGGCGCTGGCCAGGTACGAGGCGTACCGCCGCTCGCTGCGTGACGAGCTCGGCACCGACCCCGGCCCCGCCCTCCAGGGACTGCACCAGGAGCTGCTGCAGGGCGCCGTGCCGGTGGTCCGGCAGGGCGTGCCGCACGAGCCCAACCCGCTGCTCGGCCGCGACGGGGACGTCGCCGCGGTGACGGAGCTGCTGCGTTCCTCGCGGGTCACGTCGATCGTCGGTCCGGGCGGCCTGGGCAAGACCCGCCTGGCGCACGCGGTGAGCCGCCGGGCCGGGCAGCGGGTCGTGCAGCTCGTCGCGCTCGCCGCCGTCCCCGGCGACGTCGCCGTCGCCGGGGAGGTCGCGTCGGCCCTCGGCGCCGGTGAGTCCCGGCGCACCCCGGCCGGTCCCCTCGCCGTCCCGACCGGTGTCCTGGCCGGCATCGTCACGGCGCTCGGCCCCGGCCCCGCGCTGCTGGTGCTGGACAACTGCGAGCACGTCCTGCGCGGCACCGCCGAGCTGGTGCGCGCCCTGGTGTCGATGACGCAGGACCTGCGGGTGCTCACCACCAGCCGCGCGCCGCTGGGCCTGTCGTCGGAGTCGGTGTACCTGCTGCCGCAGCTCAGCCTGCCGACGACCGTGGAGCTGTTCGAGCAGCGCGCGAGGGCGGCCCGCCCCGGTGCCGACCTGCCCGCCGACCTGGTCGAGGAGGTGTGCCGCCACCTGGACGGGCTGCCGCTGGCGGTGGAGCTGGCGGCGGCACGGGTCCGGACGATGTCGGTCGCCGAGATCGCCCGCCGCCTCGAGGACCGTTTCGCCCTGCTGCGCGGCGGCGCGCGCGACGCGCCGGCGCGGCACCAGACCCTGCAGGCCGTGGTCGACTGGAGCTGGAACCTCCTCGAGCCGGCCGGGCAGGCGGCGATGCGGGCGCTGTCGATCTTCCCCGGGCCCTTCACCGCCGACGCCGCGCGGCAGGTGCTCGCCGGGGGCGCCGCCGTGGACGTGCCGCAGGTCCTGGAGCTGCTGGTCGACCAGTCGCTGCTGCAGGTGGTGGACACCCCGACCGGCACGCGCCTGCGGATGCTGGAGACCGTGCGCGCGTTCAGCACGGCACGGCGGGAGGCGGCCGGGGAGACCGACCAGGCCGTCACCGGGTTCCTGGCGTGGGCACGCGAGTTCGGGGTGGCGCACCACGATGCGCCCTTCGGGGCCGACCCGTTCGCGCCGCTGCAACGGATGCGGGCCGAGCAGGACAACCTCGTGCAGGCGCTGCGCCACGGGCTCGCCCGCGCGGACGGCGCCACGGTGGCGGCCACGACCGCCGTGCTCGGCAGCCTGTGGACCATCGGGTCCAACCACGCCCGCATGGGCACCCTGGTCGCCGACACCGCCCGGGTGCTGTCGCACTTCCGGCCACCGCCCGACCTCGTCGAGGTCACCCGGACGGCCTTGGCGCTGTGCGCGACGCACGCCTACCTCATCCAGGGCGCCCACCCGGTACGCGCGCTGGTCGCGCTGCGCCGCCTGCCCGCGGCCCTGCCGGACACCCTGGTCCGGGCCGCCGCGACCGCGCTGGTCGCCGCGGCCCGGGACCGCTCGGCCCTGCTCGAGCTGTGCGACAGCGACGAGCCGCTGCTGGCCGGCCTCGCCAACGGCCTCGCAACCTACTTCCTGGAGAACGACGGCGACCTGGACGGCGCGCTGAAGGCCGCCAGGCGGTCGCTCGAGGCGTTCGAGCGCCGCGAGGTCCCGCACCTGCGGTCGGGCGCCCGCGCCCGGATCGCCGAGCTGTGCCTCCAGGTCGAGCGGGGTGACGAGGCCCGGCGCCACCTGCTGGTGGCGCTGCCGGTGGTGGAGAAGCTCGGGGTGTGGTCGACCGTGACCGGGATCCGCGGGTGGCTGGTGCTCGCCAACCTGCAGATCGGCGCCGTCGACGAGGCGGAGCAGTGGCTGGAGCAGGCAGGGCTGCCGCGGGCGGACGACCCGGTCGGCGAGCGCACCTACGGCCTCGGCGTGCGCGCGGAGATCCTGCTCGCGCGCGGTGAGGTCGAGGCCGGTCTGCGCCTGTGGCGGCGAGCGGTCGACCTGCTGATCCACAGCACCGAGCCGGTCTTCGGCGTCGACATCGATCCCGACCTGGAGCCGTGGACCCTGGAGGCCAGGACCGTCGCGGTGGTCGCGCACGCGCAGCACGGCCGGCTCGACCTCGTGGAGGACCTCACCACCGAGCTGCCGCAGCGGCTGTCGAGGCTGCTCGCGAACCCCGTCGCCAACCCGCCGCCGTACCTCATGGAGCTGCCGCTCTGCGGTGGGCTGCTGCTGGCGCTGGCCATGGTGGACCTCGACCGCGGGGCGCGCGCCGGCGACGGGCGGTCGAGGAGCGCGGGGGCGCGGATGATCGCCCTGGCGGAGCGCTTCCGGTTCCCGCGCAACTTCCAGCCGACGATGTCCGCCGCGCGCGCCCGCCGCGCGGCCGAGCAGGCCGACCGGCCGGCGTACGACGACGCGGCGTCGTCGTACGCCGGCCTGGGCCGCGAGGAGCTGCGGGCCGCCGCCCTGGCGGTGCTGCGGGCGCGCGCGGCGGAGACGGCGGGCTAGCGGACGGGGTCGCGGTCGTACAGCTTCCTGGCCCAGAGGTAGCCGACCAGCGTGATGCCGGTGCACCAGGCGACGGCGAGGACCGCGCTGCTGCCGATCGCGGTGCCCAGCAGCAGCCCCCGCACGGTCTCGGTGACCGGCGTGAACGGCTGGTACTCGGCGAACCAGCGCAGCCCGGTCGGCATCGACTCGGCGGGGACGAAGCCGCTGCCGAGGAACGGCAGGAACACCAGGGGCATGGGCAGGTTGCTCGCCGCCTCGACGGTCTTGGCCACCAGGCCGAACGCGACCGACAACCAGGTGACCGCGAGGGTGATCATCGCCAGCACGCCGGCCGCCGCCAGCCACTCGACGGGCGTGGCGTCGGGCCGGAAGCCGATGAGCAGGGCGACGCCGGTGACGACCACCAGGCCGAGCATCGTCTGGGTCATGCTGCCCAGGACGTGCCCGGTCAGGACCGAGGGGCGGAAGATCGCCATGGTGCGGAACCGGGCGACGATGCCCTCGGTCATGTCCATCGCGACCGCGATCGCCGTCCCCGTGGCCCCCATGGCCACGGTGATCAGCAGGACCCCCGGAACGACGTACTCGAGGTACCGGGCTCGGCCGCCTGCGGGGTCGCCGAGCCCGGCGCCCAGCGTGCCGCCGAAGACGTAGACGAACAGCAGCAGGAGGACCACCGGCATCCCGATCAGCTGCACGGTCACGGACGCGTAGCGCAGCATGTGCCGGAACTGTCGGCGCAGCATCGTGGCCGAGTCGGCCACGGCGTAGGAGAGGCTGCTCATCGCACGGGTTCCTTCCGCATGTCGGGCTGGCCGGTGAGCGCCAGGAAGACGTCGTCGAGGTCGGGCGTGTGGATCGACAGGTCGTCGATCGCCGCGTCGCCGAGCCGGTCGAGCAGGGCCCGCAGCGACCTGACGTTGCCGTCGCTCGGGACCTGCAGGGTGAGCGCCTCGTCGTCGCGCAGCGCCTCCCCGAGGGTGCGGGCGGCCGAGTCGAGCTCGTCCGCGTCAGCGAACCGCAGGCTGACGTGGCCGCCGGGGATGCGGCGCTTGAGCTCGTCCGCGGTGCCCTCGGCGACCAGCCCGCCGCGGTCGAGCAGCGCGATCCGGTCGGCGAGCTCGTCCGCCTCCTCCAGGTACTGCGTGGTCAGGAAGATCGTGACCCCGCCGGCGACCAGGTCGCGGATGATCTGCCACATGGTGCGCCGGCTGCGCGGGTCCAGGCCGGTGGTCGGCTCGTCCAGGAACACGACGCGCGGGTCGCCGACCAGGCCCATCGCCAGGTCGAGCCGCCGCTGCATGCCGCCGGAGTAGGTCGCGGCCGGCTTCCTGGCCGCCTCGAGCAGGTCGAACCGCTCCAGCAGCGCCGCGGCGCGCCGCCGGCCCTCGCGCCGGCCGAGGTGGCGCAGGTCCGCCATCAGGATCAGGTTCTCCTCGCCGGTGAGCAGCTTGTCCACCGCCGAGAACTGGCCGGTGACGCCGATCACGGCGCGGACCGCGTCCGGGTCCCGGGCCACGTCATGGCCCGCGACCCGCACCTCGCCGGCGTCGGCGCCGATCAGCGTGGACAGGATGTGGACCGTGGTGGTCTTGCCGGCGCCGTTGGGGCCGAGCAGCGCGAAGACCGTGCCCTCGGGAACCTCCAGGTCGACGCCGTCCAGGACGACCTGGCCGCCGAAGGACTTGCGCAGCCCGGCCGCCCTGATCGCCGGTCGGGATGGGGTGATGGTCATGCTCCCTCGTCTCGTCACCGTGGCCCCGCTGGCCACGACCTCGACGAGGATGCGCGCCGCGAGCTTCAGCGCGGTTTCACCGCGGTTTCAGCGCGAGCCGCACCCGAGCCCGGACGGGGTGGCGCTGGGATATGGTGCGGTGGAGGGGAGCCGTTCGGCGACCGCTTGCGCTGTACACCGAGGGTGTGAAGGGGATGAGCGAGCCGGCCCGGCATGCCCGGCTGGGGGGAGCGGAGCGGGCGGCGTTGCTCACCGGCGCCCGGCAGATCCTCCAGGCGAACTGGACCGGGACGTTCACGGTGCCCTCGCGCACGCTCTACCCGCACCAGTGGTGCTGGGACGCGGCCTTCATCGCGATCGGGCGCGCCCGGGCCGACCAGCGCCGCGCGCAGCAGGAGCTGATGAGCCTGTTCACCGCGCAGTGGGCCAACGGGATGGTCCCGCATATCGTCTTCGACCCGGACGTGGCACCGGGCGCGTACTTCCCCGGCCCGGGGTTCTGGGACTCCGACCGCGCCGACGGCCGCCCGGGCGACCCGGCGACCTCCGGCATCACCCAGCCGCCGCTGCACGCCGTCGCCGGCCTGGAGATCTGGCGGCACGCGCGCGACCGCCGCGCCGCGCGGGCGTTCCTCAGGTGGCTCTACCCCAGGCTGGTCGCGCAGCACGCCCATCTCGCCCGCTGTCGCGACGTCGCCGGGCGCGGCCTGGCCGCGATCGTCCATCCCTGGGAGTCGGGCATGGACAACACGCCCGTGTGGGACGCCGAGCTGGCGGGCGTCACGATCCCGCCGGGCGCGCTGCCACCCTACCGCCGCCAGGACCTGGTCCACGCCGACCCGGCCGACCGCCCCAGCGACCAGGCCTACGACCGCTACGTCTACCTGGCGATCACCTACCGCGACGCGGACTACGACGACGCCCGGCTGCCGGCCGACAGCCCCTTCCTCGTCGAGGACCCCCTGTTCAACGCGATCTGGTGCTGGTCGGCACACGCGCTGGCCGAGATCTCCGAAATCCTGGGGTCCGACCCGGGTCCGCACCGGGCGACCGCGGCAAGGATCCACCAGGGCATGCTCGACCACCTCTGGGACCCCGTCGCCCGCCGCTTCTACGCGCTGGACGTGGGCGACGGCACGCGCATCCCCAAGAACACCGTCGGCTCGCTGGTCCCCCTGGTCGACCCCGAGCTTCCCGCTGAGCACGTCGACGCGATCGTCGCCGAGCTCGGCTCGCCGCACTTCCACCCGCCCGGCGGCGACGGCTTCCTGGTCCCCAGCTTCGACCTCGCCGGTGCCGAGTTCGACCCCCGCCGCTACTGGCGGGGACCGGTCTGGATCAACACCGACTGGCTGCTGTGGCGAGGGCTGCGCCAGCACGATCAGCGCGGTCTCGCCGACCAGATCGCGGCCAGCATGCTGCGGCTGGTCCAGCGCTCGGGCTGGCGGGAGTACTTCGACCCGTTCACCGGCGCCGGCTACGGCAGCCAGGACTTCAGCTGGACCGCCGCGCTCCTCATCGACCTCCTCGGCGAGCTGGAGCCGAACGAGCCCGACCGGGCGGGGACCAGGCGCAGCGCCGGCGCCGGACCGGCCGGTGACGCCCCGACAGCACGGGCCTGATCAGGCCTCACCCGCAGGCCTGGATCACAGCGCCGGATCGAAGGTGTCCGCGATGCCCTGCTTCGGAGGCGTCCACCTGGGGTCAGAAGGCATCGCGGTGTCGGGCCGAGCGCTGATCCAGGCCGTGCGGTGACCGCGTACCAGGCACCAGCCGCGTCGTTTCGCAGCAACCGCAGTAGCGTTGTGAGCACCCGGGCCCCCGCGGACGGTGGCGACGTTTCCGCGACCGCGGGTCACCACCCCCAAGGGGAGCCGGGCGGGGTTCCGTCCTCATGTCACGGCACAGGGGACGGGGTGACGCGATGGAAAGGAGCAGATGATGGACGTTCAGGACGTGATCGCGCAAGCGCGCGACGTGCTCACCGTCAAGCGGGTGTTCGGCGAGCCGTACGAGAAGGACGGCCTGACGATCATCCCCGCCGCCCGGGTCGCCGGCGGCGCGGGCGGCGGCGACGGCGAGGACCCGGCAGGCAAGGGGAAGGGTTCGGGCAGCGGCTTTGGCATGGTCTCCCGCCCGGCCGGGGCGTTCCTCATCCGAGAGGGTGAGCTGCACTGGCGGCCCGCGGTCGACATCAACCGGATCATCCTGGGAGGCCAGGCTGTCGCGATCGTCGCCCTGCTGACGGTACGGGCGATCGTCAAGGCTCGGGCCAAGGCAACCGCGTAGCTGACCTCGCCTCGGCGGCTCGGCGACTGCGCTGAGCAGGAGGCCGTCGCGCGAGCCTCAGGAGCGGCCATCAGCCCTTCCCGGCAAGGGCGGCGAAGACCTTGTAGACCATGAAGGCCGGCCAGAAGACGCCCTGGAACACCGCCAGCAGGTACTCCCAGAACGTGTCGGCCTGCTGCCAGAAGTACACCAACGCCCCGAAGATCCCCAGGCCATAAATCGCGCCGCTACCGGCGGCTGCGCCAGCGTTGCGCCGGCTCATCGCTACCATCCTCGCTTCGGCCGGTCCCATGTCGTCACCGCGCAGTGACGCACGTTGCGCGCTCCCCTTCAAGGGGGATAGCTCCAGAGTCGTCCGGCTGCACCTTCCTGGCGCGATGGAAGGGTGCCGACGCCGCCCAGGACGCTGGTCGCCGATCGGGGCGACGACCACGACACCTACCGGCGGCTGCTGTGGGCCGTGCGCACCGGTGTCGACCCGGTCGTCGCCGTCGACACCGACGCGATCGCCGCCAGGGTCGCCGCCGCCGGCCGCGGGCCGCGGCCGGCGGCGGCGCTCGCCCGGCTGCGACCACGCGATCGCGAGGTCCTGCTGCTGTTCGCCTGGGCCGCGAGGTCCCCGGCGTTGGGGGTCCTCACCACCCTGCACCGGCGGGATCCCGCCGACCGTCCCCTCACCGTCGGGGCCGGCAACCTGCTCGGGCACCCCAGGCCGCGTGGACCCCTACCTTTGGTGGGCGGAGGTCGAGGCGGCGGAGGAGCTGGGCGTTGAGGGCGACCACGATGGTGGAGGCGCTCATCAGGACCGCACCCACGGCCGGGGCCAGAGTGATGCCGGCCCAGGCCAGGACGCCGGCCGCGAGCGGGACGGCGACCAGGTTGTAGCCGGTCGCCCAGCCCAGGTTCTGGAGCATCTTGCGGTAGGCGGCCTGCGACAGCCGGATCACCCCGAGGACGCCGCGAGGGTCGTTGGAGGCAAGCACGATCCCGGCCGACTCGATGGCCACATCGGTGCCGGCGCCGATGGCGATGCCGACGTCGGCCCGGGCCAGGGCCGGGGCGTCATTCACCCCGTCGCCGACCATGGCCACCCGCAGGCCGCGGCGCTGCAGGTCGGCCACGGCCTGGTCCTTGTCCTCGGGCAGGACCTCGGCGAGCGCCTCGTCCACGCCGAGGTCGGCCGCGACGGCCTCGGCGACCTGGCGGGCGTCGCCGGTGATCATCACCACCCGCTTGCCGAGGCGGTGGAGCTCGGCGACCGCCTGGCGGGACTCGGGCCGGATGGCGTCCTCCAGGGCCAGCGCCCCCACCACCTTGTCGCCGCCGACCACAACCAGCACGGTCGCTCCGCGGCCTCGCCACGCCTTCAGCTGGTCGGCCAGCTCCGGCGGCTCGGCAAGCTCCAGCTCGCGCAGCAGGGCCGGGCCGCCGACGGCCACCATGCCGCCGTCGACCGTGGCCTGGACCCCACGTCCGGTCATGGAGCGGAAGCTGCTGCCCCCGGGCAGCTCCCCCCGCTCCCGGGCGGCGGCCACGATGGCTGTGGCCAGGGGATGCTCGGAGTCGGTCTCGACCGCGCCGGCCAGCCGCAGCAGCCCGTCGGTGTCGTCGTCCACCGCGGCCATCCCGCTGACCTGCGGCTCGCCCTTGGTCAGGGTACCGGTCTTGTCGAACAGGATCGCGTCCACGGTTCGCATCCGCTCCAGGGCCAGGCGGTCCTTGATCAGGATGCCGTTGCGGGCCGCCAGCGCGGTCGAGATGGTGATGACGAGGGGGATGGCCAGCCCGAGGGCGTGGGGGCAGGCGATCACCAGCACGGTCACGGTCCGTTCGATGGCCTGATCGGGCTCACCCAGGGCCAGCCAGACCACCATCGTGATGAGCCCAACGCCAACGGCGAAGTAGAACAACAGCCCGGCGGCCCGGTCGGCCAACGCCTGGGCCCGTGACCCGGAGGCCTGGGCCTGCTCGACCAGCCGGCGGATCCCGGCCAGGGCGGTCTGCTCCCCCACCGCGGTGACGCGGACCCGGATGGTCGAGTCGGTGGCCACCGTGCCCGCCACCACCCGGTCCCCTGGGCCCTTTGGGACCGGGCGGGACTCACCGGTGATCATCGACTCGTCCAGCTCGGCCGAACCCTCGACGATCACGCCGTCGGCCGGGACCCGGCCGCCCGAGCGGACCAGGACGACATCGCCCAGGGCCAGCTCGCTGACAGGGACGGTCTCCGCTCGGCTGTCGGCGGCCACCCGCTCGGCCTGGTCAGGCAGCAGGGCGGCCAGCGCATCCAGGGCGCTGGAAGCCTGGCCCAGGGCGCGCATCTCCAGCCAGTGGCCCAACAGCATGATCACGATCAGCAGCGAAAGCTCCCACCAGAACTCCAGATCGAGCAGGCCGAGCGCCGTGGCCAGGCTGGCGCCGAAGGCGACCAGGATGGCCAGGGAGATGAGCAGCATCATGCCCGGCTGGCGGGCGCGGGCCTCGGCCAGGCCACCCTGGAGGAACGGCCAGCCGCCGAACAGGAACACGACCGTGCCCAACACGGGCGCGACCCACTGGGAGCCCGGGAACTGGGGTGGGGTGAACCCCAGCCACTCCTGGACCATCCCGGAGTAGGCGACCACCGGGATGGCCAGCAGCAGGCTCCACCAGAACCGGTCCCGGAACTGGGCGGCGTGGTCGCCGTGGCCGGCGTGCTGGTCCCGCGTTGCCATGGCATTGCTCCTCGTTCGCGTTGGAGGTACCCACCGGCAGGTCAGGCGCGCACCAGCCGGCGATGGCGTCGGTGGCCTCGGTCACGATCGCCTCGGCATCGCGGCCGCCCGCGGCCACCCGTCACGGTGGCGTACCCGGGCATCCGCCACCTCCCCCTGCTCGCCGTCCTCAACATACCCCTACAGGGTATAACCAGGGTGGGCCGCTTCACCTACTGTCATCGACGAGCTTCGATCTCTGCGAGAGGACAAGATGCTCCAACGCCTGCTCCGATCCCGACCCCGGACCGTGGAGTTCTGCGACGCGTGCGCGGGCGTCTGCGACGCCGGCTGCCGCGCCGACACCCTGCGTGCCCAGGCCAGGGACCGCGCGATCGCGATACGCATGGGACTGCAGTGACCCGCACCACCCTCCCGGTGCTCGAGACCACCCCGGTGGCCTGCTGCACCCCGCTTGCCGCGACCACCCTCTCGGCCGAGGAGGCCCAAGCGACCGCGGCCCTGTTCAAGGCCCTGGCCGACCCGCACCGGGTCCGCATCGTCAACCGGCTGGCCACCAGCCGCCAGCCCGTCTGCGCCTGCGAGTTCACCGACCTCCTCGACCTGGGCCAGCCGACCGTCAGCCACCACCTCAAGAAGCTGGTCCAGGCCGGCCTGCTCGACCGCGAGCAGCGCGGCGTGTGGGCCTACTACTCGCTGCGGCCCGCCGCCCTGCGCCGCCTGGCCGCCGTCGTCGACCTCCGGGAGGACCGACCGTGAGCACCACCGATCACACCACCAGTCAGTCCCAGGCGCTGCGCGAGCAGGTCCGCGAGCGCTACGCCGCCGCCGCCCGCCAGGCCACCGCCGGCACCCACGCCAGCGACTGCGGCTGCGGCCAGCCCGCCGGCTGCGGCTGCGACGACTCCTGCTGCGACACCAGCGGCGCCGCCACCGCCGAGGAGCCCGGCTTCGGCGCCGACCTGTACGCCACCGGCGAGCAGGGCGAGCTGCCCGAGGCCGCGCTGCTGGCCAGCCTCGGCTGCGGCAACCCCACCGCCGTCGCCGACCTGCACCAGGGCGAGGTGGTGCTGGACCTGGGCTCCGGCGGCGGCATCGACGTGCTCCTGTCCGCCCGGCGGGTCGGCCCCACCGGCCACGCCTACGGGCTGGACATGACCCAGGAGATGCTCGCCCTGGCCCGCCGCAACGCCGCCCAGGCCAGCGCCGGCAACGTCACCTTCCTCAAAGGCCACATCGAGCAGATCCCCCTCCCAGAGAACACGATCGACGTGGTCATCTCCAACTGCGTCATCAACCTGTCGGTCGACAAGCCCGCGGTGTTCGCCGAGATCCACCGCGTCCTCACCCCCGGCGGCCGCGTCGGCGTCAGCGACGTCGTCGCCGAAGACTCCCTCTCGCCCGCGGACCGGGCCGCGCGTGGCAGCTACGTGGGCTGCATCGCCGGCGCCCTGTCCAAGACCGAGTACGAGCAGGGTCTGGCCGCCGCCGGCTTCGAGCAGGTCCAGGTGACCTTCACCCACCAGGTCGCCGACGGCCTGCACAGCGCCATCATCAAGGCCACCAAGCCCGCCATCTCCAGCGCTCGCGTGTCGAGTGCGATACCCGACCCCGACGCACCTGCCCACCTCGCGGCGAATCCCTGACGGCAGCCCTCAGCAGGGCCGTCCACCCCATGCGTTAGAGTCGCCCACAGGACAGCGACCCGACTGGTGAGAGAGCTCATGGAACGAGTCACTGGCATCGGAGGCCTGTTCTTCCGGGCCCGCGACCCCGACCTGCTTGCCCACTGGTACGCCGACCACCTCGGCATCGACCCGGTACCAGCGACCTCCGAGGAGCAGCCCTGGTGGCAGCAGCAGGGCCCGACGGCGTTCTCGCCGTTCCCGGCCGACACCGACTCCTTCGGCCGCCCCGAGCAGACGTGGAAGCTGAACCTGCGGGTCCGCGACCTGGACGCCATGATCGCCCAGCTCCGTGCGGCCGGTATCGAGGTCACCCCCGACCCGCAGACCTACCCCATCGGGCGGTTTGCCAGCACCGCCGATCCCGAGGGCAACCCGATCGAGCTGTGGGAGCCCACCCAGGACGCGCTCCAGAACCCCCCCGACCGTCCCCGCTGACCACGACCGACCCAAACCGGCTGGAGATCACCAGTTCCGTAGGCTGGTGATCGCCGTCGGCCCGTTGCCGGAGGCGTACGCTCAGTGGCAGCTGCCGGTGCCTGAGTCCTGGAACGAACCGCCCTGCACGGCCAGGAAGCGCCAGCTGTAGCTGGTCGGACGCAGCTGGAGCTGGAGGACCCCGAAGCTGTCGCTGTTGCGCGCCTGGCTGCCGGGAAGCGGCGAGCCGAACGGGTAGTGGCTGCGGCCGCCGGTGCCGACGACGAACTCCCGTACCCCCCTGGCCGGGTCGACGCCACCCAGGGGATCGAGCGGGGCGAAGCGCTCGTAGTTGTGCTCGTGTCCCACCAGCACGACCTCGGCGCCGGCCCGGTACAGCGCCCGCCACAGGCCGGCGACGGCCGGGTCGCTGCCGTGGCTAGTACCAGAACTAAAGCGCGGGTGGTGCCAGAACGCCAGCGTGCAGCGGGCCGGGTGGGCTGCCAGGTCGGCTCGCAGCCAACGCTCCTGCTGCGAACCGGGCTGGCAGCCGCCGACCGCGTCGCAGTTGGAGTTGAGCGCGACCAGGTGCCAGCGTCCAAGGTCGAAGCTGTACCAGCCCTTGCCGCGCTGGCCGGCCCGTGGCCCGAAGAACCCGTAGTAGCCGCTGGCGCCGGGGAAGTGGTAGTCGTGGTTGCCGGGGGCGGGATAGGTGCGGGCGCGGAAGCGGCCCCAGCTGGGCAGGTAGCAGCCCGCGAACTCGTCGGGCGAGCCGTCGTCGTAGACGGTGTCGCCGAGCGTGAGCACCGTCCCGGGCAGGGTGTCGAGCAGGGCCGCGGTCTGCTCGTCGCCGTCGCTGGCGCAGCTGGCGATGTCGCCAGCGGCCAGCAGCGTGGCCGACCGTTGCCCGGCGGCCCTGGCGGTGGATGCCGGAGCGGTCGCCGAGGCGCTGGCGTCTTCCGCCGGCGGCGTGCCAGTGCAGGCGACCGCGAGGCCGGCGATCAAGACGACAGCCCCCGCCAGCCAGCCTCTGGCGCCCACGGGTTCCCCTCCCGTCCCCCGGACCACGACCAGCCGGGTGCCGTACCAGTCAGCTTCGCCGATCTCGGCTCGCGGCGATGTGAACTCCGGCCGTGTGAGGACCCGAGACCAACCAGCACCAGAGCCGCGACCACCACGGCGGGCCCGGCGGCCCTCAGCCCGGACGCCATGACCGCGTCGCCGGGCGGGCCGACCGCTCTGGCCGCCGCTAGCGTGACGCCAGAACCTGGCGCCCGACTGGATCCTGCCGCAGGGTCGAGCGTCGGCGTCCACGAAGCAAACCTAGCACCAAAGCCCAGCCATCGGGCAAGGGTTGCTTGTTACGGCACTAGCGATCGCACGCATGGCGATTCCACCAGGCGACGTACCGGCGGACCATCCTGACCCGCTCGTGTTGGAAGGCATGATCGCCTGCCAAGCCGGTCAGGTCAGGGTCTGGGTTGCTCGACTTGCTCGGCCGGTCGGGTCGCGGGAGGCTGCACGCCGCAACCCAGACCCCCAGTGGAAAGGCTCTGTCACCCTCATGCCAACCATCCGACGTCCGCTCCTGCTGGCCGTGCTGGCGCTGCTGC
>DATFRI010000103.1:0-4695 GCA_035263405.1 Actinomycetes bacterium | reverse complement strand
TCGTCATACGCCGAGCGGACCATGGTCAGCAGCGGCGCTCCCTTGGTCTCGCCCAGCGCCCGGGCCTCGGCGGCGGTGGCGGCGCGGGCCCCGATCGACTGCTTCGCGATCCTCAGGTTGAGGCCGTTCGCGCGGAGCAGGTTGTACAGCCCCTGCTCCTCGAGATCCTCCGGCGCGAGGCGCAGCAGGTCGGCCGGGACGTGGTTGCGCATGATCGCGAGAGGCTCGGTGCCCGCGCACCGGAGCCGCTCGAAGACATAGACCTTCGTTCCCTCGGGGAGGCCGAGCTCGAGCGCGAGCGCGTCGGGGGCCGGCTCGATCGCGAAGCTGAGCACCCGCGTGTGCGGATCGCGGCGGGCGTTGGCCAGGTCGTCATAGAGGCTGGTCAGCTCGACCTGGCGCTGCACCTTCGCGTGGACCACCTGCGTCCCCACGCCGCGCTTGCGGACCAGCAACCCGCGGTCGACGAGGTACTCGATCGCCCGCCGCATCGTCGGCCGGGACAGGTGAAGCCGGTCGGCCAGATCGATCTCGTTCTCGAGCCGCATCCCCGGCGCCAGCTCACCGGACTCGATCAGGTGCTCCAGGTGCTGGGCCACCTGGAAATAGAGCGGGACCGGGCTGTTCCGGTCCACCTGGATAGGGGGGGCGACACGGTTCACGGCTACCTCTTCTGCCGGCGGCCATCTGGGACTGTACCCATTATGACACCAGATAGACGTGCTGTTTTCAGATCGTTACGTAAGTATGTCTGGACATTCTCTTGACCGGCTCGTAACGCGGGCGTAAAAAGTTGGCAATACCGAATTTTCCCGGGCAGCGGGCAACCGCCAGGGAGGCGGCGTCGATGCAGGTGAGACCGGCAGCGGGCGGGCCGGCCGCAGCTGCCTGGGCCGCCGCAGCCGCAGCTGCCCGGGCCGCCCCGGCCACGGCCCCGCCCGCGGGCGCCGGGGCGCGGGGGCTGCGGCCGGCGCGGGGACGGGCGGGGCCCCGGTGGGCCCCCGGCATCCCGGGGATGTTCACGTGAGCGCGCTCGAGGTGCTCACGATGGGCCGGGTCAGCGCCGACCTGTACCCGCTGCAGGTGGGCGTGGGGCTCGAGGACGTCACCACCTTCGGCAAGTGGCTCGGCGGCAGCGCGACCAACGTCGCGGTCGCGGCCGCGAGGTACGGGCGCAGCGCGGCGGTGATCACCCGCACCGGCGACGACCCGTTCGGCCGGTTCATCCACCGCGCGCTGCAGGGCTACGGCGTGGACGACCGGTACGTCAGCGCGGTGCCGGGCCTGCCCACCCCCGTGGTGTTCTGCGAGATCTTCCCGCCGGACGACTTCCCGCTCTACTTCTACCGCTGGCCCAAGGCGCCGGACCTGGAGATCCGCACCGATGAGCTGGACCTCGACGCGATCCGCTCGGCGGGCGTCTTCTGGGTGACCGGGACCGGGCTCTCCGACGAGCCCAGCCGCACCGCCACCCTCGCCGCGCTGGAGGCGCGCGGCAAGCGGGGGATCACGGTCCTCGACCTGGACTACCGGGCCATGTTCTGGCCGTCCCGGGAGGATGCCCGCCGCCAGGTGCAGCGGGCGCTGCCGCACGTGAGCGTCGCGGTCGGCAACCTCGACGAATGCGAGACGGCGGTGGGTGAACGGGAGCCGTTAGCGGCGGCGCAGGCGCTGCACGAGTTCGGCGTCGGCCTGGCGGTCGTCAAGCAGGGCCCCAAGGGCGTGCTCGCGCACGACCGGACGGTGGCGGTCGAGGTGCCACCGGTGCCGGTCGAGGTCGTCAACGGCCTCGGCGCCGGCGACGCGTTCGGCGGGGCGCTGTGCCACGGGCTGCTGGCCGGCTGGGACCTCGAGCGGGTGATGCGCTTCGCGAACGCCGCCGGGGCCATCGTGGCATCCCGGGTGGCCTGCTCGGACGCCATGCCGACGGCCGCTGAGGTCGAGGCGCTCCTGGCGGGAGGGACCACATGAGGGCACCGATGCGTGAGCGCCTCCGCGCCATCCTCGACGTCCGCACCCGCCGGCCCCAGGCCATCGCTGAGGCAGCCGCGCGGCGCAAGCGCCGGCCGGCGCTGCTCGGCGACGACAACCAGCTGTTCATCATCGCCGCCGACCACCCGGCGCGCGGCGCGCTGCGGGTGGGCGAGCGCCCCATGGCCATGGCCGACCGGGCCGAGCTGATCGACCGGCTGTCGCTCGCGCTGGGCCGCCCCGGCGTCGACGGCGTGCTCGGCACCGCCGACATCATCGAGGACCTGCTGCTGCTCGGCGCGCTCGACGACAAGGTCGTCATCGGCTCGATGAACCGCGGCGGCCTGGCCGGGACCGTCTTCGAGATCGACGACCGGTTCACCGGGTACGACGCGGCGGCGATCGCGCGGATGGGGTTCGACGGCGGCAAGATGCTCTTCCGGATCGACCCCGAAGATCCCGCCACCGCGCTGACCATGGAGTCCTGCGCCCAGGCGGTCAGCGGCCTCGCGGCCCACGGGCTGATGGCCATGGTCGAGCCGTTCATCTCGCACCGGGTCGACGGGCGGGTGCGCAACGACCTGTCGCCCGAGGCGGTGGCCCGCTCCATCGCGGTCGCCTCGGGACTCGGCGCGACCTCGGCCTACACCTGGCTCAAGGTGCCGGTCGTCGAGCACATGGAGCGGGTGCTGGCCGCGTCCACGCTCCCGGCCCTGCTGCTCGGCGGCGAGGTCAGCGCCGACGCCGGCGCCACCTTCGAGGGCTGGCGGAAGGCGCTGCAGATGCCGTCGGTGCACGGGCTGGTCGTCGGCCGGACGCTGCTGTTCCCGCCCGACGACGACGTGGCCGGCGCGGTTGACGCCGCGGTCAGCCTGGTGCGGGGGTGAGCGGCGTGGACTCCAAGCTCTACCTCCGGCATGGATCCGCCGGCGATGGCGCCTTCTCGCTGGCGGTGACGCCCGAGCTGGCCGGATGGGCCTACGCGGGCCTGCGCGTGCTGACCCTGCCGCCCGGGGGGGCGCACACGTGGGCGACCGGCGACGACGAGCTGCTGGTGCTGCCGCTGGCCGGGTCCGCGGTCGTGGCCTGCGACGGAGACACCTTCGAGCTGCAGGGGCGCGACGACGTGTTCTCCCGCGTCAGCGACTTCAGCTACGCGCCCCGCGACGCGACCGTGACGGTGAGCTGCGCGGGCGGCGGCGTGTTCGCCCTGCCCTCCGCCCGGTGCACGCGCCGCCTGCCGGCGCGCTACGGCCCGGCCGGGGACGTGCCGGTCGAGCTGCGCGGCGCGGGCCAGGCCAGCCGGCAGGTGAACAACTTCTGCTCGCCCGAGGCGTTCGAGTGCGACAAGCTCATCGCCGTCGAGGTGCTCACGCCCGGCGGGAACTGGTCGTCCTACCCGCCGCACAAGCACGACGAGGCGCGCGACGGCGAGGCCGAGCTCGAGGAGATCTACTACTTCCAGACCGCCGGGCTCGCCTACCAGCGGGTGTACGGCACGGCGGCCCGGCCCATCGACGTGCTGGCCGAGGTGGCCACCGGCGACGTCGTGCTGATCCCGCATGGCTGGCACGGGCCGTCGATCGCCGCGCCCGGGTACGACCTCTACTACCTCAACGTGATGGCCGGGCCGGCCGACGAGCGCGCCTGGCTGTTCTGCGACGACCCGGCGCACGCCTGGGTCCGCGGCACCTGGCCCGGCCAGCCGGTCGACCCGCGGCTGCCGCTGACGTCCGCGGCCGGCCGGCCCACCCCAGCTGGCCCCGCCGGCCCGGCCGGCGCAACCGGCACCGGCGGTTCCACCGGCACCGGCGTCAGGGAGGGATGAGCGTGAGCACCGTCCGCCTCACCGTAGGCCAGGCCCTGGTGCGGTTCCTGGCCAGCCAGCGGAGCGAGCGCGACGGCACCGAGCAGCGGCTCATCGCGGGCTGCTTCGGCATCTTCGGGCACGGCAACGTGGCCGGCGTCGGCCAGGCGCTGCTCGAGGCCCAGGTGACCGGCTCGGCGGACCTGCGCTACTACCTGGCCCGCAACGAGCAGGCCATGGTGCACGCCTCGGTCGGCTTCGCCCGGATGCGGAACCGGCTGCAGGCCTTCGCCTGCACCGCCTCGATCGGCCCGGGCTCGACCAACATGGTGACCGGGGCCGCGCTCGCGACGATCAACCGCATCCCGGTGCTGCTGCTGCCCAGCGACTACTTCGCCACCCGGGTGGCCAGCCCGGTCCTGCAGGAGCTCGAGGACCCGCGGTCCCGCGACGTGAGCGTCAACGACGCGTTCCGGCCGGTGTCGCGGTACTGGGACCGGGTCAACCGGCCCGAGCAGCTGCCGTCGGCGCTGCTGGCCGCGATGCGCGTGCTCACCGACCCGGCCGAGACCGGCGCGGTGACGCTCGCGCTCCCGCAGGACGTGCAGGCGGAGGCGTACGACTGGCCGGAGGAGCTGTTCCGGGCGCGGGTCTGGCCCGTGCCGCGGCCGGTGCCCGAGCCCGCCGCGCTGGCCCGCGCGGCCGAGGTGCTGCGGTCGGCGCGCACGCCGCTGATCGTGGCCGGCGGCGGCGTCATCTACTCCGAGGCGGCCGGCGCGCTGCGCCGCTTCGCGGAGGAGACCGGCATCCCGGTGGCCGACACCCAGGCGGGCAAGGGCGCGCTGGCCTGGGACCACCCGTGCGCCGTCGGCGGCGTCGGCGCCACCGGCTCACCGGCCGCGAACGCGCTGGCCCGC
>DATFRI010000102.1:0-20046 GCA_035263405.1 Actinomycetes bacterium | reverse complement strand
CAAGCATGGCGAACGCCCGACCGTGCTCTTGGCCGACGACCACGGCGAGCAGCACAGCCTGTGGCTGCTGCACACCGCGCTGCGGGCCAGCTTCCGCCGCCTCAAGCCCCAACGCGGCGACCGGATCGGCGTCAAACGGCTCGGCGAGCGCGCCCCCCGCAACGGCGGCAAGCCGTATGTCGACTGGCGCGTGGTGCTCGCCGACGGCGGCCCGCTGAACTGGGACGACACGCCCGACGCCGACGACGACGACCAGCCGCCGTTGTGAGGTGACGGACCCTTGCCAACGGGTCGGGCGCCGTATCTGGCCACGATGTCGACGCCCGACCTCACCGACCAGGGCTTGACCAGCCCACGAAACGAGAGCAGCCCATGCCCGCCCCAGCCCACGCCCGCCTCGCCGTCCACACCCACCGCGACTGCGACCACAACAGCAGCGCGACACCCCTTGCGTAGCGCCCACCCTGGAGGCTGCCGTGCATCGCCGACGCCCAGCCACCTTCCAGATCGGGACGCAACGCGGCCCCCTGCCGCTGGTGCTCGCGCTGGCCCGCGCGGTCGCGCTCACCGGCGGCACCGCCACCCTGCGCGGCCCTGGCGGCGCGGTCACCGTCACCCACACCGCCGGCAGGTTCACCGTCGAGCCCGCGTCGCTGCTCACCCCCGACTGGATCCAGCAGGCCAGGTCGATCCTGGCCGACCACGCACAGGAGACTCCCTGATGACCACCCCAGCCCACCAGGCCACCACCAGCCCATCAGCCCAGCCGCCCGTCACCCCGACCCCGACCCCGGCGCCCGCGTACGCCGAGATCCCCCTGGACCGGCTTACCCCGGCGCCCGACAACCTGCGCGCCGACCCGCGCGAGGACGCCGAGGCGTTCGCTGAGCTGGTCGCCAGTATCCGTGCGCACGGCATCGTCCAGCCGCTGCTGGTCACCCTGCCCGATCAGGACGGCCGTCACCAGATCGTCGCCGGGCACCGCCGCTACCAGGCCGCCCGCGACGCCAACCTGCCCCGTGTGCCCTGCGTCATCCGGGCACGCAGCGACCGGGAGCGCGTCGAGGCGATGCTGGTCGAGAACGCCTACCGGCAGCAGCTCAACCCCCTGGAGGAGGCCGCTGGCCTCTTCCGCCTAACCGAGGCCGGCGACACCCCGGCCAAGCTCGCCCGCCGGTTCGGCCGCTCCAAGCGGTACGTCACCCAGCGGCTGGCGCTGCTGGAGCTGCCCACGCCCGCGCAACAGGCCATCGCCGCCGGGCGCGTGCCGGTCTCGGCCGCCCCGCACATCGCCCGCTTGGGCGGCCACCCCGACCGGCTCGCCGACCTGCTGGACCGCCCGCCGCACGACTGGGAGTGGGCGGTCACCCAGGCGCTCCACCAGGCCGAACACGCCGCCACGCTCGCCGCCGAGCGCACCCGGGCCGCCAAGCGTGGCTTCCCGGTCCTGGACGCCGGCTGGGAGCTGCCCGGCGAGGCGACCCAGATCGGCCAGCGCGACGACCAGCTCACCGTGGACGTCGACCAGCACCGCCGCGAGCCCTGCCACGCGATCGTCGTGCTGGCCCGCCACGAGCCGACCAGCGTGGAGGTCTGCACCCGCCCCGACCGGCACGAACCCACCGGGCGCAGCCTGGTCAAGGCCACCCGACCCACCCCCAACGCCCGCGCCAAGGCCGGGCGGCAGCAGACGCGCGAGCAGCGCCGCGCCGACCGGGAACGCACCCGCGCTCGCCAGCAGTTCCAGGCCGAGCTACTGGCCAGCAAAACGCTACGGACCGCCGAACGGCACACGCTGATCGCCCACGGCCTGCTCGCCACCCTCGGCCACCACGAGGCGGGTCAGGTCGGCGCCCTGCTCGGCCTCACCCCAGGCACCAACGCCTGGGGCAGCAAGGACTGGGACGGTCCGATCCAGCGGTTCGCCGCTGGCAGCGCCAGCAACCTGGAACAGGCCGCGCTCGCGGTCGCGTTCGCCCGTGGCGAGGCCGCCTGGTCATCGCAGTGGCGCGCGGGCAGCGGCTTCCGCCGCCGCTTCGCTGCCCTGCTCCACGCCCACGGCTACACCGCCGAAGGCGACCCGACCGAACCAGCCGACGAGCACGACCAGCCCGCGGCACTGGACCTCGACCCCGACCAGCCCGCCGCCGCCCCGCCTGACCCGGCCGGCGAGCACGACCAAGCCGAGCCCGGCACCCCCAACCCTGCCGCCTGACCACCCCCCACCGGCCCTGGCCGCCCGCGACGCGGCGGCCAGGGCCCGCCTCTCCCCCACCACGACTGTCGCCCGCTGCACCAACTGCCCAGCAGACCCGCATCGTCGCGTGGGCCAGCACACCGCCGTCACCGATCAGCGGCACCCGCCTCCGGGTACGGCTGGTACCCCAGGCCACTGACGCACCCGGCCAGTCGACCAGGCGAAACCACGGTGTATCGTCACGCTGCCGGGCAGGGTCATCCTTTCCCCGCCCGGCGGTCGGGAGCCCCGGCGCGGCAGCCCACCAGCTGCCCGACCCCGAAGGGTGGTTCCGGAGGGGTGGCGGCAACGCCCCGGGGCTTCTTCACGCCCGGGAGCATCAACCAGGGCGCGGAGCTGCCCGTCGGGCAGCCAGCGGACAGACAGCACAAGCACCGACGTATGTTGCCAACTACGAACGCCGCCGACCCCTGACAGCGGACTGTCCGCACACCTGTCAGAGGATCGTCCCTGTGTACGACGACCTCACTGCACACCTGTCAGCGCTGTGAATGATGACGCGGGCGTCTGTCCTCGACTTCCGGCCGCTGCGCGGACGAGCGTCTGGGGCGCTGTGCGGCCCGCTATGCCTTCGGGTGAAGGGCGGGGAGGACCGCTGCCTCGAATGGGTCTCCTGGGGCCAGGGAACACGGCTGAGGGCCTAACCGTGCGACGCCAGAGGAGCCCTGAGCGCCCGGATCTTTGGCGGGTCGTCCTCGCGAGTGGACAACCCAATGCGGCGCGTCGTCAGGTGCCCCAAGTGTGAACGGCTGCGTCTGGTACAGATCCGGGTGCGGATGCCGGCAGGGGTGTCATGGCCTCCTACGGGCGTCTGATCTCCTACCTGGCGGATCGCCGCCGGAGGTGGCGATGTACCGAGCCGACGTGCTTGGCACTCCTACCGTGATGCCCGAACTCTGCCTAAGCGACGTCCGTGACCTTTTCACCGGGCCGACTGGTGTCTATCCCTGCCCCACGCGACGGTGACGGCGGCCGCCCTCGAATCAGCTGGGGCACTACCGAGCGGCCCAGTCGGCACACCACTACCAAAGTAGTGGACTCGTGTCATGTCACATGCTAAGTGGGAGCCACCTTCGCTCATGGTCCGCGCTGACAACTCCATCATGCCCGCCCTCCCCGCGGCCCGGATCCGGGCCACCGGATGCTGCATCGGGCGCTTCCGCTTCCACCGGTCCGTCGGCGGCTGCATCCAAGTGCTGCCTACATGGGTCATTGCCAACTGCACCAACCCGGCCGCCCATCGCATTGCCGAGCTGCTCGGTGGCCAGGTCCATCCTGACGACGATGCAGGCAACGACCCTGCAACCCGTCTCGTCGTCACTCACTGCGGCACAGTGGACGTCCTCCTCGAGGGCCCGCCCGCGATCCAGCTCCAGATGGTTCGCCGCGTCGATACCACACTGCTCCGCTTCTGCGACGGGCGAATCCAGACAACCCCACGCGACACGCGTCCTTGCCAGTGTCCACCTGCGCTCCCGGAGCGTCGGCAGGCTGCAAAGGCGGGCCATGGCTGCGAGCCGTTGGTCCAGGTCGTCTTCCGCCTCGCCGAACTCCCCGCTCTCGGCAGATTCGAACTCGTCAGTGCTACATGGGCGTTTGCCGAGCATGCCACTGCGATCAAGGCCGAGCTGCGTGGCCATCGAAGGCCGATCCCGGCGCGCCTCGGCCTCGACCGCGCCTTGCACACCACCGCCAACGGTACGATCTTCGCCTATACCAGACCTACGATAACAATCCTTCCCGACAGGCTGTAAGCCCCATCGCTGTGACAGCGTCCCGGCGGTTTCCCTCTTTGGGTTGATCGGTTCCGTCTGAACCGCTTATGTCCTCGTCCACTTCCAATGAACGACCCGGAGGCTTGCGACGATCTCTGGTGGCAACTCGGGCTGGCAGCTCTTGCAGATCTTCACCGGGTATCGCTTCGTGATCGACGGCAGCTCCATGGCTTCGACCAGCATCGCCTTCCCCGAGCCCCGCGCACCGGTCTCTGATCTGGTGGTGCTGGGCAGGTACGGGACATGAGAGCACACACGCCGATGAATGGCGCAGAAAGCGACAAGGTGCGGCTGGTTGGAGCGATACTTGATCACGACGGCGAGGCGCCCATCGTCGCGCCTGACATTCGTCCGCTTCCCGGTCGGTTTGGGCGGCTCCTCCCCGTGCCACACGACGACGATCCGATCGTCTAACCGCTCGTCGGTGCTGAAGATCCACACCTGGTGAACGGCGAGGCCGACTAGGAATCGCTTGCGGCTGACGGGCAGCACTGGCCAAGTGTCGACGCTCAGCTCCCCGTCCAGCAGCGTGGCAACATCAAACTCCGGGAGCGGCGGCAGCTTGGCCAGCGCCGCTTCGGCAGCGTCGCGTTGCTCCCTGAGTCGCTGCATCAGCTGCTCGTAGACAGCGATCTCCTCCGGGGCTGTGAACTCTCCACGCTGATACCGAGCGGCGTACAGGTCGGTGATGCGAGCTTTGGCTGCTTCTCTGCCTTCCTCAAGGACACGACGGTCGGCCCCCTGATCAGGCAGCTTCTGCGCGAACCACTGCTCAGCAATCTCGTCCAACAGCGGGTCGCCCGGCTCGAGCGCGGCGAGCTTCGATCGCAGCCGGCTCGCAACCTCGCCCTCAGCATAGGTTTCCCTGATAAACCCCCCGCGACAGTTTCCGGCGTGGCGTGCACTCGAACAACGGTAGTAGTGAGCGCTGCTGCTACTACTACTGACCCGGGTGGCGGCGGCGCCGCATTCGCCGCAGCGGACAAAGCCGACCAGCAGGTGCTCGGCCGGGCGGCCCCCACCTGTCCGCTTGCCGACCCGCTCCGCGGCACCCTCTTGCACGACCAACGAGCGGCGCTCCAGCTCAGCCAGGATGCGGGCGCGTTCTGCCAGGCTGGCGATGCCCTCGCCGGCCGAGATCGGCTCGCCGTTCTCGTCATACACGAGTTGTCGTTTGTGCGAGACAAGTGCGGCGACAACAGGTTGTGACAGCACTCTCCGAACGGCGGCTGCGTGCCAATCAGGCTGCTGATCAGACTCCTGTCCCTTGGCACGGTGACCTTTGGCTCTGGCTTCCTCGCTCCGGACAGCGCCTGGTGGCTTGACACCTTCATCGTTCAGTCGGCGAGCAATGCTGTAGAGCGAGACGCCGCGGAGGAAGTCGTTGATCATCCGCCGCACGATTGGGGCCTCATTGGGGTGTGGCTTCAAGCGGCCGTTCTCGACCAGGTATCCGAAGGGGCGCTGCTGCTTCCATAGCCCAGCGCGGCGGTTGTACAGGTGCCACTGCCCGACACGCCAAGAGGTGTTGTCGGACTCGGCGCGGGCTTGCTCGGCGAGCATGGCGATAAGCTGCCGCGCGCCGTGCTTGGAGGTGTCGAGGCCGTCGGCGACGAACACGATCCTGGCGCCTGCCTTTTCGAGTTCGTCGAGGATCAGCCCGACGTGGCCCATGCCGCGTCGACTGAGCCGGTCGAGCTTGGCGACGTACAACGTCTTGATCTTGCCCCTGAGCAGGACCTTGAGGGCGGCGTCCAAGCCGGGGCGCGGGCGGTCCTTACGAGCGGAGACATCCAGCTCCGTGAACTCGAACTCAAGCGGGATGCGCTCGCCGTTGCGGCTGGCGGCTTGATGGCACAGGCGACGCTGGTTGTCAGGGGAGAACGGATCGTAGCCGGGCGGCATCGCCGAGAGGCGAAGCAGGGCTCCAGCTGGCTTCCCGACGCGGGACTCTGATGGTGGGGGCATGGCTGGTTGGGACGTAACAGGCATGGCGACCTCCATCGAACAAACGTTCCCATGATCTTAGCAGGAAAACGTCGCTCTATGTGGCCAGGTGATGGCGACGACATCGAAGCGGACGCTGAGGGGCGCGCCGGGTGTCGTGCGCAGGTAGGCGCCGGCCAGCCGCCGCAGCCGCAGCTGCTTGGCGGCGGTGACCGCGGCCGCGGCGCCGCCGTAGCCGCTGCCGCGCCGGGTCTTGACCTCGCAGACGACCAGCAGCCCGTCACCGCGGGCCAGGATGTCGATCTCGCCCTCGCGGCAGCGCCAGTTGCGCTCGACGATCGTCAGGCCCTGGCGGCGCAGCAGCTCGCAGGCCAGGTCCTCACCGGCGCGGGCGAGGCGGGTCCGGCGGTCGGGCGGGGCGGTGTGATCGGGCATGGCCAGGACCGTACGCGCGCGGGGGCTCCGGGTCCGCCCGGCCGCGGAGAATGTGGATACCGCGCTGCGGGCGCGTCACCAGCCGGTGAGCACCCAGCTCAGCAGCGCGGCGACGATGAGCACGGCCGCGATCAGCAGGCCGATGTCGACCCACTTGCGGTCGCGGTAGCGGCGCGTCGCGTTGAATCCCATCGGTCGCGGCCTCGGCCTCAGAGTTCGTCCTTGGCCTGGCGGCCGCGGTCCTCGATGTTGACGTCCTTGAAGGTGACCACGCGGACGCTGTCGACGAAGCGCGCGGGTCGGTACATGTCCCAGACCCAGACGTCCTGGAGGCTGACCTCGAAGTACACGTCGGAGTCGGCGTTGCGCTCCTCGATGGCGACGTGGTTGGCGAGGTAGAAGCGCCGGTCGGTCTCGATGGCGTAGCGGAACATGTTCAGCACGTCCCGGTACTCCTGGTACAGCTTGAGCTCGAGCTCGGCCTCGTAGCTCTCCAGGTCCTCGGCGCTCATGGGTCCTCCAGTGCCAGCATGCTGCCGGGGTTGGCGACCCCGGTGAACGATCGCCGATGGTAGGCCGAGGGACCCAGCTCCTGCAGCCCGGCCCAGTGCTCGGGGGTCCCGTAGCCCTTGTTGCGTTGCAGGCCGTAGCCGGGGTAGCGCCGCGCCGCGCGGACCAGCATGCGGTCCCTGGTGACCTTGGCGACGATCGACGCGGCCGCGACGCAGGCGGCGACCTGGTCGCCCTTGCGGACGCCGAGGACCGGTTCGTCGCCGCAGGCGAGCGCGAACCCGTCGGCCAGCCCGTAGTCGAACCCGTCGGGCAGCGTGCGCAGCGCCTTGGCGAGCAGGGCGAGGTTGGTGCGGTGCAGCCCGCAGCGGTCGATGCGCTCGGGACCGGCCCGGACCACCACGACCGCCTCGGCGCGCTCGTGGATCTGGGCGGCGAGCTGCTCGCGGCGGGCGGGCAGGAGCAGCTTGGAGTCGGCCAGGCCCTCGATCCCGTGCCCGGGGGGCAGGATCACCGCCGCGGCGACCAGCGGGCCGGCGAGGGCGCCGCGGCCGGCCTCGTCGCAGCCTGCCACGCGGTCGAACCCGGCGGCGCGGAGGCGGTCCTCGTAGAGCGCGGTGGCGAACACGACGCAGAGTCTAGCGGTCGCGGCGCAGCCATCCGGTCCGGCTCAGCGGCCAGATCCGGACGAACGCCCGGCCGACCACGGTGGAGCGCCGGATCGGGCCGAACACGCGCGAGTCCTCGGAGTTGCCGCGGTTGTCCCCCATCACGAACAGCTGGCCGGGCTGGACGGTCACCTCCTGGTCGCAGTCGGTGACCGTGCCGGGGGCGAGGTAGGGCTCGGGGATCTGGACGCCGTTCCGCAGCACGTGGCCGCGGCGGCAGGAGATGCGGTCGCCGGGCAGCCCGATGACGCGCTTGATGAAGTCGCGCTTGCTGGGCCGGGCGAGCCCGACGGCCTCGCCGATCTCGCCGAACACGCGGCTGACGGGGTTCCCGGGCTCCTCGTCGGCGAACTCGTCGTCGTGGATGAAGACGACGATGTCGCCGTGGTGGATCTCGCCCAGGCGGTAGGAGACCTTCTCGACGAGGACCCTGTCGGAGATCTCCAGGGTCTGCTCCATGGAGCCCGAGGGGATGAAGAAGGCCTGGACGAGGAAGGTCTTGAACAGGATCGCCAGGCCCAGCGCGAGGACGAGCAGGATCACGACCTCGCGCAGCAGGCTGGCGAGGCCGGTCTGGCGCTCCTTGGCCCGTCCGGGCCGCCGGCGCTCGGCGGGGGCGTCGGCGTCGGTGCCGTTGGTGGGCGTGTCGCCGAGCTGGGTCACGTGCGGGCGGGGGATCGCTTCTCCTTGATCTTGGCCGCCTTGCCGATCCGGTCGCGCAGGTAGTAGAGCTTGGCGCGGCGGACGTCGCCGCGGGTGGCGATCTCGATGCGCTGGATGATCGGCGAGTGGACCGGGAAGGTCCGCTCGACGCCGACGCCGAACGAGAGCTTTCGGACGGTGAAGGTCTCGCGCAGCCCGCCGCCCTGGCGGCGCAGGATGAACCCCTGGAAGACCTGGACCCGCTGCCGCGATCCCTCGACCACCCGGACGTGGACCTTGACGGTGTCCCCGGGACGGAAGTCCGGGAGGTCGTCGCGCAGCTGGTCGCGTTCGACCACGTCGGTGATCTGCATCGCCGGGTACTCCTTCGAGCAGCAGAAACAGGCGTCTGGAAGGCTGCCAGGTCGCGCGCCCTGTGCGGGCGGCACGGTTCGCCACCTCGAGCCGAGGCTGCGGTCGCGAAGGTACCACGTCGGCGCCCGACCTCACCATGCGGCGGCGGCCGGCGGGCCGGGGGCGGTCGGCCCGGGACGCGGGCGGTCGGTCAGGGCGGGGCGGGCCGGTCGGGACCCCGCTCGAGCAGGTCCGGGCGCAGCCGCCGGGTGCGCTCCAGGGCCTGCTCGCGCCGCCAGGAGACGATCGCGCCGTGGTGGCCGGAGCGCAGGACCTCGGGGACCTCCAGGCCGCGGTAGACGGCCGGCCTGGTGTACTGCGGGTACTCGAGCAGCCCGCCGCTGAAGGACTCCTCGGCCGCGCTGGCCGCGTTGCCCATCACGCCGGGGACCAGGCGGGCGGTGGCGTCGAGGACCACCAGCGCGGCGGTCTCCCCGCCGGCCAGCACGTAGTCGCCGGCGCTGAGCACCTCGTCCACCCGCGTGCGCACGCGCTCGTCGACCCCTTCGTAGCGCCCGCAGCACAGGATCAGCCGCTGCTCGCGGGCCAGTCGCGCGGCGGCGCGCTGGTCGAACCTGGCGCCGTCCGGGGCGAGCAGGATCACCCGCGCGGGGCCCTCGGCGAGCAGCGCGTCCAGCGCCTCGAACCAGGGTCCGGGGGCCATCACCATGCCGGCGCCGCCGCCGAACGGGGTGTCGTCCACGCTGCGGTGCCGGCCGCTCCCCCACGCGCGCAGGTCGTGGCGGCGGACGGTGACCAGGCCCCGCTCGCCCGCCTTGCCGAGCAGCCCGCTCGCCAGCGGCGAGGCGAAGAAGTCCGGGAAGATCGTGACGATGTCGACCAGCATGCCGGGCCTCCTGCCAGCCGTGATGCTACCGCTCGGGATCCAGCAGTCCCGGCAGGTCGGCCACGACCACGCGGCCGGCCCGCAGGTCGACGGTGATCAGCGCGGCGACCACGGGCACCAGGACCGTGCCGCCGTCCTCGAGGCGGACCGTCAGGAGGTCGTGGGCGGCACCGGGCTGGACCGCGGCGACCTCGCCCCGCCGCCGGCCGGCGCCGTCCACCACCGCCAGGCCCGCCAGCTGGTGCGGCCAGTACTCCCCCTCGGCCAGCGGCCGGGCCTGGTCGCTCGGGATCGACAGGAGCGCCCGGCGCAGCGGCTCGACCGCCGTGCGGTCGTCCAGCCCGCCGAAGCGGACCAGCCGCCGGCCCTGGTGCAGCCGGGACGCGGCCACGGTGAGCGCCCGCAGGGCGGCCGCGTCGTCGGGGTCCCCGGCCGCCATGCTGGCGCCGGGGGCGAACCGCTCCGGCGCGTCGGACAGCACCTCGACCAGCACCTCGCCCCGGATCCCGTGGGGCCGCACGACGCGTCCGACCACCAGCCGCCCCGGCGGCCCCGGCCGCTCGGCGCCCGGCGGGCTCATTCGTCCTCGGCGAGCACCTCGAGCTCGACCCGGCGGCCTTCGCGCTGCCCGACGGCGCGGACGACCCGCCGCAGCGCGCGCACGGTGCGGCCGCCGCGGCCGATCAGCTTGCCGACGTCGGTCGGGGCGGCCCGGACCTCGTAGACCAGGCCGCGCACGCCCTCCAGCTCGGCGACGGTCACCCGGTCGGGCTCGTCGACCAGCGAGCGGGCCAGGTAGGCGACGACGTCACGCACGTCAGGAGGCCGCCGCCCGGGTGCGCTCCGTGCGCTCGGCGCGCTCGGCGCGGCGCGCCTTCTCCGCCCTGCGCTTGGCGGCCGGCTCCTCGATCCCCGCGATCGCGAGGAGGTTGATGACCGCCTCGGTGGGCTGGGCGCCCTTGGCGAGCCAGTCGCGCGCGCGCTCGACGTCGATCTCGACGCGCGAGGGCTCCTCGGTGGGGTGGTAGATGCCGATGTTCTCGATGAACCGCCCGTCGCGGGGGCTGCGGCTGTCGGCCACGACCACGCGGTAGTAGGGGGCCTTCTTCATGCCCATGCGGCGGAGGCGAATCTTCACGGCCATGCTGCGGACGCTGCTCCTTACGAGTTGCCGGACGAGTTGCCGGTTGCAGGGACGGGCTCTGGTCGGGGCACTGTAGCAGCTCGGCGGCCGGCGCGATCGCCGCGCCCCGGGCTCAGCGGAACAGGCCCATGCGGCGCAGCTGCCTGGGGTTCATGCCCGACAGCTGCTTCATCATCTTGCGCATCTCGCCGAACTGCTTGACGAGCGCGTTGACCTGCTGGGTGGTGGTGCCCGAGCCGCGCGCGATGCGGGCGCGGCGGGAGCCGTTGAGGATGCGCGGGTCGCGCCGCTCCTTGGGCGTCATGGAGCGCACGATCGCCTCGACCCGGGCCAGCTCGCGGTCGTCGACGTCGACGTCGCCGAGGCGGCGGCCGACCCCGGGCAGCATCCCGAGCACCTGGTTGAGCGGTCCGAGCTTCTTGACCTGCTGGAGCTGGTCGAGGAAGTCCTCCAGGGTGAAGGTCGCCTCGCGCAGCTTGCGCTCCATCCGGGCGGCCTGCTCGGCGTCGACCGCGGCCTCCGCGCGCTCGATCAGCGTGAGCACGTCGCCCATGCCGAGGATCCGCCCGGCGAGCCGGTCGGGGTGGAACGCGTCGAACTCGGCGAGCTTCTCGCCGGTGGCCGCGAACTTGATGGGGCGGCCGGTGACCGAGGTGATCGACAGCGCCGCGCCGCCGCGCGCGTCGCCGTCGAGCTTGGACAGGACCACCCCGGTCACGTCCACGCCCTCCTGGAAGGCGAGCGCGGTGGTGACCGCGTCCTGGCCGGTCATGGCGTCGACCACCAGCAGGACCTCGTCGGCGGCCACGGCCTCCTTGATGGCGGCGGCCTGGGCCATCATCTCGGCGTCGATCGCGAGCCGGCCGGCGGTGTCCACGATCACCACGTCGCGGGCGGTGCGGTCGGCCTCGTCGCGGGCGTCGCGGGCGACCTGCACCGGGTCGCCGGAGCCGGAGCCGTCCTGGGGTGCGAACACCGGCACGTGGGCCTGCTCGCCGAGGACCCGGAGCTGCTTCACGGCCGCGGGCCGCTGCAGGTCGCAGGCGACCAGCAGCGGCTTGCGGCCCTTGCCGGCCAGCCAGCGGGCGAGCTTGGCGGCCGAGGTCGTCTTGCCCGAGCCCTGCAGGCCGGCCATGAGCACGACCGTGGGCGGGCGCGACGCCATGGTCAGCGGCACGTTGCGGCCGCCGAGGGTCTCGATCAGCTCCTCGTGGACGATCTTGATGACCTGCTGGGCGGGGGTGAGGCTCTTGGTGACCTCCTCGCCGACCGAGCGCGTGCGCACCCGCTGGACGAAGTCCTTGACGACGCGGAAGTTGACGTCGGCTTCCAGCAGGGCGAGCCGGACCTCGCGCAGCGCGGCGTCGACCTGCGCCTCGGAGAGGCGGCCGTGGCCGCGCAGCCGCGCGAAGGTGTCCTGGAGCCGGTCGGCGAGGGCGTCGAACATGCCCCGATCCTACCGCCGGCGCCGGCGCCGGCGCGGGAGCGCCCTGGGAGGTCTACGCGCCGTCCTCGGCCACCAGGGCGTCGACGAACGCCTCGGGGTCGAACGGGGCGAGGTCGTAGAGGCCCTCGCCGAGGCCGACGAGCTTGACGGGGATGCCCAGCTCGCGCTGGACGGCGATCACGATCCCGCCGCGGGCGGTGCCGTCGAGCTTGGTGAGCACCAGCCCGGTCACCCCGATCGCCTCGGTGAACTGGCGCGCCTGGGCGAGCCCGTTCTGGCCGGTGGTGGCGTCCAGCACCAGCAGCACCTCGCGCACCTGGCCGCCCTCGCGCTCCAGGACCCGGCGGACCTTGCGCAGCTCCTCCATCAGGTTGGCCTTGGTGTGCAGGCGGCCGGCGGTGTCGACCAGGAGGACGTCCGCGCCGCGCGCGCGCGCCGACGCCAGCCCGTCGAAGGCGACCGCGGCGGGGTCGGCGCCCTGCGGCTGCCGGATCACCGGGGCGCCGGTGCGCTCCCCCCAGACCGCGAGCTGCTCGCCGGCGGCGGCGCGGAACGTGTCGGCCGCGGCCAGCACGGGCTGCTTGCCCTCCTGCGCGAGCGCGAGCGCGAGCTTGCCGACCGTGGTCGTCTTGCCGGTCCCGTTGACGCCCACGACCAGCACGACGCCCGGCTTGTGCTGCTCGCCGAGCAGGTCGAGGTCGAGCGTGCGCGGGGTGTCGCGGCCGACGGCGTCCAGCAGCTCCTCGCGCAGCAGCTCGCGCAGCGCCCTGCCGGCGGCGTGCCCGGCCCGCGCGCGCTCGCGCAGGCGCTCGACCAGGTGCCCGGTGGTGGTCACGCCGACGTCGGCGGCCAGCAGCGCCTCCTCCAGCTCCTCCCAGGCCTCCTCGTCGGCGGCGCCGCGGGTGAGCAGGCCCGTGAGCCCGCGCGCGAGCGCCGAGCGCGAGCGGCCGAGCCGTTCGGCGAACCGGCGCCGCGGGGCGACCGGGCCGGCGACCGGGCCGGCCGCGGAGGCGGCCGGCCCGGCCGCCTCCGCGGGCTCGGGCAGGGTGACGGTCTCGACCGCGCGGCGGGCGGGCGGGCGGGGGCCGGCGTCCTCGCCCACCGCGGGCTCCCGGTCGGGGGCCGGTGGCGGGCCGACCCCCGGCCGACGTGAGGCGACCACGCCGACGGTCCCGGCCAGCACCAGCACGAGCACGGCGAGTAGGACGAGCACGATGTCGGTCACGTCAGCTCCAGAGGCGGTCTTCGGGGTCGGTGGGTGGTGGGGCACGGTCGAGCTTACTGGGATTCGCGGGCGCTTCCGGTCGTGCCGGGCGCGGTCAGCGGGCGGGGCCGGGATCGCCGACGAGCGCGGGCCGCCCGCCGCCGCGGCCGCCCGCGGCGCCCTGCCCGTTGGCCGCGGCGGCGGGCTCGCGCAGCCGCTGGCTGACGACCTTGCTGATGCCGCCGGCCCGCATGCTGACGCCGTAGAGCGCGTCGGCCGCCTCCATCGTCCGGCGCTGGTGGCTCACGACCAGGAGCTGGGCCTGCGTGCGGACGTCGTCCAGGAGCGCGAGGAAGCGCTGCAGGTTGACGTCGTCGAGCGCGGCCTCCACTTCGTCGAGCACGTAGAAGGGGCTCGGGCGGGCGCGGAAGATCGCGAAGCAGAACGCCAGCGCGACCAGGCTGCGCTCGCCGCCGCTCAGCAGCGACAGGCGGCGCAGGCGCTTGCCCGGCGGCCGCGCCTCGACCTCGACCCCGGTGGTCAGCAGGTCGTCCGGGTCGGTGAGGACCAGGCGCCCCTCGCCGCCGGGGAACAGCAGCGCGAAGGTGCGCCCGAACTCGCGGGCGACGTCGGCGAACGCCTCGCCGAACACCTCCTGCACGCGCGCGTCCACGGCGCGCACCACCTTGAGCAGGTCGCGCCGGGAGTCCTTGAGGTCGGCGAGCTGGCCGGCGAGGAACGCGTGCCGTTCCTCCAGCGCGCGGAAGTCCTCCAGCGCGAGCGGGTTGACCCGCCCGAGCAGGGTGAGCCGGCGCTCCAGCGTGACGGCCGCCCGGCGCAGCTCGGCGTCGGGGAGGGTGCGCGGGTCCGGTGGCCCGTCCTGCCCGCCCGGGCCGTCGCCGCCGGCCGGGTCGAGGGGCGCGACCGGCGCGTACTCCTGGAGCGCGTGCTCGGCGTCGACGCCGAACTCCTCGACCAGCCGGCGGGCCAGGTCACCGTCGCGCACGCGCGCCTCGACCTCGGCGGCGTCGGCGCTGCGCGAGCGTGCGCGCAGCTCCTCCAGCCCGGTCCCGGCGGCGCGGCGGCGCCCGCCGGCCTCGGCCAGCTCGCCCCGGGCCTGCTCGACCCCGGCCAGCAGCCGGTCGCGCTCGGCGGTGGCCAGCGCCAGCGACTGCTCCAGCCGGACCAGGACCCGGCCGGCCAGCGTGGCGGCCTCCCCGGCGCGGCGCGCCTGCGCCAGGCGGGCGGCGCGCTCGCGGGCGCGGCGGGCCTCCGCCTCGCGCTCGGCCTGCGCGGCCTGTCGCAGCGCGGCCTCGCGCGCGGCGAGCAGGCGGTACCGCTCGCTCACCGTGGACAGAGCCACGCGCGCCTGGAGCGCCTCCTCGGCGGCGTGCTCGGCGGCCGCCGCCAGCCGCTCGCGCTCGCCGGCGGCGTCCGGCTGCCCGCCGGGCGGGCCGACAGGCTCCTGGTCCAGGCCCGGCGTGCCGGCGAGCTGGGCCTCCACCGCCTCCAGGCGGGCGGCGTCGCGGGCCAGCGTGTCGGCCAGCTCGCCCTGGCCGGTGGCGGTGGCCGCCAGCTCGCGCTCGTGCAGCCGCTGCTCCTCGCTGGCCCGGGCGAGCCGGTCGGCCGCGGCGCTGATCGCGGCGTCGGAGGCGTTGAGCCTCCCGGTCGCCTCGGCCACCTGCTCCTCGGCCGCCGCCAGCGCCGCGGCGGCGGCCTCCTCGGCGGACGCCAGGTCCCCCAGCTCGCCGTCCAGCCGCTGCGCCTCCGCGCCGGCCTCGAGGCCGGCGCGGCGGGCCGCGAGCGCCGCCGACTCGGGCGCGGCCCCGCCCTCGATCCGCCCGCCGGCCACCAGCTCCCCCGCGCGGGTCACGACCCGGTGGCCGGGGTGGCGCTCCAGCAGCGTGCGCGCCGAGGCGAGGTCCTCGGCGACCAGGACCCGCGCGAGCAGTGCGGCGACCGCGCCGCGGGCGGCGCCCGGGGCGCGCACGTGCGCCGCGAGCGCCGCCGGCGCCGGCGCCGCCTCGACCGGCGGCTGCGCGGCCAGCAGCAGCGTCAGGCGTCCGAGGCCCGCCGCGCGCAGGCGCTCGACGGCCGCGACCGCGGCGTCGGCGTCCTCCACCAGGACGGCGGCGGCGTCCTGGCCCAGCGCGGCGGCGACCGCGGCCTCGTAGCCGGCCTCGACCGCCAGCGCGGGTGCGACCGGGCCGATGACGCCCTCCTTGCCGGCCTCCAGCGCGGCCGCCGCGTCCCCGCCGGCCGCGCGGGCGACCGCCTCGCTGGCCTCCTGGCGCGCCTGGACGCCGGCGCGCCGGGCCTGCAGCTCCCGCCGGGCGGCCACCAGCCGGTCCAGTTCGGCCGCGGCGGTCGCCCGGGCCTGCTCGGCGCCGGCGGCGGCCGCGGTCAGCTCCGCCTCGCGCCCCTCCAGCCCGGCGGCCTCGGCCTGGAGCGCGGCCAGGCGCGTCCGGACCTCGCCGATGCGTTCGTCCAGCTCGCCGGCGCGGGCCGCGAGCCGGTCGCGGTCGCCGTGGGCGCGCTCCAGCGCGGCGCGCAGGGCCGCCGCCTCCCCCTGCAGCCGGACCGTGCGCTCCAGCTGCCGGGCGTGCTCGCGCCGGGCGCGGGCGGCGGCGGCGTCGCACGCCTGCAGCCCGGCCCTGGCGGCGTCGCGCGCGGCCTCGGCCCGCGCCGCCGCCGCGCGCAGGCCGGTCAGCTCCTCGGCCACCGCGCGCAGCTCGCCGGCGACCTCCCCGGCCTCGCGGAGCATGTCGGCGGGCGAGCGGCCCTCGCGGTCGTCGGCGAGCGGCTGCGCCAGGCCGCGGGCGCGCTCCTGGGCGAGCGCGAGCGTGCCGCGCAGGCGCTCGCGGACGGTCACCAGCCGGTGCACGGTCTCGCGCGCGCGGGCGGCGCGGGGCTCGGTCGCGGCCAGCGAGCGGCTGGCGGCGGCCTCGGCCGCCTGCGCCTGGGCGTGGGCGGCCTCCAGGTCGGCCAGCCGACCGGCGACCTCGGCCTGCTCGGCCGCGGCGGCGCGCGCCTGCTCGCGGGCGGCGGCCAGCTCGCGCGAGCGCAGCGTGAGCCGGATCTCGCGCAGCTCGGCCTGGACCTCGGCGGCGCGGCGGGCGGTCTCGGCCTGCTGCTGCAGCGGCTTGAGCTGCCGGCGCATCTCGCCCACCAGGTCGGTCAGCCGCACGAGCTGCTGCTCGACGCCGGCGAGCTTGCGCACCGCCCGCTCCTTGCGGCGGCGGTGCTTGGAGATGCCGGCCGCCTCCTCGATCGCGGCGCGGCGGTCGTCGGGCCGGCCGTGCAGGACGTCGTCGAGGTTGCCCTGGCCGATGATGGTGTGCAGCTCCCGGCCGACGCCGGTGTCGCTCAGCAGCTCCTGGACGTCCAGCAGGCGGCAGGGGGTGGCGTTGATGGCGTACTCGCTCTCGCCCGAGCGGTACAGCAGGCGCGAGACGGTGACCTCGCTGTACTCGATGGGCAGCACGCCGGCCGTGTTGTCGATGGTGAGGCGGACCTCGGCGCGGCCGAGCGGGGCGCGGCCGCCGGCGCCGCCGAAGATCACGTCGTCCATCTTGCCGCCGCGCAGCGACTTGGGGCCCTGCTCGCCGAGCACCCAGGCGATGGCGTCGACGACGTTGGACTTGCCCGAGCCGTTGGGGCCGACGATCACCGTGATCCCGGGCTCGAACTCGAGCACGGTCTTCTCGGCGAAGGACTTGAACCCGCGCAGGGTCAGCGACTTGAGGAACACGCTGGCCGTGAGCCTAGCACGCGGTCCGGTCAGCGCCCGGCAGCGCCGGCCCGCCGCCGGCGGAGCCCGCGAGACCCCCGGCAAGGGTCAGGGCCCCGGATCCCGGGGCCCTGACAGAAAAAGTCCCTGGCGGGTCACGCCAGGGCTGCCTCCTTCTCGCGCGAGGCGAGGTTCCCGTCCCGGAGTGCGATCATCTCGCGCTCCGCGATTGCGAGAGCCCGCTCCAGCTCGGCGACGCGCGCCTTGAGGGCTACCAGCTCCCGGAGGAGCATGTAGGCAGGTGGCTGGCCTACGTGGCCCATTAGCGCTTTCGACATGCGGAAGGCTCCCCTCCCTTGGCAACGTCTCCATGTCTCGACGCTGCTCGTTCGAACAGAATCAGTGAACCGTCGGCTCCCCTGCCGGGGGCGAGGCAAACACCGCGGGCTCGGGAGCTGCTGGACCGGCTCGGGCCAGGTATGCCTGTGGGAGGGCACGGGCGGGACGCCCCGCCTCGCTGACCCGACGTGTGGAACCTCCGATCGAGACCCGACTCGAAACCCGACGATGGCGTATTCACAAGGGGACGATAGCACAAACCGGCGAGTCGAGCCAAGTCGCACTTTCACTCGATCGTCGCGGCCGGTGAGAGGATTGTCCCTGCGCGTGCGGGTTATTTCGTCGCAAACCGACTGAACTCTCCCGTGGCCGCCCGATGGACCAGGTCAACCCCGGTGACGACCGCTCCCCGGGGACCCGTGCGAAGGTATTTCTCCAGCTCAGCGAGGCTTTCCGAGTGGCCCTCCGCCTCCACCCGGACCGTCCCGTCGGGCCGGTTCGACACATATCCTGATAGACCGAGCCCCTGTGCGAGCGCCTGCACCGTCCAGCGAAAGCCGACGCCCTGGACGCGTCCGTGAATCACCGCGGAGAGGCGCATGTTGTCTGACATTTGCTCCTCGGCACTCCCGGCGAGAATTCCTGAATTCGCACGGAAAACGACCGTGCCCCCGGACGAAACATTTGTCCTGCGCGGCCGGCCGCCCGGGCATGCTACGCCACGATGGTGACCGGCGTCCCCGGGGGCAGCAGCCGCGCCAGCTCGGAGACGTCGGCGTTGGCCAGGCGGACGCAGCCGTTGGAGGCGGCCCGGCCGAGCGCCCAGGTCCCCCGCGTCCCGTGGAGGGCGATCTGGCCGTCGCCCGTGCCGAACTGGTCGAGCACGTCGGAGTAGCCGGACAGCCCGAGCGCCCAGTCGCCGTACACGCGCGAGATCGCCGGCGGCCGCAGCTTCACGGTGACGAAGAACTGGCCCAGGGGCGTGGGCGTCGCCGGCGCACCGACCGCCACCGGGAAGTCCCGCAGCACCCGGTCGCCCTGCAGCAGCCGCAGCCGCCGCTCGGACACGTCGACCTGGACCTGGTACTCGAGCGGCGCGAGGATGAAGTCGCGCCCGCGGACCCACGCCTTGGTGCCGTTGGGCCGGCGCGGGACGAGCACCTCCATCCAGACCTCGCCGTCACGGTCGCGCAGGGCCTGCTGGACCAGGAACACCGACGAGCCGCCCCAGGCGGTGTGCGCCGGGTAGAGGCCGATCTGGCTGCTCGCCGACGGCTGCGCGAACAGGTCGATCTGACCGCGCGCCCAGGCGGCGTGCGGCACGCCGTCCAGGCGTAGCGGGCCCGCGGCCGGGCGGACCGCGCGCATCGCGCCCGCCGCCGCGTCCGGGGCCGGGGCCGCGGCGGTGACCTGCGCGTCCGCGGTGTCCTCGCGGGTGGTGGCGGAGCTGACCGGCGCGGCGCAGCCGGCCGCGACGAGCAGCAGCACGACGCCGGCCGCGAGGCGGCCGAGCGGCGTGGCGGCGCGGACGCCGGTGAACGTGGTGCTCAACTCTGACACTTGGGGCAGAAGTAGCTGCCGTCGTCGTCGTCGAGGAGCTGGTGGACCACCGGGCTGCGGCAGCGCGGGCAGGGCTGGCCGGCACGGCCGTGGACCCCCAGCGCCCCGTCCGCCTCCGGCTGCTCCTCCTGGTCGCCGGCCGGCTCGGCGGGCTGGCCGGCTTCGCCGATCACCTCCCGGATCGCCCGGTAGAGGCGGCGGACCTCTTGTGCCGACAGCGTGTCCGAGCGCCGGTCGTAGCGCAAGCCGGCGGTCCACAGGATCTCGTCGGCCTGCACGCGGCTGACCGGGCCCAGGAGGGCCCGGTCCACCAGCAGCGCCCGAAGCGGCGAGCGGAGGGCGCGCAGCCGGGCGTTCAGCGCCGGCCAGGTGAACGCATCGGTGAAGGGATCGATGACGGGATCGGGAATGCGGGCGAGGGCATCCAGCTCACGTACGTCGGTCATGGACAGCGCTCTCCGGGGGGGTTGCGCACTGCGACGAGGATCGGGGACCTCGGGGCGTGGGACGGGAGTCTATCAGGGCTGGCAGGGAGTGCATCGTCGCAGCTCGCCCGCAGGGCGGGATCAGCGCAGGAACCGCGAGCGCCGGCGGTCGGCGAGTACGCGGCCGGCGGTCTGGCAGGTCGGGCAGTAGGAGGTCTCGCGCTCCCCCATCCACACCGACCGGATCGTGTCGCCGCAGACGAAGCACGCGGCACCCGCGCGACCGTGGACGGCGAACCCGCGCTCGGCCGCCCTGGGCAGCTCCACGCGCCCGCCGGCCTGCTGGGCGAGGGCGGCGCGGGCGGCGCGCAGGACCGTGACCAGGGCCGCGTGCAGCCGCTCGACGTCGGCGCCGTCCAGGCGGTCGGGGCGGGCGAACGGCGACAGGCGCGCCCGGTGCAGGACCTCGTCGCTCCAGGCGTTGCCGACCCCGCCGATCAGGCGCTGGTCGGTCAGCATCCCCTTGAGGGTGTGGCCGCCGCGGGCGAGCACGGCGGCCAGGTGGCCGGTCGTGAAGGCGGGGTCGGTGGGCTCGAGTCCCAGCTCGCCGAGCCTGGTCAGCTCGCCGAGGTCGCGGACGACCCAGACCGCCGCGCGCCGCTGCGTGCCGGCCTCGGTGACCGCCAGCACGCGGCCGTCCTC
>DATFRI010000101.1:0-13432 GCA_035263405.1 Actinomycetes bacterium | reverse complement strand
GTCCAACGCCTGGCCGAGACCTTGCTGGGCTCGGCCATGAGCATCGAGCAGCTTGATCCGCCGGGGACGCCCGGGCCGCCACCGGCTCCCCCGGTGGTCCCGCCGACCCCGCCGCGTTCCGGCCCGGACCTGCGTGAACAGCCACCGGTTCCCGGCCCGGCCGGGTTCGCCGGGGACCCGGCGACGGTTGCCGGCCCGGCCCCGTACGCGGGCGCGCCGGGGGAGGTCCTGGTCGAGCCGGCCGCGCCGACGACGGCGACCCCGGGCTGGGGGTCGTGGCTGAAGGCGACGCTGTTCGTCGGTGGTGGCGCCACCCTGGCCACCGCCGCGGTCGTCCTCGGGCCCAAGGTGCTGGCGTTCCTCGGTGGCACGGCGGCGTGCGGCGGAAACCCGGCGTGCGGGCTGGTCTTCGCGGCCGTCGCCCCGTAGGTGACTGAAGGTGTCCGCGATGCCTTCTGACCGCAGATGGACGCCCCCGAAGAAGAACTCGCGGACAGCTTCAGTGCTGCGGTGTGACCGGTTCGTCCTTGTCCGGCTGAGCTGGTGGCCGCGTGGTCGATCGGTGGTCGGCGGGCGGGAAGCTCGACCCCGGTGGTAGCGTTTGCCCAGCTCGCGAGCGTGGCGGAATCGGCAGACGCGCCGGCCTTAGGAGCCGGTGTCTTCGGACGTGAGGGTTCGAGTCCCTCCGCTCGCACCCACTTTTCAGCCTATTTACCAGCGGGTTTACCCAGCGTCACCACAGTTGGGCTCGGCAACCCGGTAGAAGCGGATCGGCGGCATCGGTTCCCCGAAGGGCAGTGGCGAGGGTGCGAGCAGAGCCTACGCCAGCGCGACGGCACGGCTGCCACGGCGATCCCGGGCCGGTCTGATCCGACGATCCTGCCGGGCAGGCCGCGCTCGTTGATGACCAGGAGACCCGCGCACCCATGCCCGCAGGCCACCGGTCAGGTACGCGTGTCCAGCTCAGCGCGGCGGTTGGTCACGGCCTGGGCGCGGCGGTGTCGGCTGGTGCCGGGGTCCGGGGCAGCAGCGCCGAGGCCGCGAGCCCGAGGAGGCCAACCGCGGCCAGCACGATCATGGCCAGCCCGTAGGCACGCTCGGGCGTGGCAGTGATGCCGGCGACCAGGATGGTGCCGGCGATCGCGGTGCCCAGCGACGAGCCGAGGTTGGACACGCTTCGCGACAGGCCCGAGATCTCACCCTGCAGCGCCTCGGGGAAGCTGGACTGCACGACGTTGACCGAGGGGGTGAGCATCAAGCCCAGTCCCAAGCCGATCAGCAGCAACCCGGGCGCGAACGCCCAGACGCCGGGGGAGCCGACCACCATGGCCAACAGGACGCCGATGCCGGCGATCGTGACCAGGAAGCCCGCCATGATCAGGGTCCGTTGTGCCCGCCGCTTGGCGAAGCGCTCGGCACCCAGCGACGACGCCAGCAGCCCGAGGGTGGCGGCGGTGAAGATCGCGCCGGTCTGGATCGCGTCGTAGCCCCGCACGACCTGCAGGTAGGCCGCGACCACGAACGAGATGCCCATGAGCAGCAGCCACTGGGTGTTCTGGGTGACCAGGCCGAGGTTGGAGGTCCGGTTGCGGAACAACCCGGTCGAAAGCAGCGGCTCCTGGCCGGCACGCTCCTTGGCCCGTACCCAGCGGAAGAACCACGCCAGGACCAGTGCGCCCGTGGCGATCAGGGCGAGCATCAGCCAGCCGTTGTTGTCCGCAGCTAGGATCCCCGTCACGACCAGGACCAGGCCGACCGCCGACAGGACCGCCCCGCCGGTGTCGAAGGGGCGGGTGGGATCGGGCGGCAGCGGATCCTCGACCCGCCGAGCCATCCAGACGATCGCCGCGATGACCAGGGCCTGGAACACGAAGGCGGCCCGCCAGCTGATCGCCGCGGTGATCAGGCCGCCGATCAGCGGCCCCGAGGCGCCGCCGATGCCGCCGGCCGCGCTGATCACCCCGAACGCGCGGGCCCGCGAGGTGAGGTCGGTGAGCAGCAGGGTGGTGAGGATGTAGACCGGCGGGATCAGCAGCGCCGTCCCCACTCCCTCCAAGATCGAGTTGCCGAGGATGAGGATGCCAAGCCCGGGGGCGGCCGCGCTCAGCAGCGCGCCGACGCCGTACACCATCAGACCCACCGTGAAGCAGCGCTTGCGGCCCCAGCGGTCGGTGAGCTTGCCGCCGGGGATCATCAACGCCGCCATGACCAGCAGGAAGATGGTGATCGCGACCTGGATGCCCTGCACCGTGGTGTCCAGGTCCTTGCTCATGTCGTTGATCATCACGTTCATGTTGGTACCGGCGAAGCTGCAGATGAACTGGGCCAAGGCCAGGGGAACCAGGGCCTGTCGCAACGCGCTCGACGGCCGTCCCGCCGTCCTGCCTTCTGCCACTTCGCACCTACCTCCACACGAACCGGGACGCCATTCCCACCCCAGGACCACCCAGGTGTCGGCGTCCTCGCCCTTGCTCTCCGGGGCCTCTGGCGTTCGGGTCGATCATGGCGGCCAGCGCCGGCAAGGGCCTCACCTGATCGAGGTGATTAGCCGCCTCCAGGCTCGTAGTCGACCCGTCGGGCCCGGCTCGCTCACCCAGTTCCATGGCTGCGCTGTCCTGCTACCACCTGGATGAGCAGGGCAGCAACGCCCAGGCGCGGCTCTTGTACGACTTTCGCCAGGGCAGCTACGACACCCGCTTGCTGATCCGGGTGCTGGAGCGGCTGCACCGCTTCCTGGACCACCAGCCGGTCACCTTGGTCTGGGACGACCGGATGTGCGGGGGTCTGGGACGACCGGATGTGCGGGCTGGCCAGCCCATTTGGCGGGATCTGAGGGTTCGAGTCCCTCCGCCCGCACCAGCTCCCGCGCGAGCGGAGGGACTCCACCTGCTCGCGCGGGAGCCGGGCGGCGGCGGGTCAGCCGGTGACCCCCGCCCGCTCCTCCTCGGGGGTGATGAGGTCCACGTCCCGCTTGTGGTGAAGCTGGCTCGGCCACCAGATCCACCGGCCGACGTCCAGGTTCAGCGACGTGACCAGCACCGAGCGGACGACGAAGGTGTCGAGCAGGACGCCGAACGCCACCGCGAAGCCGATCTCGGTGATGAACACCAGCGGCAGCGAGCCGAGGGCGGCGAACGTGCCCGCCAGGACGACGCCCGCGGAGGTGATCACGCCGCCGGTGGCGGCCAGGCCGATGAGGGCGCCCCGCCGCGTGCCGTGCTGCTTGGTCTCCTCGTGCACCCGGGTCATCAGGAAGATGTTGTAGTCGGTCCCCAGGGCGACGAGGAACACGAACGTCCACAGCGGCAAGGACGGGTCGGCCCCGGCGAAGTGGAAGACGTTGTCGAAGACCAGCGCGCTCACGCCGAGGGCCGCCGCGAACGAGAGCACCACCGTCGCGGCGAGCAGGAGCGGCGAGACGACCGCGCGCAGCAGCAGGCTGAGGATCACCAGCACCACGAGCAGCACCAGCGGCACGACCAGGTTCCGGTCGTGGCGGTTGGCGCGCAGCACGTCCAGGTTGACCGCGCTGCTGCCGCCGACCTTGGCGTCCGCGCCGGAGATCGCGTGCACGCTGGAGCGCAACCGGTCGATGGTGTCGTAGGCGGTCTGGCTGTCGGGGGCGCTGGTCAGGGTCCCCTCGACCAGGGCCAGGCCGTCCTTGGTCATCGGCTGGGTGACCTCGGTGATGCCCGGGGTCGAGGACAGCGTCGACCGGACCTGCTGCGCGGCGGAGGCGTTGGCGATGACCTGGACCGGGCTGCCGGTGCCGGCCGGGAAGTGGCGGGCGGCCACCTCCTCCCCCCTCACCGCCTCGGGCTCGGTGCGGAACTGGTCCTTGCCCTGCAGGCCGTTGGCGTTGAGGTCGACCAGGCCGATCGCCAGAGCCCCCAGCACCACGGCCGTGACCACCCAGGTGAGCCGGGGCCGGCGGGCGATGCGGGCGCCGATCCGCGCCCAGATCCCCCGCTCGGTCGGCTCGGCGGAGCCGACCGTGGGCCGCAGCGGCCAGAACATCCAGCGCCCGAAGATGACCAGCAGCGCGGGGAGCAGGGTGATCATGACGCAGAGGCCGACCGCGATGCCGATCGCCATGACCGGGCCGAGGCTCTTGGTGGAAGCCAGCTCGGCGACCAGCAGCGTCAGCAGGCTCAGGATCACGGTGAAGCCGCTGGCGATGATCGCGGGCGCGGCGCGGCGCAGGGCCACGGCCATCGCCTCGTGCCGGTCGGCGTGGCGGCGCAGCTCCTCCCGGTAACGGGCGGTCAGCAGCAGCGCGTAGTCGGTGCCGGCGCCGAAGACCAGCACGGTCAGGATGAAGGCGCTCTGGCCGTTGACGGTGAGGCCCGTGTGCCTGGCCAGCAGGTAGATCACCGCCTGTGCGGCGGTCAGGGCGACGAACACACAGGTCAGCGGGAGCAGCCACAAGGTAGGGCTGCGGTAGGTCAGCAGCAGGATGACGATGACGATGGCCGCGGTGATGTACAGCAGCGTGGAGTCGAAGCCGGAGAACACGCTGGCGAAGTCGGCGAAGTACCCGGCCGGCCCGGTCACGTACACGCCGAGGTTCCCGGCGTCGTCCTTGGCGATGGCGCGCATCTCCTTGATGCGCGGGCTGAGCTCCTCCCAGCCGTTGCCCTCCGACTGGACCTTGATGGGCACGATCACCTGCAGCGCCCGGCCGTCGGTGGACGGGATCGGGCCGAGGATCTTGCCCGTGACGTCCCGCACGCGGCCGAAGCGCTGGATGTCGGCGGTGGCCTTGGCCTTGTCGGCGTCGGTCACCGCGCCGTTCGGGCGCTCGTACACCACCAGCGCCGGGAACACGTCGTTCGGCACGAACTTCTCGGTCAGGTTGGTGACCTGGGTGGATTCGGCGTTCTTGGGCAGCCAGGCGGACGCGTCGTTCTTCTGGGCGCTGTTGAGCTTGCCGGCGAGCGGCCCGGCGACCGCGAACACGGCGATCCAGAAGACGAGGACGATCCATTTGGTCCTGCGTCCGCAGGGAAATCCTGCGATCCTACGGGCCCGGTCCATGACACCCCCGAAGCGTTGCATGCGCACACTGACGGTCGTCGCAGTCCTGCGACGACCGTCAGTGTAGCGAGCGGCTCCGACAGGCCAAGCGATTTGCGCCCTGCTACCCGGCGGCCCCCACCGTGTAGACCGCCTGCATCCCGGCGCTGATGTGGTCGTTGACGTGGCAGTGGAACAGCCACTTGCCGGGGTTGTCGGGCTTCATGTCGGCGACCTGCATGGTGGCGGGGAGCACCGTGGTCGTGTCGGTGCGCATGCCGGCGATGACCACCGTGTCGCCGTGCCAGTGCGGCGTGTGCAGGTCGACCTCGGTGCCCATGCCCATCAGGTACCAGCGCACCCGCTCGCCCTGACGGGCGTCGAGACCGGGCAGGTTGCCGTACACGAAGCCGTTCATGGCGTGCATGAGGTTGGACTCCTCGAAGTCCCCGAAGTCGGGGGCGTCCTCGGCCGGCGCCTCGCCCTTGGCGAACGACTTGACGTTGTCGTCCAGGTACCAGCTCTGGTTCTCGTCGTCGACCTGGAAGGAGACCACCAGCTCGCGGTCGACGTCCTTGGGCGTGCCGTCCGGCCGGGCCATCCCGGCGCGGGTGATGATCATCGGGCCCATGAGGCCCGCGTACACGTCCGCCGCCTCGTCGACGTGGGAGTGGTACATCCACATGGTCGAGCTGGCGTCCATGTGCCCGGGACCGGCGCGCTCGGGGACCGTCCAGGTGTAGGTGTGGGTGCCGCCGGGCGGGACGCCGTCGTCGGCCTTGGCGTCGCCGGTCGTGCCGTCGTCGTACGGGGCCCCCTCGGAGCCCTTGTCGTAGTGCACCCCGTGCGGGTGCACCGACGCGGGGCGGTCGAGGTTGTTGCGGAAGACCACCTTGATCGTGTCGCCGACCTCGGCGTGGATCGCCGGCCCGAGCAGGCCCAGGTGCTTCCACTGCGACGGGACCTCGGTGCGGGTGCGGAAGTCGGCGCCGGTGTACTGGCGGTACTGCGCCTTCCAGTAGACGCGGCCGATCCGGCCCGGGCCCGACTTGACGAAGACGTTCGCGGTGTCGTCGAACGGCTTCCCGGTGATCAGGTTGCGGCCGCTCGGGGCGTAGTCCCAGCGCACCTTGTCGGCTGCGATGTAATAGGTGCGCACCTGGCCGGAGCCGGCACGGGCGTCGTGGCCGTCGTGGTCGTCGTCCACGGAGCAGGCCGCGAGCGCCGCGGCGGCCAGGGCGCAGACCGTGAGCCCGGCGGTGGTGCGGGACGCCCGTCCCGCGAGGGTCCGGAGCAGGATGTTCGCCAGTCGTCGCATATCGGCAGGGTCCTCATGAGCCATGGGTGCCGGAACGAGGGCACCGCGAATTCAATTCGGCCGGACGCGCAGGGGCACGCCCGGCGACGGCGCATGCGTCGTCGCCGGGAATTTCGACGTTCGACCCGGCGGGCAGGCCCGATCCGAGGGACGTCGGGATGCCGACGGACGGCCTGGGAACTGCCCCCGGCGGAAACCTCCGGCTGAAGGCGCTGGACGGAAACGTCTTACCTTTGGGTCTTGCAGGTGCCCTGTTGAAAACCCGGGTTGAAACCCGAGGCTGGGAGTCTGCGCGACGGCTGGGGGATGCCGCTGCGTTAAGCGAACCTAACTGACGGCGATGACAACGTCAATTTCCCTGCCGGCCGGCGGCGCGGGCCGCGTCCCCGCGGCGGCGGCCGGGGGGTGCCGCCGTGCGGCGGCACCCCCCGGCCGGCCTGCTCCTAGGGTTGCGGGACCTGAACGATCCCGGCGCCGTAGGCCGCGCGGTCGGAGATCGACGCGCCACCCAGGTGGCAGTACCCGGTCGGGCACGAGCCACCGGTGAGGTCCCCGCCGGAGGTGTCGGCGGGGTCCAGCGCCGTGGTCGTGTTGTGCGCGCCGCGCGCGCCCTCCTTGAGCGTGCGCAGCAGCCGTCCCGGCCTGCCGCGCAGGTCGGCACGGGCGCTGGCGAGCAGGGCGAGCGCGGCCGACACGTGGGGTGCGGCCATCGAGGTGCCCTGGATGCTCGTGTAGCACTCGTTCTGCGGGAAGTCCGAGCCCGTGGTGAAGACGAAGCAGGGGATCTGGGTCGCCCAGTTGGACGTGATGCTGAAGTCCTCCCACACGTTGGTCAGGTCGTCGCCGGTGTAGGGGAACCCGGGCGTCCCGCCGCGGTCCCACACGGGCAGGTTGAACTTGCGGGCGCCGCCGGGCGCGGCGAGGTCGATCCCCGCCCCGTAGTTGCTGTAGTAGGAGAGCTGGTCCTGCTTGCCGGTCCCGGGAGACTGGTGCGGGTCGCTCGCCGGCTTGCAGGTGGCGTTGGTGTTCTCCGCGTCGCCGGCGGTGCCCGGCGGGCAGCTCTCCGAGGAGGCGTTGACGACGTTGCCGGTGGCCGAGACGTTGACCACCTGCGGCACGCCGCCGGGCAGCTCCCAGAGGCCGTGCAGGTCGTCGAGCGGGTCGCCCGGCAGGGTCAGCTGCCCGTTGGAGACGACCTGGCCGTTCGCGCCCAGCTCGACGTGCTCGTTGCCGGCGGAGGCCGCGATGATCGTGCCCTTGCTCCTGGCGTACTCGACCGCCGCGAGGTACTGCTGGTAGATGGTCTCCTGCTCGGGGTCGGTGCGGTCCAGGTAGCCGCCGAAGGAGATGCTCACCACGTCGACGCCCTCGTCGGCCGCGCGGGTGAACGCCTCGATGAGCGTGCTGTCGTAGGCGCTGCCGCACCAGTCGGAGATCTTGAGCGCGACCAGGCCCACCTTCGGGGCGATGCCGTTGATGCCCTGCCCGTCGAGCTCGGCGGCGATGTTCCCGCCGATCCACGAGCCGTGGCCGTTCCAGTCGCCGTCCTCCGGCCCGCCCAGCTCCGCGGCGAGGTCGGCGTCGGAGACGCCGGTCACGTCGAAGCAGGCGGTGTCATGGAAGTTGATGACCTTGACCACCTTGTTGCGCAGCTCGGAGTGGGTGAAGTCCAGGCCGGTGTCGGCCACGCCGACGCTGACCTCGGGGCTGCCGGCGGTCCGGTCCCAGCCCTTGGGGAGCCCGACGCGCCCGAAGTCCCACTGCAGGCCCTTGTAGTCCAGCCCCGGGTCGGGGTCGATGCCCCGCCTGGTCCGCTGGGCCCGGACGAGCGACTCGCGGGTGACCTTGGCGTCCTGCCTGCTGGACCTGCCCGCGGCCGTGGGCCGCCCGCGCTGCTCCGGCGGGCTGAAGCTCACGACGTGGTCCCTGGCGACCGCGGCCGTGCGGCCGTCGGCCGCGATCGTGTCGCGCGCGGCGGGCGCCGCGGTGACAACCATCGTGTTGACCTTCTGGATGTCGTTGACCACCCGTGCGCCGTGCCTGACGGCCGTGTCGCGCAGGCCGCCGTAGTCTGCGGCGTTCTTGGCGACGACCAGGTACCGGTCCGAGTCGCCGGTCGGGGACTGTGCGGAGGCTGCCCCGGTCATCAGGGCCGCCAGCACCGCAAGACTGCTGAGGGCGGCGAACCATCGCGCCGCTGCCCGGTGTCTCATCCGGTCTCTCCTTGAGATCCCGATGCTGGGGGTGCAGGTGCGTGCTCCGGGCGCGGCGGCCCGCGCGCGGGACTGGGGCGTGGTCGCGGTCCCATCAGCCTCCTCGTGGCCTCGGGCAGGCAGGTGCGGGCCGCCGGCGGCCCGGCCGCCGGCGGCTGACAGGGGGGCTCGGGCGTGCCAACGGCTCGGCCGGAGCGGCAGGGCGGCTGGCGTGGCACCACGACATGTGCGGTCGGCGGCGGCCCCGTTGCACGTGCCGGACGCGGTTCGTGATGCTTTGCCCGTGGTTGTGGGTTTTGCCCGGTACGGGTCGCATCATGATGGCCGTCCAGCCCGGGCGCAATCCCCGACGCGTTGCGGACCGGTCAGCGGGTCGTGCCGGATCCTGGCGACGGCAGATCAAGAACGTGCAGCGTGCCGGTGACGATTCGGTACACGATGTGCCCTCGGTGCAGGCCGGTGATCCCCATGGGCGCCGGAGGCGGCCCGATCGGGCGGGCGCCGGGGCAGGCGGTCAGGGCGTCAGGGGCAGGCCGCCGAGCCACACGCGCAGCGGCGCCAGCCCGAACGCCCACGCGAACGCGCCCTCGTGGTCGGCGTCCCAGAGCACCAGGTCGGCCAGGCGCCCGGGCGCCAGCGCGCCCAGGTCGTCGCGCCGCAGCGCCGCCGCGCCGCCGGCGGTCGCCGCCTGCAGCGCCTCGTCCACGCTCAGCCCGCACGCGGCGACCGCGAGCGCGACCACCAGCGCCATCGACGTCGTGCCGGTCTGGCCGGGGTTGTGGTCGCTGCCGAGCGCGAGGGTCGCACCGGCGTCCAGCAGCGCGCGCACCGGCGGGCGCGCACCCAGCTGGAGCGCGGTGCCCGGGCACACGACCGCCGCCACCCCCGCCGCGGCGAGCGCGCGGGCGTCCCGCGCGGTGATCGCGAGCAGGTGGTCGGCCGAGGCGCAGCCCAGCTCGGCGGCGAGCAGGGCGCCGCCCGTGCGGGCCAGCTCGTCGGCGTGCAGCCGCGGGGTCAGCCCGGCGGCGCGCCCGGCGGTGAGGACCCGCCGGGCCTGGCCGACGCTGAACCAGCCCTGGTCGCAGAACACGTCCACGCCGTCCGCGCCCGCCGCGGCCGCCTCCGGGCACCAGGCGGCGACGGCTCGCGCGTACGCCTGCGCGTCGCCGGCGTACTCGGGCGGGACCGCGTGCGCGCCGAGGAAGGTGACGGCCAGCCGCGGCAGGCCGCGCTCGGCCGCCAGCCCGGCCAGCAGCCGGACCGAGCCCAGCTCCCCGTCGCGGGTGAGGTGGTAGCCGGTCTTGGCCTCCACGGTCGTCGTCCCCGCCCGCAGCCAGCGCTCCAGGCGGCCGCGGACGTCCGCGTGCAGGCGGTCGGGAGCGGCGGCGCGGGTGGCGGCGACGGTCGCGGCGATCCCGCCGCCGTCCGCGGCGATCTCCGCGTAGCCGGCGCCGGCGCTGCGCCGCGCGATCTCCGGCCAGCGGTTGCCCGCGTACACCGGGTGGGTGTGGGCGTCCACCAGCCCCGGGGTGACCAGCCCCCCGCCGCAGTCGTCGGTGACGTCCGCGCCCGGCGCCCGGGCCGACGGGCCGACCCACGCGATCCGCTCGCCCTCGACCAGCACGGCCGCGCCGGCGAGCACGCCGCGGCCGGTCCACAGCCGCCCGATCCCGGTCAGCAGCCGCCGCGTCACGCCCGCACCCCGGCTCAGGCGGACGGGCCGGGGTCGAGCATCGGGATCGCGACCCCGTGCCCGCGGGCGACCTCGGCGGCGCGGTCGTAGCCGGCGTCGGCGTGCCGGATGATCCCGGTGCCCGGGTCGTTGGTGAGCACCCGCTCGAGCTTGGCCGCGGCCAGCGCGCCGCCGTCGGCGACCGCGACCTGGCCCGCGTGGATCGAGCGGCCGATGCCCACGCCGCCGCCGTGGTGGACGCTCACCCAGGCCGCGCCGCTGGCGCAGTTCACCAGCGCGTTCAGGATCGGCCAGTCGGCGATCGCGTCCGAGCCGTCGGCCATCGCCTCGGTCTCGCGGTAGGGCGAGGCGACCGAGCCGCAGTCCAGGTGGTCGCGCCCGAGCACGACCGGCGCGGCCAGCTCCCCGCGCGCCACCATGTCGTTGAAGCGCAGCCCGACGCGCGCCCGCTCGCCGTGGCCCAGCCAGCAGATGCGCGCGGGCAGCCCCTGGAAGGCGACCTTCTCGCGCGCCAGCCGGATCCAGCGGGCCAGGCCCTCGTCGCCGGGCAGCTCCTCCAGCACGGCCCGGTCGGTGGCCGCGATGTCGGCCGGGTCGCCCGACAGCGCGGCCCAGCGGAAGGGCCCCTTGCCCTCGCAGAACAGGGGACGGATGTAGGCGGGCACGAAGCCGGGGAAGTCGAACGCGCGGGCGCACCCGCCGAGCCGCGCCTCGCCGCGCAGCGAGTTGCCGTACTCGAACACCTCCGCCCCGGCGTCCATGAACCCGACCATCGCCTCCACGTGCCGCGCCATCGACGCGCGGGCGCGCCCGGTCAGGCCCTGCGGGTCGCGCTCGAGCTCGGCGGGCCAGTCGGCGAAGGCGACCCCCAGCGGCAGGTAGGCGAGCGGGTCGTGGGCGCTGGTCTGGTCGGTGACGGCGTCGACGGGGGCGCCGGCGGCCAGCACGCGCGGCACCACGTCGGCGGCGTTGCCGAGCACGCCGACCGACAGCGGGCGCCGCCGCGCCCTGGCCTGCTCGGCCAGGCGCAGCGCGTGGTCGAGGTCGTCGGCCTGCACGTCCAGGTAGCGGTGGTCCAGGCGGCGCCGGATGCGGCTGGGGTCGCACTCGACGCACAGGGCCACGCCGCCGTTCATCGTGACCGCCAGCGGCTGCGCGCCGCCCATCCCGCCGAGCCCGGCGGTGAGCGTCACGGTGCCGGCCAGGCTGCCGCCGAAGCGCCTGGCCGCGACCGCCGCGAACGTCTCGTAGGTGCCCTGGAGGATGCCCTGGGTGCCGATGTAGATCCACGAGCCCGCGGTCATCTGCCCGTACATGGTCAGCCCGAGCGCCTCCAGCCGGCGGAACTCGTCCCAGGTCGCCCACTCGGGCACCAGCAGGGCGTTGGCGATCAGCACGCGCGGCGCCCACTCGTGGGTGCGCAGGACCCCGACGGGCTTGCCGGACTGGACCAGCAGCGTCTCGTCGTCCCCGAGCCGGCGCAGGGCGGCGACGATCGCGTCGAACGCCGCCCAGGAGCGGGCGGCCCGGCCGCTGCCGCCGTAGACGACCAGCCGCTCGGGGTGCTCGGCGACCTCGGGGTCGAGGTTGTTCATGAGCATCCGCAGCGCCGCCTCCTGCGGCCAGCTCCTGCAGGACCGCCGCGTGCCGCGGGGCGCGCGGACCGTCCGGGCGCCCCCGTCGGGCACCGAAGTTGCCGCCATCCTCGTCACTCCCCCGCTCCCCGCGCGTCAGCGCCGCCGGCCTGCGCGCACCCGGTCGATCAGCCGCGAGCCCAGTGCCTCCTCGGCGCTGAGCGGCCGGCCGCTGTCCAGCTCGTCGCGGACGACTTCCAGCGGCAGGCCGCTGGCGGAGGCCAGCAGGTCGGCCAGCCGGTCGCGCAGGGACGCCAGGTGCTCGGCCTGCCGCTGGACGCGCAGCGCGCCGCCGGCCAGCTCGGTGCGGGCCTCGACCCGCAGCGAGATCGTCGCGCTGGGCGCCGCCTCGCGGCCGCCGGTGCCGAGCGCCAGCACCGCCGCGGCCGTCCCGGCCGCCTGGCCGACGCACACCGTCGCGACCGGCGCCCGCATCAGGCGGATCGTGTCCAGCAGCGCGAACACCGCCGGCAGCGGGCCGCCACCGCTGTTGATCAGCAGCGTCACCGGGTCGGCGGCGACGCCGTCCAGCAGCATCAGCCCGGCGGTCAGCTCGCTGGCCGCCTCGTCGTCGAGCGTGCCGCGCAGGAACAGGGTCCTGCGGGCGAGCAGGCCGGCCTCGGCGTCGGGCAGGGCAGCCGGCCCGCGCGCCGGCACGCCCACGCCGGGGACCAGGCCGGGAGGCCGGCGCGGCTCCTCCCAGGGCGGGCCCGGCCGGTCGGGCAGCTCAGGTGGGGTCATCGCGTCCCTCCTCGTGGTCGTCCAGGCGCCAGGCGAGGCGCCGGCCGAGGGCGTCGGCGTAGCGCGCCAGGGTCGACACGCGCGCGTCGGCGCCGCCCGCCTCCAGGCGGGCGACCGCCGACTGCGAGGTCCCCATCCTCGCCGCGACCTCGGTCTGCGACAGGCCGAGCCGGCGCCGAGCCGCGACCAGCTGGGCGATCAGGCCGTCCTGCGTGACGCCGAGGTCGCCGAAGCCGGGGAAGACCGACGCGCGCGCCGGCCGCCGAGGCCTCTCCCGCTCTGACATAGCGCGGATGATATCTCATCTTCGAGATATCCGGCCGGGTGCCCTGGACGAGCCGCCGGCCCGACGTTTGCCCGGCGGCGCAGCGGCGCATCCCCTCAGCCAAGGGGGCGACCGCCAGGCCCCACGGGTCCCGGGGGGGTCCATGGCCATGCGCTTCGACGAGCGGTCCCAGCTCGACACCTCGCAGGTCACCGACGCCCGCCGCGCGCGGATCCCCGGCGGCGGGATCGCCGTCGGCGGCGGGGTCGGCATCATCGGACTGATCCTCGCCCTGCTGCTCGGGCTGAACCCGTTCGACACCGGCGGCTTCCCCGGCCTGGACCAGGTCCAGGGCGGCGACAACCGACAGCTCGAGGCCGAGTGCCGCACCGGCGCGGACGCCAACGCCAAGGCGGACTGCCGGGTCGTCGCGACCGTCAACAGCGTGCAGCAGTACTGGACCGCCGAGTTCGAGCGGCGCGGCGGGCGCTACCAGCCCTCGCGGACCACCCTGTTCTCCGGCGCCACCGGGACCGGCTGCGGCACCGCCAG
>DATFRI010000100.1:0-2011 GCA_035263405.1 Actinomycetes bacterium | reverse complement strand
GCGTGCTGTCGACGGTGATGCAGGTCGCGGGTGCGGTCGGCGTCGCGGTGGTCGGGGTGGTCTTCTTCAACACCCTGGGTACGGGCGGCTTCCCGCACGCGTTCGCGGCCAGCCTCACGTTCCTGACCTGCGTCGAGGTGGCCACCGCCGCCCTGGTGCAGCTGGTGCCGAAGCCGGCTGTGCCCGCCGGATAATCCCGCTGCGCGGGAGGTGCACCGCGCGCGAGAATCCGCGGATGGTCATCAGGGATCTCCGGCCGGCGGACGCCGACGACTGCGACGACATCGTGCGGAGCCTGCCGTACTTCTTCGGTAGCGAGGTCGGCAACGCCAACTGTGCCCGGGCGGTCCGCACCCAGCGGGGCTGGGTGGCCGAGGTCGACGGTGCCGTCCACGGCTTCCTCGTCGTCGACCACCCGCTGCCCGGCGCACCCGAGATCACCTGGATGGCCGTACGCGCCGGGCACCGCCGCGCCGGCAACGGCCGGGCCCTGGTCGAGCGGGCGGCCGGGGAACTGGCCTCGGCGGGCGACCGGGTGCTGTCCGTGCTGACGCTGGCGGCGTCCGTGCCCGAGACCGGCGACGACACGTACGAGGGAACCCGCACGTTCTACCGGTCGATCGGGTTCCGGCCGGTCCGCGAGATCCACCCAGCGGGCTGGGACGACCCGGCGCTGTTGCTGGTCCGGATGCTGGGCTGAACCCGCCCGGCGGGTCGGGCGCGGGGTCGGGCGAGACGGATCAGGCGAGACGGATGAGGGCCGTGACGGCGCACGCGGCCACGATCACGACGAGGAACGGGGCGCGCAGCAGGACCGCGACAACGGCGGCGGCCAGTCCGGCGGCGCGGGCGTCGAACGTCAGCCGCTGGCCGGTGCTGAAGGTCTGGATCGCGATCAGTGCGGCGAGCAGGGCGATGGGCAGCAGCGCCGCGGTGCGGCGTACCCGGGGACTGTCCAGGACGCGCCGCGGCACGGACAGGCCGGCGAGCTTGAGCAGGTAGCACCCGGCCGCGCCGATGAGGATCGCCGGCCACATCAGCGGACCCCTGTACCAGAGCGGGCGTCCCCGCCGACGATCGCGCCGCCGGCGACGATCGCGACGGCGGCGGCGAGCAGCACCGGTACGCCCGCGGGCAGGTACGGGACGGTGAACAGCGCCACCGTCGCGCCGCCGAGGGCGACTGCCCACGATTCCCGGGCGCGCATCCGGGGCGCCAGCAACGCGAGGAACGCCGCCGGGGCGGCCACGTCGAGGCCGAGCACCCGCGGGTCGGAGACCAGCCCGGCACCGAGCGCGCCGAGCAGCGTTGCCAGGTTCCAGAGGACGAAGATCGACAGGCCGGTCGCCCAGAACCCGAGCCGGGCGGCGGCCTCGTTGTCCTGGCCGGTCGCGACGGCCGTGCTCTCGTCGATGACCAGCTGCGCCCCGAGCAGCCTGCGCAGGCCGCGCAGCCGGAGCAGGCCGGCCAGGCGTACGCCGTAGAAGGTGTTGCGGGCGCCGAGCATCACGCCGGTGCTCACCGCGGCGGCGGTCCCGCCGCCGGCCGACAGCACAGCCACCATCGCGAACTGCGAGCCGCCGCTGAACAGCAGGAAGGACAGGGCGCAGGCCTGGAGGACGGTCAGCCCGGAGGCCACCGCGATGGCGCCGAAGGAGACGCCGTACGCGCCGGTGGCCAGCCCGACCGCCAGCGAGGCGCGCAGTACGGCGGCACGCTCCGGGGAACCGGTCAGCACAGGCGCTTGTGCCATTCGACGGCGGACGTGTCGGTGAGGCTCGCGACCTGGTCGATCACCACGCGCAGGCGGGCTGTGTCGTCCGGGGCGGCCCGCCACAATGGCGCGAACACCGGGTCGAGCGCGTCGGCGCCCCGCTGCACCAGCGCGCCCACCAGCGCCACGAGGATGTCGTACTGCTGGGCGTAGCGGGCGTCGGCGCCGCGGCGTCGCATCACGTACCGCAGGGCCACACCCTTGAGCAGGGCGCACTCGGCCCGGCTGCGGCGCGGT
>DATFRI010000099.1:0-8650 GCA_035263405.1 Actinomycetes bacterium | reverse complement strand
GATCTCCTCGACCTGCGCGCGCACGGCCTCCAGGGAGATGCCGAGCGACTCGAGCGCCTTCGCGGCGACGCCTTCACCCTCGTGGATCAGCCCGAGCAGGATGTGCTCGGTTCCGATGTAGTTGTGGTTCAGGAGCCGGGCTTCCTCCTGGGCGAGCACGACGACGCGCCGTGCCCGGTCGGTAAAGCGCTCAAACATGCGGACCCCCAGGGTTGCGACGGCTGGAGCTGCTGCCGCCGGTACTGCGACTATACACCTGGCCCCACGGGGCACTTGGGACGGACCGCACGGGCCTCACCCGCGCGTTTCGACCAACAACACGTGCGTGCCGCGGAGGATTCCACCCTTTCTCCGAGTGCGTCTTCGAGTGCGTCGGCGACGGCCCCGCCGACTTGATGGTGCGCGCCGGCCGGGGGGCGGGGAAACCCCTTGATCGCGTCAAGCGTGCATGATTCGATGCCCGATCGTGACCCGCGCCGGCGGTCCCGTCCGGCCCCCTCAGCCCTCGTCGGGCCGCAGCTGCGGGAACGGCAGGGCCTCGCGGATGGACGACAGCCCGCCGAGCAGCATCACCAGACGGTCGACCCCGAGGCCGAGGCCCGCGTTCGGGGGCAGCCCCAGCTCCAGCGCGCGCAGATAGGCCTGGTCGACGACCATCGCCTCCTCGTCGCCGCCGGCACGGGCGAGCGCCTGCTCCTCCAGCCGCCGGCGCTGCTCGCCCGGGTCGGTCAGCTCGCTGAAGGCGTTGGCGTACTCCCGCCCGCCGATGATCAGCTCGAAGCGCTCGGTCACGGCCGGGTCGTCACGGTGAGGGTGGGCCAGCGGCGAGACCTCGGCCGGGTAGGCGGTCACGAAGGTCGGCTGGATCAGCCGATGCTCGGCGTGCTTCTCGTACAGCTCGAGCACGAGCTTGCCCGGACCCCAGCCCGGCATCCACCCCACGCGCAGCCGGTCGCACAGCTTGCGCAGCTCGTCCAGCGGCCAGTCGTAGCCGAGGCCCGGCTCCCCGATCGCCGCGCGCACCGCGTCGAGCAGGGGCAGCTCCCGCCACTCGGCGCCGAGGTCGATGCGGTGCGGGCCCTGGTCCAGCTCGCGGCCGACGCCGGCGGCGTCGGCCGCGGCGAGGACCAGCTCACGGGCCAGCCGCATCATGTCGCGGTAGTCGGCGAACGCCTCGTTGGACTCGAGCATGGTGAACTCGGGGTTGTGGCGCGCGTCGATGCCCTCGTTGCGGAACATCCGGCCCAGCTCGAAGACCCGCTCGATCCCGCCGACCAGCAGCCGCTTGAGGTACAGCTCGCCCGCGACCCGCAGGTACAGGTCGGTGTCCAGGGCGTTGTGGTGGGTGACGAACGGCCGCGCCAGCGCCCCGCCGGGGACCGGCTGGAGGATCGGCGTGCCCACCTCGACGTAGTCGCGCGCGAGCATCTCGCGCCGCAGCGTCTGGATCACCTCGTGCCGCAGGCGCAGCGCCCCGCGCGCCGCCGGGTTGACGATCAGGTCCAGCTCGCGGCGGCGCGACCGGACCTCGACGTCGGTCAGGCCGTGCCACTTGTCCGGCAGCGGCTCCAGCGACTTGGCCAGCAGGTACACCTCTGCCGCGCGGACCGACAGCTCGCCGCGGCGGGTGCGGACCACGACCCCCTGCACGCCCACCCAGTCGCCCACGTCGAGGTCCCCGACGACGGTGAACTGCTCGTCGCCCAGCTCGTCCGCGGCGAGCATCACCTGCAGCTCGTCGCCGCCCTGGCGTAGCGTCCAGAAGGCCAGCCGCCCGAGGCCGCGGCGGCGCACGATCCGCCCGGCGACGCGCACGACGTCGGCGGACTCCTCGCCGGGGTCGAGGCGCTCCCAGCCGGCACGGACCTCGGGGAGGGTGTGGCTGCGGGTGAAGCCGACCGGGTAGGCGTCGATGCCCGCGGCCCGCAGCCTGGCGAGCTTCTCCCTGCGGGCCTCGCGGCCGCGCGGCGGGGAGCCCGGCGCCCGGCCGCCGTCCGGGAGCGGTTCGGCGTCGGAGCGGTCGTCGGGCTCGGGCACGCGGGACACCTCGGTGGACGCTCGGGTGGACGCTCGGGTGGACGCTCGGCGGAAACGGTGGACCCTCGGCGGAACGGCTCGGTCGCGCCCGGCCCGGCCGGACGGCGCGGGCATCGTACCAGCGCCCCCGCGGCCCGCCGACCGGTTCCCCAAGTTCCCGGGCGCGGCCCCGGGTCAGCGCGGCCGCGCCGCGACCAGGACGGCGACCGACAGCGCCAGCAGCAGCCCGCCGGCGACGCGCCCCGCGGTCCCGAGCCCCGCCAGCGGCGCGTACACCGCGAGCACCAGCCCGGCGAACGCCCCGAGGCTGCCGAGCCCGCCGAGCCGGGACCGGCGGCGCGCGCGGGCGAAGTCGGTGCGGCCGCGCCGGGCCACGAAGGCGCCGAGCGCCGCCGCGGGCTGCTCGTCGCCGGCGAGGTACAGCCAGGTCTCCCCCGGGCCCTCGTCGACCAGGAGCAGCCAGCCCCGCGCCGGCGCCAGCCCGCCCGGCTCCCGGGCCGCCGCGTCCAGCGCCAGGCCCGCCCGCGACCCGACCACGGGGACGCGCAGCCCGCGTGCCCGCACGCGGGTGGTCGCCACCACCACCCTGACGGCGACCAGGTCCGGCTCGGCGGCGGTGGTCGTCCCCACGGGCTCGGCGGCCTCGCCGGCGACGCGGTCGAACAGCGCGCCGTGCCCGGGCAGGCGCCGCCACAGCGCGACGCCCTCGCGGCGCAGCAGCCCCTCCTGCGGCACGGCCGGGCCGAGCACCACCGCCTCGATCCCGAAGGTGCGGAACGACCTCGGCGAGAGCGCGCGGCCGCGGATCCGGTCGGGCGCGGCGCTCATCCGGGGCTCATCCAGTCCGGGACCGCTCGGGCCGGGACCGCTCGGGCCGCGGCCGGGCGGGCTGCGGCCGGGCGGGCTGCGGCGGCGCCGGGCGCGGCTCGCGGGCGGGCTGGCCCGCGCCCGCCACGTGGTCGTACACGATCCGCAGCCCGCGCAGCGTCAGCCAGGGATCGTGGTGCCGCAGGGTCTCGCAGACGTCCAGGACCACGCCGGCGAGCCCGCCGGTCGCGACCACGGTCGGCTCGCCGTCCAGCTCCGCGGCCATCCGGCGGACGATCCCGTCGACCTGGCCGGCGAAGCCGAACACCACCCCGGACTGCAGGCTCTCCACGGTGTTGCGGCCGATCACCGCGCGGGGGCGGACCAGCTCGACGCGCTGGAGCTGGGCCGCCCGCTCGGTGAGGGCCGAGACCGACACCTGGATCCCCGGGGCGATCGCGCTGCCGAGCAGCTCCCCGCGTCCGCTCACCGCGTCGAACGTGGTCGCCGTGCCGAAGTCGACGACCACCACCGGCCCGCCGTAGGCGGCGTACGCCGCGATCGCGTTGACGACGCGGTCGGCGCCGACCTCGCGCGGGTTGTCGGTGAGGATCGGCAGGCCCGTGCGGACCCCCGGCCCGACCATCACCGGCTCGACCCGCACGTAGCGCTGGGCCAGCTCGCGCAGGACCGAGGTCAGCCGGGGCACCACCGAGGACACCGCCAGCCCGGTCACGGCGGCCGCCCCGGGCGGCGCGCCCTCGGCCCGCAGGACCATCCCCTCCTGCGCGAGGAAGCCCCCGAGCAGCAGCGCGTGCTCGTCGGCGGTCCGGGAGGCGACGGTCGCCATGCGCCAGTGGCACGCCAGCTCCTCGCCGCGGAACACGCCGACGGTCGTCTCGGTGTTGCCGACGTCGATCGCGAGCAGCATCGTCAGGACCGGACGGTCAGCGCCCGGGCACGCTCGGGGGTGACGGCCCGGTTGGCCTCGTCGACGAACACCACCCGCGGGCGGTGGACGCGCGCCTTCGCCTCGTCCATGTGCGCGTAGGCGAGCACGATCACCACGTCGCCCGGGTGGACCAGGTGCGCGGCCGCGCCGTTGATCTGAACGGTGCCCGAGCCGGCCGGGCCGGGGAGCACGTAGGTCTCCAGGCGGACGCCGTTGGTCACGTCCAGCACGGCCACCTGCTCGCCCTCCAGCAGGTCGGCCGCTGCCATCAGGTCCGCGTCGAGCGTGATCGAGCCGACGTAGGCGACGTCGGCGCCGGTCACGGTGGCACGGTGGATCTTGGCTCTCAGCATCGTGCGCAGCACGGTCACTCCCATCCCCGTCCCGGCCCGCAGCGCGGGTCCCGGCGGTCGTCGCGCAGGGCGGTCACCCCGTCGTGACTGGGGAGCCCCCGGCGTCATCGGATCCGAGCACCACGTTGTCGATCAGGCGGGCACCCTCCAGGCGCGCCGCGAGCGCGAGGACCTGGCCGGCCGCCGCGCGCGCCACCCGCTCGAAGGTGCCGGCGTCGACGAGCCGAGCGTACTCCAGCTCGATCAGCGGCTCCCGGGCCAGCCGCGCGGCCGTCATCCCCTCCAGCGCGGCGGGGTCGTCCTCCCCCTCCCGCCAGGCCGCCTCGGCGGCGGCGAGCGCGGCGTGCAGCGCGGGCGCGGCCGCGCGCGCCCGCGGGGCCAGATAGGCGTTGCGGGAGCTGAGGGCCAGCCCGTCGGGCTCGCGCACCGTCGGGCAGGCGACCACCTCGGCGTCGAAGCCGAGGTCGGCGACCATGCGGCGGACCAGCGCGAGCTGCTGGGCGTCCTTGCGGCCGAAGTAGGCCCGGCACGGACCGACCAGGTGCAGCAGCTTGGCGACCACGGTCGCCACGCCGTCGAGGTGGCCGGGGCGGCGCTCCCCCTCCAGCAGCTCGCCGAGCCGGCCGGCCGTGACCCGGACCACCGGCGGGCGCGGCCACATCTCCGCGTCGGGCGGGGCGAACACCACGTCCACGCCCTCGGCGGCGCAGACGAGCACGTCCGCCTCGAGGTCGCGCGGGTAGCGGGCGAGATCCTCGCCCGGCCCGAACTGCAGCGGGTTGACGAAGATCGAGGCGACCACCAGCCGGTTCTCCCGGCGGGCGCGGCCCAGCAGCGCGCGGTGACCCGCGTGCAACGCGCCCAGGGTGGGCACGAAGCCGACCCGCTCGCGCTCCGGGCGCGCGGGCGCGCCCCGCCGATCGAGCGCGGCCCGCAGCTCGCCGCGAGCGCGGACCAGCAGCGGCCGCCTGGGATCCCCCGTGGGGGTCAGCCGGCCCTCCGGTCGGGGTCGGGGTCACGCTCGGCGCCCGCGTCGAGCGCCGCGTCGACGCGGCTGCGGGTCTCGGGCGGGAGCTGGCCGACCGCGGCGGCCCGGTCGCCGACCAGCCGGGCGAGCGCCGCGTACACCGCCTGGACCTTCGAGCGCCGCTCCAGCGCCTCCAGGTGCAGCGCGACCGTCCTGCCGTCGCCGCGCACCCACGGTCCCGACAGCCCGGCCTGACCGGTGCTGAGCGCGGAGTCGACGCTGAAGTGCACCAGACCGGACAGGAGCCTGGCCGGGTCGATCACCCCGCCGGCGTGCAGCAGGTCCGACGCCGTCGCCGCCAGCGCGGCCGCGCCGTTGGCGGCCAGCACCAGCGCGGCGTGATAGCGGGCGCGGCCGTTCTCGGGCACGTCCATCGCCGAGCCGCCGAGCAGCTCCACCAGCGCCCGCCCGGCGCGGCGCCCGGCGGTGTCCCCCGTGATCCCCCAGATCGTCCCCGGGAGCCGCTCGAGGTTCCCGTCGACGTCCGGCGTGAACGACTGGACGGGGTGGCAGGCGACCACGCAGGCTCCGGCGGCGGCCGCGGGCGTGAGCAGGCCGGGCCCGTCCACCCCCGCGGTGTGCACGACCGTCTGCCCGCGCACGAAGGCGCCGTGGGCGGCCAGGTCGGTCACGAGCGCGGGAAGCTGGTCGTCCTGGACGCACAGGATCACCAGGCGCGCGCCGCGCGCGGCCGCAACCGGCTCGGCGAGATCGCGTCGGTCGAGATCCTCGGCAGGGCCCTCGGGCCGATCACCGCCGCCCTGGCGGGTCGGCGGCTTCACGCCGAGGACGACCTCGAAGCCAAGCCGCCGCAGTGCCTCGGCGAGCGTCCGGCCCACCCGGCCCGCTCCGATCACGGCTGCTGGCGAGAAGGCTGCCCGGGTGTCGGAAGTCACGGCACCTCACCATTGGCGCCGCCGCGCCGCCGTCCTGACCGCGGCTGGACACCGCAGGACGGATGGTCGCGGACGGCTTCACTCGGGATCCACGAACGGGACCGGACGCCCGGGGACACGACTTCGATCAGGGACTTCGATACGACAGGACTTCGATACGACAGGGACTTCGATAGGGACCGGAGTATAGGAAGGCCCCGCGAGCATGCCAAACGACCCGAGCTCGGCGGTCGATACGTCCTCGTCAGCCGGGGGCGCGCCGGGCCACCAGGTGCACGAACTCCCCGACACTCCTGAACGGCTCGCGCTCGGCGGCTCGGCGCTCCAGCTCCACGAGCGCCTCGAGCTGGTCGCGGCCGGCATCCGGCGGAGGCTCCGCGAACGCCTGCAGGCCGTACTCCGCGAGCACCTCCAGCCCTGCCCGCTCGCACCAGGGCCGCAGCTCGGCGGCGGTCCACGCGCGTGCCGGGCCGGCCGGCGAGACCTGCCGGGGCCGCTCCCGGGCGCCGCGCCAGACCGACGCCGCCACCACCTCCGGCTCGTCGAGCAGCCGCAGCGCCTCCAGGTAGTCGCCCCGGCGGGCGGCGCGCAGCCCGAGCCAGGCCCGGTTGGCCACCACCAGCGACAGCACACCACCGGGACGCAGCAGCAGCGCCAGGCCGGCGAGCACCACCTCGGGCTGCGGGACCACCTCGAGCACCCCGTGGCACAGCACACCGTCGGCCGAGGCGGACCCGAGCAGCCGGCTCGCCTGCTCGGCGCCGCCCTGCACGGTCCGGAGGCGCTCGCCGACCTCCGGGCCGAGGTCGGCCGCGCGCTCGGCGCAGGTGGCGAGCATCGCCGCGGACGTGTCGAGCACGGTCACCGGCAGCCCGTCGTCCGCCAGCTGCACCGCGACCGACCCGGTGCCGCCGCCGACGTCGACGACCGCCCGTGGCGGTGGCGCCGCCGCCAGGCCGGCCCGCACCTGGCGCAGCAGCTCGGCCAGACGTGGCCGCCCGGGCGCCCGCCCCTGGCCCTGGGCGGTGATCAAAGCGCCAGCTCCCCGACCTCGACGATGTCCGGTTGCGGTCCGAGCCGGGTGAGCGCCTCCAGGGCGGTCTGGCCGTCGGGGAAGGCCGCGTAGGGATCGGCGTCGACCAGCGGGACCAGCACGAAGGCACGCTCCCGCGCTCGCGGGTGCGGCACGGTCAGGTCGGGCTCGCGCAGCGGCGGGCCGTCGTAGAGGAGCAGGTCCAGGTCGGCGGTGCGCGGCCCCCAGCGCTCGCCGCGCTCGCGGCCGAGCGCCGTCTCGATGACCTGGAGCACGCCCAGCAGCTCGTGAGGGCTGTGGTCGGTCTCCAGGACCACGACCGCGTTGAGGTAGGGAGGCTGCGGGGGGCCGCCGACCGGGGGGGTCTCGTACACCCGCGAGACCGCCATCACGTGGGTGCGGTCGTCGGCGTCCAGCGCCTGCACGGCCGCGTCGAGCACCGCCATGCGGTCACCCAGGTTCGAGCCGAGCCCCACGTGCGCCCGGGTCACCCGGCCGCCCCCCGGTCGGGCCGGGCGGGACGCTCCCATGGCCCGGAGGGCGGCGGCGGCCCCCCGCCGGGCCCGGCGGGAGCGTCACCCGACGCGGCGGGCGACCCGAGCTCGCCGCCGGGCCGGCCGGCTGGGTCGGGCCCGGTGTCCGGCCGGTCGGGCCGCCGGCGCCGGATCTCGACCGAGACCTCGGCGTCCACCGGGAGCAGCGCATGCGGTTTGGTGATGCGGACGTGCACGTCCTGGACCCGCGGATCGCCGAGCGCCAGTCGTGCGACGTCCTCGGCGACGGCCTCCAGCAGCTGGCGCCTGCCGGTCCGGACCAGCTCGGCGACCGCCCCGGCGAAGCGGCCGTAGTCGACCGTGAGCCGGAGGTCGTCCACGCCGCCCGCGGGCGCCAGGTCCAGGCCGAGGTCCACGTCGACCACCAGCACCTGGCCGTGCGACTGCTCGTGGGCGAGGACGCCTGCGCGGGCGAACACCCGCAGCCCCGACAGGCGGATCCGGTCGTGAGCCGTCGGAGTCATCCGCGCAGCACCGGGGAGGCGTGATGGAGGACCATGCGCCACTCGCCGTCGACGCGCCGGAACACGTTGGTGGCCAGCACCCTTCCCGCGCTCAGCTCGGCGCCGGCGAGGACGTTCTCGGCGCAGGTGACCACCGCGGTGTCACCGTCGACGTGGACGTCCACGTCGGTGAGGAAGAACTGCAGGCGCGCCGAGCCGACGAACACCGCCGCCCACGAGCGGCTGACCCGCGGCCAGCCGACGATCAGGTCCGACCCGGGGTGGATGCAGCAGACGGTGTCGTCCTGCGCCCAGCAGGCGGCCATCCGGTCGAGGTCGGCCGCCTCGAACGCGGCGTAGAACGCCTCGTTGGCCCCGGTCACCGCGCCCACGTCCGTGGCCTTCACGCCGGCACCGTTCCGGTCGACCGAGGGGGCTGCGCTGCGCTCCGCCCCCCCGGACCCCCCCAGGCCTCCCCCACACCGCGAGGCGCTGCGCTCCGCCCCCCCGGACCCCCCCAGGCCTCCCCTGCGCTGTGGGGTGCCTCG
>DATFRI010000098.1:0-24034 GCA_035263405.1 Actinomycetes bacterium | reverse complement strand
CTGACCGGCTGGCAGCGCACCCGCACCGCGTCGACCGACGCCTTGCCGCACACGCCGCAGGAGGAGCTGGTCACGTGCAGCCGGTCCAGCCCCGGGTCGGGGACCGGCACGCCGGGGCGCAGGTCGACCGAGAGGGTGTTGTACTCGTCGGCGCCGCCGACGGACGCGCACGCGCGTACCGCCTGGACGTCGTCGTGGCCGCGGATCAGCCCCTCGGTGATGCAGTAGCCGATCGCCAGCTCCACGTCGTCGCCGGGCGTGCGCATCGTCACCCCGACCGGGCGGCCGGCGACCCGCAGCTCCAAGGGCTCCTCGACCACGAGCTGGTCGCGCGCCCGCGCCGCCCGGCCGTGCCGGATCCGCACCACGCGCCGCTCGGCCACGAACCGTCCTGGCACCGCCCACCTCCTCGTGCCGCCGCGGCGGTCCCCGGCGGCGGCCACCGCCAGCGTACGGCCGCCCGCCGGCCGGCGCAGCCCCCGGGACCGGAGGCGGGACGTCGCCGCCGGCCGGCTCAGGCGCCGGCGGGACCCCGGCCGCCGCCGGCCGGCGCCGCGGGGTCCGCGGCGAGTGAGCGGGCGATCAGCGCCGGGGGCATCTGCCCGTGGGCCAGCACCCGGTCGTGGAGGTCGCGCAGGCGGAACGCGGGCCCCTCGCGGGCGCGCGCGTCGCCGGCCAGCCGCTCCAGCTCGAGGCAGCCGGCGAGGGCGGCGAAGGAACGGCCGGGCGCGATCGCGCAGCGGGCGACCTCGTTGCGGGCCAGCGCCGGCGCGACCCGCGCCGCCGCCGCCAGCTCCCGGGCGGCCTCGTCGAAGCCCGCCGCGCCCGAGGCCAGCTGCAGGTCGGCGACCAGGCGGGCCGCCCGCAGCAGGCGCATCGCCAGCTGCGCCAGCCGGGACTCGTCGTCGTACCCTCCCGCGTCCGCGACCAGCGCCTCCGCGTACAGCCCCCAGCCCTCGGCGAGCAGCGGCGACCGGATCGCCCGGCGGGCCAGCGACGGCAGCCGGTTGGCGGTGGCGACCTGCAGGTGATGGCCGGGCCAGCCCTCGTGCGCGAGCACCACCGGCAGCGTCACCACGGCATGGCCGCGCAGGTCGTCCTCGCCCCGCGGCGGCGTGACCCACAGCAGGCCCTGCTGGTCCGGCTCGAACGGTCCCGGTGGCTGGTAGGCGGCGGCCGGGATGCTGGCGCGCAGGAGCACCGGCGTCCGCGCGAGCGCGAGCGCGGCGTCGGGCACGCTCGCGAGCTGGTGCTCGGTGGTCACCTGCAGCAGGCGCTCCATCTGCTGCTGGTAGGCCTCCATCAGGCGCCGGCGGCTGGGGCGGCGGCTGCGGGTCCGCGCCAGCCAGGCCGCCCAGTCGTCCTCCCCCCGCCGGCCGGCGTGCTCGGCCAGCTCCTGCGACACGCGCGCGACCTCCGCGCGCCCGGCGGTGACCAGCTCCGCGGCGCCGGCCGGGAGGTGGTGCACCTCGCGCAGCAGGAAGCCGAGTGCCCGCTCCTCGAGCGCGAACGGTGCGTCCTGCGGTCCGCGGTCCGCGTGCTCCTCGCGCAGCCAGTCCGCGAAGCCGCGCAGCGACCCGGCCGCCGCCGCCACGGCGGCGTCCAGCCCGTCCGCCTGGGGGGTGCCGGCCGCCCACCCCGCCAGCCCCTCCTCGAGCACCGCGGCGCCGCCGAGCGCCGCCTGCCCGGCCATGCGCCGCCACAGCTCCGGGCACGGCTCGACCAGCAGCGCCTGCGCCTGCTCCAGGAAGCGCGGCACCGCCTCCAGGCGGTGCGTCAGCCGCACGGCCCGGTCGCGCTTGGACCCCGAGCGGCGGGTGGCGAGGTCCAGGATCGCGGCGGGCACCGCCGTGGCCGCGACGAACGGGTTGCGCCGCCAGGGCCGCTCGACCTCGAGGGTGAACAGCCGGCCGACCATGGTGGCCGCGAGCGCGTCCCGGTCGGCGCCGTCCGCCCTGGCCGCCGCGGCGGCGTCCCCCTGCCGGCCGCGGCCGCCGCCCCCGCCCTGGCCGCGCGCGCCGCCACCCTTGCCGGAGCCGGCCGCGCCCGCGTCGGCCGGCAGGACCTCGCGCAGCAGCGCCCGCAGGTCGCGGATCTGGTCGTCCAGGGCGGGCTCGGTCAGCTCGTCGAGCCGGTCGTCGAACCGGTGCTCGCCGTGCTGGGTGGCGGCGATCGGCGAGGCCGCCCAGATCTGTTCGAGGTACTCGCGGGCCAGGTCGTCGAGGGCTCGGGGCATGGGCGCCCTCCTTGGCGCGGGCGACGGGACGGCCGCGGCGGTCGCGCGGACGCATGAGCTTACTCAAACCGCTCGACCGCCGCGCGCGCCGGGCCCGGGGGCCGCCTCAGCGGTCCGCGAGCGCCTCCAGCAGCCGGTCCAGGAGCGCCGCCTGCGACGCGAGCAGCTTGGCGCGGGCCGTGTCGAGGTCGAACCACCCGGCGCGGTCCACCTCGGGGAACTCGCGCCGCCGGCCGGAACGGGGCGGCCACTCCAGCGTGAAGACGTTGCTGGTGATCGCCGCCGCGTCGAGGTCGCCCGGCACCGCCCAGGCGGTCAGCAGCTTGCCGCCCCGCTGGCGGACCTGGCCGAGCGGCAGCAGCCCGGCGCGCGGCGCCGGGCTGCCCGTCTCCTCCTCGAACTCCCGCAGCGCGCACGCCAGCGGGTCGTCGCCGGGCTCGTGCTCGCCCTTGGGGATCGACCACGCGCCCAGGTCCCTGCGCGCCCAGAACGGCCCGCCCGGGTGGACCAGCAGGACCTGGATCCCCTCCTCGCCGGTCCGGTACAGCAGGATCCCGGCGCTCAGCCTCGGCATCGCGTGACCTCCCGCGCGCCGGCGGCCCGGCGCAGGCCCCGACGGTACCCGATCCGGCGGGTCCGCCCCGGGCCGGCGGCGCGCGCCGCTCAGCGGCCCGGCTCCTCCCCGGCCCGGCGTGCGCGCTCGTCGGCGATGACGTGGACGTCCACGCCGTCGGTCTGGCGCAGGACCTGGGTGATGATCGACTGGCCGAGCAGCTCGCGCCAGCGGGGCCGGTGCGACTCGCCGAGCACGATCTGGGTCACGCCGAACTCGCGGGCGGCCTCGACGACCTCGGCGCCGACCTCGCCCGCGCGGCGCAGCACGGTCGCGCCCAGCGACCGCGCCAGCCGCTCGGCCTCGGCGACCACGTCGTGCACCGCGTGTGGCTCCCGCTCCCCCTGCGGCTCGACGTGCAGCAGGTAGAGCCTGCCGCCGGCGCGGCGGGCCATGCGCGCGGCGCGGCGGACCAGGCCGGCGGAGCCGGGGCGGCCGTCGACGCACACCATGACCCGCTCCCCGGTCGCCTTCACGGGGTCGTCCTGCCCCGTCCGGCCCGACAGCTGCCGCTCCTCGTGCTCGGCGACCTCGCGCAGCGCGAGCGCGCGCAGGCTGGTGACGTTGTCGAGCCTGAAGAAGTTGGCCAGGGCCCTGGCGACCTTCTCGGCGCCGTAGACGCGGCCCTGCGCGATCCGCTCGCGCAGCGCCTCCGGCGGCAGGTCGGCGAGCACGACCTCGTCGGCGTCGTGCAGGATGCGGTCGGGGAACGTCTCGCGCACCCGCACCCCGGTGAGCTCGAAGACCTTGTCGTTCAGGCTCTCCAGATGCTGGATGTTGACCGTGGTGTGGACGTCGATGCCCGCGGCCAGCAGGTCCTCGACGTCCATCCAGCGCTTGGGATGGCGGCCGCCGGCCAGGTCGGTGTGCGCCAGCTCGTCGACCAGGCACAGCTGCGGGGCGCGGTCGACCAGCCAGTCGACGTCCATCTCGGTCCAGGGGCGGTCGCGCAGGCGCACGATCCGGCGGGGGGCGACCTCCAGCCCGGCGGCCCGGTCCTCGGTGGCGCGGCGCCCGTGCGCCTCCAGGTAGCCGATCACGACGTCGACGCCGGCGGCCTTGAGGTCGCGCGCCTCGCCGAGCATCGCGTACGTCTTGCCCACGCCGGCGGCGGCGCCGAGGAAGATCTTCAGGCGTCCCCGCTCGGCACCGTACCGGGGGCTGTCGTGCTCCATCAGCCACGAGCCTGACCGCCGTTCTCGGTCCCCGGCAAGCCGGCGGGCGCGCCGGCGAGCCCGAGCGTGTAGGCGACCCCGGCCAGACCGGCGCGAACCGCCCGCGGGACGCCCCGGTCCCTGCCCGGCACGATCACGAGCACCCCGGCCTGGCGGCCGAGCGGCAGGACGACGCCCTCGCGCGGTAGCGCGAACCCTCCAGGACTGGAGAAGCGCAGCTTGGTGCCGTGCGGCAGCCGCCCGTCCGGCTCCAGGTGGGTCATGGCCTCAGGATCCAGGCTGCCGCCTGTGGCGCTGCCGGCCTCGGCGGTCACCCGGTCGCCGCGGCGCACCTGGACCACGGCGGCGTCGAGCAGCTCGAGCAGCCCGTCGGCGGCCGTGCGGTCGGCGTCCGCGCCTTCGGCGGCGGCCTTGGCGATCGCGTTGAGCAGCGCGAGCGCGTCCTCCTCCTGCTGCTGGCGGGCGTCGCCGCGCCGGCTGGACCGCCCGCCGAGCGCCGCGAGCAGCCCGGCGGCGAACAGCAGGACGAACGTGACCACCTGCTCGGCGGTGTCGATCTTCAGCGTCCGGTACGGCGTGGTGAAGAAGAAGTCGTACGACAGCGCCGCCGACAGGGCGGCGACCAGGCCGGCCCCGCGGCCGCCGACCGCGGCGCAGACCACCACGATCGCGAGGTAGCCGATGACGACGTTCTCCAGCCCGATCCGCGCGCGGAACGGCTCCAGCACCACCCCGAGGACCAGGCTCGCGGCGAACCCACCGACGCCCCAGATGACGCCCTGGCCGGCCACGCCGGCGAAACGGTGCCTCATGGCAGCTCCCGGTCAGGCGTTCCCTGTCACGCTCAAGCCTCGGCCGCGGCCGCAAAGGCGGCCTGAAGAACGGCGCCGTGGCCGTAAAGAAGCTGCAAAGGCGCGGCCGACCGGCGACCGCACGGGGTGATCCGGGGCCGAACCGCTCCTATGCTTGGCGTATGAGTCGACGGGTCGGGCTCGGCCTCGTGGCGGGTACGCGGCAGGGTTGGCTCGGCTACGCCGTCGCGGTCGCGGGCACCGGGGCGGCGGCCGCCCTGCTGCTCCCCGTCCGTGCCGGCGTGTCCAGCGCGAACATCGTGCTGGCCTTCCTGGCGGTGGTGTTCGCGGCCACCGCGCTCGGCGGGCTGCCCTCCGGGCTGCTCGCCTCGGCACTCGCCTTCCTCGCCTTCGACGTGGTGTTCCTGCCGCCGTACGGGACCCTCGTCGTCGACGACCCGCAGGACTGGGTGACGCTGGCTGCGTTCCTGGCGGTCGCGGTCACGGTCGGCGGCCTGGTCGACGTCATCCGGCGGCGCCAGGCGGAGGCGGAGCGCCGCGAGCGCGAGAGCCGCGTGCTGTACGAGCTGTCCTCCAGCCTGGTCGCGCACGGCGGGCTGGACGACACCCTGCGCAGCGTCGTGGGGACGGTCCGCTCGCTGTTCGGGGTGGCCGGCTGCGCCGTGGTGCTGGCCGACGGCGACGGCCTGCGGGTGGCGGCCCGCGACGGCGACGTCGACGCGCTGGACCGGGCGCTCGGCCACTCGGGCGACGGCCAGCTCGCCGGGACGCTGCTCACCGTGCACGGGCCCAGCCCGGGCACGCTCGCCCCCGGGCAGGTGCTGGCGGTGCCGATGCAGGGCGGCCAGGGGCCGGTCGGCGCGCTGGTCGTGGTCGCTGGCGGGCAGTCCGGCCCGGCCGGGTTCGGGGAGCCGGAGCGGCGGGTGCTGGCGACCTTCGCCAACCAGGCCGCGCTCGCGGTCGAGCAGCGGCAGGCGGAGGCCGAGCGCGAGCACAGCCGCAGCCTGGAGGAGACCGACCGGCTGCGCTCCGCGCTGCTGAACTCGGTCTCGCACGACCTGCGCACCCCGCTGGCCTCGATCAAGGGCTCGGTGACCAGCCTGCTCGACCCCGAGGTGCGGTGGAGCGAGGAGCAGCGCGCCGAGTTCCTGCGCACCATCGACGCCGAGTCCGACCGGCTCACCCATCTGGTCCACAACCTGCTGGACATGTCGCGGCTGGAGGCCGGCGACTACCGGCCCGACGTGGTGGAGGTCGACCTCGCCGAGATCGTCGGGCCGGTCGTCCGCGCCGCCCGCGTGCGCTCCAGCCAGCGCATCGACGTGCGCCTCCCCGTCGAGCTGCCGCATGTGCTGGCCGACCCGGTCCGGCTCGACCAGGTGCTCACCAACCTGCTCGACAACGCCCGCCGCTACGCGCCCGGCAGCCCGGTCACGCTGACCGCGCGCCGCGAAGGCGACGAGGTCGAGGTGCGCGTGGCCGACCACGGCCCCGGCATCCCCGTGCAGGAGCGCGAGCGGATCTTCCAGCAGTCCTACCGGCTCAAGCGGGCCGGCCGGCGACCCGAGGGCACGGGCATGGGCATGGCGATCTGCCGCGGGATCGTCGAGGCGCTGCGCGGCAGGCTCACGGTCGAGACGACCCCCGGCGGCGGGGCCACGTTCGTCCTGCGGCTCCCGGCTGCGGGCGCCGCTCCCCGAGCACCGGCCGCTGCCGACGGCCGGCCGGGACGCGGCGACGTGCCCGCGCGCGGCTGATGGGCACGCGCGTGCTCGTCGTCGACGACGAGCCGCCGATCGTCAGGATGGTCGCGGCCAACCTGCGCATGCGCGGCTACGAGGTGCTCACGGCCGCCACCGGCGAGGCGGCGCTGGCGTCGCTGGACGCGCACCAGCCGGACCTGGTCGTGCTCGACCTCGGCCTGCCGGGGATCGACGGGCTGGAGGTCCTGCGCCGGCTGCGGTCGTGGTCGTCGGTGCCCGTGGTCGTGCTCACCGCCCTGGACGACGAGCGCGAGAAGGTCACCGCGCTCGACGCGGGCGCCGACGACTACGTCACCAAGCCGTTCGGGATCCAGGAGCTGCTGGCGCGCGTCCGCGCCGCGCTGCGCCGCGCCGGCGGCCCCGAGCGGGAACGGGTGGTCGAGGCCGGCGACGTGCGCATCGACCTCGCCGGGCAGACGGTCACGCGCGCCGGCGAGCTGATCCACCTCACCCGCCTGGAGTACCGGCTGCTGGAGGCGCTGGCCGTCAACGCCGGGCGCATCTGCACCCACCGCCACCTGCTGGAGCGCGTCTGGGGACCCGGCTACGGCGACGCGTCGCAGTACCTGCGCGTGTACGTCGCCAACCTGCGCCGCAAGCTCGACGACCCGGCCGCGCCCCGGCTGATCCTGACCGAGCCGGGCATGGGATACCGTCTGGCGACCCGGCCGGCGGCGGAGGGAGGCGGCTGATGCACCTGGTGGTCGTGGGCTGCGGCCGCGTCGGCACCGCGCTGGCCGTCGGCCTCGAGGCGCGCGGCGACACCGTGGTGGTGGTCGACAAGGACCCGCGGATGCTGGAGCGGCTCGGCGAGCGCTTCACCGGCAGGCGCGTGGAAGGCGTCGGCTTCGACCGCGACGTGCTCGAGGCGGCCGGGATCGCGCGCGCTGACGCGCTGGTCGCGGTGACGGGCGGGGACAACTCCAACATCGTCACCGCCCGGGTCGCGCGCGACGCCTACCGGGTCCCGCGGGTGATCGCCCGCATCCACGACCCGCGGCGGGCCGAGATCTACGAGCAGCTCGGCGTCACGACCGTGTCCTCGGTCGGCTGGACGCTGCGCAAGGTCAAGGACCACCTGGAGCACCGGCTGCTCGCCGAGGAGGCGGCGTTCGGGCGCGGCGAGGTCTCCCTATTGCGCATCGAGCTGCCCCAGCACCTGGTCGACCGCAGGACCGCCGACCTGGAGACCCGTGGGCTCAGGGTGGTCTCGGTCACCCGCCACGGCGGCGCGTTCGTGCCCGCCCCCGACACCGTACTGGCGGAAGGGGATGTGCTGCGCGTCGCAGTCGGTGACGCCGGGAGGACCTGGCTCGACGACCTGCTCGCGGGCGCGCCGCCGGCCGCGTCGGACGGTCCCAGGACGCCGGTCCGGTCCTCGCGGCAGACCCTGGCGCACACCAGCATGGACGCGGCGGGCCCGCCGGCGCCCGCCGCAGGCGGTCGCGCGGACCAGGCGTCGGTCCGCGTGCTCGTGGCCGGCGCCGGGATGTGGGGCGCCTACATCGCCGACCACCTGGTCGAGCAGGGCAACCAGGTGGTCGTCGTCGAGCAGGACGCGGCCACCGTGCGGCGCGCGCGGGCGGCGGCGCACGGGCGCACCATCATCCACGGCGACGCCTGCGAGCCGGGCGTGCTCGAGCTGGTCGAGCCGCAGACGGTCGACACCGTGGTCGCCGCCACCGGCGACGACGAGGACAACCTCGTGATCAGCCTGCTGTGCCGGCGCCTGTGGTCGGTGCCGCGCACGGTCGCGCGCGTCAACAACCCCAAGAACACCTGGCTGTTCACCAGGGACTGGGGGGTCGACACGGCGGTCTCGGCGCCGGCGCTGCTCACCCACCTGCTGGACGCCGGGGTCGGCGTGCTGGACGTGGTGACCATGCTGCGCACCGAGCGTGGCGGGATCGCGCTGGTCGAGGTGACCCTGGACGAGGACGCAGCAGCCGTCGGTCAGCGGATCGCCGAGCTGCCGCTGCCTGAAGGCTCGGTCGTGGTCGCGGTCGTCCGCGACGAGCAGGTCCTGCCCGGCGGCGGCCCGACCCCGCTCGCGCCCGGCGACGAGGTCCTGGCCGTCACCACGCTGGCCGCGGAGCCGTCGCTGCGGCGGGTGCTCGGCGGCGAGCCCGGCGGCTCCCACATCCCCAGCGGCTGAAGGCCACCTGGTTCCTGCCGGGGCCACATGGGTCCCCGGCCTTGGGCCAGGGCGCGCATCGTGACCGGTCAGGCTCCGAGCAGGTTGTGGACGACGAGGTCGACGAGCTTGATGCCGATGAACGGGGCGAGGATGCCGCCGAAGCCGTACAGCCACACGTTGCGGCGCAGCAGCGCGGTGGCGCCGGCCGGCCGGTAGCGCACCCCCCGCAGCGCCAGCGGGACCAGCAGCGGGATGATCAGCGCGTTGAAGATGATCGCGGACATGATCGCCGACAGCGGCGTGCCCAGCCGCATGACGTTGAGCTGGTCCAGCGGCCCGACGCTCTCGCCCGCCGCGGCATAGGTGGCGGCGAACATCGCCGGCAGGATCGCGAAGTACTTGGCGACGTCGTTGGCGATCGAGAAGGTGGTCAGCGCCCCGCGGGTGATCAGCAGCTGCTTGCCGACCTCGACGACCTCGATCAGCTTGGTCGGGTTGGAGTCCAGGTCGATCATGTTGCCGGCCTCGCGGGCGGCCTGGGTGCCGGTGTTCATGGTGACCCCGACGTCGGCCTGGGCGAGCGCGGGCGCGTCGTTGGTGCCGTCGCCGGTCATCGCGACCATGCGCCCGTCGGCCTGCTGCTCCTCGATGAGCGCCAGCTTGGCCTCCGGGGTCGCCTCGGCGAGGAAGTCGTCGACGCCGGACTCCGCGGCGATGCTGGCGGCGGTCAGCGGGTTGTCGCCGGTGATCATGATCGTCCTGATGCCCATGCGCCGCAGGTGGTCGAAGCGCTCGCGGATGCCGCCCTTGACGATGTCCTTGAGGTGCACCACCCCCAGCGCGCGGGGCCCGTCGGCGACCACCAGCGGGGTGCCGCCGCTGCGGGAGATCTCCTGGACCATCGGCGTGAGCTGCTCGGGGATGCTGCCGCCCTGCCCGGTGACCCAGCCGGCGACGGCGTCGGCGGCGCCCTTGCGGACTCGCCGGACCTGCACGGAGGCGAGCGAGCGATGCGGATCGTGCGGGTCCGGCGAAGGCGCCGTCAGGTTCACGCCGGACATGCGGGTGTAGGCGCTGAAGGGGATGAACTCAGCCTGGTGGTCGGACAGCTCGCGGCCGCGCAGCCCGTAGCGCTCCTTGGCCAGCACCACGATCGAGCGGCCCTCTGGGGTCTCGTCCGACAGCGACGACAGCTGCGCCGCGTCGGCGAGCTCGCCGACGTCGACGCCGGGCAGGGGCAGCAGCTCGGTCGCCTGCCGGTTGCCGAGGGTGATCGTGCCGGTCTTGTCCAGCAGCAGCACGTCCACGTCACCGGAGGCCTCGACCGCGCGGCCGGACATCGCCAGCACGTTGCGGCGCACCAGCCGGTCCATCCCGGCGATGCCGATCGCCGACAGCAGCGCCCCGATGGTGGTCGGGATGAGCGCCACCAGCAGCGCGATCAGGGTGGTGGTCGAGGCGGCCGTGCTCGCGAACAGCGCGAACGGCCGCAGGGTGACGACGATCACCAGGAACACCGCGGTCATCGCCGCCAGCAGGATGTTGAGCGCGATCTCGTTGGGAGTCTTGCGCCGGTCGGCGCCCTCCACCAGCGCGATCATGCGGTCCAGGAAGCTCCGGCCCGGCTCGGCCGTGATCTCGACCACGATCCGGTCCGAGAGCACCGTCGTCCCGCCGGTCACCGCGCTGCGGTCGCCGCCGGCCTCGCGGATCACCGGCGCGGACTCGCCGGTGATGGCCGACTCGTCGACCGAGGCGATGCCCTCGACGATGGTGCCGTCGCCGGGGATCGTCTCGCCGGCCTGGACCACCACGACGTCGCCGCGGCGCAGTTCGGACGCCCGCCGCTCGCCGCCGTCGCGCAGCCGCGCGGTGGTGTCGGTGCGCATCGCCCGCAGCGCGGCCGCCTGCGCCTTGCCGCGGCCCTCGGCGAGCGCCTCGGCGAAGTTGGCGAACACCACCGTCAGCCACAGCCAGATCGCGACGGTGAACGTGAACCACCAGGGCTCGGTGCCGCCGCCGAGCGGGCCGCCGCCGAACGCCTGGATGAGCCAGGCGACGGTGGTGATGGCCGCGCCGATCTCGACCACGAACATGACCGGGTTGCGGATCTGGACACGCGGGTCGAGCTTGGTGATGCTCGGCCAGATCGCGTCGCGCAGGATGGCCGGGTCGAAGATCGACCGGGGCGCGGACCGCGCCGACGGCGCGGGCCTGGTGCCCGGCCGGGGCGCCTGATCCTGAACTGGTGTGCTCATCGCAGCGGGAACTCCTTGTCAACAGCGAGGTTGAGCCCGAGCACGTTGACGCCAGGCTCGCCGAGCGCCCCGAGGGCGCGTCCGTCGGTGTTCCGGCGGACCAGCGCCAGCACCCGGTCCAGCGGCGCCTTGCGCACCGCGGCGATGCGGTTGGCCTGGATGCGCGCGTTGGCGGCCGAGATGTGCGGGTCGACCCCGGAGGCGGAGCTGGTGACGGCATCCACCGGCACGCCGGCGGCGGCGAGGGTCGGGGTGTACGGCCGCTCCAGCGCCAGGTAGGCGTCGAGGTTGGCCCTGGTCTGGTCGGCGAGGTCCTTCTGGTTGGGGCCGAGGTTGGCGAAGAAGGTGGCGTTGGCCGAGTAGCCGCTCTGCGACGGCCGGCTCTGGAACCAGCCGGGGTCGGCCTCCAGGACCGGGTTGCCGTCCTCGTCCAGCTTGGGCTTGCCGTTCTCCAGCACGGGCTTGCGGAAGTCCTGGCCGATCAGGCTGGAGCCGACCGTCCTGCCGTCGCGCTTCACCTGGCTGCCGTTGGCCCGGTCGTGGAAGGTCACCTGGGCCACGCCGGTCATGACCAGCGGGTAGACCAGCCCGAGGCCGAGCGTGAGCACCACGATGGCGATCACCGACCCGACGATGTCTCTGCGCACTGCCGTACCTCCGCGGCTCGCTAGAAGAGCTGGTGGGTGAGGCCCTGGACGATCGGGCCGAGGGCGAGGCCGGGCAGGAAGCTCAGCGCGGCCACGATCGCGACCACCCCGACCAGCAGCACCAGGAAGACGGGGGAGTCGGTCCGGAACGTCCCCGGTCCGGCCGGGGCCGGGCGTTTGGCCGCCAGCGAGCCGGCCACCGCGAGCGCGGCAAGCAGCGGGACGAAGCGCCCGAGCAGCATGACGAGGCCGCCCACCAGGTCGGCGAACGGCACCCCGGTCGCGCCCTCGTTGCCGGGCGCGTTGGGCTGCACGAACCCGGTGTAGCCGGCGAACGCCGAGCCGTTGTTGTTGGTCTGGGACGTGTAGGCGTACAGCGTCTCCGAGAACCCCTGCGGGCCGGAGTCGTAGATCGACTTCTTCCCTGCGGGCACGGCGATCGCCAGCGCCGCGGCGACGAGCACGACGACCGGCATGTACAGCGTGCCGATCGCCACGATCTTGACCTCGCGGGCCTGGATCTTCTTGCCGAGGTACTCCGGGGTGCGGCCCACCATGAGGCCGGCGAGGAACACCGTCAGCAGCACCAGCAGCAGCATGCCGTACAGGCCCGAGCCGACCCCGCCGAAGATGACCTCCCCGGTCATCATGTTGACCAGCGGCGTCATCCCGCCGAAGCCGCTGAAGGACTCGTGCGAGCCGTTCACCGAGCCGTTGGAGGCGTCGGTGGTCGCCGTCCCCCACAGCGCCGTGTCCGCGATCCCGAAGCGCTGCTCCTTGTCCTGCAGGTTGCCGCCGGTGGAGCCGTGGCCGGCGGTCGCGTGCACCCCGGCGGCCTGGAGCGCCGGGGTCGCCCTGGCCTCGTTGTAGTGGGCGTTGCCGACGCCGATCGCGAACATCAGCAGCATCGCGACGTACAGCGCCCAGCCCTGGCGCAGCCGCCCGATCATCCGCCCGTACTGATAGGTCGCCGCCGCCGGGATCAGCAGGATGAACAGCATCTCGACGAAGTTGGAGAAGGTGGTCGCGTTCTCGAACGGGAAGGAGGAGTTGACGTTGAAGAACCCGCCGCCGTTGGTGCCGAGCTGCTTGATGGCGATCTGCGAGGCGACCGGGCCCAGCGCCAGCACCTGCTCGAAACCGTGCAGCGTGGTGAGGCTGACCGAGCCGGTGAACGTCTGCACCACGCCCTGGGAGACCAGCAGCAGCGTGCCGATCACCGACAGCGGCAGCAGGATGTACAGCAGCGTCCGGGTCAGGTCGACCCAGAAGTTGCCGAGCTTGCTCGTCTCACGCCGGGCGAACCCGCGGATGACCGCCGCCAGGACCGCCATGCCCACCGCGGCGGAGACGAAGTTCTGCACCGCCAGCCCAGCCATCTGGGAGAAGTGCGACATCGTCGTCTCGCCGCCGTAGTACTGCCAGTTGGTGTTGGTGACGAACGACGAGGTCGTGTTGAAGGTCACGTTCCACGGCGCCCCGTCGAACCGCAGGGGGTTGAACGGCAGCACGCCCTGCAGCCGCAGCAGCGCATACAGCGCCAGCCAGAACAGCGCCGAGAACACCAGCACGGTGCGCCCGTACTGCTTCCAGTCCTGCTCGCGGTCCGGGTCGGTGCGCACCACCCGGTAGAAGCCCCGCTCCACTGGCCCCAGCACCCGCTCCAGCGCGACGACCCGCCGGCCCATGTAGACCCGCGCCATGTAGCCGCCGAGCACCGGTGTCAGCGCGGTCAGCACCGCCACGTAGATCAGGATCTGCAACCAACCCTGCCAGGTCATCTACAGCCGCTCCCCACGCATCAGCGCATAGACCAGATAGCCGAACACGACCAGCGACACCGCCAGCCCGAACACGTCCGCGCCGCTCATATGCGCTCCATCGCCCTGATCAGGCCGAACATCAACGCGAACACGAGCAATGCAAGAAGGATCGAGACGATATCCATATCGCTCCCCTGTCACAGGCCACCCTGGCGGCGACCAACGCACGCCCGTGGGTTTGGTCCTGTATGTACGCCCCCAGCTCAGGGTCGTGAAGACGCCTTAACGAATTCCTAACGTGATTTCCGGCGTTCTTTTCAAACCCTTGACGCATCGCATTGCTCGCTCCACCGGCCCAGGCGCGCGACCGCGCTCCGGTACGCTGTGACGCCCGACGATCCGGAGGAGCCTTGGCGCGAACACTGCAGCATCTGCTGCTGGGCCGGCCCCTGCCGACCACGGCGGCGGCGAGCGAGCGGCTCACGCGGCCCAGGGCCATCGGAGCGTTCGGGCTGGACGCCCTGTCGTCGGTCGCCTACGCCCCCGACGAGATCCTCTACGTGCTGCTGCTGGCCGGAGCCGCCGCGGCCCGGCTGGACGTGCCCATCGCGGTGGCGATCACCGCCCTGCTGCTGATCGTCGTGGCCTCCTACCGGCAGACGATCTTCGCCTACCCGCACGGCGGCGGCTCCTTCACCGTCGCCCACGAGAACCTCGGCCGCATCCCGGGCCTGGTCGCCGCAGCCGCGCTGATGGTCGACTACCTCACCGTGGTCGCCGTCTCGGTCACCGCCGGCGTCCAGGCGATCGTCGCCTTCGTGCCTGCCCTCGACGCCCACCGCGTGGCGGCCGCCGTGGCCGGCATCCTGCTGCTGATCATCGTCAACCTGCGCGGCGTCCGCGAGGCCGGCGCGGTCTTCGTCCTGCCCACCTACCTGTTCATCGGGTCGCTCGGCGCGCTGGTCCTGTGGGGGGTGGTGCGGGTGACCGTCCTCGACGAGGCGCTGCCGCAGACCCACGCCGTTGCGCCGCCGGTGGTCCAGGGACTGTCGCTGTTCCTGGTCCTGCACGCCTTCGCCGGCGGCTGCACGGCCATGACCGGGATCGAGGCCATCGCCAACGGCGTGCCGGCGTTCAAGCGGCCCGAGGCGCGCAACGCGGCGGCCACCCTGTCGGTCCTGGCCGTCACGCTCGCGGTGCTGTTCCTCGGGATCACCTGGCTCGGCCATCAGGTCGGTGCGGTCCCCACCGATCAGGCCAACGTGATCGCGCAGGTCGGGCGCGCGGTCGCGAACGGCCCGCTGTTCTACCTGGTCCAGCTGTCGACGGCGGTCGTGCTGCTGCTGGCCGCCAACACCTCCTTCAACGGCTTCCCGCTGCTGGCCGCCACCGTCGCCAAGGCCGGCTACTTCCCCCACCAGTTCGCCAGGCGCGGGCAGCGGCTGGCCTACTCCAACGGGATCCTGGTCATCGGGCTGCTCGCCATCGCGCTGGTCGTAGCCTTCAAGGGCAGCACCCACGCGCTGATCCCGCTGTTCGCGGTCGGCGTGTTCCTGTGCTTCACCCTGTCCCAGGCCGGCATGGTCCGGCACTGGCAGCGGGTCCGCGGGCCGGGCTGGCGGGTCAAGCTGGCCGTCAACAGCGTCGGCGCGCTGGCCACCGGGCTCGCCACGGTCGTGGTGGTCGTGGTCAAGTTCGCCGACGGCGCCTGGCTGGTCGCGCTGCTCGTGCCCTTCCTGGTGCTCAACTTCGTGGCCATCCACGCCCACTACCAGCGCGCAGCCGAGGAGCTGGCCACGCTCGGGCCGTCCCCGAGCACCCGAGACGTGCGGCACCGCACGATCATCCCGGTGCACAAGCTGAACCGGGCCACCGCGGACACCGTCCGCTACGCGCTGTCGGCCAGCTCCTCGGCGACCGCGGTGCACGTGGCGGTCGACGACGACCGCAGCAGGGAGCTGCAAGCCGCGTGGCGGGCGTGGTGCCCGGGCGTGCCCCTGCGCACCGTGCCGTCGCCCTACCGCGAGGTGATCGAGCCGCTGCTCGGCTTCATCGAGCGCTTCCAGGCCGAGGAGCCCAGACAGCCGCTCACCGTGATGGTGCCCGAGGTCATCCCCCATCACTGGTGGGAGGAGCCGCTGCACAACCAGACCGCGCTCGCCCTCGAGCTGGCCCTGCGGTACAGGGACGGGATCGTCGTGACCACCGTCCCCGTACGGCTACGCCGCTGACCGCGTACGGGGGATGATGCGCGGCCGCGACGCTCCTGAGCTCGTGCTCGCCGCACCGCCCTCCGCGGTCGCCCGGAGCAGGGAGCACGAGCAGCGCATGAGCCGAGGAGCCTCCAGCCGGCTGGCCACCCCAGGCGGCGGCGCCACCTTCGTCATCCGCCTCCCGGCGGCCCCGGCCGCCGGCACGGCGGCACGCTGATGCCCCAGCGGGTGCTGGTCGTCGACGACGAGCCGCCGAGCGTCAGGATGGTCGCGGCCAACCTGCGGATCCGCGGCTACGAGGTGCTCACGGCGACCACCGGCGAGGCGGCGCTGACCTCGCTCGACGCCCACCAGCCCGACCTCGTCGTGCTGGACCTCGGGCTACCCGGGATCGGCGGGCTGGAGGTGCTGCGCCGGCTGCGGTCCCGGTGGTGGTCCTGACCGCACTGGACGAGGAGCGCGAGAAGGTCACCGCGCTGGACGCCGGCGCCGACGGCTACGTCACCAAGCCGTTCGGGATCCAGGAGCTGCTCGCCCGCGTCCGCGCCGCCCTGCGCCGCGCCGGCGGGCCGGAGCGGCCGCGGGTGATCGACGCGGGCGAGGTCCGCGACAGCACCGTCGCGGCCACGGCGAAGGTCACCGCCCCGATCACCAGCAGCCAACCAGTCACCCGCCGGAGCCCAGCACTGTCACCGGTCGTGGTCATGACAGCCTTCCTTTCCAGTCGCAGGTGTGCACCTCAGCGGATGTGGTGGTCGTCCTGGCGGCCGTGGCCGTCATGACGTGAGGGTGGCAGGCGGACGCGGTTCGTACAGGTGTGCACCAACGGTCAGGCGGCGCCCGCGAGCCAGCGGTCGTACAGCTCGGCGAAGCGGCCGCCGCGGGCGCGCAGCGCCGCGGGTGTGCCGGTCTCCACCACGCGGCCGTCCTCGATCACGGCGATCCGGTCGGCGTGGGCGACGGTGGACAGGCGGTGAGCGATGATGATGGTGGTCCGCCCCTGGCGCAGGCGGCGCAGCGCCTCGTTGATGCGGGCCTCGCTGGCCGCGTCGAGGCTCGAGGTCGCTTCGTCCAGGATCAGCAGCGCAGGGTCGGCGATCCACGCGCGCGCGAAGGAGACCAGCTGCCGCTCCCCGGCCGACAGCAGCTCGCCGCGCTCGCCGACCTCGGTGTCGTAGCCGTCGGGGAGACGGCGGATGACCTCGTCGGCGCCGACGGCCTTGGCGGCGGCCTCGACCTCGGCGCGCGTGGCGCCTGGGCGGCCGTAGGCGATGTTGGCGGCCACGCTACCGTCGAAGCTTGAGAACAGGAAGCCCTCCTGCGGCAGGTAGCCGGTGGCGGCGCGCAGGTCGGCGAGGCGGATGTGGCGCAGGTCGGTGCCGTCGAGGGTGACGGTGCCGTGCTGGGGGTCGTAGAAGCGGGCGATGAGCTTGGCGACGGTGGACTTGCCGGCGCCGGTGGGGCCGACCAGCGCGAGGGTGGTGCCGGCGGGGGCGTGGAGGTCGACGTCGTACAGGACGTCGGGGCCGGGTGTGGGGGTGTGGCCGTCGGCCGCGGGGTCGGGGCTGGGGCTGGCCGCGGGCTCGCCGGGGGGGTCGGTGGCGTAGGCGAAGCGGACGTGGGCGAGGCGGACGTCGCCGCGGGGCGCGGGCAGGCTGGCGGGGTGCGCGGCCTCGCGGACGGTGGGCTGCTCGGCGAGGACGTTGCCGATCCGCTCCGCGCCGGCGTTGGCGGCCTGGACCTGCTCGTAGAGGCCGGAGAGCTGCTGGATGGGGTCGAACAGGCTGCGCAGGTAGAGCAGGAAGGCGACCAGGGTGCCGATCTCCAGGTCGCCGGCGAGGACGCGGCGGCCGCCGTAGCCGAGCACGATGACGCTGGCGAGCGCGCCGGCCAGCTCGACGGTGGGGAAGAACCAGGAGGCGTAGGCGATGGTGCGCTGGTGGGCGAGCCGCTCGGCGTCGTTGGCGTCGGCGAGCCCCTGGGCGGTGGCGTGCTCGCGCCGGAAGGTCTGGATGGTCCTGATGCCGGTGAGGGCTTCCTGGAGGCGGACGGTGACGACGGTGGCGCGCTCGCGGACCTCGCGCCAGGCGTCGCCGGAGCGGGTCCGGAAGCGCTGCACGAGGACGGCGCCGGCCGGGGCGAGCAGCAGGGTGGCGGCGGCGAGCCGCCAGTCGAGCCAGACGAGCACGACGGCGATGCCGGAGAGGGTGATGAGGCTGGCGACGAGGTTGACCAGCCCGGTGGAGACGAGGTCGCCGAGGGCCTCGACGTCGCTGGTCATGCGGGCGACGATGCGGCCGGTCCGCTCGCGTTCGTAGAACTCCAGCGACAGCGTCTGGAGGTGGGCGAACAGCCTGGTGCGGACCGCGAGCAGGGCGCGCTCGCCGACCTTGGCGATGAGCAGGGTCTCGGCGCGCAGCGCGGCGAACTGGACGGCGGTGAGCGCGAGGTAGGCGGCGACGGCGGCGCGCACCACGCCGAGGTCGCCGGCGCGGACGCCGTCGTCGACGGCGAGCTTGACCAGGTAGGGCATGACCAGGCCGGCGGCGGTCCCGGCCAGGACCGTGGCGGCGGCCAGCGCGATCGTGCGGCGGTGGGGCCGCAGGACCGGCCACAACCAGGCGCGCCGGGTGCGCCGGCCCGAGCGGTCGCGGCGTCCGGTGCGGCTCGTCCCGTCCCGTCCGGGCCGGCCGGCGTCCTGGCGCGCGCCGCGGCCGGCGCCGTGCCGGGCGGCGGCGTGCGAGGGGCGGGACCGTGGCGTCATCGGATCCTGCCCGGTTCGGCGGGCCGCGGCCGGTCGGCGGGTGCGGTGTCCACCAGGCGGTCGATGGTGGCCTGGTGGTGGCTCAGCACCTGGCGGTAGCGCGGCTGGGAGCGCAGCAGCTCCTCGTGGGTGCCCTGGGCGAGGATCCGGCCGCGGTCCAGCAGCACCACGCGGTCGGCGAGCTGCAGGGCCGCGGGCCTGGTCGCGACGAGCAGGACGGTCGCCTGGCCGATCGCGCCGTCCAGGCCGGCGAGGATGCGTGCCTCGGTGGCGACGTCGACGTGGCTGAGCGCGTCGTCCAGGACCAGCAGGCGTGGCCGCGCGAGCAGCGCGCGGGCGAGCGCGACGCGCTGCCGCTGCCCGCCGGAGAGGGTGAGGCCCTGCTCGCCGACGACGGTGTCCAGGCCCTCGGGGAGCGAGGCGGCGACGTCGGCGGCGCCCGCGGCGGCGAGCGCGTCGAGGATCTGGGGGTCGCCGGCGCCGGCCCGGCCGAGCGCGACGTTGTCGCGCAGGGACGCCGAGAAGAGCTGGGGCTCCTGGTGGACGACGGCGACCGCGGCGCGCAGCGAGTCGAGGGTGAGGCGGGCGACGTCGTGGCCGTCCAGCAGGACGCGGCCGGACTCGGGCGCGTACAGCCGGGGCACCAGGCCGGTGAGGGTGGACTTGCCCGAGCCGGTGCCGCCGACGAGGGCGACGCGGCCGCTCGGGGGGATGGTCAGGTCGATGCGGTCCAGGCTCGGCTGGGGGGCTCCGGCGTAGCGGAAGGTCACCCGCTCCAGCCGCACCTCGGCGCCGGGGGGGCCGCCGCGGGGGGCGGGCAGCGGGTGGGCGTCCTGGGCGTCGGCGATCCCCGGCGTCCGGTCGAGCACCTCGAACACCCGCTGGGCGCTGGCGGTGGCGCGCTGGGCGAACCCGAAGAGCATGCCGATGGACTGCAGCGGCGCGGCGAGCAGCAGCAGGTACAGGTTGAACTCGACCAGGGTGCCGAGCGACAGCCGGCCGGCGACGGCCAGGCCGCCGCCGTACAGCAGGATCAGCGCCAGGCTCACCTGCGGCAGGGTGGCCAGCAGCGGTGTGTACAGCGCGCGCAGCCGCGCCGCGGCGAGGTTGGCGTCGAAGATGTCGCGCGCCTCCTTGTCGAGCTTGCGAAGCTCCTCCGCCTCGCGCCCGAACGCCTTGACCACGCGCACGCCGGCGGCGTTCTCCTCCACGACGGTGGTCAGCTCGCCGGTCTCCTGCTGGACCCGCCAGTAGGTGCGGTGCAGCCGGCGGTTGTAGCGCACGGCCGCGGCGACCAGCGGGGGGGCGACGACGAGCGCGACCAGCGTGAGCCGCGGGGACGCCAGCCACATGCGCACCGCGACGATCATGCCGGTGAGCGAGTCCAGCAGGATGAACGGCAGCCCCCAGGAGAGGAAGTAGCGCAGGGCGCGGATGTCGGAGGTCGCCCGGGACAGCAGCTGCCCGGTCTGGGCCTGGTCGTGCCAGCCGGGCTCCAGCGCGAGCAGGTGGGTGGCCAGGCGGTTGCGCAGCCGGGCCTCGACGTCGGTGCCGACCCGCCCAGAGGTGTTGCGGCGCAACCCGGTGAGCGCCGCGCGGGCCAGGGCGACGGCGAGCAGCAGCGCGACCTCGCGTCCGACCGTGCCCGCGTGGCGCGCGGAGAGCTGGTCGACGATCCGGCCGGTGATCCCGGGGACCAGGGTGGTCAGCCAGACCATGCCGAGGCCGTACGCGAACGCCAACGCCACGCGCAGCCGGTACGGGCCGACCAGCGCGACGATCCGGCGCATGCTCGACCAGGCGAGGCCGTCGGGTGGCGGCGGGGTCGGCGCGGGCAGGTGGTGCCTCCTCGAGGGCGCGGGTCCGCTCCGACGGTACCGGTCGTCCGCGACCGCCGGCCGCCGCGTGGACGGCGGCGGCCGCGCGCGTCAGGTCGGCCCGTCGCCGCGGCGGGCCGCGCCGCCGGGGGCGGGCTCGGCGCCCGCGGGCGCCTGCGGCGGGCCGGGCGGCTCGGGGACGGCCACCGCCGGCCGGGTCCACGCCGCGCCGAGGTCCGCGCGCAGCCGCTCGATCTGCACCTTCACCTCGGGTTCTCGGTAGTAGAACGAGTGGCGCGCCAGCTCCGTGAAGCCCGGCCGCGGCGGGTCGGGGGGCAGGAGGGGCGGAGGCGGCTCGGGGTCGGGCAGCAGCGCCGGGTCGTCCAGGCGCACGTCGCCCGGGTCGCCGTCGCCGAACACCTGCTTGCCGATGTAGTCGGTCTCCCGGTAGAAGCTGGTCCAGGCGCGCGTGCCCAGCTCCGGGTTGGTCACCGCCAGCCGCGCCCGGAGCTGGTCGAACTGGCCGTCGATCCCGAAGTAGGCGGGGAAGAAGCGGGCGTAGAGCTGCGCCAGCGGCGAGCCCATGGTGACCAGGCCCACCCCGCGCGCCAGCCCGGGACGCGACAGGAGCGCGGCCAGCACCAGCACCGTGCCCTGGCTGTGCGCGGCCACCACCACCGGCCGGCGCCGCTCGGCGACGTGCAGGGCGATGCGCTGCTGCAGCTCGGGCACGGTCCGCTCGGAGTAGGGACGGATCGCGAACGGGTGGTAGCGGCGCGGCCAGAACGTCAGCACGTCCCAGAAGATCCCGATCAGGCGCCGGGTGGAGCGCTGCAGGACCAGCGTGCGCAGCAGCGCCACCCCGAGCCAGGTGCCGGTCAGCAGCAGCCACGCCGCGAAGGCCGACAGCCCGCGCTCCGCCGCCGCGGGGACCAGCGGGATCCCGTTGGCGAGCGGGTCCATGCTCGGCAGCCACGGCCACGGCGCGGCGGGGTCGCCAGGCTCCAGCCGCAGCAGCCCGGCGACCACGCTCAGCAGCAGGAACACCACCGCCGGCCCGGTCAGCGCCAGGTCGACGTTGCGCAGCAGGTTGGACAGGCGGCGGGCGCGCTCGACCATGCCGAGGAACCCCAGGTGCGGCGAGCCGTCCGGCCGCCACCCGCTGGGCAGCCCGTTGAGCGGGCGCGCGGGCGGCGCGGTGTTGAGCATCCCGCCCTCGCCCGCGAGCCGCCGCACGGTGCGCGGGGCGACCTGCAGGTGCAGCACGAGCGTCACGGCCAGGCCGCCCAGCAGCAGCAGCGCGGCCAGCCCCAGCACGTCCAGCAGCGCCAGCTCCGCCCCGGTGATGATCACCAGCCCCTCGGAGGTGCGCTCGAGCAGGCCCTGGATCAGGCGCGCCCAGCCGGCGAAGGCGGCGTTGGAGAGCGCGATCGCGATCGTGGCGGTGACGGTCGGGCCGAAGAAGCGGAAGCCGTCGGTCAGGCGCGGCCAGCGGTCGGCGCCGGCCGCGGCATCGCGGGCGCGGGCGCGCCGGTCGCCGAGCGCCAGCAGGTCCAGCGCCAGCAGCGCCAGCAGCAGCACCGCCTGGGCGGTGCCGAGGACCACGATCCACCTGCCCAGCTCCAGCGAGGGGCGGTCGGCCGCGACCCACGCGACCGCCTGCGCCACCACCAGCGCCATGGCGACCTGCGCGGCCACCCGGTGCCAGCGCAGCAGGCGGCGCGCGACGTCGTTGCGCTCCCAGAACGACACGTCGCCGAGCGGCCCGCCCCGGCCCGGCGGCTCCCCGGCCGGCGGCTCCCGGCCGGCGGCGGGTCCGTGGATCGCCTCGAACCCGAACTGGCTGCTGGTGGCGATCCGGGCGGCGACGAGCAGGACCAGCGTGAGCGCGGCCGTGCCCAGCCCGATCCGCACCCAGGGGTCGGCGAGCCACTCCAGGGCGCCGGGCAGGGGCCGCTTCCAGGTCCGCCCCCACTGGTAGGCGGCGATGTCGACCGCGATGATCGCCAGCCAGATCACCGAGGTCATCGTGAGGCCGAGGCCGAGCATCCCGACGACGGCGCCGTGGGCCGCCTGCCGCCACCTGCCGCGGCCGTCGCGCCGGGGCGGCTGGCGCATCCAGCCGGCGACGTTCAGCAGCGTGAACGGCAGCAGGAACAGCCACAGCGGCTGGAGCCTCGCGCCGGTGGTGAGCGGGCCCCACAGGTAGCCCTCGACGCCGGGCTCGCCGCGGCGGGCCACGAAGCTGGTCGGCTCGCCCCCTGCGACCCGCGCGGTCTGCCCGGGGAAGGGGACGCCGAGCAGCCCCTCCGCGGTCGACCCGCCCACCCCGTGGACCCGCAGCTCCACCACGCCCGCCGGCGCCGTGTCGTCCATGCCCCCCTCCTCGTCGCGCCCGCGCACGAGGGTCCTGAAGTGCTCGCGGGATTGTCAACGCTTCTCAGCATCCATACGCAGCTGTCCGCCTGGGACCATGGCGCTGCGTGCGCTGTCAGAGGGGCCCGGCATCATCAGGGGATGCCCGCCGCTACCGCCACCGAGATCCCTGCCGCACCCCTTGTGCTGCCCGGCCGGTCGCCGGCGCCGCTGGTGGGTGTGCAGGCCTACCGGTTCGCGCTCGACCCGACCCCCGCGCAAGCCCGCGCGCTGGCGTCCCACGCGGGCGCGGCGCGGTTCGCGTTCAACTGGGGCCTCGCGCACGTGCGCGGGCTGCTGGACCGCAGGGCCGCCGGGGAGCAGGTCGATCTCCCCTGGTCGCTGGCGGCGCTGCGCCGGGCGTGGAACCAGGCCAAGTTCGAGGTGGCGCCGTGGTGGCAGGTCTCCTTCGCCTGCGAGGTCACCAGGACGGTCCCCGGCCGGCCGCGTCGGCCGCCGCGGGTGGTCGGCATCGACGCCGGGATCCGCTGGCTGCTGACCCTGTCCACCGGTGAGCGCATCCCCAACCCCGCGGCGCTGCGGCACGCGCTGGTCAGGCTTCGGCGGCTGAACCGGCAGCTTGCCCGCCGACAGGGCCCGCGAACAGCGAACGGCGGTCGCCAGACCCCGTCCGTCGGCTGGCTGGCGGCCAAGCAGCACCTGGCCCAGGCGCACGCCCGGGTGGCCAACCTGCGGCGCGACGCGTTGCACAAGGCGACCAGCCAACTGGCGCACAAGGACGATGTCATCGTCGTCGAGGCGCTCCGGGTCGCCAACCTGCTCCGCCGCGGCCGCGGCAAACGCGGGCTCAACCGCTCGCTTGCCGACGCGGCGCTCGCGGAGCTGCGCCGTCTGCTGCGGTACAAGTGCCTGTGGAACGGCTCGACGCTGCTGGAAGCCGATTCGTTCTACCCCTCCAGCAAGACCTGCTCGGCGTGCGGGGTGGTCAAAGCCACGCTGCCCTTGGCCGAGCGGGTCTTCACCTGCGCCGTGTGCGGTCTGGTCATCGATCGGGACCTGAACGCCGCGTTGAACCTCGCCGCCCTCGCGAGCAGCCACGTCAACGCCTTGTGTGGTGCGACGCGGCAGAGGGCCGGTGCCGGGAGTGGCCCGGACCCGTCAGTCGCCTGTGGAGGCCAGGTAAGACCTCGCGTCCGCGCGGGGCACCGACCGACGAAGCGGGAAGCCGGCACCAGCGTCAGGCTGGGTCAGACCGGCACCGCCAGACCGCAAGGCCCGGCTGCCCAGAACGCGACGATCGATCATAATCGCTGACTTTTCGGGTAACGGTAGTTGCCAGGCCAGGGAGGTTCCAGCCGTTCGACCGGATGGTCGCGGCCGGCGCCGGCCTGGACGGCCCCTGCGACCGGTCGCGCCGCCGCTCGTCGGCCGTCGGCGGTAGCATCCTGCTCGGCACCGGG
>DATFRI010000097.1:0-10565 GCA_035263405.1 Actinomycetes bacterium | reverse complement strand
GACTGATGGCGCTGGTCCCGGTCCTGCTGGCGAACCTCGCGCTCGCGCTGCCGCAGCGACCGGTGGCGGCGCTCGCCCCGGTCCTGGTGCTGTGCCTCTCCGGCGTCATCCTGCGCCAGACCAGGAGCACATGGCGCTTCGCGGCCTACGGGCTCGTGTACGCGCTCCTGCTCCTCCCGGCGAGGATCTGGGCGCTGCGGACGCTGCGGTCGGACTCCTGGGGGACCCGTGGCAAGGCCCCGCAGGAGGCCAAGGCCCCCAGGGCGCCCGGGTACCTGCGGCCGCGCGCCAGGCCGGGCGCGTCCGTGCACCGGCCGGTGCGGCGGCTCGCGCAGGCCAACGCCGTCAAGGCCGAGCTGGCCGCCGCACACGCCGTCCTGGAGCCGGTCGGTGCGGTCTCGGGGTCGCCGCCGGACCGGGAGCTGGTCGAACAGGACGCCCGGCTCAGTCCGTGACGAGCTGCGGCAGTCGCCGTCTCGCCCTGCGCGCCGCGGTCTCGTTGCCCTTGTTCTGGTAGAGGTCGAGCGCGTGGGCGACGGCCCGCTCGGCCTCCCCCCGGCGGCCCTCGATCGCGAGCACCTCCGCGAGGTCCAGGAACGCCTCGGCCTCGGTCTCGGGCTGGTCGGTCTGCTCGGCGAGCTGGATCGCCCGCATCGCCAGCCGGTGCGCCTCGGCCAGCTCGCCGCGGCGGGCGAGCACGACCGCGCGGATCGAGCGCCACTTGATCCGGCTGTCCAGCTGGTCGGTCGCGACCAGCCGCTCGCACTCCCTGGTGATCGCCTCGGCCTCCTCGTCGCGGCCCTGCTGGAGCAGCAGCCTGGCACGCATGGCGATCACGTTCACCAGCGGGCCCGTGCCGCCCATCCGCCGCAGGACCTCCTCGCCCCGGCGCAGGATCCCGTCGGCCTGCTCCAGGTTGCCCGCGAGCTGCTCGACCATCGCCTCGGTGATCGACTCCGCCGCCGCGGTCAGCGTCTCGCCCAGCTCGGCCTTGATGGCGTTGGCCTGCGCGCTGTGGCGGCGGGCCTGGTCGAAGTCGCCCTGCATCGCCTCCGCCCGGGCGAGGATCGTGAGCGCGCCGGCCTGCAGGTCGCGCACGTCGCGGTCGCGGGCCCACGCCAGCGTCCGCTCGGCGTACTCGACGATCTCGGGCACCGGCTGCGGGCCCCAGTAGACCAGGACGCAGTCGAAGCGGCGGACCTTGGCCTCCCAGCGTTCGTCCTGGGCCTGGCGGGCCAGCTCGCACGCGCGCGTGGCAGCCTCGTGCCCCTGGACGTTGTGCCCTTCGGCGTGGTGGACCCAGGCCAGGATCCGCCAGGCCTTGGCCAGGCCGAGCCGGTCGCCGAGCGTGTCGAACACCCCGATGGCGCGTTCGGCTTCGTGGCGACCCTCCTGGAGGACCCGCTTGGGGTCCTGGAACCCGGCGAAGTACAGCTCGCCGAGGACGGCGTGCATGGCGACGCCTTCCTCGCCGAGCGTGGCGGCGGTCTGCCTGGCCTCGGCGTAGGTCTGGGCGGCCTGGTCCAGGTCCTGCTCGAGCAGGGCGTCGGCGAGGTCGAGCAGGGCGTGCAGGCGCCGCGGGTGCTCGCGGGGCAGCAGGTCGACCGCGCGGCGCAGGTAGTCCAGCGTGACCTGGACGTCGCCGCGGACGGCCGCGCGCTGCCCGGCGACCGCCAGGCGCTCGCCGGCGCGGCGCGCGAGCTCCCTGCGGCCGTCCTCGTCCGAGAGCCAGTGCTCCTGCTTGTAGCGGTAGCTGCGCAGCAGGTGGTGGCCGATCATCTCGTCGAACTGGCTGAGGCGGTCCCCCGCCTGCTGTTCGAGCCAGCCCGCGTAGCGCTCGTGCAGCTCGGCGCGGTCCTGCTCGGTCAGCCGGCCGTAGGCGGCGTCGCGGAGCAGGATGTGGCGGAACCGGTAGCCTTCGCCGCTGTGGGCCGGGAGCGGCATCGCTCCGGTGCTGTCCAGCCGGATCACGTCGTGGCGGACCAGCGCGTTCAGCGTGGCCGGCACCTTCGGCTCCGCGTCCTGGTCGGACAGGGCGACGACGTCCGCGCTGTGGAACTGCTCCCCGACGACCGCGGCCCGCTGCAACAGATCGCGCTCGTGACCCTCCAGCCGTTCCAGCCGTTCCTCCAGGACCGCCTGCACGCTCAGCGGCACCTGGAGCTGGCCGGCGTCCTCGTCGCGGAGCATCCGCACGTACTCGTGGAGGTACAGCGGGTGCCCCTGGGCACTCTGCAGGACGCGCTCGTACTTGTCGTCCTCCAGCCTCCTGCCGTCGAGGAGGTGCTCGATCAGGCGGTCGCTGTCCTCGTCGCGCAGGGGCGACAGCAGCAGCGAGAACGTGTTCGGCGTCCCGCCCATCCAGCGTTTGCGCTTGGTGACCAGCTCGGCGGGGCGCGCCATGCAGACGACGAGCATCGTGGTCTCGCGTGAGGAGGCGGCGATGTGCTCGATGGCGTCGAGGAGGGCGGCCTCGGCCCATTGCAGGCCGTCGAAGACGACGATCAGGGGCCGCTGGCGCGCGAGCCCCTCCAGCAGGCGCTGCAGTGCCCAGTAGGTGTCGCCGGGGAGCTTGGCCTCCTCGGTGGACCCGAGGAGCTGCGCGATGGTGAGCGCGATCCGGTCCGCGTGCTTCTCGCCGCTGAGCAGCGCGTCGAGCTTCCGCCCGACGACCTCTGGCGGGTCCGTGCCGTCGATCTTCGCCGCGGCGCGGACGATCTGCACGACCGGGAAGAAGGTGATGCCCTCGCCGGACGACAGGCATTCCCCTTTGAGGATCAGCGCCCGCTCGCCGATCGTGCGCGCAAACTCGTCGACAAGCCGGGTCTTTCCCACCCCGGCGGCGCCGAGGATGGTGATCAGGTGGCAGCTGCGCTCCAGGACCGTCCGGTCGAAGATGTACCCGAGCATGCTGAGGTCCTGGTCGCGCCCGACAATCGGCCCGTCCGAGCGGCGTTCGGACGACTCCTCGACGCGGATCAGCCGGTAGGCGGGCACGGCTTCGGTGATGCCCTTCAGCTGGAGCCGCCCGATGTCCTCGGCCTGGACCTGGTTGCGGACGAGCTGGTGGGTGTTGACGCTGATAAGGACCTGATACGGGTCGGCCTGGCTCTGCAGCCGCGTGGCGACGTTCACGACCTGGCCGGCCACGCGCTCCTCCAGCGACGCAGCGACGCTGTTGACCAGCGCTTTCCCGGTGTCCACGCCGATCCGGACGCGGAACTCGATGCCCCGCTCGCTCTTCAGCTTGTCGCTGAAGGCGGCCACGGCGTCGCGCAGCTCGCTGGCGGCACGGACCGCCCGCAGCGCATCGTCGCCGTAGAGGATCGGGACGCCGAACACCGCCAGGATCGAGTCGCCCAGCAGTTTGCCGGTCTCGCCGCCGTGGGTGCGGACGACGCTGGCCGCCGTCTCCTGGAAGCGGTCCAGCAGCCGCCGCGCCCCTGCCGGGCCGAGCTGCTCGAGCATGAGCGTGGAATCGGCGACGTCGCAGCAGACCACCGTGACGACCTTCAGCTCCTCCACGGACGCCACCGGCCGCTGCGGGGTGCCGCACCGGGGACAGAAGCGATCCTCCTGCCGGAGCTGCTCGCCGCACTTGGGGCAGGTGTTCATGAGATGAGTATGCGTTTGCATCCGGTCACCACACCAGAATGTCAGGAGCCGGACAGCAGATCGACGTGCGGAAATTCAGCGGGTGCGAATTCGTGCGCGACCGGCCCTGCCGGTCGGAGCGGTCGCCGCCGGGGGGACCGGCCGTGACCGGGGCCTACCCCGAGCGGGCGGGTCGCCGCCCGTTGGCGGGTCGCGGCAGCGCCCTTCCCCGGGACCGCAGCGACAGGCCGCCGTCGACCCAGATGGTCTGGCCGGTGACGTCGCCGCTGTGCCGGTCGCTCAGCAGGATCACGACCAGGCGGGCGACGTCGTCAGGGCGGCCCGGGACTCGGGGGCTCGGCCAGCCGTACCTGACGGCGCGCCCCGGCGCGTCAGGGTCGAGGGCGCTGCGGGTCGCGCCCGGGAAGACGGTGTTGACACGGACCCCGTGGGGACCGAGCTGCGCGGCCAGCTCGCACCCGAGGACCGGCAGATGCGCCCTGCTCGTGTCGTCGGCGATGTTCCCGGCGCCGAGGCGGCCGTGCACGGAGGAGACCAGGACCACCGAGCCCGTCCACGGCGGTTCACCCTCGCGCCCGGGCCGTTCCAGGACCGGCTCGAGCAGGTACCTGGTGAGGAACATCGGCGCCCGCACGTTGCTGCGGAACACGTAGTCGAAGGTCGCCTCCTCCAGCTCGCTGAGCTCCAGGCCCGGAGGCGAGGCGGAGGTGTGGACGATCAGCTCGACGTGCCGGTCCTGGTGCAGGATCTCCTTGGCGAGCTGCGCGAGGTCGCACTCGCCCAGGTCCGCGACGACGCACCTGCACCCCGGCTCGGCGCCGAGCGCCGCGCGGAGCGCCTCGCCGTCCCGGTCGACCGCGGTCACGCGCGCGCCACCCTGCAGCAGCCGGCAGGCGATCGCCAGCCCGATGCCGCGGGCCGCGCCGGTGACCACGACCATGCGGCCCGTCAGATCGCTCGGGAGCGGTTCCCGGAGGCTCTCGATCAGCATCCCGTTGCCTCCTCCTCGCCGGAGCCGGACTCGGACGGAACGCTCTCCATTCGGATACCCGCGGAACCTATCATCGGATCGGGGCAGTTCCCGTGCGGGCGGGCGCGCCTGCGCACGGCCGCAGTCACGAGGGTCGGGATGAGCATCGAGCAGGTCGTCGAGGTACTGAGGCAGACCGAGCTGTTCGCCGAGCTCGGTGAGCCCGTGCTGCTGGACCTCGCCGGCCGGCTGCCCGTGCGCGGCTACGCCCGAGGGCAGACGGTCTTCGCCCAGGAGGAGCTGGGGGACCGGCTGTTCGTGGTCGCCGCGGGCGCCGTGCGGCTGGTCGTCCGCTCCCGCCACGGCGAGGAGCTGGAGGTGATCCGCCGCGTCCCGCCGGCGATCTTCGGCGAGCTGGCCGTGCTCGACGGCGGCCCGCGCTCCACCTCGGCCGAGGCGGTCGAGCCGACGACGCTGATCGTGGTCGCCCGTGTCGAGCTGATCCGGCTGCTGCACGCGGACGCCCGCGTGTCCGACGGCCTGCTCCGGTGGCTCGGGGGACTCGTGCGCCGCTCCACCGAGCACCTGACCGACCAGGTGTTCCTCAGCCTCGAGGAGCGGGTGGCGGGCAAGCTCCTGGAGCTGGCCGGTGGCCCGGCCGGACGCAGCCGGCGGCTGCGTGCCAGCGGGGTCACGCAGACGCAGCTCGCGACCATGGTCGGCGGCGCGCGCCAGAGCGTGAACGTCGCGCTGCAACGGCTCGAGCGGCGCGGGTTCATCCGGCTGGGCGGCAGGACGATCGAGATCCTCCAGCCCGACGAGCTGCGGCGGCGGGCCGGGCGGTGAGTTCGCGCGCATGACGTGCCCGGGTGGGATGGCGATCGACGGCCGCCGACGGGCGCCGGCGACGGGACACCTCAGTATGTCCTGCTCGCCCTGGCTGCCCATCGGATCGGTGACAAGCTCGGTGTCACCTATGTGACAGCCGTGCGCGACGTGGCGGCGCTGTCGGCCGCCAATCACGCTCCGTGTCGTTTCCGTGACTGCCACGTTGGCCCCTGCTGCGCATGCTTGCGGGGTACCAGGCCGCGACCTGCGGCCGTGATCCCCATCGCACGCCCCCTCCCCGTAACGTCGAGGAGGTTCGTCCAGTGACGAGCAAGCACTGGAAGGGGGGCCGCGCCGCGGCTCCGGCAGCAGCGCGCCCGGCCGCGGGCGCCAGGGACGGTCAGCGCCGCTGGTCCGCAGGGTCGGCCGGGACCGCGGCCCCGCCGCCCGAGCCGGCAGGCGCCGACGCGCCGTCCTCACGCGCCCCGCGGGAGCTGTGGCCCTTGCGCTGGCGGTAGCTGCGCGCCTTGGCGCGGTTGCCGCAGGCGGCCATCGTGCACCACGTGCCCGAGCGGTTCTTGGAATGGTCGTAGTAGGCCCAGCGGCACGTGTCCTCCCGGCAGGCCTTGAGCCGCGTCCAGGTCCCGTCGCGCATGGCGCCGTCGATGATCGCCAGCAGCTCCCCGAGCGCCCCGTCGACCCCGGTGGCGTCGGGCACCAGCCTGGCGTGACCGTCGGCGTCGAAGCGCACCCGCAGGCGCGCGGCCGCGCCGAGCCGGTCGAGGGCGTCGGCGGCCTCCGGGTCGGCCGGCGCGCCGCCGTTGGCCAGCAGCAGCGCGCGCACCGCCTCACGGGCGGCGAGCGCCCGCTCCAGGTCCGCCTGGCTCAGCCGCTCGCCCGGGCCGAGCAGGCCCCGCCGCGCCAGCCAGCCGGCCAGCGCCTCGGGGGAGAGCAGCTCCTCCTCGCCGCGCTCGAGGTCGACCGTGTTCTCGAACGCCTGGACCAGCGCGAGCCTGCCGGGCGCGGGTGCCCGATCCGCCATGGGATGCCTGCCTGGGGTGGTGAGCCGGCGCGCCGGTGCGCCGGCAACAGCCCCAGGGTAGCTCGATCCGGGCTCTCCGTCACTACCGACCATGCTTCACTGGTTACCGCCGCGGGCGGGTGGGGGCGACGGCCGGGAAGCGCGCGGCCGCGCCAGCGTGCGGCGGTCAGTAGAGCGCCTTGGGGTGGACGCGGTTGCGCAGCGGCTCGGCGGCGAGATAGCGGCGCAGGTTGTCGATGAACAGGTCGACGATGCGCTCGTTCTCGTGCGCCGAGAGGGCGGCGGTGTGCGGGCTGACGAGCACGTTCGGCAGTTCCCACAGCGGGCTGGAGGGTGGCAGCGGCTCGACGGCGAACACGTCCAGCGCCGCCCCGGCGATGCGGCGCGAGCGCAGCCGCTCGACCAGCGCCTCCTCGTCGATCACGCCGCCGCGGCCCACGTTCACCAGCAGCGCCCCGCGCGGCAGCGCGTCCAGGGCCGCGGCGTCCAGCAGCCCCTCGGTCTCCTTGGTGAGCGGCAGCGTCACGACCAGGGCCTCGGCGCGGGGCAGCAGCTCGTGCAGGTCGGCGGTGGCATGCACCTCGTCGACGTGCTCGACCGGCCGCGGGGTGCGCCGCACGCCGAGCACCCGCATCCCGAACGCCGCCGCCAGGCGCGCGACCTCCTGGCCGATCGCCCCGAGGCCGAGCACCAGCAGCGTCCGCCCCCGCAGCTCGCCCACCGGCCGGCGGCGGGCGGGCCAGCGCCTGGCCGCCCGCGCCCGCTCCAGGCTGCGCAGGTCCTTGGCGAGCGCGAGCAGGCCGAGCATGGCGAACTCCGCCAGCGGGACGGCGTGCACCCCCGAGGACGTCGTCACCGCGACCCGCTCCAGCACCCGCCTTGGCAGGCGGGCCGCCCGCACCTGCTCGCCGGCGCCGGCGGCGGTCGCGGCGACCCAGCGGACCCGCGGCCCGCGGTCGATCGCGTCGCGCAGCCCTTCTGGCGAGTCGCCGGGGATCCCGAACAGCACCTCAGCCCGGGCCAGCATCTCCGACCACGCGCGCTCGCCGGCGTCGTCACGCCGGAACCCGGTGTTGCCGCGGTGGTCGCCCGGATAGGCCTGCGTGGGCAGCAGCCCGCGGTCGTACCACAACCGGACTCTCGGGTCGCTGTCCCTGATCCGCTGCGCGAGCCGCTCCTCGAGCGGGGTGGCGATCATGACCTCGAGCGTGCGTGCCACGGCCCCTCCCCGGACTCCCGTCCACCAGGGACGTTCCTACCCGTCCCGCGAGCGCCTGGGCGACACCCGGTTCGGGCGGCGCCGGCGCGCGCCGTCCGGTTCGGCGCGAACCTCGGATATTCGGATATTGGGATGCGGCCGCCGCGTCCGGTCCGCCACCATGGAATCATGAGCCCTGCCATCCGCGCGGTCACCCGGCCCGAGCTGCCGGCGTTCGTCGAGGCCGAGTTCGCCGCGTTCGGGGAGCCCCTCAGCACCGGGAAACGGGACGCCGTCTGCCGGCTGCTCCAGGCGGACCGCACGCTCGCGGCCTTCGACGGCGACCGCATCGTCGGGACCGCGGCCGCCTACCAGGCCGAGCTGACCGTCCCCGGCCCGGCGCAGCTGCCCGCCGCGGCGGTGACCGCGGTCGGGGTGCTGCCGACCCACCGCCGCCGGGGCGTCCTCACCAGCATGATGGCGCGCCAGCTCGACGACGTCCGGGCGCGGGGCGAGCCGTTGGCGGTGCTGGTCGCCTCCGAGAGCGTCATCTACGGCCGCTTCGGCTACGGCGTCGCCTCGTTCTTCGCGGAGGTCGAGATCGAGCGGGTCCATGCGCGCATGGCCCACCCGCCGGCCGGCGGCGGGCGCCTGGTGCTGCTCGACGCCGAGGCCGCCGACAAGCTCCTGCCCGCCTGCCACGACACGTACCGGCGCGGGCAGGTCGGCGCGATCAACCGTCCCGCGGCCTGGTGGGCGATGCAGCTTCACGACCCGGACGAGGCCCGGTCCGGCTCGGGCCGGCGCTTCCACGCCATCCACGAGCGCGCCCCCGGCGAGGCCGACGGCTACCTCACCTACTGCATCGACCACCGCGTCGAGAGCTCCCACCGGAGCGTGCTGCAGGTCGAGGACCTCTGCGCGACCGGCGACGACGTGCGCGCCGCGCTCTGGCAGTTCGCGCTCAACGTCGACCTGATCGACACGATCAGGGCGGACTGCCCGGTCGACGAGGTGCTCTCCTGGCGGCTGGCCGACCCGCGGCAGCTGCGCACGGTGCGGCTCTCGGACGGGCTCTGGGTGCGGCTGCTGGACGTCCCCGCCGCGCTCGCCGGGCGGACCTATTCGGGCCGCGACCGGCTGGTGCTCCAGGTCCACGACGCCTTCCAGCCCGCGCTCGGCGGGACCTTCGAGCTGGACGCGGGCGAGGACGGGTCCGCCTGCCGGCCGGTGGAGGCCGAGCCGGACCTCGTGCTCGGCGCGAGCGAGCTGGGCTCGGTCTACCTCGGCGGGGTCCGCTTCGGCACGCTCGCTCGCGCCGGCCGGATCACCGAGCGCTCGCCCGGGGCGCTCGCCCGCGCCGACCGCATGTTCGCCGTCGGCGTCGCCCCCTGGTGCGACACCGACTTCTGACGCCACCGACTGCTGCTGCACGCCCGGCTGCCGGCGCCGGGCGGGCCTCCGCGGTCCACCGGACGGCGCAGGGCGTTGACCGGGCCGGCCCGGGCCCGCTACCTTCCGCGAGCCGGTCCGCGTCGACAGCCCCCGTGTCACGTGACGGCGGGGGCGGTCAGGGAGCGTGACCGAACCGATGACCGCAGCGGCCGGACCGGACCGCGTGGGCGCCGCCGGCGCCGCCTGGATGCTGGGGATCACCCGCCGGCAGCTGCTGGCGCTGGCCACCAAGGAGCCGGGCTTCCCGGCGGCCGAGCCGGCCGACCCAGCCGACCCGGCCGTCGCGGGTCGCCGCTGGACCCGGGCGCAGATCCTCGCCTGGGCGGCCGCGCACCCCGATCACGGGCACGCCCCCACCGCCCTCGCGCTCCCGCCGATCGGCCGGCGGCCCCCGCAGGTCGCGCGGGTGGCCGCGCTGTCCGCCGAGCAGGCCCGCGCGTTGCGGCAGCCCTGGGTCGGCGAGGACCACCTGCTGCTGGCGCTGGCGCGGCCCGGCTGCCCCGGCGCCGCCCCCGGGGTGCTCGCCTCGCTGGGGGTCGCGTTCGAGCCGCTGCGGGCGGCGTTCACCGCCAGCTTCGGCGACCCGTACGAGCGGCCCGTCCGGGGCGTCTCCTGGGCCCCGGCGGCGCAGTTCCGGCTGGAGCGCGCCCCCGCGGAGGCGATCCTGCTCGCCGACGCCGAGGTCGCCAGCGAGCACGTGCTGCTCGCGCTGACCGGCGACTGGGACGCCAGCCTGCTCGGCGGCCGGCTCGCCGAGGCCGGCGTCGACGCGGCCAGCGTGCGCCGGCGGGTCGTGGAGCTGACCGAGGCGGAGGCCGCCGGCGACCCGCTACCGCAGGCCCCGCCGACGGTGGCGCTGCCGGAGGAGGTCCCCGACCCCGCCGCGCGGCTGGATCTCGCCCCGACGCCCGACCGCCGGGACCCGCGGCGGCGGCGGCCGTGGGGGTCCATGGTGTTCCTCGACCCTGACGGCCAGCCGGTGCGGCACGGGTCGTCGCTGCGTCAGTACTACATCGACCGGGACGACCACCCGGTGCTGACCCGCGACGGCCGCCCGATCCACCGGCTGCTCGACCGCGACGGCCGGCCTCTGCGCGACGATCACGGCCGCCCCAGGATCGGCCCGGTCGACGTCCCGGCCGGCAGCCGCATCGCCCCCGACCCCGACCCGGCCTGACCGGCCTGCTCCCGGCCGGAGCGCGGCGGCCCGGAGGCGGCGAGGCGGTGGCGGTCGTGGTGAGGTCGAACAGGGTCGGCGGCCGCGCGCTACGATCGCCCCATGTCCGACGCGCCTCGCCCTCCCGTCCACCCACCTCCGCAGATCGTCGCCCCCCGCGGGCGCGAGTCCAAGGCGGCGCGCACCGCGCGGACCGCCGAGATCGTGGCGCGTCTGGCGGCCAGGTACGCCACGCCACGGACCGCGCTGGAGCACGGATCGGCGTGGGAGCTGCTGGTCG
>DATFRI010000096.1:0-32280 GCA_035263405.1 Actinomycetes bacterium | reverse complement strand
GTGGTCGGGATGGCGGGATTTGAACCCACGACCTCCTCGTCCCGAACGAGGCGCGCTACCAAGCTGCGCTACATCCCGGGGCGCCGCCCCGGTCGGGCGGCCTGGGCAGTGTACCGCGTCCGGGACGGTGCCGGGCAGGGCGAGGAGCGTGCTCGCGGGCCCGGCGGGGCGCGCACGTTCCGGTCCGCTCCGGGTGCCGCCGCTGGTGGGTGGCGAAGCCGGAAGAGTACGCTCCGAGCATGGCCGAGACTCGCAAACGCGGCATCCGTCCGGACTTCACGCCCGGCTGGGAGCCCGGCACCCTTCCCGAGCAGGAGGTGCTCCGCCGCGGCGGCGACCTGTTCGACCAGGGTCTGTACTGGGAGGCCCACGAGGTCTGGGAGGAGGTCTGGCGCCGCCGCTCGGGGCAGCCGGACCGGGACTTCCTCAAGGGGATCATCCAGGCCGCCGCCGGCATGTGGCACGCCACCCAGGGCAACTACCGCGGCGCGGTCTCGGTGATGGGGCGCGCGGTGCAGTACCTCGCGCCCTACCACCCGCGCCGGGAGGGCATCGAGGTGGCCGCGCTGTCCTCGGCGCTGCAGCGGGCGATCGCGGCCTGCAGCGAGGCGCTCGACGGCGGGCCGGCGCCCGAGCTGCCGACGATCCGGCTGGAGCTGCGGGCACGCTCCGCCGCCGCGGGGTCGGGAGGACCGGGAGATGCCACCGGGTGACCCGCAGGTCCAGCCGATCAGCGAGGCCAGGCCGCGCATCCGCGGCCGGTTCGCCGGCGAGGTGCGGCGCATCCGCATCCAGCCGCGCGCCGCGGTCAGCACCCTGGAGCTGGTCGTGAGCGACGGCTCGGGCCGCCTGATCGCCCTGTTCATGGGCAGGCGGAGCATCCCGGGGGTCGACTGCGGCAGCCGCATCCTCATCGAGGGCACCCCGGCCGACGGGGAGCGCGGCCTCACGCTCTACAACCCTGCCTACGAGCTGCTCTGATCCCGGCGGAGCCATGCCTGCCGACCTGGTGGTGCTCGGCGCCGGCCCGGCGGGCTGCGCCGCCGCCTGGTGGGCGGCGCGCGCCGGCCACCAGGTCGTCGTGGTGGAGCGCGCCGGGCGCGTCGGCGGGCTCGCCGCCAGCTTCGAGGTCGACGGCGTCCGCGTCGACCACGGCAGCCACCGGCTGCACCCGGCCGTCGATCCGGCGGTCCTCGCGGAGCTGCGCGCCCTGCTCGGCGAGGACCTGCAGCTGCGCCCCCGCAACGGGCGCATCCGGCTCGAGGGCCGCTGGATCCGGTTCCCGCTGCGCCCGGGCGACCTGGCCAGGCGGCTGCCGCCGTCGTTCGCGGCGGCCGCCGCCCGCGACGCGCTCACCGCCTGGGCGCGGCGGCCGCCGGCCGACACGTTCGCCGACGTGCTGCGCGCCGGGCTCGGGCCGGCGATGTGCGAGCGCTTCTACTTCCCCTACGCCCGCAAGCTGTGGGGGCTGGAGCCCGCCCAGCTCGACGCCGAGCAGGCGCGCCGCCGGGTCGCCGCGGCCTCGCCGGCGCGGCTGCTGCGGCGCGTCGCGCACGGCGCGCGCCGCCGCCCCGCCACCTTCTGGTACCCGCGCGGCGGCTTCGGGACCATCACCGAGCGGCTCGCGGCCGCGGCGGTCGCGGCCGGCGCGGACCTGCGCCTCGGGTGCCCGGTCGAGCGCGTCGAGCTGGAGCCGGCCGGTGCGCGCGTCGCGACCGCGGGCGGTGAGGTCGTGCGCGCCAGGCGGGTGTGGTCGACGATCCCGCTGCCGGCGCTGGCGCGCCTGACCGCGCCCGCGCCGGGCCCGGCCGCGCTGGCCGCGGCCGGCGGCCTCGGGTTCCGGGCGCTGGCGCTGGTGTACCTGGCTGTCGAGGGCCGCCCCTACACCCCGTTCGACGCGCACTACCTGCCCCAGGAGGACACCCCGGTGACGCGCGTCTCCGAGCCGGCGAACTACCGCGACGGCGACGACCCGCCCGACCGGACGGTGCTGTGCGCCGAGATCCCCTGCGACCGCGGCGGCGAGCTGTGGGCCGCCCCCGACCGGACCCTCGGCGAGCTGGTCACCGCCACGCTCGCGCGGGTCGGGCTGCCCGGGCCGAGGGTCCGCGCGGTCCACGTCCGCCGCGTGCCCGCCGCCTACCCCGTCTACCGGACCGGGTTCGCCGCGCGGCTGGAGCTGCTGGAGCGCTGGGCGGCGGGGCAGCCGGCGCTGCTGACCTTCGGGCGGCAGGGGCTGTTCGCGCACGACAACACCCACCACACCCTGGCGATGGCGCGCGCCGCCGTGGCGGCGCTCGCACCGGGCGGCGGCTTCGACGAGCGCGCCTGGGCCGCCGCCCGCGAGCGCTTCCGCGCCCACGTCGTCGAGGACTGACCGCCGAGCCCGCGACGGCGCCCTGCGGGCGGCCGGGGAGCGCCGCCGCGGCGACCGCCCCGACCGGCGCGGCCCCGGGCCCGGCGCCCGGCGGGACGGCATCCCGGGAGCGTCCGGGCGGCGAGCGTCTATGCTCGGCCGATGCCGAGCAGCAGCCTGGACGTGCGGCCCGAGCCCGGCCGGCCGCCGGCCGGCGGCCGCGCGGGCGGGGCCGGGGTCGCGCGGGCGCCGGGGACCGCGGGCCTGGCCCTGGCGATGGTCGCGGCCGGCCTGCTGGTCGCGCTGTGGTGCGCCGCCGGGATCGCCGTGCACGCGACCTACGGCGCGCGGACCACCGCCGACGAGCCGCAGTACCTGCTCACGGCGATCAGCCTCGCCGAGGACCGCGACCTCGACATCGCCGACGAGCTGGCCGGGCGGCGCTGGCTGGCCTTCCACGAGGCCGAGCTGCCCGAGCAGACCCGCCCGCTGCCCGGCGGCCGGCGGCTCAGCCCGCACGACCCGCTGCTGCCGCTGCTGCTCGCGCTGCCGGTCGCGGCCGGCGGCTGGGTGGGCGCCAAGCTCGCGCTCGCCGCGATGGCCGGGGCGCTCGCCGCGTTGCTGCTGTGGACCGCGGTGCGGCGCCTGTGCGCCGGGCTGCCCGCGGCCGCCGTGGTGGTGCTCGCCTGCTGCCTGTCGCCGCCGCTGGCGGTCTACGGCTCGCAGGTGTACCCGGAGCTGCCCGCCGCGCTCGCGCTCGCGGTCGGGGTGGCGGCGCTCACCGGCCCGCTGCGGCGCGGCGGGCTGCCGTCGTGCTTCGGCGCGGTCGTGGCCCTGCCGTGGCTCGGGACCAAGTACGCGCCGGTCGCCGCGGTGCTCGCCACGCTGGCCGCGGTCCGGCTCGCCCGCGCCGGTCGCCGGGCGGCGCTGGCCGCGTTCCTCGCCGCGCTCGCCGGGGCGGGCGCGACCTTCGCGTGGGCGCACCTGGCGCTGTACGGGGGGCTCACCCCGTACGCGGCCGGCGACCACTTCGCCGGCGGGGAGCTGACCGTCGTCGGGGTCGAGCCCGACTACGCCGGCCGCTCCACCCGGCTGGTGGGGCTGCTCACCGACCGCGGCTTCGGGCTCGCCGCGTGGCAGCCGGCCTGGCTGCTCGCGGTCCCCGCGCTGGCCGCGCTCGCGCGCCGCCGCCCGCCCGGCTGGGCCGCGCTCGCCCTGCCGCTCGCGGCCGGCTGGCTGGTCGCCACCTTCGTCGCGCTGACGATGCACGGCTGGTGGTGGCCCGGCCGCCAGGTCGTGGTCGTGCTCCCGGCCGCGGTGCTGGCGCTCGCCTGGTGGGCCGGCGGGTCCCGCGCCGCCCCGGACGGCCGGCCGCCGCCGCGGGGGCGCCTGCTCGCGGTCACGGTGCTCGGCGCCGCCGGGGTGGTGCGCTCCGCGTGGCTGCTGGCCGACGGCGCCGCGCTGCGCGTCACCTGGGTGTTCGGGTTCGAGCGCACCGGTGACCCGCTGTACCGCGCGTCGCGCGCGCTGCTGCCCGACTACCGGCGGCTCGGCGCGCGGACGTGGTGGCTGCACGCCGCCTGGATCGCGGTCCTGGCGGCGCTGGCCCTGTGGGGCTGGCGCGGGGCCCGCCCGCCGCGGGCGGTCAGCGGACGCTGAAGACGGTCACCATGCCCTTGGCGAAGTGGTTGCGGGGCCCGGCCGGGGTCTGGTCGATGACGTCGCAGTACAGGGCGTAGGTGCCCGCCGTGAGGGTGAAGTTGGCCGTGCAGGTCCGGCCGGGCGGGACCGACTCGATCTGGCCGATGAAGTCGCCCTTGGGGAGCTGCTCCTCGGCGACGATCTGGCTCTCGGTCGTCGGCAGCGCGCTCGGCGAGGGCACCCGCGCGATCGCGAGGTTGTGGGCGACCTTGCCGCGGTTGCGCGCGCGCACCAGCACGCGCCCGTGGCGGACCTCCGGCGGCCTGGGCGCGACACTCCACTCGTCGAGGTCCACGACCACCCCGCCGCTGCCGGCGCCGCCCGCCTTGCAGGTGGCGCTCGGGTGCTGCGCCGCCACGCTCTGCGCCCCGCCGCCCGGGCTGGTCGCCGCCGCGGACCCCGGGCCCGAGGCGCCGCCGGAGCCGCCGGAGCCGCCGGCGGTCTGACCGGGGCTGCGCGTGCCGCCGTCGGAGCTGCACCCGCCGGTCAGCAGCGCCAGGAGCAGGCCGGTCACGAGCAAGCGGGTCCGAGTTCGCATCCGCCAGACCTCCCCTGGGACCCCCGGAGGGCACGGGCCCCGGGGCTCGCGACGATCGCGTGCGGGGTACCTCACCACAGGCGCGTCGCGGGCTCCAAACGCGCCCGTCAGCGCGATCGGGGCTCGCTCGGCGGGTTGCGGCGGACGCCGTCGCCGCTCAGGGTCGCGTCGCGGGTCAGCTCCTCCCCGGCCTGGTCGGGCGCGACCAGGGCGCGCCGCACCGCCTCCTCTCCCTCCTCGGAGCAGATCACCAGCACCTCGTCGCCCGCGGCCAGGACGGTGTCCTCGCGCGGCAGGACCACGTGCTCCTCGCGGACCACCGCGACCACCGCGGTGTCCATCGGCAGGCCCAGCTCGCGCAGCGTCCGGCCGATCGACGGCGAGCCGTCGGCCAGCGTGACCTCGTGCAGGCTCACGCGGCCCTGCTCGAAGTTCATCAGCCGCACCATGGTGCCCACGGTCACGGCCTCCTCGACCAGCGAGCGCAGGATGTGCGGGGTCGACACGGCCACGTCCACGCCCCAGGCGTCGGTGAACAGCGCGTGGTTCTTGGGGTTGTTGACCCGCGCGACCACCCTGGGCACGGCGAACTCCTGCTTGGCCAGGAGCGAGATCACCAGGTTGTCCTCGTCGTCGCCGGTGGCGGCGACCACCACGTCGGCGTGGCGCAGCCCGGCGAACTCCAGCGACAGCACCTCGCAGGCGTCGACGGTGAACCACTCGGCCTTGTCGAGCGTCTTGCGGGCGTACTCGACCACCGCCGGGTCGCGCTCCAGCATGATCACCTGGTGCCCGAACGGCAGCAGGTCGGCGGCGATGAACTGGCCGACGTTGCCCGCGCCCGCGATCGCGACCCTCACGGGTGCGCGCCCATCACCCGCGCGCCCAGCGACTCGTCGCGCCGCGCCGCCAGCACCATCGGGCGCAGCTCCTCCAGCCCGGGCTGGTCGACCGCGATGTGGAGCTGGTCGCCCTCCTGCAGCAGCATGCCCGGCCCGACGATCCGCGCCTGCCCGTTGCGGGTCAGCGCCACCACCCGGCGGTGCCCGTCGGCCTCCAGGTCGGCCACCTTGCGGCGCACCCAGGCGGTGGGCAGGATCATCGTGACCAGGGAGATCCCCTCGCTCGGGTCCTTCCAGTCGCTGGCAACCTGGTCGGGGATGAGCAGCCGCATGATCTGGTCGGTGGTCCACTTGACCGTCGCCACCGTCGGGATGCCCAGGCGCTGGTAGATCTCCGCCCGGCGCGGGTCGAAGATCCGCGCCACGACGACCTTGACCCCGAACTCCTCGCGCACGAGGCGGGCGGCGACGATGTTGGAGTTGTCGCCGCTGGAGACCGCGGCGAACGCGTCGGCCTGCTCGACGCCCGCGCTCTGCAGGACCTCCCGGTCGAACCCGTAGCCGTGCACCCGCTGGCCGCGGAAGTCCGGCCGCAGCATCCGGAAGGCCGAGTCGCTCTTGTCGATGACGGTGACCGAGTGGTCGCGGACCTCCAGCCGCGCGGCCAACTCCGAGCCGACCCGCCCGCAGCCCATGATGACGACGTGCACGCTGGTTCCCTCTCTCGGGCCACCTGGGACTTCGGCCATCTTCGGACTGCCAGGTCACCTTCGCAACAGCGCCCGGGCGGGATCGGCGGGCACGAGGTATCCGGACGGGGCGGCCGGGCCGGCCGAGGCGGTCAGCGCCCGACGGCGCGGAACTCGCCGGTGTCGTCGCCGCGGCTCCAGTCCTGTCCCTCGACGCGCTGGTCGTGCAGGCGCCGGGCTCGGCCACCCTCGGCGAAGCGGCGGACCAGGTAGGGCTTGAGCTGCGCGAAGACGTCCGCGTAGTGCTCGATGCGGCGCTCGGCGCGCTCGGGCGTGTCGTCGCGGACCTCGTTGAGGTACGTGGCGGTGCGCGCGAAGTACAGCGGGATCATCGAGTCCATCAGCTTGCCCGGGTCGATGGCCTGCGTGTTGTAGCTGACCAGGTAGTCGTAGCAGATGCAGGCCCACAGCTCGACGGGCAGCACGAAGCCCTCGGGCCGCTCGCTCGCCGCGTGGATCGAGTCCATCACGCCGGCGAGGTTCTCCGCGGCCAGCACCTGCCGCCAGATCTTCTGGTAGGTGACGTAGCCCTCCACGAAGTCCCACAGCAGGCGGTTGTGGTTCACCACGACCGCCTCGGCGGTGGTGCTGGTCCGGAACCCGAAGATCGGCACCGAGCGGATGTGGTCGGTCTCCTGCCAGCGATCCACATACCTGCCGGCCAGCGCGAACAGGCTCCCCACGACCTGGCGGAACATCGGCCCGAGGTCGGCGCCCGGGTCCTTGGGGTCGTGCAGCTTGGCGCCGAGCTGCGCCTGGCAGACCCGGAAGCCCTCGCACAGCGCCACGGTGGTCATCCAGATGTCCACGCCGAAGCGGGCGACGTCGGTCTCCCAGACCTGCTTCTCCGCCCAGTGCCCGGCCAGCCGCCCGGAGAACCCGAACTCGCCGCCGATCGGCTGGCGCACCTTGTGGCCGTACAGCGCGGTGGTGATCGGGAAGGCGACCGAGTTGGTGATCGTGCCGTCGAACTTGTGGCGCGCGTACACCGGGGTCACGTGGTCGTAGCCGTGCAGCAGCACGGGCGAGACCAGCCGGTCGACCCACTCCGGCGAGATCGAGCGCAGGTCGGCGTCGAACACCGCGCACGCCTTGGCGCGCAGGCTGGCGGCGACCGTGAAGATGGCGCGGAACGCCGAGCCCTTGCCGCTCGGGCCCGAGTAGCTGAACGCGACCTTGCTCGGTGGCTCGCTCTTGGGGTCGATGAGCAGGCTGTCCTCGTCGCCCTCGACGTTGGCCTCGACCGCGACGCTCTGGGTCCCGTCGGGCGAGTTGCCGTCGGAGATCACGATCATGCAGCGGTGGTCGGGGAAGTATTTGCGCAGGCCGGCCTCGACCGCCCGCACGACGTGCCCGATGGTCTTGGCGTTCTTGAACGAGGGGATGCCGATGACGACGTCGACGGCGTCGTAGATGCTGAACAGCTCGGCGGCGTCTTCGCTCAGGACGGACGGTTGCATGGCTGCCTCGCCGGACGCAGGGGACTCGGGCGGATTCTCCCCGAGGGCGCAAGCCTCCCCCGACCGCCGCCCGTCATCGTGGCCCGACGCAGTGCAGGATGCTGGCCTCGGGCCGGCAGGCGAAGCGGAACGGGGCGTACTTGCTGGTCCCGAGCCCGGCGCTGACGTGCACCCAGGCGCCCCCGTGGCGCGACAGGCCGCGTGCCTGCCCGCGCGGCAGGTCGCAGTTGGTCACCAGCGCGCCGACGCCGGGCAGGCGCACCTGGCCGCCGTGCGTGTGCCCAGCCAGGACCAGCTGCCAGCCGTTGCTCGCGAACGCGTCGAGGCTGCGCAGGTAGGGGCTGTGGACCACCCCCAGCCGCAGGCGGCTCGCGGCGACCGGGCCGGCGGCGGCGCCGGCGTCGTCGCGGCGGATGTGGCCGTCGTCCATCCCGGCGATCTCGACGTCGCCGATCCGCGCCCGCTCGTTGCGCAGCACCTGCCAGCCGGCCTCCTCGAGACCGCCGACCAGCTCCCGCCAGGGGTTGTGCCGCGTCGGCAGCCGCGGGCGCCGCGGCAGGAAGTAGGAGAAGTAGCTCTTGGGCCGCGGCGCGTAGTAGTCGTTGGACCCGAGCACCGCGACCGCCCCCAGCCGCGGCTTGAAGCCGGACAGCGCGTCCAGGACCGGTGTGAGCGCCCGCGGCTCGCCGAGCATGTCCCCGGTCACCACCAGCAGGTCCACCGGCCGGTCTGCGATCGTGGCGAGGAACGCCCGCAGCCGCCCGTCCCCCTCGAGCATATGCAGGTCGGACAGGTGCAGGATGTCCAGCGCCTCGGCGCCCGGGGCGAGGGCCGGGACGGTCTCCTCACGCAGCCGGAACCAGCGGCGCTCCACCAGCGCGCCGTACGCGACGCAGGCCGCGCCGGCGGCGGCGAGCGCCAGGCCCGCACGGGCCAGCGTCCGGGCGGGGGCGCGGGCTCCGGTGGCGGCGCGGCCCGCGGGGCGCGCCGCCCGGGGTGATGGCCGGGGTGATGGCCGGGGTGATGGCATCGGCGTGGTCGTGTCCTGTGGTCGCGGGCCGCGCCGGCGGGCCGGCCGGAGCGGCGCATTGTACCCGCGCGGCGGGCACGGCCGGACCCGCGGGGGCCGATGATAGGTTCTGCTCTCCCGGCTGCCGCCCGGTCGCCCACCGTCAACGACCTGTCGCCGACCTGTCGCCGATCCGCCGCCGATCCGCCGTCGAGCCAAGGAGCACCTACCCAGGTGGTTGCCCGCGACCGGCTGTGCTCGGTCCTCGCCCTCCCTGCGTCACCGGTCCTCGCGCAGGCGCCCTCCCCGTCCTCCAGCGGCGCCCCGGTGGTCGGCGACCCGGTGGACCTCAGCCGCCTGCGGCAGGCGTTCGAGGACTTCTGGGACCGGTTCGTCAGCAAGGTGCCGAACCTGCTGCTCGCGGTCGTGCTCCTGGCGTCGGCCTTCCTGATCGCCCGCGCCGTCCGGGCCGCGGTCGAGCGCGGGCTGCGCCGGACCTCCACCGAGGCGCACGTCCACCTCCTGGTCGCCAAGCTCGCCTACTTCAGCGTGATCTCGATCGGGGTCGTGGTGGCCCTGGCGATCGTGGGCGTCAACCTGGCCGTGCTGGTGGGCAGCCTCGGGCTGGCCTCGATCGTCCTCGGCTTCGCGCTGCAGGACATCCTCGGCAACTTCGTGGCCGGGATCGTGCTGCTGCTGGAGCACCCGTTCACCCGCGGGGACTTCATCCTCACCGAGAAGGCGCAGGGCACCGTCGAGGACATCCGCGTGCGGGCGACGCTGCTGCGGACCTCGGACGGCCAGCTCGTGCTGGTCCCCAACAAGCTGCTCTTCACCGAGGTGCTGACCAACGCGTCGGCGACCGACCGCCGCCGCGTCCAGGTCACCCTGACCGTCCCCTACCACGAGGACACGGGCCGGACCCGGGCGCTGCTGCTGGACGCCGTGGCGTCGGTGGAGGAGGTCTCCGACGAGCCGCCGCCCCAGCTGTTCACCCAGGACCTCGGCCAGGGAGGGCTCCAGTTGGCGATGTGGTTCTGGGTCGACCCGGCCGGCGTCGATATGCTGCATGTACGCAGCGAGGTGCTCGACCGTCTGGAGCGCGCGCTGCGGGATGCGGACATCGACCTCGTCGCCCCCACCCTGATGGCGACGGTTCCGAGCGACGAGCCCGCCCCGCCCGGCCCCGGGCACGGCGTGACCGTCACGGGCGAGCCGTCGCCTGAGCCGGTGGAACCGGCGGCGGGCGGCGGCAGCGACCAGCCGGCCACCGACAGAAAGGAGCCGCGGGCGTGACGATGCGAGGGCCGACCGCGGCCGATCTCCAGACCACACTCGCGCGCCAGGTCGAGACGCTCGCGGCGCGGGTCAAGCCCTACGCCCCGCCGGACTGGGCGGCGCCCTCGGCGCGGCCCGGCGCGACCAACGCCGACGTCCTCGCCGCGCTCGCGGCGCTGCTCGACGCGCTGGCCCAGGGTGTGGAGCTGCGCGACAAGCCCACGCGCCCGCAGTCCGAGCCGCCGCGGCGGCCGTCGGACGCGGGCCTGTCGGTGGTGCTGTCCAGCATCGGCGGGCGGCTGGTGGACCTGCTGCGCTCCACCGACGCCGCCGCCCTGGTGTGGCATCCGCGCTTCCGGTTCTCCGCCCGGACGATGTCGGCGCTGGCGCTGGCCGAGGTGGTCCTGCACCGCTGGGACGTGACCGGGCCGGGGGACCGCGGTCCCGAGCCGCGCGCCGCCCGGCTGGTGCTCCAGGGCCTGTTCGCCTCGCGCGACGACTCCGGGGCGAGCCCGGTCGCGCTGCTGCTGCACCTGACCGGCAGGGCGCGGATCGAGGGCCGGCCCGGATGGGGCGGCGACGGCTGGGGCTGGGAGTTCCCCGACGAGGCGGTCGACCACCGCGCCGAGGACGAGTAGCCGGGAGGGACGGCGCCGCCCGCCGCGCATCCCCGGGGGCGGGCGCGCGGCGAGCGGCGGGCGGTCAGCGGCCGTGCAGGCTGCCGGCGAGCCGCCTCAGCAGCTCCACCCCGCTCGGGCTGACGTTGCCGATGCTGGTGTCGACCGAGACCCGGATCGTCACGTCGTCGTGCTCGTTCCAGACCACCTCCGCGGTGTACTCGAGCGAGCACGGCTCGCCCGGCGGCGGCGGCGCCAGCTCCGGCGACAGCTCCGGCGACAGCTCACTGGACACCACCCAGGCCCGGTGCCCCCGCAGGGTCGTCGGCTCCAGGCAGCGGCCGCCCTCCAGCCGCTCGCGCAGCGCCTCGGCGGTGATGCCCCGGTACACGCTCACGTCGGCGAAGGGCGGGTCCAGGCCCGGCTCCGGCTCCTCCAGGTGGAAGCTGTGCTCCAGGACGCGCGGGAACGGCGCGGGCGTCGTCCCCGCCGGGTCGAGGTCGGTCTCGGCGGCGTCCACCTGCTCGAAGCCGGTGCCGGCGAAGCTCGGGTCGCGCAGGCGCCCGCCGTGGTCGTCGGGCACCTTCAGCCCCGCCGCGACGCCGAGCACCTCCTGCTCGGTCACCACCCATTCGGCGTTGCCCGCCTCGATCACGACCAGCAGCCCCGACGGCTCCCTCCACACCAGCGCGGCGGTGTCGCGCACGCGGTCCACCGGCGGGAGCAGCAGCGCCCGGCGCCCCCGCACCGTGACGACCCGGCCGCCGTAGTCGCGGGCCTGCCCGGCCAGGTCCGGGGACGGCTGCCCGCGCAGCACGCACACGCGGATCTCGCTGCAGGAGCGCGGGCAGGGCCCCTTGGCCTGCAGCACGATCCCGGACCACCGGCCGGCCGGCACGGGTGGGCCGGCGCTGGCGTCGCGCGCGCCCGAGCGGTACACCTTCGGCGGCAGCCAGCCCGGCTCGTACACGTAGCCCGCGGGCATGCGCACCTGGGTGCGCGCCCCGCCGGCGGCCGGCGTCCCGGTGGTCACGGTGGTGGGGCCGAGGCCGACCGCGTCGAGCACGCGGGGGGTCGCCACCGCCACGGCGGCGGCGAGGACGAGCCCCAGGGCCGCCGCCCGGTTGCGGGCGCGGCGGCGGCGCGCACCCCGGACGACCCGCAGCAGCGCGGCCTCGGCGTCGTCGGTCGGGGGCGGTGTCGCCAGCCGCTGGAGGCGCTGGCCGAACGGGTCAGACTCGGGCATCGTCGTCATCCTCCTGCCTCAATGCGGTCGCGAGGCGCCTGCGCGCGCGGTGGAGGTGGACCCGTACCGTGCTGGGGCTGCATCCGAGCAGGTCGGCCACCTCGTCGACGGGGCGGTCCTCGAGATAGAAGAGGGTCACGGCGACCCGCTGCCGGCGCGGCAGCCCGACCACGGCCCGCCGCAGGTCCAGGTCGGCCGGGCCGGCCGTGGCGCCCGGGGCCCACGCGCTGCGCTCGGCACTGGAGCGCCGCAGCCGCAGGCGGGCGGAGCGCACGGCCAGGCGGATGGCGACCCGCCGCACCCATGCGCCGGGGCGGTCGTAGCGGCTGACCCTGCCCCAGTGCAGCAGCAGGCGGACGAACGCCTCCTGGACCACCTCCTTGGCGGCCTCCCGGTCGTCCAGGATCAGGGCCACCGTGCGCACGATCGCCGGGTACTCGCGCCGGAACAGCCAGGCGAACGCGCCGTCGCCGGATCCTGCGTCGTCCTGTGGCAAGGGCTCCACCTCCGCGTTCGCGAGCTGCGCGCCGCGCCGGAACCGCTGCCGGCCGGGGGACCCCGCCCTGGGGGCCGGGGGCCGGGGGGCCGGGTCGGCGCCGCACCAGGGACACAGCCCCGGCGGCGGTGAGGCGTTTACCGGCCGCGGTCCCGCGACAGGTGCGTCGAGTGGAGCGCGGACGGGGCCGTCCGTCCAGCCGGCGGCCGTCGGCGTGCCGCGGCCCGGGGGCCGGCGGGCGCCCGGGCGCTCAGGGTGCGGAGACGGCGGTGGCCGCGAGCGCGTGCCAGGGGACCGCCTCGGCGAGCATCGCCGCGGCGCGGGCGGGACGCAGGCGCGCGCGCCGCGGGGGCGCGACGACGTGGACGCTCAGCGCACGCCGCGGGCCGGGGTTGGCGAGCACGTGGACCTGGCCGGGCGGCAGCGTGGCGGCCGCCGCGGCGGCGACCCGCCGCCGCCGCGGACCGGACAGCCACACGGGCGCGTCGAACTGGTCCTCGACCAGCTCGCCGTCGGCGACCGCCCAGGCCGCCGGCGCGCCGCCGTGGTCGTGGGCGGGGGTGGTGCGGCCGGTCTCCCAGGCGACCAGGCGCGCCTCGATCTGGTGGCTGACCAGCAGCCGGAGGCCGCGCCGGCCGGTCTGGACGCCGGTCGCGGCCCACTGCGGCGCGCCGGCGGCGAGCCGCGCGGCGATCTCGGCGAGGGTCTCCGCCCGGAGCGGCTCGGCCTGCTCGGGCAGCATGGACAACAGGATCTGGAGGTCCGCGGTTCTCACCGCGGGGTGCACGTACATCGGAGGCAGCCCTTCGAGCTGGTCACGCCGGCGCGTCGGCGGCGTGCGGAGCGGACGGGGGTCGCGGCGAGGCCCGGGCGGCCGGCCTGCCCGCCGGTCAGCTGCTGCTGAGGGGCTGCGGGGGCGCCGGCCGCCGGGCCTGCGGACACGCGCACGGCTCCGTCCGCCCGGTGACCCGGGCGAGGTCGCGGGCCGCTACCGGCGTTCGACGCTCCATGACGCGCAAGGGTGAGCAACCCTGCCGCGCCTGTCAAGCCCCGCGATCGCGGCGCCGCCCGGTCAGGCCGGCCCGGCGAGCAGCGCGGCGCCGAGGTCGCGCAGCGCCGGCAGGTCGGTGAGCTGGCCGGGGAGCAGGGGGACCAGGGCGCGGGCGGCGGAGGCCGGCACGGACGCGAGCAGCGGCGCGCAGCGGCGGCGTTCGGCGGCAGCCAGCGCCGCGCGGGCGGCGTGCAGGTCCAGCAGCGCCGCGAGCAGCCTGGCGTCGTCGTCGCCGCGGGCGAGCAGGCGGCGGTCGGCCGCGCGCACCCGCGGCACCGCCGCGGTGCGGGTGACCCGGTTGACCACCAGCGTGCCGAGCCGCAGCCCGTCGGCGGCCAGGCGCTCGGCGAGGAAGGCCGCCTCGCGCAGCGGCGCCTCGTCCGGGGTGGCGATCACCACGAACGCGGTCGAGGGCTCCCGGAACAGCGCGCGCACCCGCTGCGCCCGCTCCCTGAAGCCCTCGTGCATCCCGTCGAAGGCGGCCACGAAGGCGGTCAGCTCCGCCACCAGGCCGCTCCCCGCCACCTGCCCGAGCAGGCCGGTGAGCGGCGCCCGCAGGCCGAGCCCCCGCAGCAGCCCGCCGACCAGCTGCACCGGCGCCGCGACCGCGCGCACGCGCCGGTCGACGATCGCGGTCAGGCGGTCGGGCGCGTCCAGCAGGTCCAGCGCCGACCGCGTCGGCGGGGTGTCGACCACCAGCAGGTCCCAGCGGCCCGAGGCGTCCAGCTCGTGCAGCTTCTCGCAGGCCATGTACTCCTGCGTCCCGGCGAGGTCCCCGGAGAGCCGCTGGTAGACGGGGTTGGCGAGGATCCGCTCGGCCTGCTCGGCGCTGCGCGCGCTCGCGCGCACCACGTCGTCGAAGGTCTGGCGGGCCTGGAGCACGAGCGCGTCCAGGTGCCCGGCGACCCCCGCGACCGCGCGCGGCTCGTTGCCCAGCTCGGCCACGCCCAGCGCCTGCGCCAGCCGCCGGGCCGGGTCGATGGTGAGCACGCAGGTCCGCCGGCCGCGCTCCGCGGCCGCGAGCGCGAGCGCCGCGGCGACCGAGGTCTTGCCGACGCCGCCGGCGCCGCAGCACACCAGCACGCGCGCGCCGTCCATCGCCGCGCCTGCGCCGCGCCGGGCCGCGCTCACCGGGCCGCCCCGCGCGGCCGTCGCGCGCCCGGCCCGAGCCCGCCGAGGCGGCGGGCGAGCGCGCGCACGGCCACGGGGCCGGCGGCGCCGCGGGGCAGCAGCGGCAGCTCCGCCACGCCCGCGCCGAGGCCGGCCCGCAGCCGCTCCAGCAGCCGGTCCTGGTCGGCCAGCCGGCGCCGCCGCTCGACGCCCTCGGCGACCAGCGCCCGCGCCGCGTCCGCGCCCAGGGCGAGCCCGTGCCGGCCCGCCGCGGCGAGCAGCGGCGCCGGGTCCCGGGCGAGCGCCGCCAGCCGCCCGGTGTCCACGCCCGGGCCGGCCTCCTCGACGCGGTCGGCGACCGCCAGCCCGAGCGCGAACCCGGCCGCCTCCAGCGCCGCCGCGGTCTCCAGCGCCTCGGTCACCGGCAGCGCCTCGGGGACGACCGTCAGCACCACGCGCGTCAGGGCAGGGTCGGCCAGCAGGCCGGCGACCTGCTCGACGCGCTCGCCGGCCGGGCCGATCCGGGCCAGGCCGGCGGCGGTGGCGGGCGCGCGCAGGAACGCGGTCACCCGCCCGGAGGGGGGCGCGTCGAGCACGACCAGGCTGGCCGCGTGGTCGGCGAGCGTGCCCAGCAGCAGCGCGTCGGCCAGCCCCGGCGCCGCCGCGGTCAGCAGCTCGCCGAGGCCGGTGCCGTCGAGCAGGCCGGCGAGCAGCGGCACGCCCAGCCGGTCCAGGTGCTCCCGCAGGGCGGCGCGGGGCTCGGGCGCGATCCCGTCGAGCCGCTCGCCGAGGGCGGCGGGCTCGTGCGCGAGCGCGGGGGCGCCGAACAGCCGCGCGAGCCCCTGGCGGCCCTCGACCTCGGCGAGCAGGACCTGGTGGCCCTTGCGGGCGGCCGCCAGCGCGAGCGCGGCGGCGACGGTGGTCTTGCCCGTGCCGCCCTTGCCGGTCACCACCAGCAGGCGGGCGTCGAGGAGGGTCGCCGGGTCCATGTCCACCGGCGATGCTACGGGTTGGGGACGGCGCGTGCGGGCGGTGGGGACGGCGTGGACAATGGCCGCCTATGCGACCGGCCCACGTCCGACCCCTCCCGTTCCGGGCCCGCCCGCCCGGCCGGGCCCGCGCGCCCGGCCTCGCCGGGCTGCTGGTGCTCGCCGGGCTGCTCGCCACCCTGCTCGGGCCTGCGTCGCCGGCGTCCGCGCAGGCCGGACGGCCGGCGATCGAGGTGCTCGAGCTGCACGGCGTCCTGGACGCCAGCCAGCTCGGGACGCTGCGGGCCACGCTCGACGGCGCCGCGCGGCGGCGGGCGGACGTGGTGCTGCTCCAGGTCGACGGGTTCGGCGCGCTCGGGGTCGACCCCTCGGCGGTGCTCGCGGCCGTCCGGGACGCGCGCGTGCCGGTGGCGGTGTGGGTCGGCCCGCGGGCCGCGACGGCACGGGGCGCGACCGCGCTCGTGGTCGCCGCGGCCGACGTGGTCGCGGTCAGCCACGACGCGACGGTCGGACCGGCGCTGCCCGCCTCGCTCGGTCGCGACCGGCGGGGGGCCGCGGCCGCCGCCGCGACCGCGGCGAGCGGCCTGCCCGCGGCCGCGGTCGGCGGCCGGCTCGACGGCCCGGGCACGCAGGCGGCGGGCCTGGCCGACTACGAGGCGGAGTCGCTGCCCGACGCCGTGCAGCGGCTGGACGGCCGCCGGATGCGCCCGGCCGGCGGCGGCCGGGCGGGCGCCGGCCCGGCGCTGTCGATCGGTGACGGCTACACGCTGACCTTCCGCTCGACCTCCCTGGTCGACCGGGTGCGCCACGGGCTGGCCAACCCGACCCTGGCCTACCTGCTGCTGCTGGCGGCCGCCTGCTGCCTGGCGTTCGAGTGGTTCCAGCCCGGGTTCGGGGTGGCGGGCGTGGCCGGGCTGGTGGTCGCCCTGCTCGCCGGCTACGCGCTGGCGGTGCTGCCGACGAGCTGGCTCGCGCTGGCCCTGCTGCTCGCCGGGCTGGCGCTGTTCACCGTCGACACCGCTCTCGGCGGGCTCGGGCTCGGCACCCTGACGGCGGCCGCGCTCACCGGCGCCGGCTCGTGGTGGCTGTTCGCCAGCCCCTCGCCGCTGCTGCGCGTCGACCACCGGCTGGCCGTCCTCGGCGTGCTCTGGTGCCTGGTGTACTGGGTGGTGATCCTCACGGTCAGCCTGCGCGCGCGCCGCCGCGCGCCCGAGGGCACGCAGGCGCTGGTGGGCGCGCGCGGCGTGGTGCGCAGCATGCTCGATCCGGGCGGGATCGTCGTGGTCGAGGGCGCCATGTGGCGCGCCAGCCTGGCCGACCCGGGGCTGCTGCCGGTCGGCCAGCGGGTGCGGGTCGCCTCGGTCCGCGACGGCATCCTCCAGGTCGCCCCGGAGGACCCCGGGGCGCTGCGGCCGCCGCGCCGGGGCCGCCTGCGCCGCGCCGGCCGGTGAGCGGGGTGCGGCGGCCCACCTGGCTCCCGCAGCTCGCCGTCGGCCTGACGCTGCTCGCGCTCGGCTGGGGATGCTCGGTCGAGCACGTCGAGCCGGTGTCGCACTACTGGTTCCAGGCCGTGTGGGGCGGCTGGATCCTGACCGCCGACGCGCTGGTCCTGCGTCGCGCCGGCCGCTCGGTGCTGCGGTCGGCGCCGCAGCGGGCGGCCTGGCTGTTCGCGCTCAGCGCCGGGTTCTGGTGGCTGTTCGAGATCGTCAACTGGCACCTGCACAACTGGGTGTACGTGGGCACCGACGTGCTCGGGCCGGTGGCGCGGGTGCTGCTCGACACCACCGCGTTCGCGACCGTCCTGCCCGCGCTGGTGGAGACGCGCGACCTCGCCCGCTGCCTGCTCCGCGTGCCGGACCCGCCGCCGCTGGTGCGCCGCCCCGGGCGCGCGGCCCGCTGGATGGTCGCGTTCGCGCTCGCCACCGGGGTGGCGCTGTGGCTGTTCCCGCGGGAGGCGTTCGCGCTGGTGTGGATCGCGCCGTTCCTGCTGCTCGACGGGATCGCGTTCCTGCGCGGCCGGCCGAGCGCGCTCGGCTCGCTGGCGGCGGGGAAGGCGGGGCCGGTGCTGCTGGTGGCCCTCTCGGGCCTGCTCACCGGCGTGCTCTGGGAGCTGTGGAACTGGGGCGCCGACCCGCACTGGGAGTACACCGTCCCGCACGTCGACGCCTGGAGGGTGTTCGAGATGCCGCTGCTCGGCTACGCGGGCTACCTGCCGTTCGCGCTGGCGGCGGACGCGGTCGTGCGCACCGTCTTCGGCGGCCGTGGCGGGCTGGTGGACGGGCCCGTGACCGACCTCGGCGCGGCCCGGTCCACCCCGGCCCCGGCCGCCCGCTGAACGCCCGCGGGGACCCGCCTCCACCCCCCGTGCCGGCCGCACGCTCCACCGTTCGCTGGTGCAAGATGGCGCTATCAGCTGGATCCAGTTCAACCCGCAGGAGAGGCTGGCGAAATGGAGCTCGGTCTGATCGCTCTCGGCATCCTGGCACTGCTGTTCCTGATCGCGATCGTCTCGGGGATCCGTGTCGTGCAGGAGTACGAGCGAGGCGTCGTCTTCCGGTTCGGCCGGGTCCTCCACCGCGCCAAGGGGCCGGGCCTGATCTTCATCGTCCCCTACGGCGTCGACCGCATGGTCAAGGTCAACCTCCAGACGGTCGCGATGCAGGTCCCGGCGCAGGACGTGATCACCCGCGACAACGTCACCGTGCGCGTGGACGCCGTCGTCTACTTCCAGGTCGTCGACCCGCTGCGCGCGGTCGTGGCGATCCAGAACTACCTGTTCGCGACCAGCCAGGTCGCGCAGACCACGCTGCGGGCGATCCTCGGCAAGGTCGACCTCGACGACCTCCTCACCCAGCGCGAGCAGATCAACAACGAGCTGGCCAGGGTGATCGACGACCTCACCGAGCCCTGGGGGGTCAAGGTCTCGCTCGTGGAGATCCGCAACATCGACCTGCCCGAGTCGATGCAGCGCGCCATGGCGCGCCAGGCCGAGGCCGAGCGCGACCGCCGCGCCCGCGTGATCTCCGCCGACGGCGAGTTCCAGGCTTCCCAGAAGCTCTCCGAGGCGGCCGAGGTCATGTCGCGCAACCCGCAGGCGCTGCAGCTGCGCTTCCTGCAGACGGTGCAGGAGGTCGCCACCGAGCGGAACTCGACCCTGGTCATGCCGGTCCCGGTCGAGCTGCTGAACTTCTTCGAGCGGATGGGCCCCGGGCGTCCCGGCGGGCCGCCGCCGGCCGCCCGGTCGGACCAGGTCGAGCGGTCGAGCCCCGAGCCGGCCCTGGCCCCGCCGGCCGGCGAGGCGTCCCCCGCGGCGCCGGCACGGGTGAGCGGCCTGGGCTACGAGACGCCCGACCAGGGTGAGGGCTGGAACGCGGCGGGACCGGCCGAGCCGCGGGTCCCCCCGTCCTGAACGCCGCGCCGTCCTGAACGTCTCGATTTGGTAACTGTTGGGGCGTCCGGAGAGTCCCTTATCTCGGCTTGACCCGCACGGCGGCAGCGTAGACGCCGCAGGGACGGCCGGCGCCGAGGGCCGGATCCCGGACGGCCGGGAGCGCGGTGCCGAGGAGGGACGCAGACGATGAGCGGGACGGCCTCGGGACTCGAGGGGTGGCGGCACAAGGCGGCCTGCAAGGGTGCGCAGGCGGGCCTGTTCTTCCAACCGAGCCAGTTCGAGCGCAAGCACGAGCGCCTGGCCCGCGAGCAGGCGGCCAAGTCCATCTGCGCCCGCTGCCCGGTGCGCGAGCAGTGCCTGGCGTTCGCGCTCGCAGCCCGCGAGGCGCACGGCGTCTGGGGCGGCCTGAACGAGGTGGAGCGGCGCAAGCTGCTCGACCGGCGTGCTGGCTGAGCCGCCCCACCGGGTCGCCGGCTCAGGTAGCGTTCGGGTCCACCTGGCCCGCGCAGCGGCGCCAGGGGAGACCCGGAGACCCCGGCCCTGCGACCGTCAAGGGAGCGCCGATGACCAGGTGGGAATACGCGACCGTCCCGCTCCTGCCGCACAACACCAAGCAGATCCTGGACAACTGGGGCGAGGACGGCTGGGAGCTGGTGGCCGTCCACACCGCCGACGTCGGCGGCACGCTCGCCTACTTCAAGCGGCCCCGCGACTGAGCGGGCCCACCAGGCTCCGCGGCAGATAGCGTCTTGGTCACGATTTGGCCCCGTTTCACACCTCTTGGCCTATAACGGGAGCAGATTGTCCCCCGGTCAAGGTTCACGATGCCTCGTGGCCGCGGCGACGGACCGGTCCAGACCCTCGCCGGCCCCCGTCGTGGTGAGCCAGGACCCCAGACCGTACTGCGCCCCCCGCGCAGGCCCGACCGCTGCGACCGCGAGAAAGGGACCATCTCGTGCGCCTCCCGATCCGAAGTAGCCTCCACAAGCCCGCGGTCCTGGCTCTGGTGCTGGCGCTCATCGCTGGTTCCGCGCTGTTCGCCGTCACCCAGAACGACCGGTCCGGCAACCTCAGGCCCGCGCAGACGGTGGGCAACTTCGACCCGGTCCGCCGGGCCTTCCAGAACCGCGACGAGGCCAGGACGGCGCTCGAGCTGGCCATGCGGTTCCTCCAGCACCCCAGCAGCTTCTCCTTCGACAAGGCCAAGGAGCAGGTCGAGAAGACCCAGAAGGCCGCCGAGGAGGCCCAGGCGGCCTACGCGCAGGCCAAGAGCGACGAGTTCGCGGCCCAGCGGGAGGCGCAGGAGCACCCCGACAACCCCGCGCTGAAGCAGGCCTACGAGACCATGAAGGCCGGCGCGGACCTCGCCAAGCAGGTCGCCGACCAGACCCTCCAGGTGTCGCGCGTGGCCAGCCAGCTGCTGTCCTCGGCCGGGGCGGCGTTCTTCCCCCAGCGCGGCAAGCCCGACAAGAACTCCAAGAAGGGCGACGACGGCCTGAGCGGCCCTGGCAAGGAGGGCTCCAGCACCGGCGGCGAGGGCGGCGGCGGCGCGGCGAACATCCGCTACCCGGACTACCTGTACGGCGGCTCCTGGTCGTCGTCGCCCGGCGAGGGTGGCGGCGGCACCTATATCGGCGGGACCGAGCGCCCACGCACCAGCCCCGGGACCTCGGAGGGCCGCCGCCCCGGCGGCGGCAGGCAACGCAACGGCGTCGAGCAGCCCAGCCAGCCCCCCGTGCTGATCCCGGACGACGGCGGGTACCTGACCGGTGCCGACGGCGCCGCGCTCAGCGACCCGGCGGCCATCCTCGCCGCCGTGCGCAGCGACAACGACAAGCGCACCGCGCGGGCACTGGACCCGGACGCCACCAGGCCGCTGACCGAGACCGTCAACCAGTGGAAGCAGCTGGTCGAGCTGCTGCAGGGCATCAGCGACCGCAGCTGCCAGCTCTGGGCCAGCCTCGAGGTCGCCCGCCAGCAGGCCGAGCAGGACCTGGCCACCACCCCCGACGACCAGGCGAAGAAGGACGTCGCCGCCAAGGTCAAGGCCGAGGCCGACACGGCCAAGGCCCACTGCGACCAGATCAAGCAGCAGGCCACCACCGTCGAGATCGAGCAGGCGATCACGCGCCGGACGACGGCGTCCTCCCAGCCCGCCCAGCCCGCGGCCGCGACCGACCCCACGCCGGCCCCGCCGGTGGGCGCGACCGCCGGCGCGCAGCCGACCACCACGACCGAGGCGACCACCACCACGGCCCCGGCACAGGACACCACCACCACGGCCCCGGCACAGGACACCACCACCACCACCACCGCGCCGGCCGGCGGCGGCGAGGCGGCGCAGACGACCCAGGCGCCGGCCACCACCACGGCCCCACAGCCCGCGGCGCCCGATCCGGACGCCGACCTTGCGGCCTGGAGCAACGCGCTGGTCGACCTCGACCAGAAGCGGGTCGCAGCCGAGCAGGCGCGCAAGACCGCCGCGCAGCACATGCTGGACGCGATCGCGGCCGCCAAGCAGGCCGACCAGACCGTGACCGCGGCGTCGAACCAGCTCGCCGACCCCAACGCCACCACGGCCGCCAAGCAGCAGGCGATCGACCAGGCGACCGCGGCGGTGACCACCGGGCAGCAGCTGATGGCGCAGGCCGAGTCCGACGCGCTCGCGGCCCGCAGCGCCACGATCGCCGAGATCCAGGCCGAGGACGCCGCCAACGCCGCCGGAGGCAAGTGGGTGGCGACCTACAAGGCGGCGAAGGCCGCGGCGGGCGCCACGACCACCACCGCCGCGCAGCCGACGACCACCACGCAGGGCCAGCCGGCCCAGACCACGACCACCACCACCGCGCCGACCACCACCGCGCCGACCACGACCGCGCCGCCCGCCGCGACCGCGCCGCCCGCCACGACCGCGCCGCCGCCGGCCGTGCCGCAGCCCGAGCAGACCATCCCGACCGCGCCGCCCTACAACGACGGCGGGAGCGACAGCGGCGGGTAGGCGCCGCCGCCGACCGGACCACCCACGACGGCGGGACAGCGACCAGGCACCCCGCTGCCGGCCAGACCGCCCGCCGCGAGGTCCACGCGGCGGGCGGTCCGGTCTCACAGCTCCGGGAACCCGAAGCCGTCGGCCAGCTCGTAGCGCTGGCCGCCGCTGTCCAGCTGCTGCTTGCGGGTCCACGCCTGGCCGACGACGTCGAGCAGCAGGCGCGGCGGGCAGCCCTTGACCAGGACCGCGAACGCTCCCGCGTCCATCGCGCCCTGGTGCAGGGAGGCGTCGTCGTAGGCGGTGCAGACGATCACCTGGACCGTGGGGAACACGGCGGTCAGCTGGCGGGTCGCCTCGATCCCGCCCATCACGGGCATGCGCAGATCCATGAGGACGAGGTCCGGCATCGTCTGATACGCGGCGTTCAGCGCGTCGGCGCCGTCCAGCGCCTCGGCCACGATGTCCACGCCCTCGTCCTCGAGCAGCCCGCGCAGGCCCCGGCGGATGCTCGGGTCGTCGTCGACGATCAGCACCCGTGGACCGGCGGTGGGGCTCATGCTCATCGGCGTGCTCATCGGTGCTCCTGTCCGGTGTGCGGGGGTCGCCGTTCCCACGCGCACACGCCCACGTCCCCCGGGACGAACCCGTCGGTGTCCTGCCTAACCATACGACCCTTGTCGAACCGGCTGCTCGCGTGCGCCCCGCCCCGCCCGCTCGCGGCGTCTCCGGGGAGGCGCAGATGCTCTCCTTCTCCCCACAACAGGCAATCACGTGCTCCAAGCCGATCCGGCAGCACCGATCGCCAAAACAGGGTGCAGGGGTTCAGAAGGCGGGCTTGACAAATCGATGCCAAACGATCGCTAACCGGCTTCTATCCAATATGCGCGCGAGCGGGATGGCCAGACCGTATAGTGCCCCTCCAGATCCCCCGATCGTGGAAAGGAGCCGGGCATCCCATAGCAACCGCCACAGACCGTGACCCCGCCGACCATGCTCCTCCAGCAGCCGCCCTGACCTGGCGTAGACGATCGCTGGAGTCGAGGTACCCGAGGCTGCGCAATTTGCACAGTCAGCGAGCTGCATTTCTTCGTCGTTGATCGGATCAGGGATGGCGTATGGATTCAGGAGGCGACCGGAGCGTCGCCCGGGACGCGACCTGGTGGCCGGGAAGCCCCCTCGGCGTGCTTCCCCCGGTGGGCGCATCACCATCCTGCGTCGTGACGTGTTGGGGAGGATTGCGCAGGAGTGCTGCTGAATACCTGTCGTAGTCGTCAGTGGACGACGTATTCGGATGTCGATGCCCGAGCCGGTCGTGCAGAGGCTCGCGATGCACCGGACCTCGCACCGAGGCGTCGGGCGCGGCGGGCGACGAGATCGGAGGCGTCGGGCCGTTTGTTCCACCGTACGCGGCGGAATCTCCGAGCGGATTTCGCCGCGGCGAAGCTCGTCCAAGAGGTGGTCGAGATCCAGCAATTCGTGGCTCCATCGAGCCCGTGGTGATCCTCCAGGAATGCTCAAGCCAGAGGTGAAAGTCGTGACGGACATGGCCGGTAAGGGGACGTTCGCGGAGCGATACCTGACGGCTCTCGTGGTCGACATCGAAGGCTTCAACCGCGCCGCGCGGGATGACGCGATCCGGCTACGGCTGCTGGCCGCGCTCCACGACATCCTGTTCAGGGCACTGGATGCAGCTGGGATCCCACGCGCGCACTGCCCGATCGTCGACAGTACCGGGGACGGATGGCTCGTCGTCGTCGACGAGACCGTGAGCAGGGTCCGGCTGCTCAACACGATCAGGACCCACCTGCTGTGGGGCCTGCAGGCGCACAACCGTCTGGCCAGCGGCCAGGCCGAGCTGCGGGTCAGAGTCGTCCTGCATGCGGGCGAGATGCTGCTGACCGAGGGCGCCGTGGTCGGTGAGCAGCTCAACCTGGCGTTCCGGCTCCTGGAGAGCGATGCCCTGCACCGTCACCTGAAGGCGACGGGAGCCTCGATGGTCCTGTGCATCTCCGACCATCTCTATCAGCAGGTCGTCTGCCAGCGGCACCACGGCTGCGACCCGGCCGACTTCTCCGCGATGGACGTCGCGGTCAAGGAGACGAGCACCCGCGGGTGGGTCATGTGCCTCGGGCGTCGCCGGGAAGGCGTCGACCAGGGCGGTCAGCACCGGATGTGAGCGGCCGGCCGGCTCGGGAACCAACAGGAGAGCAACCGCAGGCGGCGCCTTTTGTCGAACACCTCGTGGTGGAGGGGGAGCCAGGACCACGCTCACCGGAACGGTGGATCCGGACTCAGATTTTGCGGCCACGATCTGGCGACCGAGTCGTCTCCTAGGAGATTTGAACAACCGCATGGGACGTTCTTTGTATGCGGACGCGAACATCCAACCGTGCGTGGCCGTCCGTCCCCGGTCGCCCTGCGCACCCGCGGTGGCCAGGCTCACCGGCCCGCGCCCATGGACGCTGCTGAATTGACTTTCGAGCATCGACGCGTAGAGTTGAATGCGTGAACCCGCCGAACTGGGTTCGCCAATTCCACCGTTGTGCTCCACGTGATCCCCCCACGCGTGGGGCGACGAGGCTGGACCACGAGGCCGTCCCCCACGGTCTCCCAGCCCCCGACGTCCCGGTTGCGTCACCGCGTGCGAGCGTGCCCGCGTCGAGGACGGAACGTGACCGGAACGAGGATCGATCCCCGGGCATCCACCCACGACCCGGCCCGCCTCCCCTGGAACGCCGGGCCGGAACCCGGCTGCCGGCCGTTGCACGAGATTCCGCTGGCGGGCGACGAGCGCGAGCGCCGGCCGGCCCGCCCGTCGCCGAGCCGACCCGCCCGGTCACCCCGATCCCCCACGGCGCCGGCGGTGCCCCCGCCCGGGCCGGCCGCCCGGGTCGCGCCGGCCGCGGCCCGGGGGACACGTGGCAAGCACGAGCGCGTGTCCGGCCGGCGCGGCAGGCGCGACCTCACCGACCCCGGCGTCTCCACGGCCCGCCGGGCCGTGAGCGAGGACGAGCGCCTGCTCGCGGCGATGCGCAAGCTCCTGCGGCCGCTCGCGGCGATCCGGCGGGCCGCGGCCCGCTCGTCGCTGTACCCGCGGGTGATCTTCCTGGTGCTGGGGTTCGCGGCCATCAGCCCGCTGGCGGCTGCCTACGCCGAGCTGCTGCCGCTGCCGGCCGGCGCGCGGCTCTTCCTGCTGCCGGCCATGCTCGTGCTGGTCGTGACCGGCGTCCGCCATGCCGAGTGGGGTCGGCGCGCCCTGGTCGGCTACATCGCCGGGATCATCGCCACCGGCGTCTACGACCTGCTCCGGCTCAGCCTGACCAAGGTCGGGGTGTTCCCCGGCGACCCGATCCCCGGGATCGGCAGGCTCCTGCTCGACGATCCGCATGCCAGCTGGATCTGGGGATACCTGTGGCGGTTCCTCGGCAACGGCGCGGGTATGGGGTTGGCGTTCACGATGCTGCCCTGGCGCGGGGTGCGGTCCGGCATCGTCTACGGGACCGCCGTCTGCCTCGGCCTGTTCGCCCTGCTGGCGCACTGGCCGCAGGCGCAGCTGCACTTCTTCCCCCTCACCGTACCGACGGCGATCGGTGCGCTGGCCGGGCACTGGGTGTACGGCGGAATGCTCGGCGGGATCAGCGCGTACTGGTTGCCGCCGGCGCGCGCCGCCCCGTCGACCGGGGCGCCGCTGATCTGACCTCGGGCCGGGCCGCGCGGGTGGCGTGGGGTTCGTCGCGGTGGGACCGACCGTTCCCGGTGGACGGCCCTCCCGCGCGGATGCAAGGTCCGCTAGGGTGCGGGGCGATGGACCTCGAGGCCGCGTTCGACGCGCTGCCCGGGCTGCGCGTGCGCGACGGGCAACGCGCCATGGCCCGCGCGGTCGGGGAAGCCGCCGTCTCCGGCGCGGCGCTGCTGGTGCACGCGCCGACCGGTGTCGGCAAGTCGCTCGCGTATCTCCTCGCCATCGCCGCCAGCGGGCGACGCGCGACGGTCGCGACCGCGACCAAGGCGCTGCAGTCCCAGCTCGTCGACCGTGACCTGCCGCGTCTGGCCGAGGCGTTCGGGACCACGTTCGCGCTCGCGCTGGGGCGCGGGAACTACTACTGCCGCGCCAAGGGCGAGGCGCTGCTCGCGGCGACCCAGCTCGCCGCGACGCCGCAGGAGGAGGCGGCGCTGCCCCTGGTCGGATGGGCGGCCGGCTCCGAGACCGGGTGTCGTACCGATGCCCCGGCGGGGACCAGGGACGACGCCTGGGAGCTGGTGAGCACCTCGGGAGAGGACTGCCCCGGCCACCGCGGTTGTGCGCTCGCCGCCCGCTGCTTCGCCGAGCAGGCGCGCCGGACGGCGCGCGAGGCCGACGTCGTGGTCACCAACCACCACCTGCTGCTGCTGGAGCTGGAGCTGCGTGGCGCCACCGCCGCGCCGGGGATCATGCTGCCCGAGACCGACGTGATCGTGGTCGACGAGGCGCACCGGCTCGCGGGGAACGCCGCGGAGCTGTACGGGGTGGTGCTGCGGGGCAGCCGGCTCGGCCGCGCGGGCGCGGCGGTGGATGCCGCCGGTCGAGCGGCGGGGCGTCGCTCGGACTGGGCGCGGCGCCTGCGCGGCCGCTGGGAGGAGCGGACCGCGGAGCTGCGGCCGGGCCCGGTGGTCCCAGGCTCCCGGGCGGGGGCGCGCGTGGCCGACGCGCTGGGTGCGGTCGCGGCGGAGGTCGCCGCCGTCGCGCGGGCGGTCGGCGGGATCCCTGCGCTCGGCGAGGAGCTGGAGGCGGCGCTCCACGCCGCGTCGCGCCGGGTGGCCGCGGTCGCGCGTGACCTCGTCCGCCTGGCCCGGGCGGTCGGCCCGGGTGACGACGACGGCCGGCCCGGTCCCGCGGACCTGGCGGTCTGGGTGGAGGAGGCGCGGGGCGGCGGCCGGGTGGTCCGGTCGGCGCTCGTCGAGCCCGGGCAGGTGCTGCGCACCCTGCTGTGGGACCGCGCTGCCGCCCGGCCCCGACGCCAGGCCCCGGACGGAGCCGCCGATGCAGGCGGCAGCGCTGATCAGGGCGGCGAGGTGGCTGGTCCCGGACCGGCCGGGGACCCTGCGGCCGGCGCTGACGGGGGGTCGGAGGCGTCCGGGCGGCCCGCGACGATCGCGTGCTCGGCGACCCTGGCGGTGGCGGGCTCGCTGGAGGCGGCGGCGCGTGCGCTCGGCGTGGAGGGGCCGCTCACGCTGGTCCAGGGGTCCCCGTTCGACTTCGCCCGCAACGCGCTGCTGTACGTGCCGAGGGGCGTCCCCGCGCCGGGGGCGGCGGGCTTCGAGGCGATGGTGGAGCGCGAGGTGCGCGCCCTGGTCGGCGCGTCCGGCGGCCGCGCGCTGGTGCTGTGCACGTCCTGGCGGGCGGTGCAGGAGCTGGTCGGCCGGCTCGCCGACCTCCCCTACGAGCTGCTGGTCCAGGGAGAGGACGGCGCGGCCCGCCTGGTCCAGCGGTTCCGCGACGACGTGGCCAGCGTGCTGGTCGGCACGCGCACGTTCTTCGAGGGCATCGACGTGCCCGGGGAGAGCCTGTCGCTGCTGGTCCTGGACCGGCTGCCGTTCCCGCCGCCGGACGACCCGCTGCTGGCCGAGCGGGGCCGCAGAGCCGAGCGCCAGGGCCGCTCGCGCTTCCACGAGGTCTGGCTCCCGACCGCCGCGGTGTCGCTGCAGCAGGCGTTGGGGCGGCTGATCCGCTCCGAGCAGGACCGCGGCGTGATGGCGGTGCTGGACCGGCGGCTCGCGGACGCGGCGTACGGGGCGGTCCTGCGGGCGAGCCTCCCGCCTGCACCGCTGACCAGATCCGGCGATGATGTGCGTCGCTTCTTCTCACCCGGCCGGGAGCCCGCCACCGTCCCGGCCGGTCCCGGCGGGGACGAGGGGAGCCCGTGAGCGTGGCGTCCGGTCGGCACTCCCACCGCAGGGGTGGGTCAGGGAAGGAGGCCTGGAAGCGATGAGCACTCCGGAGCAGCGGCTCGAGGATCTCGGCATCACGCTGCCGCCCGCCCTCGCGCCGCTGGCGGCGTACGTGCCCGCGGTGCGGACCGGCGACCTCCTCTTCCTCAGCGGGCAGGTCCCGCTGGTCGAGGGCAAGCTGCTGGCGGCCGGACGGCTGGGCGTGGAGGTCGGGCTCGAGGAGGGCCGGGCGGCCGCGCAGCGCTGCGCGATCAACCTGCTCGCCGTGCTCAAGGCGGAGCTGGGCGAGCTGTCCCGCGTGCGCCGTGTGGTCAAGGTGGTCGGCTTCGTCGCCTCCGACCCGTCGTTCACCGACCAGCCCAGGGTGGTCAACGCGGCGTCGGAGCTGTTCGCCGAGGTGTTCGGCGACCGCGGGAGCCACGCCCGCTCGGCGGTCGGGTTGGCCGTGCTGCCGCTCGGCGCCCCCGTGGAGGTGGAGGCGATCGTCGAGGTCGAGTGAGCGGGCGGCGCGAGCGGACCGGTCGCCGGAGGGTGCCCGGCCCGCAGGCCGCCGCCGGTGGGGAGGCGGCGGGCCACGAGGCGCCCGGTGGTCGCGCGCCCGCCCCGCGAGCCGCGGCGGGCCCGGCGGGCGCGCTCGGGCCGCGACTGCTGGCGGTGGCCCTGCTGGTGCCGACGGCCGGGGTGCTGCCCGCGTTCCTGGTCGGCGGGCTCGCGGTCCAGGTCCAGGCCGATCTGGGCTTCGGGGAGGCGGGGATCGGCGCGAGCATGGCGGCGTTCTTCGGCGCGGCCGCGCTGGCGTCGGCTGCGGCGGGCCGCCTGGTGCACCGGATCGGGCCGGCGCGCAGCCTGCGGATCGGCGGGGCGGTCGCGGCCGTCACGCTGCTGGGGGTCGCCGGGCTCGCCCGCTCGCTGGGCACCCTGCTCGCCTGGCTGGTCGCCGGCGGCACCGCCAACGCGCTCTGCCAGCCGGGCGTCAACGACCTGCTCGCCCGCGAGATCCGCGTCGAGCGGCAGGGCCTGGCGTTCGCGATCAAGCAGTCGGCGATCCCGCTCGGCACCCTCCTCGGCGGGCTGGCGGTCCCGGCCGTGGCCCTGACGGTCGGCTGGCGGTGGGCGTTCGTGGCCGGGGCGGCGCTCGCGGTCGCCGCGATCGCGCTGGTGCGCGGCGGCCCCGGCGCGGCCGGCGGGGCCGAGGACCGCCGGGCGGCCCGGCCGGTGCCGCTGCGGCCGCTGCTGGTGCTCGCGGCCGCCGGCGGGTTCGGGGCGACCGCGGGGAGCGCGATCGGCTCGTTCCTGGTCGCCTCCGCCGTCAACATCCGCATCGCCGAGCGGGCCGCCGGGCTGCTGCTCGCCGGATCGAGCGTGCTGATCCTCGCGACCCGCCTGGCGATGGGCCTGGTCGCCGACCGCCGCGGGCGGCAGCACTTCGAGCTGGTCAGCCTCCTGCTCGCGATCGGCTCGATCGGGTTCGCGCTGCTGGCGAGCACGTCGGCCGCGCTGTTCGTCGCCGGGGCGGCGGTCGCGGCGGCTGCCGGCTGGGGCTGGCCGGGGCTGTTCAACCTGGCGGTGGTCGGCCACGACCGCGCGCTGGCCGCGGTCGCGACCGGCATCACCCAGACCGGGGTGTACGCCGGCGCGGTCGCCGGGCCGGTGCTGTTCGGGCTGGTCGCGGAGCGGCGCTCGTTCGCGGCCGCGTGGCTGCTCATCGCCGCCGCCGCGCTGCTCGGCGCGGGCATGGTGCTGCTCGGCCGGCGGCGCCTGGCCGCGGCGGCGCGGGCGGCGGCCACGGTCGGCGCCACCGGTGGGCCGGCCGCGGCATGAGCCGCCTCGAGCGCCGCCGCGGGCGGGTCGGCGAGACCGCCCGCCTGGCCGTCGTCGCCCTGCGCTTCCTCACCCGCCTGCCGCTGCCCGAGGTGCCCATGCACGCGGGCGACCTGCGCCGGGCGTCGCCGCTGTTCCCGCTGGTGGGGCTGGTCGTGGCCGGGTTCGGGACCGGCGTACGGGCCGCGCTCGGGCCGCCGCTCGGGCCGGTGACCGCCGGGCTCGCCGCGGTCGCGGCGATGATCGCGGTCACCGGCGCGCTCCACGAGGACGGCCTCGCCGACACCGCCGACGGGCTGTGGGGCGGCTTCGACCGCGAGCGGCGCCTGGCGGTCATGCGCGACAGCCGCGCGGGGACCTACGGGGTCCTGGCGCTGCTGGCGGTCGTCGGGTTGCGCGCCGCGCTGCTGGCCCCCCTCGACCTCGCCGGGTTCGCGCGCGCCGCGGCCTGCGGGCACGTGCTCGGGCGCGCCGCGACCGTGGCGCTCGCGCGGCTGCTCCCGCCCGCAGCGCCGGGGCGCGGCGCCGAGCTGACCGGCCCGCTCGGCGGGGGCAGGGGCGCCGTGACGGCGCTGAGCGCGCTGCTCGTCGCGGTGGCCGCCACGGGGTGGTGGGCGGCGGCGGTGCTCGCGGCCGCCGCGCTGGTGCTCGGCGGCTGCGCCGGGCTGTTCCGGCGGCGGCTCGGCGGGATCACCGGCGACACCCTCGGCGCCGCCGAGCAGCTCGTCGAGCTGGCCGCGATCGCGGTGGTCGCGGCGCTGGTCCGCGCCGGCCGCGCGTGAGCTACCCGGCGGACAGCGCGGCGACCAGGTGCTCCTCCAGCCAGCCGAGGTAGTAGAGCAGGTGCAGGCCTGGCGCGCGCGGGTCGCCCGGATCGATCTCGCCGTCGAGGTCGTCGGTCACGTCCAGGCGCACCCCGAGGGTCAGGCGGATGTCGTTCAGCACCCCGAGCCAGGCGAGCGCCTCCTCCTCGCTCAGCTCCACCGCCCAGCGCGTGCCGCGCCTGGCCACGCGCTCGAGGGTCGTGGTGACCAGCCCGATCGCGGCACGCTTGTCGTCGAGCAGCTCCGACCGCATGAGCCGGCGGTAGTCCTCGTCCGCCTCGGCGTCCTCGTCCGCCGCGTACGCGGGCGGGAACAGCCGCTCCGCCGCGGGGTCGTCGTCGTCGTCCAGCACCACGCGCAGCTGGTCGGGGAGGTTGCGCAGCACGTCCAGCTCGCCGCGGGTGAAGCTCGCGCGGTAGCGGTCGGCGCCGAGCCGCTGGAACGCGCGTGCCACCGGCTCAGCGGTCCTTCTGCATCGTCGCCCACAGCCCGTGGCTGTGCAGCCGGTACACGTCGAACTCGGCCTTCTCGCGGGGGCCGCTGGACACGACCGCCCTGCCCTTGTGGTGCACGTCCAGCATGAGCTTGGTGGCCTTCTCCTTCGTGTAGCCGAACAGCTTCTGGAACACGAAGGTGACGTAGGACATCAGGTTCACCGGATCGTTCCAGACGATCACGACCCAGGGAAGGTCAGGCTCGACGATCTCGTCGGGCTCGTGGGTGTGCTCGCGGGCGGGTGCGGTGCTCATCGCGGTCACAGCCGGCGCTGGCGGGCGGGCGGACGGGCACGCGACCGTCGCCGAGGTCGCGCCGGGCCCGATTGTACCCAGCCCGCAGGCCGGGCGAGCACCCTCGGTGTGGACGCGGGAGTGGCGCGCGCACCTGTCCCGGCGCGCCGCAGGGCACGTCCGGCGGGCGGCTCTCCGTGCGTCGGCGCGGCCGGCCGGCCGCGCCGACGCACGCTCTGCCGGTCAGCCTCGCAGGCGGATCGGGGTCAGCTCGCCGGTGATCGGGACCTCGGGCATCAGCTTGTTGCTGATGATCACCTGGTCGAACCTGAAGCCCTCGCCGTCGCTGGTCCGCCACTGGCTGCCCACCAGCGGCATCACCGCGATGCTCCGGTTCGGGTTGTTCGGGCTGGTGAAGTCGATCCGGCCGGCCATCGTGTCGAGCTTGGTCTGGGTGATCGCGTGGACCAGCGCTTCGCGGTCACCGGCGCCGCCGGCGCGCTTGAGCACGTCGACGAGGAGCTCCCACAGGGAGTGGCCGTAGCCCAGGTTGAAGGTCGGCTGCCGGCCGGTCGCCTCGATGTACTGGTCGGCGTACTCCTTGGAGGTCTGCCCGGTGAGGCTGGACTTGAACGGGAACGAGGAGTGCCAGGCCAGGCTGGAGGTGATCCCGTCGGCGGAGGGGGTGTACGCCTCCACCTGGCGCGCGTGGTTCACGGCCCGGGAGACGGTCACGTACGGCGGGGTGATCTTCCTGTCGGCCATCTGCCGCCAGATCGAGATGAAGTCCACCGCCAGCGGCCCGCCGGTCATGATGTCGGCCTTCGCCGCGGCGATCTTCGCCATCAGCGGGGTGAAGTCCGGCGTGGGGGAGTTGTTCTGGTTCTCGTAGCGGCCCAGGTCGATCAGCTTGTAGCCGGCCTTCCTCAGGTACATCGGGTAGCCGGTCTTGGGGTCGGACGCCTGGGTGCCGGTCTTGTCGTCGGGCCACAGCCCGACCACCGTCCGGTTGGTCTGCGCCTGGCTCCAGATGTCCATGAAGACGCTGACCGCCTGCTCGAACCCCCAGTAGTAGTGGAAGGTCCACTGGAACGGCTGGTTGGGCGCGTGGTCGCGGCCGCCCATGTAGGTGTCCCACGATGCGCTGGTGGACAGGC
>DATFRI010000095.1:0-107573 GCA_035263405.1 Actinomycetes bacterium | reverse complement strand
CAGACTTTTTGCGGGCTCAGCACCCCACCTGCCCTTGGCCATGCTGTACGCGCCTCACCCATCGTGATCACGCTGATCAGCGGCCGGTACCGCTGGACCACGGCCGACAGTGCCGCCTGAGGGGGTGGCCCAGGTAGTGGTGGCCAAACAGTGCCGAGGCGACGTCGGTATCGACCACGGCAACCGGGTCAGTCATGCATACCCCGGCGAGGTCCTCGTCGCGCGCGTCGTAGATCGCCTGCAGCATCACGTCGATATCCTGGGCGGTGGGTGGCGTCCCCTCGGGCTGCGCTGCCAGCAGTTCGCCGATCGTGGGGCCGGGCAGCTCAGCGAGCCGAGCGACAAGCTCGCGCCGGCGTGCGGCAGCGGCGGCCCGGTCGTAGTCGCCCGGCGACCAGTCGTCCTGTGTGGCTCGCCGTTGGCGCATTGGCCCCTCCATGCGCGTCGACTGCTCGCCGGACTCCACGTCGCCCGAGGGCATCCCATCGCGTCAGTCAAGGGTACGTCAGCCGAACGCGCAGGTGGATCCTGTCCACAACACCACCCCGTTCCGCTCAGCGCCTTCGTGCTCGAGCTCGCTTGGCACTGGAGCGGGAGGCTCCGCTGCGAGCCAGGCGGCCCGACCACCGAGCGTCAGCCGGTCGCTGCGATCGCCACGGCGGTGCGGTGGCAGCCTGGAGGGTGGGCGCTCATCGGGCTGCGGTGACGTTCTGTACGGTTTCAAGCCGCTCTCTGGTCGGCGCCGCTCCTCTCTTTCTGATCGGTCTCAGCCGTCCATGGGGCGAGCGGTCGCCAGCAGCGGCACGGCGTTGAGGCCGCCCTTGAGCCCGCCCTGCATCAGGGCCAGACGAAGCGGCGGGTACACATAGGACAGGGCCAAGAGCAGACCCGTACCACCGATGAGCATCACGCTGGTGGTGATGTCCAACTTCGTCGCCGTGGTCCCCGGCAGCTTGGGGACCTGGTCGCGCTCGACTTGGCCGTAGCCGGGGAGCCGGGTGTCGTCCAGGTCGACGGCGACCATGGGATTCTGCAGCTTGTCAAGCTCCTCCTGGGTCTTCTGTCTCACCTCTTCCAGCCGGTCGGACCGCGAGGACCCCCGGGGCTGGTTGACCAGTAACCTGTTGACCTGCCTGAGGATCCCCTTCAGCTCCCGGCTCGCCTGGCCAGGTGTCGGGGGATCCGGGCTTTGCAGTCGCTCAGCCATCCACTCAGCTCGCGCCTTGAGCTGGGCGATCCTTCGATCCACCTCGGTGGGTGGTTGATCGGCGTCGCCTGATGCATCGCCGCCGCGTGATGAGCCGGTGCCGGTCGATGCAGCGGTGAGGACGTCCTTGGGGATCGCGATCCCCTTCGGGCAGCCGCCGCCCGCGCACTCGCCGGGCTCGGAGAGCTGATCCTGCGCCGCGGTGAGCTGGTCGTCGGCGGGGGTGGAGTCGTCCTGGGTGGGGTCCGGGGGCTTCTGGCCCTCCGGTTGCTGGCCCTCCGGTTGGACCTGGGTGGCGACCAGGAGCGCTTCGGTGCGCTCCAGATCATCCCCGGCAGCCGGCGAGTACGGGGTCTCGGGCGGGGTCTGGGGGGTCCCGTCGTCCTGGTTGAACGCCTGGAGGGCGCTGGTCGTGGCCTCGTTGTCGTCGTCGCCCCCGTCACTGCTGGTGTTGGCCGCTGCGATGGGGGGCTCCTGCGCTGTGGGCGGATCGAATTGGAACATGTCATCAAACGCCACACCGTCGCCGCTGATGTCCGCAAGCGCCCGCGGCACCAGCGCGGCGATCAGGACCACGGTCAGACCGACGACCAGCAGCCGGCCCCATCGCCGCGGGCGTGGGGACGCCTGCCGGGGGATCTGCTTGACGGGTGCTGCTGGATGAGCAGGGTCGACGGGAGCTGGCGTCGCTGCCATAGCTCACCTCGGGCGAGAAGGGAGCGATCGATCAGGGGCGGCTGTCGACAAAGCAGGCCGCACGTCGACCGCAGCCTAACGCCAACAAGCAGCCCAAGCCCGGCTCGTTACGCAGCCGTACGTCGATCGTCACGGATCCGTGACGTCCACCTGACGATGAGCGCCCAGCACGTCGGGCTTCCGTGCTCCCGCCCTCAGCGATATACCTGCCAACCAGGCAAGGGGTCGTGACCACGAAGACGTTGCAGACCCCCTGCCGCTGGTACTCGTAGTCCTCCCGCGCCGGCCGCCCCGGCGCGATCGGCCGAGGCGGGGTGACCTCGGCCAACACCTGCCGGCTGATCTCGTCCAGGCACACCTGCGGGCGGCGCGGGCCACGGTGGCGGGGTTGACCTCCAGCGCGGCACCGATCGCCGCATCGGTCCAGCCCGGGCCGGCCTCGCCCTGGTTGGCTTTGAGCAGGATGCGGGCATGGGTCAGCGCGCTGGCCGGGGCGACGCGCCGGACGCGGCAACGCTCGGGAGAGATGCCGATCCGAGAGACACGCCTCAGTGTGAGAGTGGGTGAGCCGCCCGTCGGGTGGTGGACTGCGGCGCGGTCGTGGCTGGCTGGCAAGCACGCTGTCCCGGGATGGGTTGAGGTGGCCTGGCTAGGTTGTGCCATCACGGCCGTGTCGTGGGCCGACCGGCGTGGCTTTAAAAGAGGAGCGTGGCACCGCTCCAACTCAAGGCCTGCCCGCCGGCCGACCCAGGTCCCCAGCCATACCAAGGAGACCAGGGAGCATGGTGCTGCTGGGGTGGATCCACACAAGGACACCCACACCATCGCGATCGACCGGAGACGGACTCGGATATGCAGGTAGGTGCCAACCTGTTGTGCTGCCGTGACCCTCTTGCGGAACGTTCAGCGCTAGGGTGTGGCCGGCTTCGGTTGACGCCTCCCGCTCTCCGAGTGGCGTTGAGCCTCCAGTCGCTGGCTCCCGGTCGTTGCTGGGTTCGAGGTGTCCACGCTTTCGTGTCGGCGAAGGGACCAGTGATGCAGCCCGCAGGATCAGACCAGGCAGGTCGTCGGGACGTTGTCCGCCCGGCGCCCGCCAGGGTGGGTGGTGTCCGGGCCGGGATGGCCAGCGCGGTCCGGCTGGTGATCGCGGTGTTCCTGCTCGGCAGCGTGCTGCTGATCGTGCTGCTGGTCGGCCAGGGGATGGCCGCCGCGCAGCCGCTCCCGCTGGGCTCAGGAGCCGCCGAGCGCGTCCAGGCGCCCGATCCGGGCGTGGCGGGACCCGCAGCGGCGGTCGGAGCGGTCGGGCTGGCCCGGACGCCTGGGGACTGGGAGGTCGTGGCCGGGCTGGACCAGGCGGCGCGGACGCTGCGGGACACGGGGACCGCGCTACCCGCCGCCCTGGACGTGGGCACGCGCCCGGCGGGGACGCCGGGCTCCTCCGAGCGGCCCGCTGTCCCGGCGCCGGATCTGCGCACACCCGCAACCAAGCGGCTGGAGGTGGACTCACCCGGCGAGCTCAGGGACGACGGCGACGGCGGCGACGACCTGCAGCCCGGTTCGCAGGGTGTGCAGGTCGCCCTCGTGGCGGCAGAGGCGGCGTCGACGGTGGTCGCCCAGCGGCAACGTGCCGCCTCGATCGCCATCCCTCAGACCGCCTCGGACCTGCTCGTCACCGCCCAATGGCTCGACCAGTACACGCGGCGCCACACCGCGCACAACCCCGACAGCATCGTCAAGGCGGGGATCGAACCGGATCCGCGCACCGAGCCGAACCCGCTGGTCAATCAGGTCCTGTTCTACGTCAACGTTGCCTATGGCCAGGAGATGAGCGACCGTGAGGAAGCCACGCACGCCCTCGGGAACGCCGCGAAGGCGCTCACCCGGGAGGCCGACTGGTCGATTCGCGTGACCGAGCAGCTGTACCGGAACGCCCATGCGCTGGCACGCCAGGCCGACCAGGCCAAGCAGGCGGAGGCGATCAAGACCGAGCACGCGCAGCCGCTGCTGCAGCACGCAGTCGACGCATGGAACAAGGCCGTCGGGGTCAGAACGCGGCTGGGGGACCCGACCACGCCGGAGAGGTACAGCTTGGAGAAGCTGCAGCAGCATTTCGGCCAACCCCCCCAGAAACAAAAGGACGGCTTGCTGGACGACCATGAGTCCTCCCAGGCGGGCATCCGGCTCGCCGGCGCCGAGGAGGCCGAACCGGCGGCTCCGCTCGCCCACGCCGGACTGACCGCGGACCAGGCGCCGGCCGCGGTGAGCGGGGGCCTGGACCGGACGCCGCTCGAGGCGACCGCCTTCGACCCTGCCCTGGGGGACTCCACCCCCGCCTCCGCGGGCGAGGGGACCGGATCGCCCACCGGCGTCCAGCAGACGTTGGTGACCGATGGCGACACGAACGGCTTGGCAGGCTTCGATGCCGCCCTCAGCCTGGGCGACGGCGGGGTGCTGACCGGCTGACGCGACGCTCCTGCAGCGCCCACGGTGGATCCCACCGGGTGACACCCCCGATTCACCACACCCTGATTTCACCCTCGCCGCTCGCGCGTGACCTGCGTAGACGCTGCTCGGCAGGCCGTTTTGGGGGCGTGAGATCTGCAAGCAGGGGGCGCGGGGTTGCGAGTCCCGCCAGCTCCACCGAGTACCGTTCGTGCTGGTCAGGCGGCATACCGACTGGTCATCTGGGCGGGTCCACGGGCGGTATACCCGCTGACCGCGCGTCACCCCTGCCGGGTACAGTGCCGGCATCCGTCCCCCGACAGGAGGCTCACCCAATGGCCACGCCGATCCAGGTGACCTTCGACGCCGCCGACCCCGAGCGCCTGGCGGTCTTCTGGGCGTCCGCGCTCGGCTACCAGGAGCAGCCGCCGCCGGAAGGCTACGAGAGCTGGGAGCAGTGGGCGGCCGAGCACGGTATCCCCGAAAGCGAGTGGGACACCTCGCGCGCGATCGTCGACCCCGACGGCAAGGGACCCCGGATCTACTTCCAGAAGGTCCCCGAGCCCAAGACCGCCAAGAACCGGGTCCACCTCGACGTCGACGTCGGCCGGCGGGGCACGCCGCTGTCCGAGCGCCGCAGCCGCGTCCATGCCGAGGCCGATCGCCTCACCGCCGAGGGCGCGACCAGGGTGCGCGTCTACGAGGACGAGCTCGGCCAGTTCTGGATCGTCATGAACGACCCCGAGGGCAATGAGTTCTGCCTGCAGTGACGCGACCGACGCCAGTGCATGGAAGTTGGTGCGTGTGGTCGTCGACCTCGCTGCCGGCGACCGCGGCGAGCGGTGGTGTTGCGGACAGGCGTCCGGTGACGGTATCCGGCTGGCGCTAGGATCCGAGGAAGCGCAGGACTGCGAGCACGCGTCGGTTGTCGCCTTCGGTCGGGGGCAGCCCCAGCTTGCCGAAGATGCTGGCCACGTGCTTCTCGACGACCCCGGCCGAGATGACGAGGGTGGCCGCGATGCCGGCGTTGGAGCGGCCTTCGGCCATCAGCGACAGCACCTCGCGCTCGCGTGGGGTGAGCGCGGCCAGGCCGTGCGCGTGACGGCCGGCGCCGAGGAGTTGGCTGACCACCTCGGGGTCGAGCGCGGTGCCGCCGGCGGCGACCCGGGCCAGCGCGTCGGTGAACTCGGCCACGTCGGCGACCCGGTCCTTGAGCAGGTAGCCCACGCCCGAGGCGTTTCCCGCGAGCAGCCTGGCTGCGTACCTGGTCTCGATGTACTGGGAGAACACCAGCACTCCGGTCTCCGGGTGCCGGCGGCGCAGCTCCAGGGCCGCGCGCAGCCCTTCGTCGCTGTGGGTCGGCGGCATGCGGATGTCGACCACCGCCACGTCGGGACGGTGCCGCGTGGCGGCGCCGAGCAGCGCGTCGCCGTCGGCCACGGCGGCGCACACCTCGTGGCCGCGGTCCTGCAGCAGCCGGACGAGGCCCTCGCGGAACAGGGCGGCGTCCTCGGCGATCACCACACGCACGCGCGACGCCCTCATGTGCGCAGGGGCAGCCGGACGGTGATCCGGGTCGGCCCGCCCGGCGGGCTGGTGATCTCCAGGCGGCCGTCGACGGTGCGCATCCGCTGCGCGAGCCCGGACAGCCCGCTGCCACGGGCGGGGTCGGCGCCGCCGACGCCGTCGTCGTCGACGGTGAGCACCACCATCCCGTGCCGTCCGGCCGTCCGGACGGCGAGCTGGTCGGCGTGGCTGTGCTTGGCGGCGTTGGCCAGCAGCTCGGCGGCGCAGAAGTAGGCGATCGTCTCGATCGCCGGCGCGGGCCGCTCGGGGAGGTCGCAGCGCAGCTCGACGGGGATGGCGCTGGTGGCCGCCAAGGTGGCGAGGGCGTCCTCGAGGCCGTTGTCGAGCACCGGCGGGTGGATGCCCCTGGCCAGGTCGCGCAGCTCGCCAAGGGCGTCCTTGGCGCCCCGGTGGGCGGCGTCGAGCAGCTCGCGGGCGCGCGCGACGTCCGGTGGAGCGCCGTCGTCGCCGAGCTTCTCCTTGGCCATGCCCAGGTGCATCGCCAAGGTGGCCAGGTGGACCTGCGCGCCGTCGTGCAGGTCGCGCTCGACCCGGCGCAGGCGGGCGGCGGCGTCGTCGACCGCCAGCGCCCGGGTCTGCTCCAGGTTGCGGACCCGCTGGGCGAGCCTGCCCGGTCCCAGCAGCCCGCGGAGCAGCCAGCGGTCGCCTGCGACCACGGCCCTGGTCACCCAGGGGGCGGCGAGCAGCATCGTCGCACCGACCGTGAAGGCGGCGAAGGTGCCGGCGAACGTGGCGATGTGGAGCGCGCGGCCGGGGAACGGGCCGGCGGCGGGCACCGGACCCAAGGTCACGCCCGGCGGGTGGTTGCGGAACAGGCCCCACCAGAACGGGTAGGTCAGGTTGACCAGCCCGGCGGTCCACAGGAGGACGGCGTAGGACTGCACCACCGCGACCGGCAGCTTCAGCGCCTGGTAGGCGACCGCCCGCCAGCCGGGACCGTCGTGCAGTCCCGCGCCGAGCCGGCCGAGCGCGCCTCGGACGGGGCGTGCCGGCGGCGGCGGCTCGACCCGCTCGTCGAGCAGCCGCGCCGCCAGGCGCCGGTGGACCGCGCCGAGCCTGCGGGCGATGCGTGTCGCCAGCACGACCAGCAGCAGCATCCCGGTGATCGTGACGGCGGCGGCCACCCAGGTGGACTCGTACCGTGGCGCGATCAGGGCCACGGCCAGGGCGAACCCGGCGCCCCAGTACGGGACCACCAGCAGGCAGAGCCCGAGCGGGATCCCGGCCAGGCAGAACAGCAGCTCCAGGCGGGCCCGGCGGGTGAAGGGCTCCAGGAGCAGCGTGCGGGCGAGCGCCGCCGGCCCGCTCGCTCGGCCGCCGGGCGGGGACGCGCTGGCCGCGCTCACCGGGCCGGTGCTGCCCATCCGCTCATTGTCCTGCTCAGACGTCCCGAGCCGCCAGCAGCCACGCGCCGACCCCGAGGCTCACGGCGGCGTACAGGCTGAGCATGCCGAGCCCCGCCCACGGCGACAGGAAGTGGACCTGCCCCGCGGCCACCGGCTGGACCACGCTCATCGAGTTCGCGACGATCGACACCGGAAGGTACGGCATGATCGCGGGCGCGAAGGCGGCGACCAGCTGCGCCAGGACGTACACACCGCCGACCAGCACGGCGATCGCGCCCGGGGTGTGGCGGATGATGGCGCCGAGGCCGAGCCCGAGCAGTCCGATCAGGCAGTAGCCCGCCCCGCCCAGGACCACCGCGCGCAGCACGCCGGGCTGGCCGAGCGTGGGGGCCGCCATCCTGTCGGGCAGGGCGGCGCCCCCGGCGAAGAAGGCGATGAACGCGGCGGCCTCCCCGGCGGCGAGCGCCACGGTGCCGAACACCGCCGACTTCGCGGCCAGGACCAGCGGCCGGTGCGGGATCGCGGCCAGCGTCGCCCGGATCGTCCCGGAGGAGTACTCGCCGGTCATCGCCAGCACGCCGAGGACACCGGTCAACAGCAGGCCGAGGGCGATGCCGGCGAGCGCGTTGTTGGTCAGGTCGGCGGCCGCGTTTCTGGTGTTGATCCCGACGGCGACGGCGATGCCGACCGCGCCGGCGACGGTGACCGCCAGCACCCACCAGGTGGAGCGCAGGCTGCGCAGCTTGATCCACTCCATCCGCGCCACGTGCGCGAACCGGTAGTGGCCGTGGGGGACCCTGGGGGTCGCGGTGGTGGTCATGACGTCCTCGCCTTCGAGTCGTTGGTGGGCTCCCGGTTGCCGGGGGCGCCACCTGCCCGGTACTCGACGCTGCCCGAGGTCAGCTCCAGGAACGCCTCCTCCAGCGAGCCCGACCGGGCCGACAGCTCAGCGACCGAGGTCTGGGCGAGCAGCCGGCCCCGGCCGATCACCACCAGGCGCTCGGCGGTGCGGGCCACCTCGCCGATCAGATGGCTGGAGACGAACACGACCCGGCCCTGCGCGGCCAGTGCCCGCAGCAGCTCCCGCATCCAGCGGATCCCCTCGGGGTCCAAGCCGTTGACCGGCTCGTCCAGCAGCAGGACGCCAGGGTCGCCCAGCAGCGCGGCGGCGATGCCCAGCCGTTGTGCCATGCCGAGGGAGAACTGGCCCGCCCGGCGGTCGGCCGCGTCGGCCAGGCCGACGACGCCGAGCACCTCCTCCACCCGGGACCGCGGGATGTCGTTGCTGGCCGCCAGTGCGGTCAGGTGGGCGCGGGCACTGCGGCCCGGGTGAGGCGGCCTGGCCTCGAGCACCGCACCCACCTCCCGAAGCGGCCAGCCGAACTCGCGGTAGCGGCGTCCGCCGACCCGCACCTCCCCGGCGTCCGGGGCGTCCAGGCCGAGGATCAGACGCATGGTGGTGGACTTGCCGGCGCCGTTCGGGCCGAGGAACCCGGTCACCGCGCCGGGGCGCACGTCGAAGCCGAGCGCGTCGACGGCGACGGTCGAGCCGTAGCGCTTTGTGAGACCACGAGCCTCGATCATGGGGGGTCTCCTCGCTCGAGTCCGGGAGCGAACCCGGGGTGCAGGTCAACACCAGCGACGGTATGGGCTCGACGGGCCGCGCGGAACGCGGCTGGCACCCGTCTTGGCCGTGGGGGTTTTCCCCCGCCCGAAGGGTTCTCAGTGACCGATGTCGCGTTCGCCGGCCTCGACGAGCCCGCTCTCGTAGGCGAAGACCACCATCTGGGCGCGGTCGCGCAAGCCGAGCTTGGCGAGGATGCTCGACACGTGCGACTTCACCGTCGCGGCGCCGATGAAGAGCTCGTCGGCGATCTCGGCGTTGCTCGACCCCCGCGCGATCGCGGCGAGCACGTCACGCTCCCGGTCGGTGAGCCGTCCCAGCCGGCCCGCGGCGGCGGTGTCGACCGCGAGGCGCCTGGCGAACTGGCCGATGAGGCGTCTGGTGATGGAGGGAGCGAGCAGTGCTCCTCCGTCGGCAACGGTGCGCACGGCGACGGGGAGCTCCTCGGGTGGGATGTCCTTGAGCACGAAGCCGCTCGCACCGGCACGCAGCGCCCGGTAGACGTACGCGTCCGGTTCGAACGTCGTCAGGATCAGCACCCGCACCGGCCAGTCTGCGTCCTCGATGATCCTGGCGGTCGCCTCGAGGCCGTCCATCTCGGGCATCCGAATGTCCATGAGGATCACGTCCGGGCGATGGGTGCGTGCCGCCTCGATCGCCTCGAGTCCGGTCCCGGCCTCGGCGACCACGTCGATGTCGCCCTGGTGGCCGAGGACCATGGCGAACCCACGCCGCACCAGCGCCTGATCGTCGACGACGACGACGCGAATGCTCACGCCGGCCCGCCCTCGATCGGCAGACGGGCGACGACCTGGAAACCACCGCCTGGGCGGGGTCCGACGTGGAGGCTTCCGCCCAGCAGCAGCGCCCGCTCGCGCATGCCGACGATCCCGTGGCCCGACCCGGGCAGGATGGTGGCACCACGCCCGTTGTCGAACACCTCGATGGTGACGTGCCGGCCGCCGGTGCTGAGCCGCACCTCGGCCCGGGCGCCGGGTCCCGCGTGCTTGAGCGCGTTGGTCAGGGCCTCCTGGACGATACGGTAGGCGGACAGGTCCACGCGAGCCGGGAGATCGAGCTGCGGACCTTCCATCGTCAGCGAGACGTCCAGACCCGCCGCCCGATACCGGTCGACGAGCCGGGCAACGTCCGCGAGCCCGGACTGGGGACCCAGCGCTTCGCCGCCGGCTTCCGGCCGGAGGACTCCGAGCAGGTGGCGCAGTTCGTCGAGCGCCTGGCGTCCCGCCTTCTCCACCTCGTGCATGGCCTGCGAGGCGCTCTCCGGGTCGTCGTCGGCAACGGTCTTCGCGGCGCCCGCCTGGACGGTCATCAGGCTCACCCGGTGGGCGACGACGTCGTGCAGCTCGCGTGCGATGCGGGTCCGCTCCTCGGCGATCGCGCGGCGCGCTTCGGCCGCTCGTTCCCGTTCGAGCTGCGCCGCGCGCTCGCGACGGATCCGCAGCCGCCGGCCGACATACCACACCGAGAACGTCAGGATGACGCCGAACCCGATGGCGGCCACCGTCTCCGCGTCCATGAGCGAGCTGATCGTCACGAACGCGAGCGCGCCACCGAGTGCGATGGAGCTCCACCGGTTGTCGGTCACGTGGCGACCGACGCTGTACAGCGCGACCAGCATGGCGATCCCGATCATGTCCACTTCGTCGAATCCCAATGACAGCACCGCGGCGCCCAGGGTGACCCCGAACACCACCAGGGGCCGGGACCTCCGCCGGTAGAGGACGCCGCTGGCCACCAGGAGGACCAGCAGTGCGGCGATCGACACGTCACCGACATGGCGGAAGGTGAGCTCGTCGTCGGGCCCCTCGGGTGACAGCAACACGACCACGAGGAACACGACGATGGCGAGGGCGGCGTCCGCGGCGCGCGGCCAGCGGGTGAAGGGACCGCCAGGCGGCCGCCGGGTGCCGGGCACCGGCGCCTGCGCGTCCAGCGACATGCGGTCCACCATCGCTCGATGCCGACCACGCGGTGCACGGCCGGCAGGTCGGGAGATCCGTCGACCTACGGTACGCGTGCGCGTCGCACGCAGTCACCCACCCGGAGGCGGTCTGCGGTCTCCGCCGCACGGGGGAGGCTCGCCGGCTCCCGACGGTGCCGATCCCTCCCTTCGGCGGGTCCTCGAATCGTTCCCGGGGGCGGCGACGGCACCGGCCTCGAGCTCCATCTTCGTCGCGGAGGCGGCAGCCGACGTGCCGCCGACGGACTCGAGGAGGAGCCAGCATGAACGGGTTCACCCGTCGCGTCGGCGCGGCCAGCGCCAGGAGACCGTGGTCGACCGTCGCCGCCTGGGCTGTGGTCGCCGCGGTCGTGATCCTGCTCGCAGGCACGGTCGGTGGCGCGTTCGTCGACGACTTCGTCGCGCCCGGCAGCCAGAGCGAGCGCGCGATGGAACTGCTCGACGAGCGCTTCCCCGAGGCGGCGGGCGGCAGCGCCATGGTCGTGTTCGCCGCCGCCGGCGGCGGGACGCTCGACCGCCGCCGGGAGGTCGTCGAGGCCGCGCTGGCGCGAGCCGCGAAGGTGGAGCACGTCGTGTCCGTGGCCGACCCCTTCGAGGCCGGCACCGTCTCACCCGACGGCCGCGTCGGCTTCGCCGACCTGACGTTCGACCTGCCGGCGTCCGACCTCGGGCCGGCGCCGTTCGAGGCGCTGGACGGCGCCGTCGCGCCGGCGCGCGCAGCCGGCGTCACCGCCGAGCTGGGCGGTGAGGCGGTGTTCATCAACGCCGACGCGCAGACGTCCGGGACCGAAGCCGTGGGTCTCCTGGCCGCGCTGGTCGTGCTGGTCGTCGCGTTCGGCACGGCCGTGGCCGCCCTGGTGCCGATCGGGCTGGCGGTGGTCGCCGTCGCCGTCGGCCTGGGCGGCATCACGCTGCTCGCAGGCGCGATGGACGTGTCGACCGGCGCGCCGACGGTCGCGGCGATGGTCGGCCTGGGCGTCGGCATCGACTATGCGCTGTTCGTCGTGGCCCGCTACCGCGAGAACCGGTCGAGGGGGCAGGACAACGCGGCTGCCCTGGCCGGCGCCATGGGCTCGTCCGGAGCGGCCGTCGTGTTCGCGGGAGGCACCGTCGTCGTCGCGATGGCCGCGCTGGCGCTGACCGGCCTGGGCGTGCTGACCTCGATCGGGCTGGCGACGTCGCTGGTCGTGCTCATCGCCGTGGCAGCCGCGACGACGTTGCTGCCCGCGCTGCTCTCGCTGTTGGGCGACCGCATCGACACCGGACGGCTGCTGCGCCGCCGGCGCCCCGCCGTGCGTGCAGAGGGCAGCGTCTGGTGGCGCTTCGCCCACCGCGTGTCGGGACGCCCCTGGCCCTACCTGCTCGTCGGGGGCGTGGTGCTGCTCGCGCTGGCCGCGCCGGCGCTGCGCATGCAGCTCGTCTTCCCGGACGCCGGCGACGAGCCGACGAGCACCACCCACCGCCGTGCCTACGACCTGTTGGCCGGAGGATTCGGCCCGGGTATCAACGGCCCGCTGCTGATCGTCGCCGACCTGCGGACGCCGGGGCTGGGCGGCGGAACCCTGCCTGCGCTGACCGAGCGCCTCGCGGCAGATCCGGGCATCGCGTTCGTCGGCGAGCCACAGACCGCCCCCACGGGCGACGCCGCGGTGCTGCCGGCCATCCCGGCCACCGGGCCGGCGGACCCGGCCACCTCCCGGACGATCGAACGGGTCCGTGGGCTGCTGCCCGCCGGCGTGTACGTGTCGGGCCTCACGGCGATGGTGGACGACCTCACCGCCCAGCTCGACGACACCCTGCCGGTCTTCGTCGCCGCCATCCTGGCCGCCTCGTTCCTGCTGCTGATGCTGGTGTTCCGCTCGATCGTCGTGCCGCTGAAGGCGGCCCTGATGAACCTGCTGTCGGTCGGCGCGGCCTACGGCGTCCTGGTCGCGGTGTTCCAGTGGGGCTGGCTCGGTGGCGTGGTGGGCCTGGAAGGACCGGTGCCGATCGCCTCGCCGATCCCGGTCGTCATGTTCGGCATCCTGTTCGGCCTGTCGATGGACTACGAGGTGTTCCTGCTCTCGCGGATCCGCGAGGAGCACGCCGGCACCGGCGACGACGCCGAGTCCGTGGCGCGCGGTCTGGCCACGACGGGACGCGTCATCACGTCCGCGGCGCTGATCATGGTCGCGGTGTTCCTCAGCTTCGTGGCCAACCCTTCACCGACGACGAAGATGTTCGGCCTCGGCCTCGCGACGGCCGTCGCGCTCGACGCCACGGTCGTGCGGATGCTGGTCGTCCCGGCGAGCATGGTGCTCATGGGACGGGCCAACTGGTGGCTGCCCCGTTGGCTCGACCGCTTCATCCCGAGGCTGACCATCGAGAGCACCGGCCGGCGCCACGGCGCTCCGACGCTGGACGAGCTCGCGGAGCCCGTGCCCGTCAGCTCGGTCGGTTCAGCAGGAGCGTGACGACCTGCGGCGCCCGCCACGCCGGCGGGCGCCGCAGCCGGCGTCTGCTCACGCCGCGGCCGCGTCCTCGGGGCGAAGCGTTGCGGAACAGGCGCATTTCGGCGACAGCGGGAGCCGGACGCGTCCGGATCGCGCCGGTTGCCCACTTCCCGGAAGACCGGTCGGCTGTGTCCGGGAGTCCACCCCCGAGGTGCTCCGTTGCCGCCACGACCGGCGCACCGGTCTGCTCGTGCGGACGCGGCGGCGGCCAGTCCCGCCGGACTGCCGCACCGCCGCCGCGGCGATGGCGCCATCCCTCGCCCCGGCCGCCGGTGTCCGCGGCTCCTCCCGTTCGCCCTCGTCCTCTGCCTGTTCCTGGTGGTCGGTGTCCCCGTCCTGGTGCTCGCCACCGTGCCGCCGGTCCACGCCGAGTCGTGGGGCGGGCCGAGCGAGGGAGCCTCGGGCGACCTGAGCGGCGGCGACCAGGCCGGCGGTGCCGATCTCGACGTGCCCGACGGAGCCGGTCGCGGCGCGCCGGGTCCCACGCGCGAGGTCGCCGAAGCCAGGACCGAGGCGCAGGAGGTCCTCGACCAGGGCAGTGTCGTCCCGGCTGCACAACCCAGGCCGAGCCGCGGGGGTCGACGCCCGACCACCCAGCCGGCGCGCTCCTGGCCGTCTCCGCGGGCACCGAAGGCGCCCCGCCGGGCGGCTCCGACCCCCGGGGTCGCGGCGGCGCGCCGCTGACCGTCCCCAGGCTGGAGCACATGGTCGGCACGAACGACGAGGAAGGCGAGCGCCGGCCGGCGCGCACGAGCGACGGCAACGGTGAAGGGGACGGTCCTCCCGATCGCGACCCCCTGTCGCCTGCCGCCTCCGCCCGGACCGGCCAGGCGGATGCCTCCAACTGGACCCTCCACATCCAGCTGGCCGCCGGCGCGGCCCTCGACCCCCCCAGCAGGCCGTACCGGACCCCTGCCGCCGACCCCGTCGGCCCCGGCGACCTCGTGTCCGTCGACGTCGTGGACGACGGCACCGGACGGCCCGCCCCGGCCACGACCGACCTGCAACCTGGCAGCGGTGTCGGCAGCCGCGTCGTCATCGCCGACGACGCCGGCGGCGTCGGCCCCGTCATCGCCGGCGGCGCCACCTGGCTCCAGGCCGCCGCTGCCGGGTTCCCGGCCGTCGACCGCCTGCGCGTCCACCCCGAGCGGCGAGCGCCGGCCGCAGCGGTCGTCCTCGCCGGCGGCGTGGTCCCCGCCGTCCAGCCGCCAGCCGCCGCCGGCCTGTCGCAGGACCCGCCCCGGCGCACCGCGGTCGCTGGCGCGGCCGTCCCGGCTGGCCGGAAGGTCCCGGCCGGCACCGCCGGTGCCGACGGCAGGCTTGCCACCATCGCCCTGGCCACCGGGCAGGAAGGCCGGCAGCGGCCGCGGCACGCCCCGGCCCCGACCGCCGGCCAGGCCGTGGCGCCTCCCGACCCGCGGCACGCCCCGGTGATCGCCCACCTCGTCCAACCGGCGGGACCGCCCGGCGGTGCAGCCTCCGACCGCTGGCCGCCGCGTGACGTGCCCGTCCTGAAGACCGGGGTGACGCCCGTCGGAGGGCCACCCGACCAGCCCTCGTCGCTGCTCGCCGCCATCGGCGATTTCGCCTCAGGGTTCGACGACGAGGCGCACCTGTGGAAGCGGGGCATCGCCGCCGTCGGCCAGCCGATCGGGCGCACGGTCTGGCGCACGGTCACCTGGAATCCGGATCAGCACCGCGCCATCAACCGGGCGCTGAGCGCGTTCACCGCCTCCCTGGTCGACGCCGCCACGTTCGCCTGGCGCCTGCTCCCGAGCTGGGACCTCGACCTGCACCGAGCCGTCAACGCTCGGCTCACCGAGGTCTCCGAGCAGCTCACCGCCCGGCTCGTCGAGGCCACCGGGCAGCTCGCCGGCAACCCCCTCCTCTACATCCACTGGCTGACCGACGCGCTTCTGGGTCCCACCTGGCGCGCCCCCTTCCGGGCCTACCTGGCTCAGGGGAGACCGGCCGCGATGCTCGGCCGGGTCGTCGGCATGTTCGCCTTCCTGCTCACCGGTGGGTACCTCGGCGGGGCGTACGTCCACAGCCTCCGTGGCCTCATCGCCCGGGAGTACCTCTCCCAGGAGTACCTCATCGCCCGGGACTACCTCCACGACCTCCGCGGCCTGGTCCGCGAACAGGTCCCCTGGGAACACCTCGACGACCTCCGCGGCCGCGTCCGCGAACGGGTCCCGTGGGGCAGGACGCGCCCCGAGCCGGCGCACCTCGAGCTGGAGGTCTACGGACAAGACGTGAATCCGATGCTCTACCAGCCCATGTCCCCGACCCACGCCGAGCTGCTGCGGCAGCAGCTCCGGTTCGGCGTCAGCCGGACGGGCTCCGTTCCGCTCGACCCGCCGCCGCGAGGGTTCCGCCCCGACGGGACGACGGCCCTGACCCCCGGCGCAGCAGCCCGCGATCCTCTGCCCGCCCGTATGCCGGGCGTCCCCGCCGACCTCCTCGATCGACCACTCGTCGCGCCGATCGAGGGCGGCATGTTCAGCGGAAACAGCGAGGTCCAAGCGGCCGCGGTGGAGATGGCCCTGCAGACGTTGGGAGAACCGCCTTACATGTTCATCCAGGAGGTCGCTGGTCGTCTCAACAACACCCCAGGCACCGTTCGCGGTCTGAACGTGGACCTGGGCCGCCGTGGCATCAACACCGACCACGGTCGTCAGATGCGCACGCTGGAGCTGTACCTCCAATCCCAGGACATCGAGGTGCAGCACATCGGCCCGAGCTTCCCGGAGCCGCCTCCCACCCTGATCGACCCTGTGCGTCGGGGACCGGCGTTCGAGCTGACCGACGACGCTCTGGGGAGACTGACAGCCGGGGAACCCGTGGATCCCTACGACTACCGTCCGGACGCTCTCAAGCGCCGGCTGACGATCGCGGATCTCGAGGAAGCCACCCGCGGCGGCAGGCCGGCGGTGGTGCACATCAAGGTCTGGATGGACCTGTCGCGGCCTCCTCCGTTCCCCGACCTGCTGTCCACGCTGAGCGCCAGCATCGGTGACGAGTTCGTGGTCGTCGACAGGATCTTCACCGCGCCGAGAACCTTCTGGCAGTGGCTGGCCAGGGTGCCGCCGCAGCGGGTCGTGGCGATCCGCGCTCCCGGCTTCCCGAGCGGCCCGGTGCAGTACATCCAGCTCCTGGAGAGCTTCGAGCGGCAGTACACCGGGCGGGGCCTGGTCTTCAGATGAGGCCGGATCCGGGGGTTCCTCGCCGGCGGCGCAGCAGCGCGCGTGAGGACGGGTCCGCGTGCTCGCGCGGCGAGATCCTGCGCGACCCTCGGGCTCAGCGGCCCCGCACGGAGGTGGGGCGGACCGCGCCGGCGAAGTCCCGCCGCATGACCGACGCGGTGCGCACGGTCGCGCCGGTGTGCGGCGCCTCGACCATCAGGCCGCGGCCGACGTACATGCCCACGTGGTGGATCGTGCTCGGCACGGCCGGGTCGGTGGCGAAGAAGACCAGGTCGCCGGGGCGCAGGTCGCGCAGCGGGACGCGGGCGGTCGGCGCGTACGCGGCGAACTGGGCGCGGGACGTCCGCGGGATGGCCACGCCGGCGGCCGCGTAGGCGAAGCTGGTCAGCCCGGAGCAGTCGAACCGCCCGGGACCTTCGGCCCCCCACAGGTACGGGTCGCCGAGCTGCGCCAGCGCGACCCGGACGGCGCGCCGGGCGGCCGCCGAGGGGCCGCCGGCCGCCGATCCGGCCCCGCCCGCCGCGGCCGCGGCGCGGTCGAACGCGGCGCGCCGGGCGGCCTCCTCGCGCTCGTTCTGCCGGTCGATCGCGGCGGCGATGCGGTCGTCGAGGGCGTCCATCTCGGCCTGGAGGCGGGCCGCGAGCGCCTCCGCCTCGCCGCGCTCGCGGTGCAGCCGCTCGGCCACCCGGGCCTGGTCGACCACGCGGGCGGCGGTGACCCGGTTGAGTCGCTCCAGCTCGGCGGTTGCCGCCCGCATCCGCGTGACCTGCGCCTGGTCGTCCTGCAGCTCCGCCATGGCCCGGGGCAGCCGGTCGGCCAGCTCGACCGGGTTCGCCATCGTCAGCAGCGACCACGACGCCCACCGGCCGGGCTCACCGGTCGCGGGGACGCCGTGGGCGTGCGCGGTCAGCGCCGCCTGCGCCGCCGCCTGCTCGCGGGCGACCCGCCGGCGGCGCCGGTCCAGCTCGGCGATCCTGGCCAGCAGCGCGGTCCCGTCCGCGGTGGCCTCGTTCACCCGCTCGGCCAGGATCTCCAGGCGCTGGTGCTGCGCGTCGAGCCGTGCGCCGGTGGCGCGCGCCCTGGCCTCCAGGTCGGCGGCCGGCTCGGCCGCCGCCGGCGGGGCCGTCCCGAGCAGCCCGGCCGCGAGCAGCGCGGCCAGCGCGGCGCCGAGGGCACGGCCACGCCAGGTCGAGGTCCGGTCCGCGCTGCTGGTCGCCTCGGGCATCGGGTTCTCCACCGGTCGTGGTGCTCTCGACCGGAGTTCGTGGCCGCGGCCCGCGCGGTTCGGTCGGCGGGGGGATCCGCCGGATCGGGCGCGGCGACCAAACCGGGCGGCGACCGCGCACGAATCCAGGGGCAGACGAGCGCGAGTCCTGAAGGGGGATGCGATGCGGGTGCGCGACCGACTGACGGTGGTCCGTCGAGGCCTTGCCGGCCTCGCCCTACCCGTCCTGCTCACGATGGTCGCGGCGCCCGTCCCCGCGACCGCCGCCGAGCCCGCGACGGCCCTGGTGCGTATCGCCCACTTCGTGCCGGACCTGTCCTACGTGGACGTGTACGCGGTCAGCCTGGACCGCACCCGGCTCATGCCCAACGTCTTCTACCGGGACGTCTCCGGGTACGTGCGCCTGCCGGCGGGGCGCTTCACCTACGAGGTCCGCTCCGCCGGGGCGCCGACCACCTCGGCGCCGCTGGTCAGCACCACGAGCCGGCTCGCGCCCGGCGGGGTCTACACCGCCGCCTCGGTGGGGCGGCGCGGGAGCCTGCGGGCGGTGATCCTGCCCGACCACGCCACCGGGGCCGCGTCCGGCGCGGCGCGGGTGCGCGTGCTGAACGTCGCCGACGGCCTCGGGCCGGTCCAGGTCGCCGTCGCCGGCACCCGGGCCCGGTTCGCCCGGGCGGCCTTCGCCGCACCGAGCGGCTACGCGCACGTCCCGGCCGGCCGCTACCGCGTGGTCGCCCGGCGGCCCGGCGGCGCGGTCCTCGCCCGCGGCGGCCTCACCGCCCGCGCGGGGGCGGTGACCACGCTGGCGCTGGTCGGCGGCGCCGGCAGCCCGCGCGAGGTGGTCGAGATCCAGGACGCCATGGGCGTGTCCCGGATGCCGTCGGGAGGCCTGGCGACCGGCGGGGGCGGCACCGCTCCCGCCCCGGAGGCCCGGCCACGCGGACGCGTGGCCGGGCTCGGCCTGCTGCTGGCGGCCGGGGTGTTGCTGCTCGGGCTCGCCCGGCGGCGTCCCGGTGCTCGGCCGACCCCCTGACCGCCGCCGTGCCGCGCCCGACCCCCGCCGCGCCGCGCGCCGAGCCCTCGACGCAGGATCCGGCGGCGCAGCGGGCGCGGCGCGGCGGCGTCCCCGCCTCCGTACGCGCCTGTCAGGAGGCGCCGACCCTCGGGACGCCGGCGCCCTCCCTGCCGGCCTCCTCGGTTGCCGGCCCGGGCTGCTGCCCCGTGCCGCCGCGGACGACGGCCACGCAGGCCACCAGCGCGATCAGCGCGAAGACGACCGCGGCCTGGAACGAGGTCGAGATGCCGTGGGCGAGGATGCGCTCGGCCCAGGGCGGCGGCAGCTGGCCGCTCTGCTGGAACGCCGCGCGGAGCTCCGGCGTGGCGTTGGCCATGAAGTCCGCGACCTGGTCCCCGGCCGCGTGCCTGCTCGCCGTGCCGAACACGGTGACCAGGATCGACAGGCCGAGCGAGCCGCCGACCTGCTGCATGACGTTCAGCAGGCTGGAGGCGGCGCCGCTCTCGTGGGGCACCACGCCCGCGACCGCGACCATCGTCAGCGGCACGAACAGCAGGCCCATGCCGACGCCGAACAGCAGCATCGGGCCGAGGATCCCCTCGAGGTAGTTGCTGTCCACGCCGATCTGCGTCAGCCACGACAGGCCGAGGACCGCCAGGGCCGCCCCGGTCACCATGAAGCGCTTGGGCCCGACCTGGGCCAGCCGGCGCGAGGTGAGCTGCGCGCTCACGATGATCGCCGCGCTCACGGGCAGGAACGCGAAGCCGGCGCGCAGCGGGCTGTAGCCGAGCACGTCCTGCACGAACAGGGTGAGGAAGAAGAACATGCCGAACAGCGCGGCGGCGAGCGTCAGCATGATGACGTAGGCGCCCGCCCGGTTGCGGTCGGCGAACATGTGCAGCGGGGTGATCGGCTGCCGGGTCCTGGTCTCGACGGCGATGAAGGTGGCGAGCAGGACGGCGGCGGCGGCGAAGGAGGTCAGCGTCAGCGTGTCGCTCCAGCCGTCCTGGGCGGCGCGGATGAAGCCGTACACCAGCGCGGCCATCCCGGCCGTGGAGGTCAGCGCCCCGCCGAGGTCGAAGCGGCCCGGCTGGCGCTCGGACTCGCTGAGGTACAGCGGCGCGGCGGTGGCGAGCAGGATGCCGATCGGCACGTTGACGAACAGCACCCACCGCCACGACAGCCAGGACGTCAGCATGCCGCCTGCGAGCAGGCCGATCGCCGCGCCGGAGCCGGCGACCGCGGCGAACACGCCGAACGCCCGGTTGCGCGCGGGTCCTTCGGCGAAGTTGGTGGTGATCAGCGCCAGCGCCGTGGGCGCGGCGATCGCGGCGCCGACGCCCTGCAGGGCGCGCGCCGCGAGCAGCCAGCCCGACGACGTGGCCATGCCGCCCAGCAGCGAGGCGAAGCTGAACAGCAGCAGCCCGAAGACGAAGACGCGGCGCCGGCCGAGGATGTCGCCGGCGCGGCCGCCCAGCAGCAGCAGGCCGCCGAACGTGAGCGTGTACGCGTTGAGCACCCACGACAGGCTGGTGGTGGAGAAGTGCAGGGCTCCCTGGATGTGCGGCAGGGCGATGTTCACGATCGTGGCGTCCAGCACGACCATGAGCTGCGACGCCGCGATCACCGCCAGCGCCATGCCGGGGTGGTGGCCGCGCGCCGCCGCACCCGGGGCTCGCCGCGGCCGCACCTCCTGCGTGACCGTCATGAGATGGTTCCACCCTTCAGGTAGGGGGCTAGTGTACGATCTCGTTCACTATCGGCCCACGGTACCGAGCCGATGTAGGGAACGCAAGCGTTCCCTAACGCTGACAGGGGAGGTCCACCGATGGTTCCTCCCGCGGACCCTGCCGCCACGGCGCAGCCCGGCCTTCCCGCCATCCCGGCCACGACCCGGCGCCGCGGGGAGGCCCTCAAGCGGGCCATCTGCGAGGCCGTCCTCGACCAGCTCCGGACGGTCGGCTACGCCGGGCTGACGATGGAGGGGGTCGCCGCCGGCGCGCGCACCGGCAAGGCGGCCCTCTACCGGCGCTGGCCCTGCAAGGAGGACCTCGTCGTCGAGGCCCTCGACCACGCGCTGCCGTCCCGCACCGACCTGCCCGACCACGGCAGCGTGCGCGAGGACGTCCTGGACCTGCTGCGGCGGATGACCGCGATGATCAACTCCCCGACCGGCTGCGCCCTGCAGAGCCTCATGGCGGAGATCGACAAGGACCATCCCTTCGCCCGCCTGCTCCACGAGCGGGTCCTGCTGCCGCGCAAGCGTATGTTCCTCGCGGTGCTGGAGCGCGGGGTGGAGCGGGGGGAGGTGCGGCCCGAGGCGGTCAACCCGCTCGTCGCGGAGGTCGGACCGGCCATGGTGGTCCAGCGGTTCCTCGCCGACGGCGCCCCGGTCCCCGACGCCTTCGTCGTGTCGGTGGTCGACGGCGTGCTGATGCCGCTGCTGCAACCCGCCTGAGGCCGGCGCAGGTCCCGGTCCAGGGCCAGCGGCGGTACGACCTCGGCCGCCCGGGATCGCGCCGCCACCTCGCGGCCCGTGCCGGCCCGCGCCCTCGCGCGGGGCGGCCGGCGGCACAGGGTTGCCGGGGCGGGCGGTGCGGGTACGCTCGAACCGGACGAGTCGACCGGATGAACCCGCCAGCTCCGGGAGGTCCACGTGACGGATCCGCAGCTCACCGACGACGACCTGACCCCGCCGTGGCCGGCCACCGAGATCATCCCGGGGTTGTGGCAGTCCGGCCACCCCCGGCCGGAGCGGCACTGGGACGCCGTGATCGATCTGGACACCGGTACGCCGCCGCTGGATGGCGTCGCCGTCTACGTGCTCTGGCCGATCGAGGACGGCCCCGCGCCCGACCGCGCGCTGCTGGCCGCGCTCGCCGATCTCGTCCGCGACCTGCGCCGCGCCGGCAAGCAGGTGCTGGTCCACTGCGCGGGCGGCATGAACCGGTCGGGACTGCTGGCCGCGGCGAGCCTGATCCGCGACGGCGTGGTCCCCCGTGAGGCGATCGACACCGTCCGGTCGCGGCGACCCGGCGCGCTCAACAACCAGCAGTTCGTCCACCTGCTGCAGCAGGGCCTGTAGGCGCGGCCCGCGATCGTTCCCGACTCGTTGCCCATCCGTGACCAGGTGCATGCCGCCGTCGAACTAGACTCACTTTGTCTTGTTTGTCGGCTGATACGATTTCGTCCTCTCTCTGAGCACCTGTGCACACGATCGAGTCATTCCGCGAGGCTTCCGGGGTCGAGGACGACCCCGGTGACGGCGTGCCCGAGCAGGCGGGGAGCCTCGCCGCGGTGCCCGCGGAGCCCGGCAGCGAGCCGCCGCCGGACCCGTCGGCCACGACGGCTCGCCGGACGCCGCTGCGGTGGATGGTCCGCACGACGACCGCGCTGCTGCTGCTGGCGAGCGTGCTGCTGGTCGCCGCCCTGGTCGGCCAGTGCGTGGCGGGCGCCGGCGGGCTGGTCCTCGACCCTTCGGCGGGGCGGGTCGATCCCGACGCGGTCCAGCAGCTCCAGGACCGCATGGCGGAGGCGCGCGACCTGCTCGTCAGGCTCGGCGGGTCCCCGCCGCCCGAGGTCGGGGACCCGCCGCTGCTGGCCGCCGGCGGGCTGGCGGCTGCCGCGGATGCCAGCCTCCCCTGGCTCCCCGCGCAACGGAACCCCGAGAACGTCCCGGAGGTGGGAAAGGCGGGGGACCCCTGGCGGCGGCGGGTCGCGCTCGCGGAGCCGCTCGAAGAGGGTGACGCCGACGCCGGCGGCGGCCCGGAGGGCGACCGGGAGCGTCACCGGGCGGGCGACCGGGCGGCGCACCGGCGGGAGCGTCACCGGGCGGGCGACCGGGAGCGTCACCGGGTACCGCCGCCCTCCCGCGAGCGTACGGGCGGCGGCGCGGCCGCGCCCGGCGACCCCGCCGAGGGTGACAGGAACCGCGATCCTGCCGAAGGCCGCACGACCGGAGACACCGCTGAGGGAGACACCGCTGAGAAGGGCACGACCGGCACCCGGCGGCCGGCGGCCGCCGCAGCGGCGCGCCAGCTCAAGGCGAGCGCGCCGGACGCCCCGCTCCACGGCCGCCAGGGACCGGCGCGGATCATGACGGCGACCCTCCCTGCCTGGCCGGGCCAGCGGAAGTTCACCGGCGCCTCCGGCATGCCCTCGCCGCCGGCCCCGGCCGCCGTCCTGCGCATCCGCCTGCCGGCGGCGCCTGCCGCGCCCGACGCCCCGCGCGAGCCCGACGAGCCCTCGCGGCCGGTCACGGCGCCGCTCGCCGCGCCGCCCCCGTCCGCCTCGCCGCCGCTGGGCGCTACGGCAGCCGGGACCGCGGCGGGACCGTCCGGCGACGAGCCCGAGCTGACCATGCCGAGTGGCCGGAAGGTATTCCCGGGCGGCAGGTGGCAGCGTCCCGACGGCGGCGACTCCCCGACCGGCCCGTCCCGGCCCGCGCCGCCCCGCCCTGCCCCGGCCACGGTCCTCGCCGCGCGGGCCGCCGCGGAGCCTCGGGCGCGGCAGGACCGCGCGCCGGCGGCGGCCGGGGCCGCGGGTGCCGCGGCCGCCCTCCGGGCGGTGCCGGCGCCCAGCGTGTTCGACAACACCCCCGCCGCCCCGGCCGCCGGGCCGGACGGCGAGCGGCACGACCCGGCGGCGGCGAGCGTGTTCCACAACGGCCTCGGCCTGTCCCCAGGCGGGATCCTGGACGGCGGCTCGGGCGGCCAGGCGGGCGAGCCGGGTGAAGCCGGCGGCGACCTGTTCGCCGGTGGCGGCTTCTTCGGCTAGCGTTCGGGCGATGGCCTTCGACGTCGCGCGGGTCAGGGCGGCCTACCCCGCCCTGGCCGACGGGGACGCCCACCTCGACGGTGCGGCGGGCACCCAGGTGCCGGCCGCCGTCGCGGACGCGATCGCCGGCGCCTGGCGCGCGGGGATCGGCAACCTCGGGGGCGCGTTCCCCGGCAGCGAGCGTTCCAGGCGCCTGGTGGCCGAATGCCGCCGGGCGTTCGCCGACCTCGTCGGCGGGGACCCGGGCGGCGTCGTCCTCGGCCCCAACATGACCACCCTCACCTACCGGCTGGCGGGCGCGCTCGCCGCGGCGTGGGGTCCCGGGGACGAGGTCGTGGTCTCCCGGCTCGACCACGACGCGAACGTGCGGCCGTGGGTGCAGGCGGCGGCGCGGGCCGGCGCGACGGTCCGCTGGGCGGAGGTCGACCTCGCCACGGGCGAGCTTCCCGCCGGCCAGTACGACGCGCTGCTGTCCGGCCGCGCCCGGCTGGTCGCCGTGACCGCGGCGAGCAACGTCCTCGGGACCCGGCCCGACGTGGCCGCGATCACCGCGCGAGCGCACGCCGCGGGCGCGCTCACCTACGTCGACGGCGTCCACGCGGCCGCGCACGGGCCGGTCGACCTGGCGGCGCTCGGGGCGGACTTCCTCGCGACCAGCGCCTACAAGTGGTCGGGCCCGCACGTCGGCGCGGTCGCCGCGGACCCGGGCCTGCTCTCCGGGCTGCACCCGGACAAGCTCGCCTCCTCCCCGGACGCCGTGCCCGAGCGCTTCGAGCTGGGCACGCCGCCGTTCGCCGACTACGCGGGCGTGGTCGCTGCGGTGGACCATCTCGCCGCGCTCGATCCCCGCGCCGGCGGCACGCGGCGGGCGCGGCTGGTCGCCTCGACGACCGCCGCCGAAGCCCACGAGCAGGAGCTGTTCGGCGAGCTCCTCGCCGGCCTGGACGCGATGGAGCACGTGCGGACCTTCGGGAGGGCGCCCCGGCGCACCGCGACCGCGTACTTCACCGTCGCCGGCCGGACCCCCCGCGCCGTCGCCGAGCAGCTCGCGGCCCGGGGGGTGAACGTCTGGAACGGCCACAACTACGCGTGGGAGCTGACCGGCGCGCTCGGCATCCGCGACGCCGGCGGCGCGTGCGCGCGGGGCTGGTCCACTACAACGACCGCACCGACGTGGACCGGCTGCTCGACGGGCTCGCCGAGCTGCGCCCCTAGCCGCCGGCAGGCTCCACCGGGGCGGCGGCCGCGCCGGCCCGGTCCCCCCGAATGGCCCGACCTCCACTACGATGTCCTCTCGACCAGCAGGTCCGGGGACCTCGGGCCCGTGGTCGGACGACGCGCGCATGACCCCCCGTCCCGTCGATCTCCGATGTCCGCTCATGGGCGACCACCTCGACCGCACGAGCAACGAAGGGCTGGTGTACGCGGCCCGGACCGACCGGTGCCGCCAGACCGGCGTGACGGCCGACGACGACGTCCCCGGAGCCGAGGTGCCCGCGCAGAGTGCGCGCTGACGCCGCACGCTCGGCGGGATGGGACGCGGCGCTGTACGGCGCCTCGGCGCTGATCGCGGGCGTCGCGGCCCGGTGGGACCACATCCCCCTCCAACGGCAGTGGGGTCGGCTGGCGGTCGGCCCGTACGCGGCCGGCGCGCTGGCGGCTCTGCTGCTGGCGGCGTGCTGGCGCGCGCGGCCGCCACGGACGCCCCTCGTGGCGCGCACGGCGGTGGCGCTCGCGGTCCTGGCGGGCGCGCTGGCGGTCCCGCTGGCGCTGGAGGTGGCCTGGCGGGCACGCGACGGCGACCGGTTCCACATCCAGTCCGAGGTGTTCCTGGTCGAGCAGGGCGCGGGCGTGCTGCTGGACGGCGGCAACCCCTACGCCAGGTCGTACGGGTACGGGGTGCTGCGCACCTACCCGCCCGGGGTCTGGCAGCACATCCCCTACCTGCCCGGCATCTTCGCGTTCGGCCTGCCGCGGGCGCTGGCCGGGCCCGGGCCGCCCACCGACGCCCGCGTCGGCTTCGCGCTCGCGGCGGTGTCGGCGGCGCTGCTCGCGCTGGCGCGCTCCGGCGCGTCCGGCGCGCAGCGCCTGCGGGTACTGACCGTCCTGCTGGTCCTGCCCACCGGGGCGCGCTATCTCACCGGCGGCGGCGACGACGTCGCCGTGCTCGCCCTGCTGCTGCTGGCGGTGGTGCTGGAGCGGCGCGGGCGGCCCGTGCTCGCCGGCCTGGTCGCCGGGCTGGCGGGCGCGATCAAGCAGACCGCCCTGGTGCCCCTGCCGTTCCTCGCCCTCGCCGCGCGCGACCGGACCGGACGGCGCGCGGCCGGCCGGTTCGCCGCGGCGGCGGCGGCGGTGGTGGTGCCGGTCGTGGCGCCGTTCGCGCTCCGGGACGCCCGCGCCCTGGCCGACAGCGTGGTCCTGTTCCCGCTCGGCCTGGCCGAGGCGCCGACCATCGCCAGGGGCCCCACCGTCGGCCAGCTCCTCACGGCGCCGTTCCCGCAGGCGCGCGGCATCCTGGCCGCCGCGCTCGCGAGCGTGGTCGCCGCGATCGCGGTCGCGCTGCTGCTGCGGCGGGGCCCCTGGAGCGTGAAGGCGGCCGCGCGGCGGGGGGCCGTCGTGCTGGCCGCCGCGATCCTGCTGGCGCCGGCCGGCCGGCTCGGCTACCTGATCTACCCCCTCAACCTGCTGCTCTGGAGCCGGCTCCCCGACGGCGACGCGGAGCCGCGGGCCGCGCCCGACGGCGGCCCCGACCAGGCGGGCGAGTCACCGGCGGCACCGGCCGGATCCGCGGCGACGACCCGCCGGGCCGGGCCGGCCCGGGAGTGAGGGCGGGATCTTCCGGCTGGCGCTGTCCGCCCGGTCCCCTACCCTAGAAGGGCTGAGCAAGCACTGACGAGCACCGGACCGGAAGGGGTGCGACATGCGCGAAGGACGGCCGAAGCGGCTGATCGAGGAACTCGAGCGCAACGCTCCGTGAACGGCGGACGACCCCAGACCGTCCGCGACCCCGATCACGTCCGCCAGATCGTCGCGGAGACCTGCTTCCCGTCCCTGCCCGCGGCAGCGGGCCCTGGACGCGTCGGCCTCGAGCTGGAGACCTTCCCGGTCCGGGTCGCCGCGGACGGCTCCCCGGTCGAGCGGGTGCTGCTGAGCGAGCTGGCCCCCCTGCTCGACGACTCCATCCACGACACCCCCCTCGTCCCCGGCGGCGTGCGCCGCGGCGCCGGGGCGTCTCCCGAATGGCAGCTCGGCGGCGGCCGGCTCACCTTCGAGCCCGGCGGCCAGCTCGAGCACTCGACGGCGCCGCACCCGAGCCCGTCGGGCGCGCTCGCCGAGCTGGACGGGGGCGCCGCGCGGCTGGCCGACGCGCTCGGGCCGCACGGCGTGGTGCTCGCCTCGGCGGGGACCGACGTGTGGACCCGCCGCCCGGTCCCGCAGCAGCTCGCCGCCCCGCGCTACCCCGCCATGGCCGCCTACTTCGACCGGCGCGGCCCGCACGGGGCGATGATGATGCGCGACACCTGCGCGCTCCAGGTCAACCTCGACCTCGGCCCACCCGGCGAGCGCGAGGAGCGCTGGCTGGTCGCCAACCTGGTCGCGCCGGTGGCGTGCGCGACCTTCGCCGCCAGCCCGGTGGCCGGCGCGGTGTCCGCCCGCGCCCTGATCTGGCAGGGCGTCGACCCCACCCGCACCGGGTTCCCGCGGGCGCTGGTCGACGGCTCCGCCGCCGACCCCGTGGACCAGCTCACCCTGGCCGCCCTCGGCGCCGACGTCCTGCTCGTCCGCCGCGAGGGGGTGGGCGGCTGGGCGGCGGGCCGTCCCGGCTGGACGTTCGCCGACTGGCTGCGCGAGGGGCACCCCGACCACGGCGCGCCCACCGACGACGACCTCCGCTACCACCTGACCACCCTGTTCCTCGAGGTGCGCGCGCGCGGGTTCATGGAGCTGCGCGCGGTCGACGCGCTGCCGGCGCCGCTGCGGGCGGTCCCGGTCACGCTGCTCGCCGGCACGCTCGAGGACCCTCGCGCGCGGGCGCAGGTGCGCCACGTGCTCGAGCCCTACCGCGACCGGCTGCCGGCGCTGTGGCAGCGCGCGGCGACCGCCGGCGTCGGCGACCCGGCGCTGTGCGCGCTGGCCGTCGAGGCGTGGTCGTTCGCGCTGGACGGCGCCAGCCGGCTGCCGCGCGGCCACCTGCCGCCCGGGAGCCTCGCCCTGGCCGAGGCGTTCCTCGACCGGCTGACGCTGCGCGGCCGCTGCCCCGCCGACGAGCTGCGCGCCGCGCTCGCCGACGGGGCAGCGTACGCGCTCGCCTGGGCGGCGCAGCCGCTCACCACCAGGACCAGACTGTGAGGTGCGCATGGACCCCGCCCACCTGACCGAGCCCACCCACCAGCTGCGCGACCGCCTCGAGCGGGAGCTGGCCACCGTCCGCCGGCGTCTGCTCGGTCTCACCGACCCGCTCGGCGACGACGCCGTCCACCAGCAGTTCGACCGCATCATGAGCCCCCTGGTCTGGGACATGGGTCACGTCGCCAACTTCGAGGAGCTGTGGCTGCTGCGCGAGCTGGACGGCCGCCCGGCCGACAACCCGGACCTGGACCGCGTCTACAACCCGTTCGAGAACCCGCGCTGGACGCGCGCGGACCTGCCGATCCTGCCCCGCCGCGAGGCGCTGGCGTACCTCGCCGACGTGCGCGCCGACGCGCTCGGCGTGCTCCGCCGGGTGGCGTTCGACCCCGACCGCCCGCTGGTCGCCGGCGGCTACGTGTACCGCATGATCGTCCAGCACGAGGCCCAGCATCAGGAGACGATGCTGCAGGCGCTGGACCTGCGCGCCGCCGCGGACCCCTACCCGCCCGCCGCCGGCCGGCGGGTGCCGAGCCCGCGGCCGGTCGACGACACCGAGCGGGTCACGATCCCCGCCGGGCCGTTCCGGCTCGGCACCGACGACCGCACCGCGGCCTACGACAACGAGCGCCCCGCCCACCGGGTCGAGCTGCGCGCGTTCGCGATCGACCGCTTCCCGGTCACCGTCCGGCGCTGGGCGGAGTTCGTGGCCGCGGGCGGCTACGACCGCCCGGAGCTGTGGAGCCCGCAGGGCTGGGCGTGGCGCGAGGAGAGCGGCGAGCGCGTCCCGCAGGGTTGGACGCCCGACGGCGCGGGCGGCTGGCTGGTGCGCCGCTTCGACCACCTGCTGCCGCTGGACCCGCGCGAGCCGGTGCAGCACGTCTGCTGGCACGAGGCGGAGGCGTTCGCCCGCTGGGCGGGCGGCCGGCTGCCGACCGAGGCCGAGTGGGAGAAGGCGTGCGCCTGGGACCCGGCCGCCGGGCGCAGCCGCCCCTACCCGTGGGGCGACGTGCCGCCCAGCCCCGCCCGCGCCAACCTGGACCACAGCGGCTGGGGGCCGGCGCCGGTCGGCAGCTACCCCGCGGGCGCGTCCGCCTACGGCGTGGAGCAGCTCCTCGGCGACGTGTACGAGTGGACCTCCTCGCCGTTCCGCGGCTACCCGGGCTACTCGAGCTTCCCCTACCCCGAGTACAGCGAGGTCTTCTTCGGCGACGACCACCGCGTGCTGCGCGGCGCGTCGTGGGCGACCTCGCGCTGGGTGGCGCGCGCCACCTTCCGCAACTGGGACTACCCGCAGCGCCGCCAGATCTTCGCCGGCCTGCGGCTGGCCTGGGACCGCTGATGTGCCGGATGGCCGCCCGGACCGGGGCCGAGGCGCCGCTGTCGCTGCTCCTGCGCGACCTGCCGCACGCGCTGTACGAGCAGGCCTACCGGCCGAGGATGCAGCACCAGGGCAGCGTCAACGTGGACGGCACCGGGGTGGTGTGGTGGCCGCCGGGGGAGTCCGAGCCGCTGCGCTACGCCAGCGACCTGCCGCCGTGGTCGGACCCCAACCTGCCGCACCTCGCGCCGAGGCTGCGGGCGACGGCCCAGCTCGCCGCGGTCCGCTCGGGCACGCCCGGCCTGCCGTACGGCCCGTCCGCGGCCGCGCCCTTCCTGAACGACGGCGTGGCGGTCGCGCACAACGGCCGGATCGACGGGTTCCCCGGCCCGGTCGGCCGGGAGCTGCTGGCCGAGCTGCCCGACGACCTGCTCGGCCGGATCGGCCTGCTGACCGACTCGGTGGTGCTCGCGCTCACGGTCGCGCGCCGGCGCCGCGAGGATCCCGGGGTCGGCCTCGGCGGAGCGGTCGCCGCCACGGTGTCCGAGGTCGAGCGGCGCTGCGTCGCCGCCGGGCGGGCCGCCACGCTGACCATGCTGGCCTGCGACGGCGCCCGCATCGTCGGCGTGCGCGCGGCGATCGGCTCGCGGCAGGGCGGCACCCGTCGCGCGGCGACCCTGTTCACCACCCGGCGGGACGGCACCGCGCTCGCCGCCTCCGAGCCGCTCGACGACGTGGGCGACTGGACCGAGCTGCCGGACCGCCACCTGGTCGAGCTGACCCCCGGCCAGGCCAGGCTCACCCCCCTGCCCTCCCCGCGCCCCGCCCCCTCCCCGAACCCGGGCGGAGCGCCTGCCCAGCACCCGACCGCGAACCTGGAGACTGCCGGATGAGCACGGTCCGAATCCTCGCGTCGATCACCCGGCTGGCACCGCCGGCCGACTGGCACCAGCAGCTCGCCGCCGACGTCGCCGCCGGGCTGACCGCCACCCCCAGGTGGCTGCCGCCGAAGTGGTTCTACGACGCGCGCGGCTCCGAGCTGTTCGAGCAGATCACGCGGCTGCCCGAGTACTACCTGACCAGGGCGGAGACGGAGATCCTGAGCGCGGTCGCCGACCCGCTCGTCGAGCTGGTCCGGCCCGAGGAGCTGGTCGAGCTGGGCTCCGGCTCCTCGCGCAAGACCCGGCTGCTCCTGGAGGCGATGCACCGTCACGACACCGGGCTGCGCTACGCCCCGCTGGACATCAGCGAGGACGCGCTGGCTGGCGCGGCCGCGGCACTGTGGCAGTCCTACCCGTGGCTGGGGTTCGACGGGTACGCGGGGGACTTCACCGCCGACCTGCCGCACGTGCCCCACCACGGCCGCCGGCTGATCGCGTTCCTCGGCTCCACGATCGGCAACTACCTGCCGGCGGAGCGGGCCGCGCTGCTGGCCAGCGTGGCCGCCGCGCTCGGCCCGGGGGACCGGTTCCTGCTCGGCGCCGACCTGGTGAAGGACCCGGCCGTCCTGCAGGCGGCGTACGACGACGCGGCCGGGGTCACCGCCGAGTTCAACCGCAACGTGCTGCGGGTGCTGGCCCGCGAGCTGCGCTCCGAGGTCCCGGTGGAGGCGTTCGAGCACGTCGCCCTGTACGACGAGCGCAACGCCTGGATCGAGATGCGCCTGCGGGCCGCGGAGGCGGTCATGCTGCGGTTCCCGACCCTGGAGCTGGAGGTCCCCTTCGCCGCCGGGGAGGAGCTGCGCACCGAGATCTCCTGCAAGTTCACCCGCCCGGTGGTCGAGGCCGAGCTGGCCGCGGCGGGCCTGCGCCTGGAGCGCTGGGACACCGACGACCGCGGCCGCTTCGCCCTCGCGCTGGCGACCCCGGCCTGACCGGCCCGGCCGCGGCCTGACGCAGGCGGCGGGCATACTGTCAGCATGTGCAGAAGCATCAGGACCCTCCGCCCTCCCTTCACCGTCGACGCCGACGACGGCGACGTCCACGCCGCCGCCCTCCAGTACGTCCGCAAGGTGTCCGGGTTCCGGGCGCCCGCCGCGCACAACGCCGCCGCGTTCGACCAAGCGGTCGAGGCGGTCGCGGCCGCCACCCGGGAGCTGCTGGCCAGCCTCCAGGTCCGCGGCACGCCGCGGCGGCATGCGGGCTGACGTGCCTGGTTGACTTGCCGGGGAGGCGTTCATAGGGTCACAGGCCCCGGCGCCTGCGCCAGCGCCAGCTCGACCACGATGGAAGGAACAGCGGGGTGGATGCCCCCCTCGTCGCACCCTGGGCCGCCCCACCGGCCGTCCCCGGCTACCAGGTGCTCGAGATCATCGGCCGGGGCGGCTTCGGCACGGTGTACCGCGCGCGCCAGCTCGCCGTCGGCCGCGAGGTGGCGCTCAAGGTCGATCAGCGGATGCTCGCCAGCGAGCGCGACCAGCGGCGGTTCGTCCGCGAGGTGACCGCCGCCGGCCACCTGTCGGGCCACCCGAACGTCGTCGACGTGTACGACGCCGGGGTCCTGCCCGACGGGCGGCCGTACCTGGTCCTGGAGCTGTGCCCGAACGGGTCGCTGTGGGACCGGGTGGCCGCGGCGGGGCCGCTGGCGCCGGCGGAGGTGCGGGACATCGGCGTGCGGATCGCCGACGCGCTCGCCGCCGCGCACGCGGCCGGTGTGCTCCACCGCGACGTCAAGCCGCAGAACGTCCTGGTCACCAGGTACGGGTTCGTGGCGCTCGCGGACTTCGGGCTGGCCGCGATGCCGCGTCCCGGGATGGAGCTGTCGGCGACGCGCGAGTCGCTGACCCCCGCGTACGCCCCGCCCGAGGCGTTCCGCCTGGTGGAGCCGGTCCCGGCCGGCGACGTGTACTCGCTCGGCGCCACGCTGTACGCGCTGCTGGCCGGCCGGCCGCCGCGGTTCCCGGCGGACAGGGAGCCGGACCTGGCGACCATCATCGCGCTGCTCCGGGAGCCGATCCCCGACCTGGTGGGGGTGCCGGGGGAGCTGACCGGGGCCCTGCGCCACGCGATGGCCGACGACCCGGCGGCGCGACCCGCGGCCGCCGCCTTCCGCGAGGAGCTGGCCGCTCTGGCGCTCCCGGGAACCGGGCCGCCCCCCGCCGCCCCGGGTCACCCGGGCGTGGTGTCCTGGCACACGCCGGACGAGGCGGCGCGCGTGACCGGGCTGTGGCCCCCACCAGGCCGGACCATCGGCGTGGAAGGGCCGGCCCAGGCATCGGGCGCAGCGCCGCCCGCGGCCCCGTCCGGCCTGGCGCCGCCGGCTTTCGGCTCGGGGCTCGCGCCGTCGGCCGCCCGGTCGGGGCAGGCGCCGGCGGCTTTCGGCTCCGGCCTTGCGCCGCCGGCCGCCCTGCCGTCGGGCCTGGGGCCTCCCGCCGTCGGCTCGGGGCAGGCGGCCGCGGACGGGGTGGTGCCGGTCCCGGGGAGCAGAGCGCAGCGGCTCGGGCGGCGCAGCCGTCGGCGCCGGGGTCCGGCCGTGGTGGTCGTGACGGCGGCCTGCATGCTCACCGTCGTCGTGGTGGTCGCGGTGGTGCTGATCAGCGGCGGCCCGCGGCCGGCGGGTGGGGGGCGTTCGGGTGGGGCGCCGCCGGCGACTCGCCCACCGGCCGCGCGCAGCGCCGTGGAGGCGCTCGGCATCCAGACCGTCGCCGAAGGGTGTCCCGCCGCTGCCGTGTCCGCGTCGGCCCGCTGCACCAGGGTCGCGGAGTGCTGGTCGGCGCCGGTGTTCATCGTGGGGAGGATCAACGTGGACCAGCGGGACTGCGGGGAGGACCACGTCTGGGAGACGTTCGCGGTCGCGCCGATGCCGGCTGACGTCACCAAGCCCGACGAGAAGGCGCTCTCCGCACACCCGCAGGTCCGCAAGCTGTGCGCCACGCAGGTGATGCTGGCCTCACGCACCGCCGAAGCGCGCCGCAGCCTGCCCTCCGACGGCTGGTCGGCGACGGCGTTCCCGCCGACCGTGGAGGACTTCGCCAAGGGCGTGCGGGCGTTCCGCTGCGTCGGCAAGCCGCGCGTGACCGAGATCGCCGGCGCGGTCTTCCGCCCACTCCAGGCGTCGCCGTGATCCGCGCACCCCACGACCGTCCGGAGCGGCGCCAGCCAGGCTGGACCGCCGGACGGGCCGCCAGGTGGGCGGCGGGTTCCCGCGGAGGCGTGCCGGGACCGGCGAGCGTCGGTGCGGTCCGCTACCGTGCGGGGTCCTTCGGTCTTCAAGGGTTCGAGGAGGCAGGTGTGCTCGATGCCGGGCACGGCGCGCGGGGCCGGCGATGATCGTGTGGCTGAACGGGACCTTCGGGGCGGGCAAGACGAGCACCGCGAACGAGCTGGTCCGGATCCTGCCCGGCGCTCGCATCTACGACCCGGCGGTCGTCGGGACCATGCTGCGGCACGTCCTGAGCGATCCGGTCGGCGACTTCCAGGACTGGCCGCCGTGGCGGCCGCTGGTCGTGCAGACCGCCGCCGAGGTCCACCGGTACACCGGCGGTATCCTGGTCGCGCCGGCGGCCCTGCTCCGCCCCGAGTACGCGCGCCAGATCTTCGAGGGCCTGGCGGCCGTGCAGCTCGCCACCCGGCACTTCGTCGTCCACGCCGACGAGGACGAGTTGATCCGCCGCATCTGGCACGACCGCACCGTCCCGCAGGAGACGCAGCGCTGGCGGCTGGAGCACCTCGCCGGCTACCGGGCCGCGCTCGGATGGCTCCCCGGCGTCGCCGAGATCCTGGACACCACCCGCCTGACGCCCGCCGAGGCCGCCCGCGAGATCGCCGGCCGGCTCTGACCGGCGCTGCGGTCCGGTCGGGCACGTGGCCGCGCGGCGCGCATGCCGCCGCCCGCCCCGGCGTCCTCGCCGGCCGCGCCGGCGTGCAAATACCTGCCGGGCATGCGGCTCGCGGGCGCATGCGCTCCCGGTCCCGCCGCCTGTGCAAATCGTTGCCGAAACGTTCCCCAAATGTACGGCGCCGGACCGCGTCGTGGCGCCGGCCGCGGGGTGGCTCCCGGTGCGGCCCGGCACCCTGCGATCCACCGAGAACGGCAGGTCGGACGCCTGGACCACGGCCGGCTGTGCCCGGCAGGCCGGAAGGCGGCCACCCCGGCCTTTATGACGGGCTACAATTGACGCTCATACCCTCGCCTGTATTACGGTTTCCCCGATCCGGAAGGGGGACTGAAGGGGGACTCAGGGCCATTGGTCCGGGATTCCTGTGGAAATGTCGCTGCTCCTTTATCGCATCGACACGCCCCAGAGTCCTTGCTGCAATCGCCTCGGTGGAGGCTGTGGTGGAACGGGTCTCCTCCAGCCTTCCGCAAGGAGCAGGCGATGGCAGCTCCTCGGTGCGACGGCGGCTCAGGATCGCGCGGCACCGCGTCAACCGCCAGGGGCGCGTGGCTGCGCGTCCTGACCGCCGTCGCACTGATGGCCAGCCTGGTGCTGCTGGTGGCGCTCTGCTACCAGGGGGCCGCGCTCGCGAAGGGAGTCGTCCCGGGCGAGCGGGCCCGCGCCGGCACCCTGCCCGAGGCCCGGCCGGGCGGTGGAAGTGCCACCTCGTCGCTCCCGCCGCCCGGCCTCTCAGACCCGGCCTATCAGCGTCTCCAGGTCCAGGCGAAGCACCTGCTGCGCGGCCTCGACGGCCTTCCGCCGCCGGGCCAGGCCCCGGCCGGCGGCTTCGAGGCCGCCCGCGCCACCAGCCTGGGTGCGGACCCGGAGCGGTCTGGTGAGGAGCCTCCGGCGGGGGTCGCTCCGGATCCCCGTTTCCCGCTCCCCAGACGGATCAGGGAGGTGGCGTCCCGGCAGCGGCCCGCGACCAGCGGCGGCGGTGACGACGGCGGCACGGTGACCGACGCCGCGCCGACGTCCGACGCGGCCGGCGCCACGCCTTGGCCCGCGCCCTTCACCCGGTTGGCCCAGGCCGTCGGCAAGCAGCCCCCGAAGGCCCCGACACCGCCGCTGGAGGCGACGCAGCAGGCCAGGCCCAAGCTGGCCGAGCCTACGCCGGCGCAGCAGGAACTGCTGGGGCGGTACCAGGCCGAGCGGCGGGTCGAGCAGGAGCGGAGAGCGGCCGCTGTGGAGGTCATGCGCAGAGCCGTCGAGGACCCCGAGACAGGCACCTTCTCGTTCCCGACCGAGGAACGCATCGGCACGAGGATCATCCCGGCGAACGAGCCGTTCAGGATCGGGAGCGAGAAGGGCGAGAAGGGGGTCGTCCTCCACGGCAGGGTGTACGACGCGCAGGGCCGGTACGTCCCCGAGCTGTCGCTCTCGCCCGACGAGCAGCGGGAGCCGCAGCCGGACGCGCAGGGCATCGTCTACTACCCCGACCACCCCGGTGGCCTGTGGAAGTTCACCCAGCCCGTGCCGATGGGAAACGGCAGGGTCATCCAGCCAGGCAGCTTCGTCATCGGCGGGAAGGTGGACCCGAAGGACGGCCAGTTCAAAGGCGGTAAGGCGTTCGGCCCCAGCGGGGAGCTGCTCTTCGAGCTTCCCCCGATCCCGGCCGAGGGACCCGTCGCCCCGGCCGAGGCTCCGGCGCCGTCCAAGGAGACCGGGTCGGGGTCGAAGGGGCGCGGCAGCTCACGCCGCGGCCGTTCGTCCTCGGTCGAGCCCGCCGACGACCCGACCATCGCCGCCGAAGCCCCCGACCCCCTCGCCCCGCTTGCCGACCGGCAGGACCCGCTCGGCCACGGCCCCGCGGTCACGGCCGGCACCGACCCCTTCGCCGGCAACGCGTTCCTGGTGTCAGAGGACGCCTGGACGGCGCCGGAGGACCCGGCCGGCCTCGCGGCCGGCGAGGTCGACGCCACCGTCCTCGACGCCGGCCGGCCCGGCGCCGAGCGTGCCGGCGGCGCCCTCCTCGGCGCGTCTCTCGAGCCCGACGCCTTCTCCCTCGACCCCGGCGAGCCGGATGCGACCGTCGGTGACGGCGGCGACGCCGTCACCGACGCCGTCAGCGACGGCGGGGGCGGGAGCGGGAGCGTCTTCAGCGTCGATGCCGTCGCGACCGATCTCGGCGGCGGCGGGTACGGCTGATCCATCTCGCCTGCGAGCCAGCGGCGTCATGGTGCGTTGTGCCTGCCGCCCGAGCCGGGCTTCGAGAGGCCGCGGTCAGGTGCTCTCGCCCTTGAGGCTGAAGGAGCGCAGGCGGTTGACCGCCAGGGCGGCGGCGGCGGCGGTCACCAGGATGCTCATGACGACCGCCACGACCGCGGACAGGTGGGCGTCGATCAGGTCCGAGGAGGCGACCGAGTGGGCCATCCCCAGCAGGTACTGGCGGACGCTGACGTACTTGGCGCCCGCGACGAGGCTGCCCAGGACGCCCTCCCAGAGCAGGACGTACAGCAGGCCGACCGCGACCGCGCGGCGGGTCACCAGGCTGAGCGCGAGGAACAGCGCGCAGTAGACCACCGAGCCGGCGAGCGCGCCGACGGTGTAGCCGGCGGTGAGCCCGCCGGCCTCGCCGGTCGCTGCCAGGCCGGCGAGGAACACCGGAAGGGCCGCGAGCAGCGCGGTCACCGCGAAGGCGACGGCGAGCTTGGTCAGCACGACGTCGCGGCGCGCGACCGGCTTGGCGAGCAGGGCGACGGCGCTGCCGTCCTCGATCTCCGAGCCGAGCACGCTGGTGCCGATGATCAGGGCGACCAGGGGCAGGATCGCGGACACGCCGAGACCGTTGACGACCTGGTTGGCCCAGCCGGCGGGGTCGTCCATGCTGCGGCCGGCGGCCGCGAGCGCGATCAGCAGCAGCGGCAGCGGCGCCAGCAGCAGCGCGCGGCGTCGGCCCAGCAACGCCCGCGCGGTGATCCGCCCGATCACGGGGTTCAGGGGCCTCCACCCCGCGCGCGCGGACGCCATCACCCCGCCCCCCCGCCCTGGCGAGGGGCGCTCACTGCGTCACCAGGTAGGCGAAGACGCTCTCGAGCGACTCGTCGGTCGGCAGCACCTCGCGCAGGCGGATCTGCTCGGCCCGTGCGACGCTCGGCAGGACGCGGGTGAACGTGCCGTAGTCGCTGGTGCGGACCTGGAGGGCGCCGTGGTCCAGCTCGACGCCGGCGACCGAGCCGTCGGCGACGAGCGCGGCGGCGAGCCGGCGGTCGTCGCTGGAGCGCACCGTGAACACGTGCGGCCGGTTGGTCATCAGCCGCCGGATGCGCCGGTAGTCGCCCGACGCGGCCAGGCGGCCGGACACGATCACCTGCACCGTCCCCGACAGCCGCTCGACCTCCTCCAGGATGTGGGAGCTGAACAGGATCGTGCGGCCGGCGTCCCCCATGCGGTGCAGCAGCTCCATGATCTGCAGCCGCTGGCGCGGGTCCATGCCGTTGAACGGCTCGTCCAGCAGCAGCACCTCGGGCTCGTGGACCAGCGCCGCCGCGACCTTGGCGCGCTGGCGCATGCCCTTGGAGTAGGTGTCGATCCGTCGCCCCTCGGCGCCGGTCAGCTCGACGGTCTCCAGCGCGCGCCGAGCCGCGGCCTCCGGGTCGCGCAGCCCGTGCAGCCTGGCGCTGGCGAGGACGAACTCCCCGCCGGTCAGGAACCCGTACACCGCGTCCAGCTCGGGCACCAGGCCGAGCCGCCGGTAGATGCCCACGTCGCGCCAGGTCGGCCGGCCGTCGAGCAGGACCTCGCCGCGTGACGGCGCGAGGAACCCGGACATCATGTGCAGCAGCGTGGACTTGCCGGCGCCGTTGGGCCCGAGGAGCCCGGTCACGCCCGGGCCGATGGTCATGGTCACGTCGTTGACGGCCACGACGTTGCCGTACCAGCGCGACGCGCCGCGCAGCTCGACGGCGGTCACGCGGCCACCCTGCGGTAGCGGGCCAGCAGCACGGCCACGGCGGCGACCAGCAGCGCCACGGTCACCAGCCCGTACAGCCACCCGGCGCCGCCGATGTCGATCTCCTCCACGGCCGTGCCGCGCAGCGCCCACTGCTTGAAGCCTTCGAGCAGGTCGAACGGGGTGAGCAGGCCGCTGCGCTCGCGCACGGCCTGGCTCGGCGCGCTGCGGACGATGTCGGCCACCACCTGGCTGATGACGTACAGCCCGGCGACCGCGCCGGTCGCGTACGCCCGCCTGGAGGCGAACGAGCTGATCGCCAGCCCGGCAGCGGCGAGGACCAGCGCGTGGACACCGGCGTTGGCCAGCCCGGGGACCAGCTCGGTGGTCTCGGTCCACAGCTCCCCGGGCTTGGAGACCAGCGTGAACGCGATGCCGGCGAAGAGGACCAGCAGCGGGATCGCGATCAGGGCGAACAGGGCGGTGGTCATCGCGCCGAGCTTGGCCAGGGCGTAGTCGTCGCGCCGCAGCGGCCGCGAGAAGTACAGCGGCAGCACGTGGTGGCGCAGGTCGCGGGAGAGCATCTCCGGCGCCTGCGCGGCCAGGAAGATCACGATCAGCAGCTGGAACATGAACGGGTAGGCGTCGTACCTGATCTCCTGGGTGCCGGTCTGCGAGGCGATCACCACGGCGACCGCCGCCGGCGCGCACATGATCGCCAGCACCGCGAACGGGAGGATCTTGGCTCTCGCGCCCCGGCCGATCCCGTAGGACCCGCGCAGGCTGTGCAGGAACAGCGAGCGGGCGATGTGGCCGCGGCCCAGGCGCACCCCGCCGTACCTGCGGTAACCCAGGTCGTAGATGACCCCGGCGGGTGCTCCGGCGGTCCCCGCCGCGGGTCCCCCGGTCGATCCGGGGGTCCGGGGGACCTGAGCAGGTGCGGGTCCCCCGGTCGATCCGGGGGTCCGGGGGACCTGAGCAGGTGCGGGTCCCCCGGTCGATCCGGGCGTCGGTTCCTGCGCGTCAGCCGGCACCGACGGCCTCCGTGGACGGGTGCCCGTCCCGGAACAGCTCCTCGACGCCGTGGCGGCGCTGCTCCAGGCGGTTGAGGGGCAGCCGCAGGTCGGCGACGGCGTCGCGGATGACGTCGTACACGTCCTCGCCGGTGAGGCGGACGACCAGGCCGCGGCCGTCGGGCACCGGCTCCAGCCCGCGCGCGGCGAGCGCGGCGGTCAGCTCCTCCAGGCCCTCGTCGACCTCCACGGCGAGCAGCTCCCTGCGCCCGGTGAACGAGGTCATGGCCGCGAACCGCAGCAGCCGGCCGGCGTCGATCGCGACCAGCGTCTCGCAGATGCGCTCGATCTCGCCGAGCAGGTGGGAGGACACCAGCACGGCGATGCCGAACTCGGTGCCGATGCGCCGCACGAGCTGGAGCATCGCGTCGCGCCCGGCAGGGTCCAGGCCGTTGGTCGGCTCGTCGAGCAGCAGCAGCCGAGGGTCGTGGACGAGCGCCTGGGCGAGCTTGACGCGCTGCTTCATGCCGGTCGAGTAGCCGCCGATCAGGCGGTAACGCTCCTCGTGCAGCCCGACGTAGCGCAGCGTGTCCGCCGCCCGCTCGCGGGCGACCGCCGCCGGCAGGCCCGACATCCGCCCCATGTGGATCAGGAACTCGGTGCCGGACACGTCCGGCGGCAGGCAGTCGTGCTCGGGCATGTAGCCGACCAGGCCGCGGATCCGCTCCCCGTCCCGCCGTACGTCCAGGTCCAGCACCCGCGCCGCGCCCGAGGTGGGCTCCAGCAGTCCGAGCAGGATCTTGATCAGCGTGCTCTTGCCCGCGCCGTTGGCGCCGACCAGGCCGATCACGCCCGGTTCGACGTTGACGCTCAGCTCGTCGAGCGCCGTCACCGCCCTGGGGTAGCGCTTGGTGAGGCGCTCGGTCTCGATGAGTGGCACGCCGGCATCGTAACCGGTCGGGTGCAGAAGCGGGCGCTGCCCGGCTGCGGCGCCGTCAGTGGGCGCCGGCTGCGCCGCCGCGCAGGGCGCCCTCGGACAGGCGCTGGGCGAGCCAGATCGGCACCACCGAGACGGCGATCAGCAGCACCGCCACCACGTTGACGACCGGGGCCTGGTTGGGCCTGGTCAGGTTGGTGAAGATCCACAACGGCAGCGTCTGGTCGCCGGGGCCGGCGGTGAAGGTCGTCACGATGATCTCGTCGAACGACAGCGCGAACGCCAGCAGCCCGCCGGCCAGCAGGGCCGAGCGCAGCGCCGGGAACGTCACCAGCCGGAAGGTCTCGAAGGCGTCCGCGCCGAGGTCCATCGACGCCTCCTCCAGCGAGCGGGAGACCCGCCGCAGGCGCGCCACGACGTTGTTGAACACCACCACGACGCAGAACGTCGCGTGGCCGACCACGATCGTCCACAGCGACAGCGACACGCCGAGCACCCGGAAGCTGGACTGCAGCGCGATCCCGGTGACGATGCCGGGCAGGGCGATCGGCAGGACCACCAGGAGGTTGACCGCCTCGCGGCCGAAGAACCGGTGCCGCTGCACCGCGAAGGACAGCAGCGTGCCCAGCACCAGCGCGATCGCGGTGGCGCCGAGCGCGGCGCGCAGCGACGCCGACAGCGCGGCGCGCGCCCCCGGGTTGTCCCAGGCCCGTCCCCACCACTCGAGCGTGAAGCCGTCCGGCGGCCAGGTGAAGATCCTGGCGCTGTTGAACGAGCTGATCACCACCACCAGCAGGGGCACGTACACGAACGCCAGGCCGGCGGCGGTGACCAGGCGCAGCGCCAGGCGGGCCGCGGGCGACAGGTGCATCAGAGGCTCTCGAACGCGCCGGCCCGCCGCGCCAGCAGCAGGTAGGCCAGCATGACCACCACCGGGACGGTCGCGAGGGCGGCGGCGAACGGCAGGTCGTTGGCCGCGCCGACGCTGGCGTAGATGACGTTGCCGATCATCTGGGTCTTGCCGCCGACGATGTTGACCGCCACGTAGTCGCCCAGCGACAGGGAGAAGGTGAAGATCGACCCGGCCACGACCGCGGGGAAGGCGAGCGGCAGGATCACCGAGCGGAACGTGCGCCAGGCGCCCGCGCCGAGGTCGGAGGACGCCTCCAGCAGCGAGTCGGGCAGCCGCTCCAGCCCGGCGAAGATCGGCAGGATCATGTACGGCAGCCACAGGTAGCTGAGCACGATCCAGACCCCGGCGAGCCCGTACCCGGGCGTGTGCACCCCGAGCGGCCCGAGCAGCCAGTCCAGCACCCCGCCCGAGCCCAGCATCACCCGCCACGCGTACGCCTTGACCAGGTAGCTCGCCCACAGCGGCGTCAGCACCGCCACGAGCAGCAGCCGCCGCCAGCGCGGCGAGGCGACCTTGGCCATGTAGAACGCGATCGGGAAGCCGAGCAGGACGTCCACCACGGTGACCCCGGCGGCCACGCCGAGCGTGCGCAGCGTGATCGCCCGGTAGACCTCGCTGGACAGCAGCGTCCGGAAGTTGTCCGTGGTCGGCTCGCGCACCAGCTCCCCCGTGAAGCTGTCGGTGCTCCACAGCGCCGACAGCAGCAGCACCGCCAGCGAGCCGATGTAGGCGACCAGCAGCCACCCGAGCGGTCCGGTCAGCAGCAGCGCGAGCCGCAGGCGCGGCCGGCGGTGGAGCACGCGCGACAGCGGGCGCAGCCAGCCGCCGCGCCCGCCCGCCACCGCCGGCGCGCTGCTCACCGGGGCGCAGCCCGCCGGGCCCGGGCGGCCTCCGGGCCCACCGGGGCGGTCATCCCTTGATCTCGGTCCACGCCCGGGTCCACTCCGCGTAGTCCTTGCAGACCTGACCGCGGTCGTCGCCGCAGTCGGCGATCGGCGTGGACCAGTAGGCGACCTTGGAGAAGTACGCCTCGTCGGTCGCGTGGAAGGTCGTGCAGTGGTTCTTGTCGGCGGTCTGGCCGCACGCCAGCCGGTTCGACGGCGCCTCGCCGAACCACTCGGCGACCTGGGCGTTCGCCTTGGGCGAGATGATGTGGTCCATCCAGCGGTACATGCAGTTGGGGTGCCTGGCCTTGGAGGAGATCATCCACGTGTCCGACCAGCCCGTGCTGCCCTCCTTGGGCAGGACGACCTCGACCGGCGCCTTGTCGGCCTTGGCGAGGTTGGCGATCACCTGCCAGGTGGTGCCGACGACGCTGGAGCCGGACTTGAAGGCCTGGACCTCCTTGGTGTAGTCGCTCCAGTACTCGCCGATGATCCCGGCCTGCTGCTTGAGCAGGTCCACCGACGCCTGGAACTGCTTGTCGTCCAGCTCGTAGGGGTTGGTGATGCCGAGCTCCGGCCGGGTCGACTTGAGGTACAGCGCCGCGTCGGCGATGTAGATCGGCGAGTCGTAGGCCGTGACCTTGCCCTTGAAGGGCGACGACGGGTTGAACACGATCCCCCACGAGTCCGGCGCGGGCTCGACCTTGTCGGTGCGCCACATCAGCAGGTTGGCGCCGCGGCCGTGGGGGATGCCGTAGGGGACGCCCTTGACCGAGTTCCAGGGCTGGAGCTTCAGGCCCTCGAACACGTCCTGGTAGTTGGGCACCAGGTCCACCTTGACCGGCGCGACGTCGCCGGCGGCGATCAGCCGCAGCGACGCGTCCCCGGAGGCCGACACCCCGTCGTACTCGCCGGACTTCATGAGCTGGACCATCTCGTCGGAGGAGCCGGCGACCTTGACGTTCACCTTGCAGCTGGTCGCCTGCGTGAACGGGGTCACCCAGTCGACCTTGGGGTCGGTCGAGCCGTTCTCGACGTAGCCCGCCCAGGCGACCAGGTTGACGCTGCCCTCACCCGGCCCGAGCGACTGCTGCGTGGGCACGCTCGGCGGCGTGAAGCCGGAGCCCTCCCCGGTCGGCCCGCCCCCGCCGCCGGAGTCGCCGCAGGCGGCGAGCACCAGCGCCAGGAGCACGGTCAGCACGGCCGGGCGCCAGATCGTCCTGTTCATGGTCATCCTCCTGCGGGAGCCGGCACCGGTGCCGGGGAGAGGCGGAAGTTGTGCTCGGCGCGCCACACCAGCCGAACCCGCGTGCCGGCGAGCGCCTGGACCTGCGACGAGCTGCTGGCGAGGTTCTGCTGGAGCACCACCAGGTCCGGACCGGCGTCCAGCTGCACGGTCAGCCGGGTCACGGGGCCGACGTAGGCGACGTCGCGGACCGTGCCGTCGGCGGAGCTGTGGCCGGGCGGCGGCGGGGCGCCCGGCCCGGTCACGTGGATCTTCTCCGGGCGGACGGTGAACTGGCCGCCCTGGCCGACCAGCTTGCGCGCGGCCTCGCCCTCCAGCAGGTTCGAGGTGCCGACGAACCCGGCCACGAACGGCGTCAGCGGCCCCTCGTACACCTCCGCCGGCGTGCCGAGCTGCTCGATCCGCCCCCCGCGCAGGACCGCGATGCGGTCGCTCATCGTCAGGGCCTCCTCCTGGTCGTGGGTCACGAACACGAACGTGATCCCGACCTCGGACTGGATGGCCTTCAGCTCGATCTGCATCTGCTGGCGCAGCTTGAGGTCCAGCGCCCCGAGCGGCTCGTCGAGCAGCAGCACCCGCGGCCGGTTCACCAGCGCGCGCGCCAGCGCGACGCGCTGGCGCTGCCCGCCGGACAGCTCGTGCGGCCGGCGCTCGCCGAACCCCTCCAGCCGCACCTGCGCCAGCGCCCGCTCGACCCGCTCGCGCCGCCGCGCCCGCGCGACCTTGCGCACGCGCAGCCCGTACCCGACGTTCACGGCCACGTTCATATGGGGAAACAGCGCGTAGTCCTGGAAGACAGTGTTGACGTCCCGGTCGAAGGGAGGCTTGCCGGTGACGTCCACGCCGCCCAGCTCGATCGTGCCCGCGGTCGGCAGCTCGAAGCCGGCGATCATGCGCAGCAGGGTCGTCTTCCCCGAGCCGGACGGCCCCAGCAGCGTGATGAACTCGCCCTCGCGGACGTCCAGGTCGACGCCGTCGACGGCGGTGACCGGGCCGAAGCGCTTGGAGATGCCACGCAGACGGACCGCCACGTCCTCACGCGGGTCGCTCATGACGACGCAGCGCCTCTCCTTCCCACCGGAGGTGCGGCGACACCCACCGATGGAGCCGCTCACCTCGAGTCAGGTGGCAGCACGGACACCGTCGCCAGCGGCCGACCGACGTGCCGCGCAGCACACGCCAAGTACCGTACGCGATCCGGCGTCCCGACCGCCCTCAACATTCTGTACAAAGGAAGTCCCCGGATTCCGCGGATCCGGCACTCCACCGCGCGTTGCGCGCACGACGTGGGCGGGCCAGGCCTCAGAACGTCCGGTACGGGATCCGGCCGAGCTCCTTCTGCCGGCCCACGGGGGAAGCGGCCGAGCCGTCCACCGGTCTCGGGGTGGGACCGCGGTCCAGCCGCCGCGTCCCACCTTCGCTGGCACCTGCCAGGGGTCCCCTCTGGGCTGACACTGCCTCCCCAGGCGTTTTCGGTCTCCGCCGGCCCGGCCCGGTCGTCCAGGCCACCCGTGAAGTCGCTCGTCGAGACCACGCACCGGAAATCCTGGCCCGGCCCTGTGATCGGGCAGACGAAATGGCACTGGAGATTGCCATCGGAGAATCACCTCCTCGCGGCTGGTTCACCCTGTTCGGAGGTGGCTGGGACCCGGTCGCACCGGATCGGCGAATTCCGTGCTTCAGCCGGGGTGGGGGTGGACACCCGGGGCGAAACCCGGGGGAACGAAGGCCTGGAGCGGAGACGGTCTCCGTGCGTCAGCCTCGCCGGCCCACGGACTTGCTGGAGAACCCGCCGAGCACCCACGACAGACAGCTCCACATTGTGATCGGACCTGACCGCGGGGATGGGGGTCCCCGCCCGCTCAACTTTCCTCATCAGGATCCACGAGTCAATTCCGAAAAGAGGGATCGCACGACAGGGCGCCGTGTCCTGCGGAGAGGCTGGCGCGTGCTCGGGTTGCCCGATCGGGTTGCTTGCGCGAGGCTTGCAGCTTGCAAGCGTCCGCTACGAGACCTGTCCGCCCACGAGACCTGTCCGCTCCGGCCAGCCATCGTCCACGAAAGGTGATGCGACCCCCAATGGCAAGGACTCGACGCCTCCTCCTGCTCGCGGTCATGACGGCGCTGCTCGCCGTGTGCGCCGCCGCCCCGGCCGCCTCGGCCGGCGGCAAGCTGCCCTCGTCACTCCCGCTGCCCGGCGGCTTCCAGCCCGAGGGCATCGCGATCGACGAGCACGGGAACTTCTACGTCGGCTCGATCCCCACCGGCGCGGTGTACCGCGGCGACGTGCGCACCGGCAAGGGCGAGGTGCTGGTGCCCGGCGCGGAGGGCCGCTCCGCGATCGGCCTCAAGGTCTGGCACGGCATGCTGTTCGTCGCCGGCGGCGCGACGGGCCGCGCGTTCGTCTACTCGGCCCGTAGCGGCATGCTGCTGGCCTCCTACGAGCTGGCCACGGGTGAGACCTTCGTCAACGACGTCGTGGTGACCGGGCGGTCCGCCTGGTTCACCGACTCCTTCAAGCAGGCGCTGTACCAGGTGCCGCTGGCGGGCGGCCTGCCCGCCCAGGACGAGGTCACCACGCTGCCGCTGACCGGGGACATCAAGTTCCAGGACGGGTTCAACACCAACGGCATCGAGTCCGCCCGCGGCGGTCGGGTGCTGGTGATCGTGCAGTCCAACACCGGCCGGCTCTTCACCGTCGACCCGACGTCGGGGGCGACCGGCGAGATCGACCTCGGCGGCGAGAAGGTCGCGGGTGACGGCCTCCTGCTGCGCGGCCGCACCCTGTACGCCGTGGAGGGCTCGACCAACCAGGTCGCCAAGGTCGAGCTGCGCCGTGACCTGACCGCCGGCCGGGTCGTCGAGCGGATCACCGATCCCGACTTCGACACCCCGACCACGATCGCGGCCTTCCACGAGCGCCTGTACGTGGTCAACGCCCGCTTCTCCGTCACCCCTGCCCCTGACACCGGGTACTCGGTGGAGCTGGTGGACCGGCGCTGACGCGCCCGGCGGGTGTGGCGGGCCGCCGGCTCGCCACACCCGCCGGGAAGCACGCTCACCCCGGCGGACGTCAGCCGGAGGGCCGTGGGGACCGCGGACCCCCCAGCGCCCCGCCGCCCAGGACCTCCGCGAGCGCCCGCATGAACGCGTCGGTGTCCGCGGCGATGTTGGTCACCGAGACGCGCAGGTAGTTGGGATCCTCCATGATGTGGCTGAGGTTGCGGATCTGGATCCCCATGGCGAGCAGCTCCGCCCACGTGTCGGTCGCGGGACGGGAGGTCCGGAAGGCGACGAAGTTGCCCTCGGACGGCAGGACCTCCTCGACGCCGTGGATCCGCGGCAGCTCGACGGCCAGGCGGTCGCGCTCGCGCATCACGTCCTTGACGTTCGCCGCGATCTCGTCGCGGTAGGTGGTCAGCGCGAGCGTCGCGGCCAGCTCGGCGGGACCGGAGATGTGCCAGGGGGTCTGGACCTTCGCCAGGACGCTGGTGATCTCGGCCCTGGCGGTCGCCCAGCCCGCCCGCAGGAACGCCAGGCTGAACGCCTTGGAGGTGCTGCCGGTCACGATCAGGTTGGGGAAGCGGGGCAGCAGCGCGGTCGCGTTGGAGGAGCCGAACTCGCCGTAGGCCTCGTCCACCATGACGATGCCGTCGGTCGCCGCACAGAGGTCGGCGATCACGTCGTTGGGGATGACCTCGCCCGTGGGGTTGTTGGGCGAGCAGCAGATCACCAGGTCGGCACCGGTCTCGGCGGCCAGCCACGGCATCGCGTCGAAGCGCCTGGCGCTGCGGCCGAGCGGCCGGGCGAGGATCCGCGTCCCGGTGCTGCGTACGGTGGGGAAGTACGCGCCGTAGGTGGGCGTGAACACCAGCGCCGTTCGGCCCGGGCCGGCGAAGGCGAGCGGGACGGCCTGGTAGAGCTGCACGCTGCCGGCGCCGACCGCGACCTGGTCGGGCTCGACGCCGACGTGCCCGGCGACGGCCGCCCGCAGCGTCGAGGCGTGCTCGTCGGGGTAGACGTGCAGCGCGCGGACCTTGAGCCGCTCGAGCCACTCCTCGACCAGCTCCGGCGGGGCGGCCGGGCCCTCGTTGAGGTCCAGGCGGCGCAGGGGCGCGTCCGCCGGGGCCGTCGACAGCGCGCCGTCGCGGGGCGTGCTGTACCCCTGGAAGTCGAGGTGCGTGGCGGGCCGGATGCGCTGGGCGAGCGTGGCGACGGGTGGGTACGGGTCGTCGGGGTCCTGACCGGGGGAACGAGCTCGTACCGCCTGATCGTGCGAGGTTGCCACGCTCTCCCTACCTTCCTCTCGCCGGGTGGTCGGGGCCGGGCGCAAGAACAGGAAATGGACCGGTGCGCAGGGGTGACCGAGCAGGACTCGCTGCGGGGCCCGCTGAAGCTGTCCGCGATGCCTTCTGACCACAGGTGGACGCCCTGAAGAAGGGCATAGCGGACACCTTCACTCGATCGTGGCGGGGGTTGCCGTGCGTCGTCGGGGACGGATGCTGCGGCGCTTCGCCGAGGCTGGCGCCGGCTGTCGTCACGCCGGGGGTCGGGACGTGCGGACGGCTTCCGAAAAGTCAGATATTTCAGACAAACACCCTTAGATGGGCACGAACAGCGCGCTACGCTAGCCGAACCGGATCGGGGATTCAAGCGCCCTGGTCAGCGGGATGTTCGCCCGGATCGCGAGGTGCGTCTCAGCTCGCCCGCGCGACGAATGCGAAAGCGCGTCCATGTTTGCCGGTTCGACAAGACTGGATTGCTTAGTTAGGGTTCCCTGCCGGATTTGAACATCCGTCGACCTCCCTGCCCCGGAGTGCGTGAGCATGCCCTGGCTGCTTCCGCAGCGCTCGAGGCTTGCCCGGTCCGTACCGGGTCGACCGCCTTGCCCCGTGTCCTGCCATGACGAGTTGCGCACCCCCGCCTCCGCCCGAGACATCTGTCGCGAAAGGACGTAGGAGCGCCGATGCGCACCGCCAACCTTTTCCCTGATCAGCAGGCCACAGAGGCCCGTGTCGAGGCCGACGTGGTGGAGCGCCTCGGGTACCGGCAACGGTTCGCGCGGACGCTGCGCCACTTCGAGTCGTTCGCGGTCGGCTTCTCGTTCATCTCGATCACGACCGGGATCTTCACGACGTTCGGGTTCCTGCTCAGCCACGCCGGCCCGCGCGGCATCTGGACCTGGCCGATCGTGATCGTCGGGCAGATCCTGGTCGCCCTGGTGTACGGGGCGCTGGCGTCGCGGATCCCGCTCGCCGGCTACTCCTACCAGTGGGCCTCGCGGCTGGCCGGGCCGAACGTGGGCTGGTGGCTCGGCTGGCTGTCGTTCTCGTTCCTCAGCATCGTCACCGTCTCGGTGGACTACGCGTTCACGCAGGTCGCCTTCATGCCGCTGCTGGGCCTGGAGTACACGCCGACGACCGCGGCGGTCATCACGCTCGGGGTGATCACGGTCCAGGCCGGCCTGATCATCTGGTCCACGATGGCCACGACGCGGGTGAACAACACGGCGGTGACCACCGAGATCCTCGGGGTCGTGCAGCTGGTCATCATCATGATCGTCGCGGGCGTGGTCGCCCGCACCGGGCACCTGAGCAACCTGTGGTCGACCGGGGCGGTGGCGGCGGAGGGCTGGTACCGCTGGCTCGGCCCGTTCATGCTGGCCACGCTCCTGGGCGCGTACACGATCGTGGGCTTCGAGTCGTGCGCGAACCTCGCCGAGGAGACCCAGCGCGCGCGCAGGGTGGTCCCCAGGACCATGGTCCAGGCGGTCGCGGTCTCCGGGACGCTGGGCATGGCGTTCCTCATCGCGCTCACCCTCGGCATCCACGACGTCGGCGCGATCAGCGAGGACCCCTCACCGGTCGCGGCCATCCTCAAGACGTTCTTCGGCCAGGCCGAGGCGCTGCCGCTGGTGTGGATGTGCATCTCGATCTTCGCCTGCGGCATGGTGATCATGACCACCAACAGCCGGCTCATCTGGGCGATGGCCCGTGACCGGCGCTTCCCCGGCTACCAGGTCCTCGCCCGCACCCCGCGCGCCACCGGCGGACCGGTGGCCACCCTGCTCGCCGCGGCCATCAGCGCGAGCGTGGTGATCGTGCTGCGCACCAACACCGAGGCGCTGTTCACGCTGTTCGCCACGGCGACGCTGATGCCGGCGGCGCTGTACGCGGGCACCGTCGTGCTGTACCTGTTCACGCTGTACCGCCGCCCCGCGCCGCCGGGGACGTTCCAGCTCGGCGCATGGGAGACCCCGGTGGTGTTCGGCGCGCTCGCCTGGCTCGCGTACGAGCTGGTCGTGCTCATCGGGCCCACCGAGTTCCGGCCCGCGCAGCGGTACGCCCTGGGGGCCGTCGCCATCGGCGCCGTCGTCTACCTGCTGATGCGGGTGCTCGAGCCCGCGAGCATGCGCAGACGGCCGGAGGCGGAGAGCGCCGAGAGCGAGCTGTGGTCCGTGGAGCGGGACGAGGCGGGCATCCAGGAGCCGCTCGAGGACGACGGGGCCGGCCAACGCTCCGACCTCGAAGACCGGCTCCGGGTGCCGGGACTCTAGGCGCCGCCGATCGCTCATCCTCCGGTCGGTTCTGGCCTTGCCGCATCCCGGACACCTCGAGATGCCACGGCGTGACACGAAGGGCACCTGATGTTCCAGAACCTGCAGATCCGTACGAAGCTCATCACCATCCTGACCGGGCCGCTGCTGATCCTGACCGTCCTCAGCGCCGTCGGCATCGGGGTGAACATCTCCGAGAGCGCCCGGGCCAGCCGCGTCAACGAGCTGGCCGGCTTCGCCGCCAAGCTCATCCCGCTGGTCCACGCCGTCCAGCTGGAGCGCGGGCTGTCCAACGGGTACGTCGGCTCGCAGTACCGGACCGGCGAGGCCGAGCTGATCGAGCAGCGGCGGGTGGTCGACTCGCGGGTCGCGGGCGTGCGGCGCGCCGCGAGCGGGCTGCCCGTCGCCGACTTCGACCAGCGCCTGCAGGACCGGCTGGACGCGGGTTTGGAGCGTCTCGGGACGTTCGCAGCCCAACGCCAAACGATCGACAACCGTTCGCTCAACGCTCCAGGTCAGTCTCAGCCCAAGGGGGGCGAGAACGCCCCGTCGGGCGAGCAACGGATCGACGCGGTGCTGACGCAGGCGCTGGACGGCTACACCGAGACGATCGGGTCGCTGCTGGACATCAACGCGGCGATCGCGAGCGGCAGCGACAACGAGCGGCTGCTCGGCGTCGTCGCCACCCTGGACGCGTTCTCCCGCGCCAAGGAGAGCGCCGACCAGGAGCGCGCGTTCATGAACCGCGTTTTCTCCCTGGGTCGCTTCGGCGAGGGCGACTACGACCGCTTCGTCTCCATGATGTCCGCGCAGGACTTCTGGTCCGCGCGGTTCCAGGCCGCCGCCAGCCCGCGGGAGCGGGAGCTGGCCGACGCCAGCGTCGTCGGGCCGGACGTCGAGCGCTCCGAGCAGCTGCGGGACATCGCCCGCACGCGCGCGACCGCCGGCACGCTCGGGATCAGCCCGAGCTCGTGGTGGACGGTCATGACCGGCAAGGTCGAGCGCATGCGGCAGGTCGAGACCAGGCTCGCCGAGGACGTCGCCGCCAGCAGCACCGCGCTGCAGGCGCGCGCCGACCGGCGGGCGTTCTGGCTCAGCGTCGTGCTGACGGCGGTCCTGTGGGGCACCGTCGGGCTGTCGCTGCTGGCCGCCAGGGTGATGGTCAACCCGCTGGTGCGGCTGCGTGACGTCGCCAACGACGTCGCCCACCGGCGGCTGCCCGGCCTGGTCGAGCGGCTGCACGAGGGCGAACCGGTGGACCTGCAGCGCGAGGTGCGCACCATCGGGATCCGCTCCAAGGACGAGATCGGCCAGGTCGCCGAGGCGTTCAACTCGGTCCACCGCGTCGCGGTCACGATCGCGGGCGAGCAGGCCGGGCTGCGCAAGAGCATCGGCGACATGTTCCTGAACCTCGCCCGCCGCAACCAGGTCCTCACCGAGCGGCAGCTGGAGAAGATCGACGAGCTGGAGCGCGGCGAGACCGACCCGGACGCGCTCGAGGACCTCTACCAGCTCGACCACCTCGCGACCCGCATGCGGCGCAACGCGGAGAACCTGATCGTGCTGTCCGGCAGCGAGGCGGTGCGCCGCTGGCAGGCGCCGGTGCCGCTCAACGACGCCGTGCGCGCGGCCATCGGCGAGGTCGAGGACTACACCCGCGTCGAGCTGTTCCCGACCCCGGACGTCGGCGTCAGCGGCCAGGTGGCCGGGGACGTCATGCACCTGCTCGCCGAGCTGATCGAGAACGCCACCTCGTTCTCGCCGCCGGAGACCAAGGTGCGGATCACCGGGCTGCCGATCATCGCCGGCCACGTCGTCGAGATCGAGGACAAGGGCATCGGCATGACCGACGCCGAGCTGTTCGAGGTCAACGAGCGCCTGGCCAACCCGCCGGTGATGGACTTCGCGCTGTCCAAGACGCTCGGCTTCAACGTGGTCGGCCGCCTCGCCATCCGCCACGGCATCAAGGTGCAGCTGCGCCACTCGTGGTACGGCGGGGTCACCGCGCTCGTCCTCATCCCCGAGAAGCTGCTGGTCAAGCAGGTGGACGGCAGGGCCCCGGGCGTCGAGGGCGGCGGGGGCGGCTACCCGAACTGGCCGTCGACGAGCCGCGCCGCGCAGGTCCAGCAGGTGCAGCCCGCGCTGACCGCGCCCGAGAGCGCGGGCGGCGGCGGCGCCGAGCGGGCCCGCCTGCCCATCTTCGAGTCCACCCGGTCCGACTGGTTCCACCCGGGTCCGAGCGCCGAGGCGGCGCAGTGGGAGGCCGAGCAGGCAGCCGACCGGGCGTCGACCATGGCGCCGGCGCCGCCGCTGCGGGCCCCCGCGGCGCCCAAACCGGCGCCCAGGGCGGAACCGGCCGAGGCGCCCCGACCGCCGGACCCGACCGCTTACAGCGACTACAGCGACGACGACGAGGAGCCGCCGACCACCAGCGTCGGGCTGCCCAGGCGCGTGCCCGCCAAGGGCATCGCATCCGGGCTGACCCACGGCCTGGCGGCGCCCAAGGGACACCTCGAGGAGCCGGAGCTGGGCGACTCGACCAGATCGCCCGCCGAGGTCCGCGACCTGCTGTCGACCTACCGCCGCGGCCTCACCCGCGGGCGGACCGCCGCGACCGACGCGATGGACCGGATCTGGGCCGACGACGACGATCTGCCGCCTGACGGGAGCCACGATGCGCCGAGGCGGTAGGCACCCTTTCTTCTTGAGCCGCGACCACGGGCGGGGCCGGTACCGTATGGCCCTCCTGCCGAGCTGACCAGCAGGAGGAGAGAACGGTGATGCGCGGCGAAGACGGCCACCAGCGCACGTACGGCCCGATCGTCCGGCCCTACACGATCACGGGTGGGCGTACCCGGACGACGCTGCAGGAGCTCGAGCTGGAGACGCTCGTCTCGACGACGTCGCTCGGCCAGGTCGAGCTGCCGCGGCTGAACATGGAGCGCCGGGAGATCGCCGCGCTGTGCCGGGACATCCTGTCGGTCGCGGAGGTCTCCGCGCGCCTGAGCGTCACGCTCGGCGTGGCGCGCGTCCTGGTCGGCGACATGGCCGAGGAAGGGCTGGTCCAGGTCCACCGGCCCGCCAGCCAGAACAACAGCTCTGACATCGCGCTTCTGGAGAGGGTGCTCTATGGCCTCCGCGCGCTCTGAACCGCCCGTCGCGCCCAAGGCGGTGAAGATCGTGGTCGCCGGAGGCTTCGGCGTCGGCAAGACCACCCTGGTCGGCGCCGTGTCGGAGATCACCCCGCTCAGCACCGAGGCGGTCATGACCGCCGCGAGCGTCGGGATCGACGACCTCAGCAAGCTGCCCAACAAGGCGACCACGACCGTGGCGATGGACTTCGGGCGGATCTCCCTGGAGGAGGACCTGATCCTGTACCTGTTCGGCACCCCCGGGCAGGACCGGTTCTGGTTCATGTGGGACGAGCTGATCCGCGGCGCGATCGGGGCGGTGGTGCTGGTCGACAGCCGCCGGCTGAAGGACTGCTTCGGCGCGGTCGACTACTTCGAGCAGCGCGAGGTGCCGTTCGTGGTCGCCATCAACCTGTTCGACGGCGTCCTTCGGCACAAGGCCGAGGACGTCCGCGAGGCACTGGCGATCCCCTCGGAGGTGCCGATCATCATGTGCGACGCGCGCGAGCGCGACTCGGTGAAGAACGCCCTGGTCGACCTCGTGGAGCACGCGCTGGTGCGGACGGTCGCGGCGTTGTGAGCGCGCTCCGGCCGCCGGTGGCGTCCTCCCCGGCCACCGGCGGCACCGGCGCGACCGTCTGCCCGCCCGGCCGTCTTTGTGCCGGGAGAGCATTGTCGCCGATGCCCTGATATGCCAGGGTTTTGACGCGATGACCGGCGCTCGGGCGGCACTGGAGTTCCGGGTCCTCGGCCGGCTGGAGGTTCGCCACGGCGGCGAGGTCCTGGAGGTCGGCAGCGCGCGCCGGCGCGCGCTCCTGGCGCAGCTGCTGCTGGACGCCAACCGGTTCGTGCCGCGCGACTCGCTCGTCGCCCGGTGCTGGAACGGCGCCCCGCCCGAGGACGCCGCCGCGACCCTGGAGCGCGACGTCTCGAGCCTGCGCTCAGCACTGGACCTGCGCGACGAGGCGGGCGCGCCGCCGGCGCTGGTGGCCGGGCCGGGCGGCCGGGCGTACCGGCTGGAGGTCGACCCAGGGTCGGTCGACGCTGCGCGCTTCGAGCGCCTGGTCGAGCAGGGCCGGGGCGCGCTCGCCCAGGGCGCGCCCGAGCGCGCGGCCGACGCGTTCGACCAGGCGCTGGCGCTCTGGCGCGATCAGCCGCTGGCCGACCTGACCGATGCGTACGGGTTCGTGGCCGCCGCGGGCCGGTGGTTCGGGTCACTGCGCCTGATCGCCCTGGAGGGATCCCTCCAGGCGGCGCTGGAGCTCGGGCGGTCCGGGGAGCTGGTCGAGCGCGTGCGGCTCGCCGTGCGCGAGCACCCGGGGCGGGCGTCGCTGCGCGAGCTGGAGGTGCGCGCGTTGTACCAGGCGGGACGGCGGGACGACGCGCTCGCCGCCTACCAGGAGCTGCGCGAGCTGCGCGGGGAGCCGGCGCTGGACGGCGGGCCGGCGCGGGAGGCGCTCGAGCGGCGTGTCGGCCGCGGCGACCGCTCCGGGAGCGCCCGGCGGCCGCCGCGCGGGTTCGTCGGGCGCGGCCCCGCGCTCGGCCGCCTGCGAGCGGCCCTCCAGGTCGCGCGCACCCGGCGGGGCCTGCTGGTGCTGCTGCACGGGGACCCGGGGAGCGGCAGGAGCACCCTGGCCGCGCGCTTCGCCGCCGAGGCTGCCGCCGCCGGGGCGCTGGTGGCGGCAGCCTCCCCTCTCCGGGCCGCGGGACCGCGCGCCTTCCGGCCGTGGTCCCAGGTGCTCGGCGTGATCCTGGCCGCGGCCGGGGCGCCGGAGGACGCGGGCGCGCGCGCACTGCTCGACCGCTGGCGCGACGCCGCCGCGGCCGGGGAGGAGGACGGCGACGCCGCCTCCCCCGCCGGCCGGGAGCAGCAGTTCGAGACGGTGACCGCGGCGCTGCGCGAGGCCGCCGCGGACCGCCTGGTCGTGCTGGTCCTCGACGACGTCGACGAGGCGGACGCGCCCTCGCTGCGGCTGCTGGAGCACGTCGCGCGGCGCCTCCACGGCAGCCGCCTGCTGCTGCTCGCCGTGTACCAGGACCATGCCGACGGCACCGCCGGCTGGCCGGCGACCCTGCGGCGCCTGCGGCGGCTGCCCGGGACCGACGACCTGCCGCTCCCCGTCCTGGAGACCCGCGAGGCCGCCGAGCTGATCGAGGCCGAGCTGGCCAGGGCCCCCCGGGCGGTGGCGCCTGTGGAGGCCGGCGAGGTCTCGGACATCGCGAGGCGGGGGCGCGGCAACCCCCTGCTCACGGTCGAGCTGGCCAGGGTGCTCGCGGGCGGCGGGCTGCCGGTCGTGGACGGGCCGGCGGCGGTCGCGCCGCTGGTCCGCGACGCGGTGCGCGTGCGCGCCGCACGGCTCCCGGAGCCCTGCCGCGAGCTGCTCGCACTCGCGGCCGTGCTCGGCGTCGAGTCCGAGCTGGAGGTGCTCCGCAGCGGCGCCGACCTGCCCGACGCGGACCTGGACGAGCAGATCCGCACCGCCGCCGGCGCCCGGCTGCTCGAGCCCGACCCGGATCGCCCCGGGACGCTGCGCTTCAGCCACCCGCTGGTGCGCGAAGCCCTCGACGGCGGGCTGCCCGACGACCGCCGGGCGGAGCTGCACGGTCGCGCCGCCGCCGCGATCGAGCGCGCGCACCGCGGGGCGCTCGGCGACCACGCCGAGCAGCTCGCCCGCCTGTGGTCGCAGGCCGGTGGCGAGGAGGCCACGCGGCGGGCGCACGAGTGCGCGCTGCTCGCCGGCAGGCGGGCTCGGGCGATGCTCGCCTGGGAGGAGGCGGCGCGGCTGCTGGAGCTGGCGCGGGACACCGGGGCCGGCCACCTCGCGCCCGACGCCCGCTGCCGGCTGCTGCTGGACCTCGGCGCGGCGCTCGACCTGGCCGGGGAGCAGGCGCGCGCGTCCGCGCGCCTGCTGGAGGCCGCCGCGCTGGCCAAGCGGATCGACGACGCCGGGCTGCTCGCCCGCGCGGCGCTCGGTCTCGGCAACGCCCACTCCCGCCTGACCGCTCCCGGCGGGCCGGACCGCAGCGCCCTGCTGCTGGACGAGGCGCTGGCGATGGTCGGCGACGGGGACCCGGCGCTGCGGTCGCGGCTGCTGGCGAGCCTGGCGCGCGTGCTGGTCTGGTCGGCGTCAGGGCAGCAGCCGCAGGCGCGCGCCCGCCGTGAGTCGCTCAGCGGCCAGGCGGTCGCGATCGCGCGCGAGCTGGGCGACGACCGGGCGCTCTGCGGCGCCCTGGTGTCGCGGTTCAACGCGACCTGGGAGCCGGACAACGCCGCGCAGCGCCGCGAGCTGTGCGACGAGCTGGTCGCGCTCGCCGAGCGGGCCGGGGAGGTGGAGCAGGTCCTCGAGGGGCGGCGGGGTCGGCTGGTCGCCGCCATGGAGCTGGGAGACCTGGCCGCGGCCCGCACCGACCTGCGCGCCTGCATCCAGCTCGCCGAGGGGCTGCGGCTGCCGTGGCACCTGTACTGGGCCGCGATCCACCAGGCCACCCTGGCGATGGCCGAGGGCCGCTTCGAGCGCGCGGAGGCGGCCACGCTGCGGGCGCTGGCGTACGGCAACCGGCTGGAGAGCCGCGATCCCGGGTACGTGCAGCACGGCGTCGCCGTCCAGCTCCTGCTGCGCTGCCGGGAGCAGGGCCGGCTGCCCGGCGAGGAAGGCCCGGGCACGCAGGAGGACGTCGAGCGCTCGCTGCTGTCGTTCGTGAGCGACTTCCCGCACCTGCCCGCCTGGCGGGCAGGGTTCGCGCTGCTCGCGGCGCTGTCCGGGCGCCTGGACGAGGGCTGGGAGATCTTCCAGGAGCTGGCGGCGGCCGGTTTCGACCGGCTCGGCGGCGGCGCGCCCTGGCTGGGCTCGGTCGCGACCCTCGCCGAGCTGTGCGCCCTCCTGCGCGACGCCGATCGGGCCGAGGAGCTGCGCGCGCTGCTGCTGCCGCACGCCGACCGCGACGTGGTGGTCACCTTCGGGTTCGGCTGCCTGGGCTCCGCCGCGCACTTCCTCGGCCAGCTCGAGTCCGTGCTCGGCGAGTGGAAGGAGGCCGACGAGCACTTCCAAGGGGCGCTCGATCGCAACCTCCGCCTCGCCGCGCCGCCCTTGGTCGCCCGGACGCAGGTCGAGTACGCGCGCATGCTGCTGACCGGGGGCCTCTCAGGCCAGCGCGAGCGAGCGCTGGAGCTGCTCACGATGGCGGGCGCGACCGCCGAGCGCCTCGGCATGCTCCCGCTGCAGCGTCAGATCACCGAGCTGGCCCGCGACTGACAGCGGCTCGCAACGCCCTGAAGGGCGAGCGATGGACGCCCGCGACCTCGCCCGTGCCCAGGGCACGGGGCCCCGGCGTCCGGCTCCACCAAGCGCCTCCCCGGACCCGGGTGGCGAGAGACGAACGCGGCAGCCGGGCATCGCCCGGCTGCCGCGTGAGGCGGGGACTGCGTGGCTCGAACCGTCAGCCTACGGGAGCTGCCATCGGCTTGCGGTTCCCCCCGTGATGCCGGTGCGGCCGCCTCGGCTTCTCGACCGGCGGGGGCTGCTCGTCCACCGGCGGAGGCGGGCAGACCTGCTCGTCGCCGTCGCCGACCGGTGGCGGCTGGTCGTCGGCGTCGATCGGCTGGGGTTGCGCTGGCGGGTCGACCGGCGGGCAGACGGGCGGCGGCGGTGCCGGGCACGGTGGCTGGCCGCCGCCGTCGACGGGCTGTGGCTGGTCGTCGCCGTCGCCGACCGGCTGTGGTTGGTCAGCGGCGGCCACCGGCTGGGCTTGGGCCGGCAGGCCGACCGGTTGTGGCTGGTCGTCGCCGTCGCCTGCTGGGGGCTGCTCGTCCACGGCTGGGGGCTCATTCACCACGGGTGGGCATGGCTGCTCGTCCGCGGGTGGGTCCACAGGTGGCGGCTGCTCGTCCACCACGGGCTGAGGGCAGGGCTGCTGGTCGGCTGGTGGTTGGTCGTCGCCGTCGCCTGGTGGGGGCTGCTGGTCGGCTGGTGGCTGGTCGTCGCCGTCGCCTGGTGGGGGCTGCTGGTCGGCTGGTGGTTGGGCTTGGGCGGCTTCGAGGGCTTCCTTGGCTTCGGTGAGGGCGGCTTCCTTGTCGGCGATGGTCTGTTGGGCGGCTTGGAGTTCGTCCTCGTCGGCGCCTTGGGCTTCGAGTGCTTCGAGGGCTTCTTGGGCTTCGGTGAGGGCGGCTTCGGCGTCGGTGACGGCCTTGGTGAGGGCGTCGATGTCCGGGGCCGGGGGCTGCTCCTCAGCCGGGGGCTGCTCGTCGGCGTCAGGTGGTGGCTGCTCCGCCTCGGGGGCCGGCGGGCAGACGGTCGAGGGTGGAGGAGCGTCGTCGTCCTCGTCGGCGAATACCAAGCCGTTGGTGGCAGCGAACAACACGCCGAGGACCAGCGCGATTGCGAGCAACCGCGTAGCAGGTCGGCCTGGCAGAGCGGAGAAGGCGGCCCAGCCGGGTCTGCCCTGGCGGGTGGGTCGCCGCCCAGGCTCGATTCGGGGCATGAAGACGTCCTTTCTCTTGCGCAGGCCACGACGACGGCCACCTGGTTTGCGGGGCCGCCCGCGCGTTCACAGGGACCTTCGGTCGTATGCCTGTTCAGCCCGCTGGGGGGCTCGGCTGATATGTGCCACTTTGGGGGGGAAGTGGCTGATATGTGCCACTTTGGGGGGAAGCGGCTGCTCTGACGCTAATGCCCCCCGCCTGGAAACGTCAACTGCAGAGACCTCGGCCGACGCTCAGCTCCCGCTACGGCCCCGCAGCCGCCGCATGAGCGCCTTGAACCGGCCGACGACCACCGTGCCGGCGAGGCCGGCCGCGCTGATCGAGCTGTCCTCGCGTGGCTCCTGCGCCGGAGCCGCAGGAGCCGAAGGTGGCGGCGGCGCGGGCGAGGGCTCCCCGTCGCCTCCGCCCGCCGGAGCGGGCGCGGGCGCGGCCACCTCGGTCACCGTGGCCGGCGGCCGGCCCGGCGCGGGCGCGGCGGGTGCTTCGGAGGCGGCGGATGCCGCGGGCGCTCCTGCGGCGGGCGGCGCGGGCGCGGCGGGCGCGGCGGGTGCTTCGGAGGCGGCGGATGCCGCGGGCGCTCCTGCGGCGGGCGGCGCGGGCGCGGCGGGTGCTTCGGAGGACGCGGGGGTCGCGGGCGTCTCCGTGGCGGCGGGTGCCGGCGCCGCCTCGCCCTCGTTGCGCAGCGACTCGACCAGGCACTCGGCGAACTGGCCGAAGAGCTTGGCGGCGACGTCGCTGATCATGCCGCGTCCGAACGCGGCGACCTTGCCGGTGAGCTGCACGTCGGCGGTGACGAGCAGGCGCGTGCGCCCGTCGCCCGCGGGCTCCAGGCTGGTCTGCACGGTTGCGTTCACGGTGCCGGCGCCCTTGGTGTCGCGGCCCTTGGCCGCCATCCGCGCGCTGTGCGCGGCCTCGTCGACCTCCTCGAGGACGACCGTGCCCTTGTAGCCGACGCGGATCGGGCCGAGCCTGACCTGCACCGTGCCTTCGTAGGTGCGCTCGTCCACCACCGTGGTGAGCGCCGCCCCCGGCATGCAGGGGGCCACCCGTGGCACGTCGTTGACCAGTGCCCAGACACGCCCGATCGGCGCGTCCACCTCGACGGTCTGCTCGATCCGCATGCCGCTCTCCTCGTGTCGGACCGGGCCGGTGTCCCGGCACTCCCCTCCATGCCCACCTGTACCCGCCGGGGCCGCCCGCCTCCCGTCAGCGCGGGCCGGCGTCCGCTCCCTCGGTCCGCCCGGCCAGCAGGCGCCGAGCGGCCTCCAGACCCGCCTCGTCGTCCACGTCGAGATCATCGCCGAGCCCGCCGACCTCGACCAGGTGCACATCTCCCGGGCGGCGCGCCAGCAGCCCGCGGGCGCCCACGTCCCCGCCGAGCGCGGCCAGCTCGGGGAGCAGCGTGCCGTCGAACAGCACCGGGTGCCCGGGCCGCCCGCTGTAGGTGGCCCGCACGACCGGTCCGGCGCCCGCCCGCCACGCGGCCACGAGCCGCTCGACCACCGCGGGGCCGACCATCGGCTGGTCGCCGAGCGCGACCACCAGCGCCCCGCAGCCGGCGAGCGCGGCCGAGGCCTCGGCGAGCACCGCGCCCATGCCCTCGCGCCAGCGGCCCGCGCGCAGCGGCACCGCGCCCTGCAGCCGGACCCCGCGCTCGACGAGGCCGGCGTGGGCGCCGAGCGCGACCACCACCTCGTCCACCCCGGAGGCCGACAGCGACCGCAGCGCGTGCTCCAGCAGCGGCCGCCCGCCGAGCTGCGCGAGCTGCTTGGGCCGGCCCATCCGCTGCGACCGCCCCGCGGCCAGGACCAGCCCGACCACCTGCCCCGGCGCGGCCAGGAGCGGCGCGACCCTCTGGTCCGGCCCGGCTCTCCGCCCCGGCCCGGGCGCCCGGCCAGGTGCGTCCGGCCCGTCCGGGGCCGCGTCGCCGCGGGCGCTCCCGGCGGGTGGCGCTTCGCGGCTCACAGCGCCCCGCTCACGGTTCGTCGAGCTGCCCGCGCTCGCGCAGGGCGTGCACCGACGCCTCCCGCAGCGACAGGCGCCCGCCGGCGCGGCCGTGACGGGCGGCGATCACCTCGGCGAGGATCGAGATGGCGGTCTCCTCGGTGGTGAGCGCGCCGATGTCCAGCCCGATCGGGCCGGAGATGCGCGCGATCGCCGCGTCGCCGTGCCCCGCCTCGCGCAGCCGTTCGATCCGCTCGCGGTGCGCCCGCCGGCTGCCCATCGCGCCGATGTAGGGCGCCGGGCTGGCGAGGACGGCGTGCAGCGCCGGGTCGTCGAAGCGCGGCTCGTGGGTGAGGATCGCGACGTAGGTGGCGTCGTCGGGCGGGTGCTCGGCGAGGTGGTCCTGCGGCCAGGCGACCACCAGCTCGTCGGCGTCGGGGATGCGCTCGCGCGTGGCGAAGTGCGGGCGCGCGTCCACGACCGTGACCCGGAAGCCCGCGAAGCGGGCGAGCCTGGCCAGCGCGCCGGCGAAGTCGACCGCGCCGAGGATCAGCAGGTGCGGCTGGGGTGCGGCGACGTCGAAGAAGAGCGTGCGTCCGGCCAGCTCGCGGGTGGCGGACTCCTCCCCGTCGAGCAGCTCGCGCGCGACCACAGCGGCCTTGCCGTCCAGCTCCGGGTCGCCGAGGCTCCCGAGCGTCTGGTCGGCGGTGACCAGCAGCTTGGCGCCGAGCCCCTCGCCCGCGACGACGGTCACCACCGCACCGCGGCGGCCGGAGCGGAGCAGGTCCCGCACGGCCTCGAAGCCGACCCCGCCGGGACCGGCCGCTGAGCCGTCGGGGGGCGGCACGGCGCCGGTGCCGGTCAGCGCAGCTCCTCGACGAACACGTCGATCACGCCGCCGCAGGCGAGCCCGTACTCCCACGCCCTGCCCTGGCTGATCCCGTAGGTGCGCAGCCGCGGGCCACCGCCCGCGAGCACCTCGTTCGCCTCCGCGAGCACGGCGCCCTCCACGCAGCCGCCGGAGACGCTGCCCGCCCATCGCCCGTCGTCGGCGACCGCCATCTTCGAGCCGGGCGCCCTGGGCGCCGAGCCCTTGACCGCCGTCACCGTCGCGATGGCGACCCGGCGGCCCTCGGCCCGCCAGCGCTCCACCGTATCGAGCACGTCCTGCATGGTGATCCCGCCTCCTGACCGCCCGCAGGGCTCCCACGCGCCGGTGCGCCGCGGCTGCGGGCTGATCGGGCCGGCGGTGGCCCTGCCTGGCCCACCATCGTACGGGCGCGTGGTTGCCTTGTGGGAGGGTGATCTCGCGCGCGGAGCGCCCGGGCCGCCCCGGGCCGCCCAGTGTGGTCGCCGCGGATGTTCGCCCACGGCTCCACAAGCGGCCGCCTTCGGCCATCACCCTCTGGCCAGCCTGTCCGCAAATTGCGAAACTGTCCTGGTCAAGCGACGGAGCTGACACCGTCCCAGGCCCATCCCGGCGTGCCGCCCGAACCGGTCCTCCCCGGCAGCAGACCTCTCCTCGACGACGAAGGGAGTGCGATGGCCACCAGACGCATCAGCGTGACGGTCAACGGGACCAGCTACGAGCAGGAGGTGGAGCCGCGCCTGCTGCTCGTCTACCTGCTGCGCGAGGGGCTCGGCCTGACCGGCACCAACGTCGGCTGCGACACGTCCTCCTGCGGGTCGTGCACGGTGCTGGTCAACGGCGCCTCGGTCAAGTCCTGCACGATGCTCGCGGTCCAGGCCGACGGGCAGGAGGTCACCACGATCGAGGGCCTGGCCGGCAGCGGCGGCGAGCTGCACCCGATGCAGCGCGCCTTCCACGACCAGCACGGGCTGCAGTGCGGCTTCTGCACGCCGGGCATGATCATGGCCGCGGTCAGCCTGGTCGAGCACAACGGCAGCCTCGAGGAGCACGCGATCCGGCTCGGGCTCGAAGGCAACCTGTGCCGCTGCACCGGCTACCAGAACATCGTCAAGGCGGTGCAGCAGGGTGGCGCGGAGATGCGCGGCATCACCGGGCCGGTGGGCGGGCACACGCCCGGCCAGCCCGTCCCGGCGCCGGCGCCCGCCGGGGAGGTGACGTCGTGACCGCCACCACCGAGGCGCCCCAGCGCTTCGTCGGCAACGGGGTCCCCCGCAAGGAGGACCCGGAGCTGATCACCGGCGAGGCCGTGTACGTCGACGACCTCAAGCTGCCCGGCATGGCCCACATGGTCGTGGTCCGCAGCACGGTCGCCCACGCCCGCATCGCCGGCGTGGACACCGCCGCGGCGGCCGCGATGCCCGGCGTGGTCGCGGTCTGGTCCGGCCGGGACCTCGCGGGCGACTGGTCGGCCGGCCTGCCGACCGCGTGGCCGGTCCCCTCGGTCCACTGGGGCAAGGCGGAGCCGACCGCCGAGCCGCGCGTCGGCGACCACAAGCCCGTCGCGGTCGACAAGGCCCGCTTCGCGGGCGACCCGGTGGCCGTCGTGGTCGCCGCGACCCGCGAGCAGGCCGTCGACGCCGCCGAGGCGGTCGTGGTCGACTACGAGGAGCTGCCGGTCGTCACCGGGGTCGAGCAGGCGCTCGCCGGGGGTGCCCCGCTGGTCCACGAGGCGCTCGGCACCAACGAGCTGTACACCTGGCGGCACAGCAACGGGGAGGACGCCGAGCAGCTCATCGCGAGCGCCCCGGTCGTGGTCCGCGAGCGTTACCTGCAGCCGCGCCTGGTCCCCAACGCGATCGAGCCGCGCGCCGTGCTCGTCCAGCCCTCTCCCTACCAGGGCGAGTACACGCTCTGGACGACCACCCAGGTACCGCACTTCGTGCGGCTGTTCATGGCCGTGGTGTGCGGCCTGTCGGAGCCGAAGATCCGCGTGATCGCGCCGACCGTCGGCGGCGGGTTCGGCTCCAAGCTGAACGTCTACGCCGAGGAGGCGATCGCGCTCACGGCCGCCAGGCGGCTCGGCCGGCCGGTCAAGTGGGTCGAGGAGCGCAGCGAGGCGTACCAGTCGACCATCCAGGGCCGCGGCCAGATCCAGGAGATCGAGCTGGCGGCGACGCAGGAGGGCGAGCTGCTCGCCGTGCGCGCGCGCATCCTCGCCGACATGGGCGCCTACGCCCAGCTCGTCGCGCCCGGGATCCCGCTGCTCGGCGCGTTCATCTACCACGGGCAGTACCAGGCGCGGGCGTACGACTTCTGGTGCACCGCGGCGTACACCAACCTGCCGCCGACCGACGCCTACCGCGGCGCCGGCCGTCCGGAGGCCACCTACGCGATCGAGCGCGCCATGGACACGCTCGCCAGACGCCTCGGCAAGGACCCGGCGGAGCTGCGGCGGATGAACATGATGCCGCCGTTCACCGAAGCGACCCCCGCGGCCGGCGGGCTCAACTTCGACTCCGGGAATTACCCGGCGCTGCTGGACCGGGCCATGGAGATCCTCGGCTACGAGGACGTCCGCGCCGAGCAGGCGGAGCGCCGCCGGCGCGGCGACAGCCGCCTGCTGGGCGTGGGGATCTCGACCTACATCGAGATGTGCGGGCTGGCGCCGAGCCAGGTGCTGTCCGCGCTCAACTACGCGGGCGGCGGCTGGGAGCAGTCGGTCGTCCGCTGCCTGCCGACCGGCAAGGTCGAGGTGGTCAGCGGCACCTCCCCGCACGGGCAGGGCCACGTCACCACCTGGGCGCAGATCGTGGCCGACGAGCTGGGCGTCGGCTACGAGGACGTGGAGGTGTTCCACGGCGACACGGCGTCCTCCCCGATGGGCCTGGACACCTACGGCAGCCGCTCGCTGTCGGTGGGCGGGACCGCGCTGTACCTGGCCTGCCGGAAGGTGCGCGACAAGGCGGCCAAGGTCGCGGCGCACGAGCTGGAGGTCGCCGAGGAGGACCTGGAGTGGGTCGAGGGCCGCTTCCAGGTCCGCGGGGCGCCCGACCGCGCCCGTACGATCCCCGAGCTCGCGGCCAGCGCATGGAGCGCGCACGACCTGCCGGCGGGGCTGGAGCCGGTGCTGGACGGCGAGGCCACCTGGGACCCGGTGAACTTCACCTTCCCGGCCGGCGCGCACCTGTGCACCGTGGAGGTGGACACCGAGACCGGCCAGGTGTTCGTCCGCCGCTACGTGGCGGTGGACGACTGCGGCACGATCATCAACCCCGTGATCGTCCAGGGGCAGCTCCACGGCGGCATCTGCCAGGGGATCGCCGAGGCCCAGTTCGAGGAGGCCGTGTTCGACGAGAACGGGGTGCTGCTCACCGGCTCGATGGCGACCTACCGGGTGCCGGCGGCCAGCGAGATGCCCTCGTTCGAGCTGGAGCACCTGGTCACCAGGTCGAGCACCAACCCGCTCGGGGTGAAGGGGATCGGCGAGGCCGGCACGATCGCCGCGCCGGCCGCGGTCGTCAACGGGGTGCTCGACGCGCTCGCCCCGCTCGGGGTGACCCACATCGAGAAGCCCGTCAACCCCGAGCGGGTGTGGCGCGCGATCCAGGCGGCCCGCAGCGCCGGCGGCGACCGGCCCACCGGGGAGGGGAGCGTCCAGTGATCCCGGCCGCGTTCGACTACGAGCTGGCCGACTCGCCCGAACACGCGCTGCGGCTGCTCGCCGAGGGAGGCGAGGACGCCAGGCTGCTGGCGGGCGGCCAGTCGCTGCTGCCGCTGATGCGCCTGCGGCTGGCGACCCCGGCGCTGCTGGTCGACATCGGCCGGCTGGCCGACCTGGAGTACGTGCGCGAGGACGGCGGCGAGCTGGCGATCGGCGCCCTCACCCGCCACGAGACGCTCAGGTCCGACCGGCTGGCCGGGCAGCACTGCCCGATCCTCGCGCACGCCGCGGGCGAGGTCGGCGACCCGCAGGTGCGCCACATGGGCACGATCGGCGGCTCGGTGGCGCACGGCGACCCGGCCGCGGACCTGCCCAGCGTGCTGCTGGCGCTCGGCGCGACCATGGTCGTGCAGGAGCCGGGCGGGATGCGCACCATCGGCGTCGGCGACTTCTTCACCGGGCTGTTCACGACCGCGCTCGGCCCGTCGTCGCTGCTCACCGAGGTCCGCGTCCCGAAGCTCGACGGCGGGGGATGGTCCTACCAGAAGTTCAACCCCCGGGCGCAGGACTGGGCAGTGGTCGGGGCGGCCGCCGTGGCGAGGGGGCACGACGGCCGCCGCGAGACCGCGGTCGCGCTCACCAACATGGGCGAGACGCCGCTGCGTGCCACCGCCGTCGAGCGGGCGCTCGCGTCCGGCGCGGACCCGGCGGAGGCCAGCCGGGCGGCGGCGGAGGGCACCAGCCCGCCCAGCGACCCGCTCGGCAGCGCCGAGTACCGGCGCGCGCTGGCGCCGGTGCTGGTCCGCCGCGCGCTGGAGGAGGCGCTGCGGAGCTGACCGGACCGACACTCCGGGAGGGCGCCGCGGGCGGCGCCCTCCCCTTCGCCTCGCCCGAGGAGCTGCGGGCCGCGATGGCGCGCGGGGCCTACCTCGCCGACAGCGGGCTCGCCACCGCGCTCCACCTGGCGCTCGCGCTCGGCCGCCCGCTGCTGCTGGAGGGCGAGGCCGGCGTCGGCAAGACCGAGGTCGCCAAGGTGCTGGCGGCCGTGCTGCGCCGCCGGCTGATCCGGCTGCAGTGCTTCGAGGGCATCGACGCGAGCCAGGCGCTGTACGAGTGGGACTACGCCCGGCAGCTGATCGCGCTGCGCGCGGCCGAGGCCGGGGCGGTGCGGGCCGCGGACCTGTTCTCCCCGGAGTTCCTGTCCGAGCGCCCGCTGCTGGCGGCGATCCGCGCCGGCGACCGCGCGGTGCTGCTGATCGACGAGCTGGACCGCGCCGACGACGAGTTCGAGGCGTTCCTGCTGGAGGTGCTCGCCGAGTTCGCCGTCACCGTCCCCGAGATCGGCCAGGTCGCCGCCGAGCACCCGCCGGCGGTCGTGATCACCTCCAACCGCACGCGCGAGCTGCACGACGCGCTCAAGCGGCGCTGCCTGTACCACTGGATCGACCACCCGACGCTGGAGCGGGAGGTGCAGATCGTGCGGGTGCGCGCCCCGGACGTGCCCGAACGGCTCGCCAGGCAGGTCGCCGCCGCGGTCGGGCGGGTGCGCGCGCTCGACGTCGCCAAGCGGCCGGGGGTCGCCGAGGCGATCGACTGGGCCAACGCGCTGGCCCTGCTCGGCGGGCGCCTGGACGGCGCGCTCGCGGACGCCACCCTGGGCCTGGTCGTCAAGGACCACGAGGACGCCGAGCTGGTCCGCGCGCACCTGGACGAGATCGTCGAGGCCGCCGCCGAGGCGGAGCCCGGTCCGTGACCGGCCCCGGGGCGCGCGACCCGGCGAGTCGGGAGCCGGGAGCCGGCGGCGGGCCACGTGGTCCCGGCGGGGGGCTGTCGGTGCCGCCGGGAAGGGCGGCGCCCGCCCTGGAGGCTCTGGTCGGGTTCGGCAGGCTGCTGCGGTCGCGCGGGCTGCCGGCGACGACCGGGCGCGTGCTGACCTTCTGCCAGGCGGTGGCGGTGCTCGCGCCGCCCGACGCCGAGCGCCTGTACTGGGCGGGCCGCGCCACCCTCACGACCGGGCCGCAGCACGCGGCCGACTACGACCGGGCGTTCGCGGACTGGTTCGGGCCGGCCGAGGCCCGCACGGCCAGCAGCCGGGTCCTGCTCGAGCTGGACGAGGCGACCCGCGAGCGCCTCGCGTCGCGGCTCCCCGACCCGCCGGCCCCGGAGGCCGGCGAGGACGAGCCCGGCGACGCCGGGCGCCGCCTGGCCGGGGTCGTCGCGAGCGCGGCCGAGGCGCTCGCGACCAGGGACTTCGACGACCTCAGCGAGGCCGAGCGGCGCCAGGCCGAGGTGCTCATCCGCCGGCTGCGCGTGCACCTGCCGAGCCGACGGACCCGGCGGCTGCGGCCCGCCCGCGCCGGCCGGCGGATGGACCTGCCGCGCACCGTGCGCCGGTCGCTGCGCACCGCCGGCGAGCCGCTGTACCGGGCCTGGCGGGAGCGGCAGGTCGAGCAGCGGCCGCTGGTGCTCCTGCTGGACGTGTCCGGCTCGATGGCCGCGTACTCGCGCGCGCTGGCGCAGTTCGGCTTCGCGGCCGCGTCGGCCGGCCGGCGCGTGGAGGTGTTCTGCTTCGGCACCCGGCTCACCAGGGTCACCGGCGCGCTCGCCGCGCGCGACCCGGACGCCGCCCTCGCCGAGGTCTCGGTAGCGGTGCAGGACTGGGGCGGGGGGACGCGCATCGGCGACAGCGTCAAGGAGCTGCTGGACCGCTGGCGGGGGCACGCCGCGCTGCGTGGGGCCGTGGTGGTGCTCTGCTCCGACGGGCTGGACCGCGGCGACCCGGAGGTGCTGGCCCGGCAGATGGCGCGGCTGGGGCGGCTCGCCCACCGGGTCGTGTGGGTCAACCCGCTCAAGGGCGACCCGCGCTACCGGCCGCTCGCGCGCGGCATGACCGCCGCGCTCCCGCACGTCGACGTGTTCCTGTCCGGCCACAACCTGGCCAGCCTGCAGGCCCTCTGCCAGGTGCTCGGCGAGCTGCCCTGAGCGCCTCCGGGGACGGGCGTGGCCAGCGCCCCTGCACCGCCGGCCGCTGCGGGCGTCGGGGCTCGCCGGCCGCTACGCGTCCAGGATCCCCGCGGCCTCGAGCTGGTCGGCGAGCCGGCGCAGCCCGAGCCGGAGCCGGGACTTGGCGGTGCCCTCGGGGATGCCCAGCGCCTCGGCGGCCGCGCGGCAGGTCAGGCCGTCGAAGTAGGTGAGCCGGATCACGGCCTGTTGCGCCTCGGGGAGGTCCTCGAGCGCGGCGCGCACGCACTTGGCGGTGGCGGCGGCAACCGCCTCCTCCTCCACGCCCGGCACGGGCGGCGGCGGCTCGGCCTCGACCATCGCGTAGCGGCGGCGGACCTCGCCGTGGCGGACCCAGTCGACCGCCCGGCGGTGGGTGAGCATCGCGATCCACGCGCGCAGGCGGCCGCGCGCCGGGTCGAACGCCTCGGGGTGCTCCCAGATCCACACGAACACGTCCTGGGTGAGGTCCTCGGCGGCCGCCCGGTCGTGGGTGACCCGGAGGGCCAGCCCGTGGACCAGCGACGCGAACCGGTCGTAGAGCGCGGCCAGCGCCGCCTCCTCGCCGGCGAGGAGGCGCTGATGCAGCGTGTGCTCGTCCTGTGGCCAGGATGCCGGCGGCTGCGCCACCGTGACGCCTCCTTGCTCGATGGACCGGTCCGCGACGGTCGGGAGGTGCATCGAATCATCCGCGGCGTCCCGCGTCACCCGTCCCGTGAGCCGCGGCCCGGCGGGTGCGGGCCGGCGGGCGCGCCGGCGGCGCCACGGCACGCGGGCCTCCGGCTCGGGCGGTCTCCGGGTCACCTGCGCGGCCTCGGTGAGGGTGTCCGCGATGCCTGCTGACCAGAGGTGTCCGCCCGGAAGCAGGGCATCGCGGCCACCTTCAGTCGCACCCGAGCGTCGCGGTGACGCGCAGCAGGTCGTCGGCGAGCGCGGGGTCCCCGCCGACGGTGCGCGCCACGGCGGCCGGGCGGCGGTTGCCCATCAGGAAGCAGAACTCCACCGCGTCCGCGGCGACGGTCACCGCCGGGGCGGCCGGCGCCGTCCCGGGGCCAAGCGGGACCGTCCAGCGACCACCCTCGTCGCCGTCGAGCACGAGCTGGGCGGTGCGGCCGGGGTGTTCGGCGCCGGCCAGGTGCAGCGCGGACGGCAGCAGCCGCACGCCCAGGTCGACGATGCCGCGGACCATGCCGGCGGGGGGCGGTTGCGCCGGCCGGCCGAGCGCCGAGCGGATGTCGGCGGTGTGGATCCAGGCCTCGAACGCGCGCTGGGCGAGCGCGACCCGGACCGGCTGGCGGGGGTGCCGCGGGTCGGCGACGTGGACGGGGCGGTCGAGCGCGTCGGGGCCGCGGCCGGTGACGTGCTCCAGGACCGCCTGCGCCTGCTCCCGCCAGGCGGTCCGGGCCGACGCCGGCGGCAGGTCGCCGACCGCGCCCGCGGTGCCGCGCAGCCCCAGCTCGATCGCCAGTGCCCGGTCGGAGGCGGTGAGGTGGGCCATCAGGTCCTCGACCGTCCAGCCGTCCACGACCCGCGCCTGCCACTCCTCGGCGCTCAGCTCGGCCAGCAGGGCGTCCAGCTCGCGCACCTGGGTGGCGTAGACCTCGGCCGCGGTCGGCGGTCGTGCGGGGGCGGCGGAAGCGGAATCGTCAGAAGCGGAATCCTTGGAAGCGGAGGCGGCGGGTGCGGCCGGCCGGCGGCGGGCGAACGCCGCCGCGAGGACCGACTCGCGCAGCCGGGCGGGCGGCGGCGTGAGCTGGTCGGCGGCGAGCCAGCCGGCGGCCCGGCGCAGCCGGCCGGCCTCCTCGGCGCACGGCCGGCAGCCGGCCAGGTGCGCCTCGACCGCGCGCAGCTCGTCGCCGTCGCAGCCGTCGGCGGCGTAGGCGCCGAGCGCCTCGCGGATGCGTTCGTGCTCCTCGCCGGGGATCCCCGCGGCCCGGTCCCCGGCGGCCTCGCCGCCGATCCGGCCCTCGCCCCGGCCCCTGCTGCTGTGATCCCCGCTGATGTCGTCCATGCCCCGCTCCCACGGCGGCCGGTCGCGGCGACGGCCGACGGTCACCGGCATTGTAGCCGGTCAGGTACCTTGCGAACTTCGCTCCGATCGGTCGGCCGCCGGTCGCCGCAGACTCCGCCACAACAGATTCGCGCGAGGCGGCCCGGCGGATCACCTTCACCCCGTCGTGGAGCAACCGCCGCCCGCGCGTCAGCGCGTGCGTGCCGGCGCTTCCTCGTGCTCGTCGCCGGCGCGATCAGGTTGCGAGCGTAAGGCAGAGGAGGGCGGCGGTGGCCGCGGCGGCGGGCCGGACCAGGGCGAGGCGGCGGCGCAGCAGCGCGTCCCAGTCCTCGGGGTCCGCGCTGGCGGTCCGCGACAGGGCCATCGCCGCGCGGCCGAGGCCGCCGAAGGACGCGCCCGCGAGCAGCGCGGCGGCGAGCGAGGGCTGCAGCAGCAGCAGCGCGGCCAGCAGCACGTACGGGACCGCCGAGGGCAGGTAGGTCCTGACCCCGGTGCCCAGCTCCACGCCGAACTGCAGCGCCGAGGCGTACGGTCCGCGGTCGAAGACCTCCCGGGGGACCTGGCGGTGGGTCGAGGGCAGCCGCAGGTGCAGCACCCCCAGCTCGTGCAGTCCGACGACGACGGCGGCGGCCAGCAGCGCCACCACCCGGACGCCCCGCGGCAGCGGCTGGAGCAGCCCGCCGAGCAGCCAGGCGACGCTCGCCGAGAGCACCCCGCCGAGCGCGAGCCCGGCCATGAACAGGCCCAGCACGCCTTCGAACCTTCCCTGGTGGCGCCACACGGGCGTCCGCAGCGCGTCCGCGCTGTTGTGGCTTCAGACCGAGCCCGAGAGGCTGTACCCGGCCAGCCCGGCGAGGCTCGCCCAGGCGAGCGGCTGCGAACGGGCGGCCACCGCCAGCAGCGCGGCGCCGCCGAAGGCGAGCGCGGGGGTGATCGGGTCGGTCGCCAGCCGCCGGCCCGCCGTGGCCGCGGTCGCGCCCATCAGCACAGGCACCCGGACAGGGTGACGCGGCAGATCGAGTTCCTCCACGCGCCGTTGACCCGCTTGCAGCCGTCGTGGCAGCGGTACCTGCGGCCGCACTGGGCCGAGCAGCAGCCCGCGCCGAACCAGATCCAGCCGTCGTTCTCGCCGGTGTTGCACTGGTCGGGGCGGTTGCGATAGTCGCCGGTGTACTTGTGGTAGCCGTTGGAACCGCAGACGTCGGCGTACACCGTGCTCGGGCCGCACGCGGGCGAGCAGTTGCCCACCTGCACCGGGCAGCCGCCGCCGATCTGGTTCTCCAGCCGGCTGATGCACGCCGCGGCGGCCTCCTTGGCCTTGGGGAACAGGCCGAGCGCGCCGAGGCCGGCCACGGTCCCCATGGTGGCGGCCGCTCTGAGCAGCTGGCGCCGGTCCGGCCGGTAGGCGCTCACGCCGACGCGGCTGCGCCAGCTCGCCCTGGCCGTGCCCGGACGCGCCCGGTACAGCGGTGCGACCGACTCCAGCTCCTCCAGCGTCGTGGGGGCGGGCTCGTGGGTGGTGGTCATCAGGGGGCCTCCCGTCCACGGGTGAGGTACGCCAGGAACTGCTCGACCAGCTCGGGCGAGCCGACCGGGCCACTCGCGATCACCCGCCGGTGCTCGTCGAGTGCGACCGCGCTGGGGGTGACGGTCACGCCGAGAGCGCCGAAGACGTCACCGGCATGGGGGATGGTGGTGACGCCGGTGTGCCGCTCGGGCGCGTCACCACGGTACAGCACGGCCCGGGCGACGCCGGTGCCGCGTGTGTCGAACCCGGCCAGGCGCTCCAGCGCCTGCTCGCAGGCCGGGCAGTCGGCGTCGGCGAACAGCAGCAGTGACCGGTCCGCCCCGTCCAGCTCCGGGATCGCCGGCGCGACCGTGCCGGTGGGCGGTCCGGCCGGTCCGCGGCCGCGGCCCTGCAGCGCCTCGGCGAGCGCGTGGACCTGGCGCAGCAGACCGGACACGGCGAACGCCAGCAGCACGATCGCGGCCCAGGCGAGGACCAGTGCGGTCTGCTCGAAGCTGAGGGCGGCGACCGTGCGCATCTCAGGCTCCCGGCCGCCCGGGTCGGGGCAGGCTGCCCGGCAGCAGCCGCAGCAGCAGCACGAACGCCACGGTCGCGAGCGCCACGACGACCGCCCGGCCCGGGTCGGCCGCGGGCGGCCGGCCGGCGCCGAGCGCCAGCACGCACACCCCGGCCAGCAGCGCCGCCCGGGCGACCACGACGGCCGACACCGGCCGCCCGCTCGCGTCGCAGCCGCACGGCGCGGACGGCCTGCGGCGCAGGAGCACCGCCGCGTGGACGGCGAAGGCCGTGTAGAGGCCGGCGGCCGCCAGCCGGGACGCCCGGCCGGCCGGCGACGCCGGGGCGAGCGCCGACAGCAGCCCGGCCGCGCCGACCAGCAGCTCCGCGCCGGTCAGCCCGGCCCCCACGGCCGGGACCGCCCGTGGCGGCCACAGCCGCTGCGCCGCGAGCGCGGCGCGGGCCGCGCGCGGGTGGCGCAGGTGCTCCACGCCCGCGACCAGCAGCAACGCGGAGGCGACCAGGAAACCAACGGTCGCGAGCAGATCTGGCGGTCGGGTCATGGACGCTCGCTACGAGGACGGGGTGCGCCAGTCGACGTCCAGGAGCATGACGCGGGAGAGGTCCTCCTTGGAGCACTCCTCGCCCTCGCGCATGATCAGGGTGTGGCTGCGGCGCCCGGCGAGCACCATGTGCAGGCTGCCCGGGCGCCGCCCGACGAACAGCTCGCCGCCCCGGGCGCTCGCGCCCTTCCAGGACGGCACCATCCGGGCGACCTTGCGGGTCATCGGCCGGATGTGCAGCAGCCCGACGCTCGGCACCTCGCGCAGCACCGACGGCTCCTGTGCGAGCCTGGTCCGGCCCGGGTCGCGCGGCAGCAGGCGGACGCCGGCCGCGTGCTCGTCGATCGTGAAGCGGTCCAGCGCCGCGATCAGGTCGTGCGCGCGCCCGTTGTAGAGGTGGGTGTGGACCGAGTGCTCGCGCCCCTCCCACACAGCCAGGTGGAGCAGGTCGTTCTGGGGCGGCTGCCCGCCCTCGTGGGCGAACGCCACCGAGGTCGTGCCGATCAGCAGCGTGCCGCCCTGGTAGCGGTAGGACTCGGTGAGCTCGACGCCGAGGTCGAGGGCGACGTCGCGCCCGAACTCCAGGTAGCTGGTCGTGAGCTCCTGCCAGCGGCCGTCGACCGCGTACACCCCCACGCTCGAGGCCTGGCGCTGCGGGTCGACGGCCGCGTCGATGGTGACGGTGCTCCCGTCGATGGCGGTGTGCTGGTGCTCCAACGATCGGTCCTCCCGCGCCTGCCGCTAGCGCATGTTGGCCCGGTTGCCCCCGTTGGCGGGAACATCACAAATCAGGCTTAGATGGACAAAACGGATACTATCGGGCGCCGACGTGATGTCAAATTGGAGGCCGGCGATCGCGCTCCCGCGGTGAACCGCCCGGGCCGCTCGTGCGTCTCTAGGGAAACCCCCATCGCATCAGCCGGATCGCATCAGCCAGGCGTCGAGCGGGCGCCCGACGGGCCGGGAAACGCCGGAAGGCCGAGGAGCATGGATGGACGACGAGGCGGACGCGGCCGCGGTCGCGTTCTGCCGCCGCCTACGGCCACGCCTGGTCGGCACGCTCAGCCTCATCAGCGGCGACCCCGGGACCGCGGAGGAGCTGTCGCAGGAGGCGCTGGCCAGGGCGTGGAGCAACTGGTCGCGCCTGCGCGAGCTGGAGGAGCCCGCCGCGGCCGCGTGGGTCTTCAGGACCGCGACCAACCTGGCCTCGTCCTGGCTGCGGCGCCTGGCCGCGGAGCGCCGCGCGGTCGCGCGGCTGGCCGGCCGCTCCATCGGCGGTGCGCGGGGCGAGCCGGACCTGGCCGACACGCTCGCCGTCCGCCGCCAGGTCGCCACGCTGCCGCGGCGCCAGCGCACCGCGCTGGTCCTGCGCTACTACGCCGACCTGCCGGTCTCGCAGGTGGCGGCGGTGATGGGCTGCTCCCCGGGCACGGTGAAGTCCCTGACCAGCAAGGCCGTCCACGCGCTGCGCCTCGGCATGGCGCTCGGTATCGGAGAGGAGGTGCGGGATGGCGCGTGACCTCGCGGAGCTGCTCCGGCAGGCGGCGCACGTCCCAGCCGAGCCTCTGGACGCGGGAGACCTGCGCCGGCGCGGCCGCCGGCTCCGCCGCCGCCGCCGGGTCGTGCGCGGCGTCGCGCTCACGGTGCTGCTGGTGATGGTCCCCGTCGGGATGGCCGGGATCGGCTACCTGCGCTCGCGCGAGCCGGGCGTGGCCGACCGACCGGCCGTGACCGTGCCGCCACCGCCCGAGGCGCCGCCGCAGCGCACGGCGAACGCCATCCGGCCGCCGACCCGCGCCGAGGGATCCGACGAGGTGATGCCGGTGGTGTTCCTCGACGGGACCAGCGCCGAGGTCGTCTACCCGAAGGCGCTCGACCTGGCCGGGCTGCGGGCGCGCCCGGCGGGATCCGCCGAGCTGGCAGGCTGCTGCGCCCGCGACTTCTTCGTCCCGCCCGGAGGTGCGGCGTGGTTCGCCGACGCCGGGGAGCGGCTGGCCCGGCTGAGCGGCGCCGGCGGGCGCCAGGTGACGGTGTGGCCCGCCCCGGAGAGCGAAGGCGCCGGCCGCTACCTGGTCTTCCAGTTCGGCTCCTGGTGGGTCGGGGTGTGGGACCAGGCGGGCGGCTCGGCCATGACCGACCAGCAGCTCGCGGACTGGGCCGCCCACCTGGACGGGCAGCAGACCTCCGAGGGGTTCCTGGTGCTCCGGCCCGACGGCCCGCTGCGCCTGGTCGGGCCGGGCACCGCCAAGGCCGCGCCGCGGCTGGAGTTCGGCGCGCCCGACGAGCGGATGGTCGCGCTCACGCTCGGCCCCTGCCCCCGGGCGTCGACGACGCGCTCGGCCGACGGCGCGCAGCTCCTGGCCGAGACCTGCCGGCCCGAGTGGGCGATGAGCGTCGAGGTCCACGGCGACCCGGACTGGGTGGAGTCGGTCCTGGACGGCCTGAAGATCAGGGGGGTGCGCGCACCCCCATAGACGGGGCGGGCGGCGCGGGCCGCCGGGGCGCCGTCCGTCCCCTGGTTCCCCGGGGCGGGGAGCGGGCGGGCGGCGCGTACCCCCCAGGCGCCGCCCGCCCCTCTCCGCCCCGGGGACCCGATCCGACGACCGCGGGGTCCCCGGGGACCTCTCCCGGGCGCCGTCCGCCCGGCCTCCGGCCGGCCCGGCCGCGCCTGTACAGCCCGCCGGGCGTGCAGTACAACTCGTCCTGGTGCAGCACCGAGCGTGCCCGCGGCGCGACGCCCGCGGCGGACGGCGGGGGTCGCGGTGACCATCGGGAGCATCTGGTGGGCGGACGGCTCCGGCGATGACCTCCACCTGCTGCCCGGGCTGGTCTCGCCGCAGCTCGACCAGCTCCTGTGGATGACGGACAGCGCGCTCGGGAGCGTCCGCGCGGACCGGCGGCCCGCGGGCGTCGCGCTCACGTTCACCCCCCGCTTCGCGGGGGCGCCGGCCAACCACGGCGTGCGGGTCGACACCGCCACGGGCGAGGTCGAGGTGCTGGCGGGCTGGAGCACCGCGACGCCGCGGCTGCGCTCGTTCATCGTCGACGTCGCCGTGGCCGACCCGGCCGTGGCCGCGCCGTTCACCACCCGCGTCCGCGTCCACGTCCACCAGGGCATCCGCAGCCTGTGGCTGACCCCGCCGTCGCTGACCGTCTGCCAGGGGGCGCGGGGCATGCGCTTCGCGGTGCTGGCGAAGTTCGAGGACGACGCCGTCGGCGACGTCACCAACTGGAGTCCCTGGCAGGCCGTGGCCGCCGGCACCACCACGTTCGTGCACGCGGCCGGCTCGCCCGACCGGGAGCTGCTGTGGACCAGCGACAACCCGGGCGCGGTCCGCGTCGACGCCGACACCGGCGTCGTGGACGCCCGCGTGCCGCTCGGCGGCGCGCGGATCACGGTGGACCGCCGGTCGCTGCCGCACATCGGCGCGTCCGCGCCCGTGACCTGCACGTCGTCGTGGTCGACGCCGGTCACGGTCGAGCACGTCGCCGGCCCCGGCTTCGCCGCGATGGGCAACGACGACGTGCGCAACGTCCTGTTCCTCCCCGACGGCTTCGAGGACCTCCCCGGCGACCGCGACCGCGAGGCGTTCGAGCGCTACGTCCGGGTGGTGGTGGCCCGGCTCTCCCACCGGCGGCGGACCCGTCCCTGGGACCTGCTCGAGGAGCACCTCAACTACTTCCGGGCCTGGCTGCCGTCGCCGCAGGCGGGAATCTCGGTCCTCAACGAGCTGGACACCCACGACACCGGCCACGGGCTCACCGGCACCCCGCTGGAACAGCCGGAGCCGCCCGACCCCGCCGCGCCCCACTGGCCGGTCGAAGCGCTGCTCAACGAGGTCGGCGTGCCGACGCCGAAGTACGACCCGGACGGCGACCCGCTCGGCACCGTCGCCGCCGGGCGGCTGGCCGACTGGCGGACGCTGTACGGGACGCACGTCACCGACCCGCTCGTCCGCCCCGAGTACCCGCAGTGGCTGGAGCGCAACGACCGGGTGCTGGTCAACGAGCGCGACACCGCCTTCCACACCGCGATGAGCTACCGCCCGCGCGTGGACCGGCCCGGCACCGAGCGCGACGTGCAGTTCCACCCGCTGCGCCTGCAGGTGGACGACTTCGAGCTGTTCCTGGCCAACCTCGAGGACCCGCAGCACCGGCCGGTCGGCGCGACCTGGGCCAAGGGGGGCAAGGACGACGACATGGTGGTCATCCTCGGCCGCACCGACCGGCTCGGCGGCAGCAACAACTGGCGGACCGCCAACGAGGACGACGGCCACTACGTCTGCATGACCCTGCGGGACGAGGACGAGCACCGCCTGGTCGCCGCCGCCAACGGCGTCGACGTCGACCCGCAGGACGTGCCCGGGACCGTGGTCGCGCACACCTGGACCACGGTCGCGCACGAGCTGGCCCACTCGCTCACCGTCACCGACGAGTACGGCGGCCTCGGCCCGATCACCGACAAGGAGGCGGATGCGCTGGTGACGATCGCCAACGCGCAGCCGCGCAAGGAGCTGCTCGTCGGCGGGAACCTGGACACGCAGCCGCTCAAGTGGCGCTGGTGGCAGCGCCTGGAGAAGGCCGGGCTCCTGGCCGCCGGCCCCGTCGCGGGCGCCGGCGGCAGCTTCACCCTGGCGCTGCGGCCGGGGCACGCGCGGCCGTTCCGGCCCGGCGACGTCGTCCGGCTGCGGACCCGCGCCCTGGTCCCCCCGCCCTCGCCGGCGGGCTCGCCCCCGCCCGCGCCGCCACCGCCGGGGACCTTCCCGACGGTGTCCGACCGGCTGCAGGTCCTCGACGTCGACCCGGCCGGCGACGTGGTCACGGCCGCGCCGGTCCCGCCCGGCGCGCTCGTGCCCGCCACCTTCCCCGCGGGCAGCCTGGTGATGGCGCCGGTCCGCGGCCCGGCCGCGGCCGGGCTCGGCGACGACCTGATGCTGGCCGCGGCGAGCGTCCGCGCCCGGATCGACGCCACCGACAACCCGCTCAACGCCTTCCACGGCGACCCGCCGAACCGGCCGTGCCCGGGCATCGCCGCCACGCCCACCCCCGCGAGCAACTTCCAGATCGTCCCGGTCGACCTGACCCCGCGGCCGCCGCGCTTCTCCTCCTGGATCGTGGGGGCCTACGAGGGCGCCAAGCGCTACGACTGCGACGTGTACCGGCCGACCGGGATCTGCGTCATGCGCGTCTACCGGTACCGGCCGGAGCCCGGCCGGCGCACGCGGGCCGCGGAGTTCTGCCCGGTCTGCCGCTACGCCATGGTCGACCTGCTCGACCCGACCCGGCACGGCCGCATCGACCGCGACTACGCCCCCAGGTACCCGGACTAGGAGCGCCGGATGACCGTCAGGCGGATCTTCTGGGCGAGCCCCTACGGCGGGCGCGACCTGCACCTGCTGCCGGGCCTGGCGTCACCGAGGCTGGACTACCTGCTGATCGTGGAGGACACCGAGGGGCGGTCCTTCTGGGCGGCCGGGCCTCCGGAGGGCGTCACGGTCTCGTTCACCGCGGCGTTCGCAGGCACCCCCGCCGCGCACGGCGTCGCGGTCGACGCGGCCACCGGCGAGGTGCGCGTCGACGACGGGCCGCTGCCCCCGCCGCGGCTGCGCTCGTTCGTCGTCCAGGCCGAGGTGACCTCCACCTTCCGGGACACCCACGGCGAGGAGGCCCAGCAGAGCTGGACCGCGCGCGTTCGCGTCCACGTCCACGACGCGATCGAGCGGCTGTGGCTCACCCCGCCGTCGCTGACCGTCCGCGAGGGCGCCACCAACATGCGCTTCACGGTGCTGGCCCGGTTCGCCGACGGCTCCTTCGGCGACCTCACCAACTGGTGCCCGTCCACCGCCGACAACCTGCACGCGGGCGTGTTCGTGCACGCGCGGGACTCCGCCGACCCCGAGCTGGCCTGGTCGGCGTCGAGCCCGGACGGCTCGGCCGGCCTGGAGGAGACGGCCGACGGGGAGCCCGTCGGGGAGCGCACCAGCGTGCTGCGCTGCACCGCGGGCGGCGGCGCCGGGGCGACGGTCACCGTGCACCGGCCGCTGCCACCCTCCACGGCGACGCAGGCGACCGCGGAGGTGCACTGCCAGCAGCCCTGGTCCAGCGGGGTCCGGGTGAACCATCTGGCCGGCGCCGGCTTCGCCGCGATGGCGGACCCGGGCGTGCGCAACGTCCTGTTCCTGCCCGACGGGTTCGAGGCCGCCGACCGGGCCACCTTCGAGCGCTGCGTGCGTCGGCTGGTCGCCCGGCTCTCGCACCGCCGCCGCACCCGCCCGTTCGACCTGCTCAAGGACCGGTTCAACTACTTCCAGGCGTGGGTGGCGTCCCCGCAGGCCGGGATCTCGGTCCTGGACGAGCTGGACCGCGTCCAGGAGGGCGCGGACTCCCCGGCCGGCGACGGCGTCCCGGTGCCGCTGCCGCGGCCCCCCGACCCGGCGGCCGCCAAGTGGTCGCTGGCCGAGCTGATCGACCAGGTGGGGCTGCCGACCCCTGCCGACGACCCGGACGGCAGCCCGCTCGACGCCCCCCGGGAGGCGGCCTGGCAGGCGCTGCACGGTCCCGCCGTGACCATCGGCCGCGCCCAGGACGCCTACCCGCAGTGGCTGGCGCTGAACGACCGGGCGCTGGTCAACGAGCGCGACACCGCCTTCCACACCGCCAAGTCCTCCCGCCCGACGCTCACGCCCGACCGGGGGGAGTTCAGCATCGGGCTGCACCCCCTGCGCCTGGACGACGACGACCTCGAGGCGTTCCTGACCGCCCTCCAGGACGACCACGGCCGGCCGCTGGCGGAGGAGAGGAAGGTGTGGACGCGCCAGGGCAAGGACCGGGACCTGGTGGTCATCCTGTGCCGCACCGGCCACAAGGGCGGCACCAACAACCCCCGCGTCAACGACGAGGGCCTCGGCCACTACGCCTGCGTGGCCCTGGACCAGGAGGAGGAGCACCACCTCGTCGACGCCGCCGGCGGCACGGGGTTCGACGTCCGGGTCCAGCCCGTCCCGAGCGACCTGGTGCCGCTCGTCTGGCTGGCGGCCGCGCACGAGCTGAGCCACTCGCTCACGCTGGAGGACGAGTACGGCGGCCCGGGCATCCTCACCCCCGAGGGCGCCGACGACCTCGCCGGGGGCGCCAACGTGCAGCTCCGCAGCGAAGTGGACTTCGGCAGCGGGCTGGACGCCGAGGCGATCGCCTGGCGCTGGCCGCGCATCGCCGCCGCGGGCGTCCTGCGCGCGGTCATCGAGCGGCCGCCGGCTGAGACCGACCCGTTCCGCCTGCGCCTGGAGCCCGGGCACGCCAGGTCCTTCCGCAACGGGGACGTCGTCCGCGTGCGCACCCGCCCGGTTGCGACCGCGGTCGGCAGCTCCGACCCGCTCACGGTGACGGTCGACGGCGACGACCTGATCGCGACGCCGCGGATGGGCAGCCGGCTCGACACCGGCCGCTACCCCGCGGGGAGCGTGGTGCTGCTGCCGCTGCGGGAGCCCGAGCCCGAGCCGTTCGAGCTCGGCGCCGACCTGGAGCTGGTCGCCCGCAGCGTGCGCGAGCGGATCGGCGACACCCGCAGGCCGCTCGACGCCGCCAGCGACCGGCCCTGCGTGCCGCCGCAGGACCCGCTCGCATGGCGGGCGCCGACGCCGCCGCTCGACTTCGCGGCCGCCGCGCCGCGGCCGCCGCGCTGGTCGGTCTGGATCGTGGGGCTGTACGAGCAGGGCGGCGGCTTCGGCTGCGGCGTGTACCGCCCGACCGGGATCTGCCTCATGCGGCTGCAGCTGCGCGAGCCCGCGGTGGCCGGGTTCGAGGGCGCCGTCGAGTTCTGCCCGGTCTGCCGCTACGCCATCGTGGACCTCGTCGACCCGACCAGGCATCCCGCGCTCGACCGCGACTACGCGCGCCGCTACCCGGCGTGAGCGCGCTGTGCCGGTCCGGACGGGTGTACAGCCCGGGCCGGGTGCAGTAGAAACTGTCCGACCGCTTGCTCACCTCCGCCGCCCGCCACCGCCTCGACCGGGAGCCTGGGATGCCGAGCTGGGTGAAGGACCGCGGGAGCGACCGGCCGGCGGCCACCGGGGACCCGGTTTGAGCGGCGCCACCGGCACGCTCCAGCGGCTCGCGGCGCACCTGGCGCGGGCGGTGGAGCCCCTGGACCGGTCGTTCCGCGACGAGCAGGCGTTCGCCGCGCTCATGCGCTGGATCGGCTGGGACGTGGACGGCCTGCCGCCCTCCTACGCCGCGGTCGCCGACGCGGCGGCCGACGCGGTCCAGGCACTCGACGCGCTCGCCGACGACGCCGAGCCGGCCGAGGTCCTCGACGTCGTCGCCAAGGCCGGCGCCGTGTACCGGGCGGTCGAGGACCTCCACGACACCCCCGCCGGGGTCGACCCCGCCCAGTTCCTGCCCGACCTCCCCCGCCGGCTGCTGGAGTACCTGCTCGCCCAGCAGCTCCTGGCGGAGGCGCCCGGCTGGTTCTCCGCGCTGGAGGCGCTGGGCGTGATCGCGCTGGAGGACAACCCGCCGGCGGGAGGCCGGCGCGGCTACACCCGCGTGCGCTTCGACTGGGACCAGCTCCCCGCGACGCTGGCGGACCCCGCGTCGCTGCCCGCGCGGCTGTACGGCTGGGGGACCGGGGAGCTGGACTTCGCCGCGCTCGCGGAGGTCCTCGGCGAGCTGCTCTCCGGCCTCGGGCTGCCCAGCTCGCTGGACCGGCTCAGCGCCGAGGAGTCCGCCGCGATCCAGGCCGGGGCGACCGGTGAGCCGGCCGCGCCGGCCCGCCAGGCGCTCACCATGGTCCTGTTCGACACCCCCGTGGACGGCACGCCGGCCGAGGTCGGGATCATGGCCGCCGAGCTGCCGGCCGAGGGGACCGCGAAGCCCGGGGTGATCCTGCAGCCGATGGTCCCCGACGGGATCGACCCGAGCGTCGACCTCGGCGGCGGCTGGGTGTTCGTCGTGCGCTCCGGGACCGATCTCGGCGAGCAGCTCGGCGTCGTGATCCGGCCGCAGGGCGTGTCGGTCCGCTACCCGTACGCGCCCGGCGGCACCGAGCTGCCGGACGGCGGCTTCGGGATCTCGATGGCGTACGACGCCGGCGAGCCGGCGGCCCTGCTCGGGCGGCCGGGCGGCAGCCGGCTGGAGCTGTCGTCCGCCGAGGTCGGCATGGGCCTGGGCACGGTCGCCGGCGAACTGGAGCTGACCGCCGACGTCGCCGTCTCGGGGCTCGCGTTCGTGCTCAGCGCCGCCGACCTCGACGGCTTCCTCGGCGGCGCGCTCGGCGGCGCGGAGCTGCGCATCGAGCTCACGTTCGGGATCTCGTGGTCGAGCCGGACCGGGCTGGACTTCCTCGCGGGCGCGGGCTTCGCGTGGTCGCTCTACCCGCACCTGGACTTCGGCGTGCTGTCCTTCGACCGGGTCGACCTGGCGGTGCGGTTCGTGACCGGGCCGCCGGCGTCGCTGGCCCTGGAGGCGGCCGCGAGCTTCTCCGGCGAGCTGGGCCCGATCTCCTACGCCGTCGACCGCGCGGGCGTCCAGCTGCCGGTGCTGTTCGACGGCGGCAACGCGGGCCCGTTCGACGTCCGGCTCGGGCCGCTGTGGCCGACCGGTCTCGGCCTGCTGCTCGACGCCGGGGTGGTCACCGGCGGCGGGTTCGTCTCGTTCGACGAGCTGACCGGCCGCTACGTCGGCGCGGTCGAGCTGGACCTGTTCGGGGTCGGCATCGGCCTGATCGGCATCCTCGACACCAAGGACGCGGCCGGCGACCCGCTGCCGCCGCCGGGGTTCAGCTTCCTGATCATCGTCTCGGTCGAGCTGCCGCCGATCCAGCTCGGCTTCGGGTTCACCCTCAACGGGGTCGGCGGGCTCGCCGCGGTCCACCGGCGGCTGGCGACCGACGCGCTGCTGGACGGGGTCCGCGAGGGCTCGATCGACGACCTCATGTTCCCCGCCGACCCGGTCGAGGACGCGCCGCGGATCGCGAGCGACCTCTCGGGGATCTTCCCGGTCGCGATGGACCGGTACGTGTTCGGGCCGATGGTGATCATCGGCTGGGGCACGCCGACGCTGATCGAGGTCGAGCTGGGGGTCGTGGTCGAGGTCCCCGACCCGGTCGTGATCGCGCTGATCGGCACCGCGTCGGCGACGCTCCCCAGCGAGGACGTCGCGATCGTCTCGCTCAACCTGGACGTGGTCGGCGTGCTCGACCTCGGCCAGAGCCTGATCGCGGTCGACGCCTCGCTGCGCGACTCGTACGTGGCGGGCTTCACGCTCGCCGGCGACCTGGCGATGCGCCTGTACTTCGGCTCCGACCCGAGCTTCGCGCTCGCGGTCGGCGGCATGAACCCCCACTTCACCGACGCCCCGCCGGGGTTCCCGGAGCTGCGGCGCGTGTCGATCTCGCTCGGGCTCGGCGACAACCCCCGCATCAGCCTGGAGGGCTACTTCGCGGTCACCTCCAACTCGCTGCAGTTCGGCTCGCGGGCCGAGCTGTACGTGGAGGAGGCCGGGTTCAGCGTGCTGGGGTGGGTCAGCCTGGACGTGCTGGTCACGTTCCGCCCGTTCGCGTTCCGCTTCGACTTCTCCGCCGGGATGACCCTGAACCGGGGGGACACCCGCATCGCCGGCATCACGATCGACGGCCACCTCACCGGGCCGAGCCCGTTCCACGCCTGGGGGTCGGGCGCGGTGTCGGTCCTCTTCGTCGACGTCCGCGTCCCGTTCGACGCGACCTTCGGGGAGAGCGAGCAGCCCGCCGAGCTGGCGCCCGCCGACCCGTGGCCGCCCCTGGAGGCCGCGCTGGAGCTGGGCGAGAACTGGAGCGCCGAGCTGCCGGTCGAGACCGTCCCCGGGGTCACGCTGCTGACGCCCAGCGGCACGGACACGCTGCTGCTGCACCCGATGGGCGAGGCGACCGTGCGCCAGAAGGTCGTCCCGCTCAACCGCACGCTGGAGCGGTTCGGCGAGTACGCGATCAGCGGGCCCGACCGCTTCGACGTCACCGGGGTGCGCGTCGGCGACCGGCCCGCCAGCTCCTGGGACGTGGTCACCGACCACTTCTCCCCGGGCGAGTTCGAGCAGCTGACCGAGACCGAGAAGCTCTCGCGCGACTCGTTCGAGATGATGGACGCGGGCGTCGGCGTCGGCGGCGACCTGCTGGACGCGCCGACCGCGGCGCTGAAGACCGCCACGCTGGACTACGAGACCAAGATCGTCGACGCGCCCTGGATCTCGCGGAAGCTGCCCGCGTACAGGCTGGTCCGCGACGTGCAGCTCACCCTCGGCCTGACCGGCTCCAAGGCCACCTCGCTGCTCGCGACGACCGGCACGACCCAGTTCGCCCGGACCCGGGCGCGGCCGGCGGGGGTCACGATCGCGCCCGAGCGGTACACGGTCGCGACGCAGGACACGCTCGCCGCCCGGCCGGACCTCGCCGCCGGGGTGACCAAGGGCGCCGCGTCGCTCGCGCTCAAGCACGCCCCCGAGGGGACCGCCGCCGGACTCCAGGTCGTCCCCGAGCACGAGCTGGAGCCGGTCGGGTCGGGCGCCCGCACCGGCGGCCGGCGGCGGGAGCCGCCGCCGGGCGGGACGCGGCGGCCGCGGCGGGAGGGCGGCGGATGACCGACGGGTTCGCGACCTACTCGTTCCTGCCGTGGCTGCGGCAGGGGATGGCGACCGAGATCACCAGGGCCGACGGCACCCTCACCGGCGCCGCCAGGGCCGAGGTGCCGATCACGGTCGAGCTCGACGCGGCCGGGGACGAGCGCGAGGCGACCGCCGAGCTGGCGCTGTACGGGCCGGGCGAGATCGCCGCGATCGACCCGCGCATCGTGATCCAGACGGTTCCCAAGGCCGGCGAGGCGGACGCCGAGCCGAGCACGCTGCCCATGGTCGAGCTGGACCAGCCCGACTTCCCGTGGCGCTACACGCCGGCGACCCACGACGCCAGGACCCGGCTGCGGCCCTGGCTGGTGCTCGCCGTGCTCGCCGGCGAGGAGATCCTGGAGGACACGCCCGCGGGCTCGGACGGCTCGCTGCCGGCGATCACGGTCTCCTCGGCCGCGGCGCTGCCGCCGCTGGGCCAGTCCTGGGCGTGGGCTCACGTCCAGGTCGAAGGCTTCGACCCGGCGACCGAGACGGTCGAGGAGGTCGTCCGCGACGAGCCGCTGCGGGTCCGCTCGCGCCTGCTCGCGCCGCGCCACCTGCTGCCGGGCACCTCGTACACGGCGGTGCTGGTGCCCGCGTTCGAGCGGGGCGTGCGCGCGGGGCTGCGCGAGCCGCTCGGCGAGGACGTCGACGGGCTCGCCCCGGCGTGGACCCCGGACGCGCAGGACGTCCGCCTGCCGGTGTACTACCGCTGGTCGTTCCAGACCGGCCGGGAGGGCGACTTCGAGCAGCTCGCGCAGCGGCTGCGCGCGCGCACGGTCGGGCCGGACGTCGGCGTGCGCGACCTGGACGTCGCCGATCCCGACCCGGCGCTGCCGCCGGCGTCCCGCACGCCGCTGGCGATGCAGGGCGCGCTGGTGTCACCCGCGGCCGGGCCGGGGCGCTGGGACCCGCGGCAGCGCGAGGCGTTCACCGACGCGCTCGCCGCGCTGCTGAACGCCCCCGCCGACGCCCTCGAACGTGGGGGCGGGCAGCGCATCGTCGCCCCGCCGCTGTGGGGCCGCTGGCACGCCGCGCAGCAGCGCCTGGATCCCGCGGTCGCCACGTTCGGCCAGGGGCCGGAGCGGCCGGGCGGGATCGACCCGCCCCTCTCCTGGCCGCCCGGCACCGGGATCCCCGGCCACGACCTGCCGGGCGGCGGCCTCCCCGACATCGACATCCACCTGCCCGACATCCTCCCGGTCACCCTGCGGCCGCTGTGGTTCCACGAGCTCAACGGCGACCCGCGGCTGCGGGCGACGGCCGGGCTCGGCGCCGCGCTCGTGCGCCGCTACGACCAGCAGCTCATGGCCGCCGCATGGGAGCAGGTCGCGGGCATCGTCGCGGCGAACGAGGCCCTGCGGCACGCGCAGCTCGCCCGCGAGGCCGCCGCCAAGGTGCACGCCAACCACCTCGCCAAGCTCACCGACGAGGCGTTCCTCGAGGTCTCCGCGCCGATGCACGCGCACTTCACGGCCGCGCCGCCGCCGGCCACCGTCCACCAGGCGCTGCGCGCCAGCCCGCTGCCGGCCGGCGCGCTCGACGGCCAGCTCCGCTGCCTCACGCGGCCGGGCACCCCGGTCAGCCGCCAGCGGGAGCGGCAGCACGACGGGCGGGGGGACCGTAGCGGCCTGCTCGCCCGTCTCAACCTCGGCGAGCTGCGCGCGGGGCCGCCGGCCGCGGTCTCCCGGGGCATGCTCACGTTCAGCGCCGCCTTCCCGGAGGAGCCCGGCGCGGCCCCCGGGCCGCCGGGTCCGGAGGGCCCGCTCGGCTCCGGCGGCCCGCTCGGCCCGGAGGGCCCGCTCGGCCCGGAGGGGCCGCGGCGCCGCGGGGGCGAAGGCCGGCGGCGGGCCGACGACCTGGAGCGCGACGGGACGGGGCGGCGCCAGGACGACCAGGGCCGCCCGGGCCGCCCGGAGGGCGGGACGCGCCCGGGCCCGGAGCCAGGCCCGGTGTCGGGGCTGCCCGGCCCCCGCTCCGGCCCGGGTGCCGCCGGCGGGGCCTTCGCCGGCATCGTCGGCGGCTTCGAGCCCGGCGAGCTGGACCCGGCGCCCGACTGGCACCCGGGTGTGGCGGGGGGCCTGCTCGGCACGGGCACCGGCTCGTTCCACCAGCCCGTGCCGGTCGGCGGCGACCCGCGCAGCGACCCGCTCGCGGCGCTCGCGGCCGAGCGCTTCCAGCAGGCGTTCGACGACCTCGCCGGCGAGCTGAGCGCCCCGCCCGCGGAAGGGCCGGTGCTGCACGCGGCCGACCTGCCCGCACTCGGCGAGAGCCTGCTGGCGCAGATGGACCCGCGCGTCACGATCCCCGACGGGATCGCCCGCCGGCTGACGATCGCCGGGTGGGTGACCTGGGAGGACGACGACCCGCTCGAGCCGGTGATGGCCGCGCCCGAGTTCGACCGGCCCATGTACCAGGCGCTGCGCGAGCTGGGCCAGGACTGGCTGCTGTCGGGCGCCGGCTCGATCCTCCCCGACACGGCCACGCTCGTCCTCGCCAACCAGCGCTTCATCGAGGCGTTCATGGCCGGGCTCAGCGACGAGCTGGGCCGCGAGCTGCTCTACCACGAGTACCCCACCGACCAGCGCGGGACGTACTTCCGGCAGTTCTGGGACAGCCGCGGGCACGTCCCCGAGGGCGGCGGGCGCGCGGACCCGGAGACGATGCGCGACATCCTCCCGATCCACACCTGGAGCGAGACCGAGGGCCTGGGCGCCAACACCGGCCGCGACCCGGCGCCCGAGGACGACAGCGTGGTCCTGCTGATCAAGGGCGAGCTGCTGCGCCGCTTCCCGAACACGATCGTGTACGCGGTCGAGACCGTCCTGGACGAGGACGGCCTGCGGACCCTCGGGACCCGGGAGCGCCACCCGATCTTCTCCGGCCGGCTCGACCCCGACATCTCGTTCTTCGGCTTCGACCTGACCGAGGGCGAGGCGCGCGGCGCCGTCCCCCCCGACGACGACCCCGAGGACCAGGGCTGGTACTTCCTGCTCCAGGAGCACCCCACCGAGCCGCGCTTCGGCCTGGACGCCGACGACGGCTCCTACGGCGCCAAGCCCAGGAGCTGGGCGGACCTCAACTGGGCGCACACGGCGGCGAGCGCGGAGGACCTCGCCGCGCTCGGCTACCTCGACCTCGACGCCGACCTGCCCGACACCACCGCGGTGGTGAAGGGCGCCGGTGAGCCCGCGCTCGCCTGGCACGCGGACAAGGGCCGCGGCGCGACGGGCGCCAACGGCTCCGACCTCGCCTGGATCACGTTCCAGCGGCCGTTCCGGGTCGCGATCCACGGCTCCGACATGCTCCCGCAGGAGGAAGCGTGAGCGACGCGACCCGACCGGGCCCCACCCGCCCGGCGGGCGCTCCCGGGCCGGACGAGATCAGCCGGCTGCGTGCCGGGCGCGAGCAGGCGCGCGGCGCGGTCGGCCTCGCGGCCGGGCGGCTGGCCAGGGCCCGCCGCGCGCTGCGGGCGGCGGGCGCGCGACGGCCCGCGCCGGGCGAGCGCGAGCGGCTCGCCGCCGAGCAGGAGCAGGCCAGGGGCGCGCTGCGGGACGCCCGCGCGGCCGAGGCGGGCGCGCGCGAGCGCCTGACGGACGCGGTCGCGAAGCTCGAAGGCTCCCCGTTCGACCGGATCGGGCAGCTCGACGCCGACCACCCGGTCGCGTTCCTCCCCGTCCGCGTCGAGACCCGCTTCCGGCGCCCGCCGCCGGGCCCGGTCGGCGCCGGCGCCGGCGAGCTGCTGGTCCGCATCTACCCGGACGCGATCCTCGCCGACGACCACGAGCCGCTGCTCAACGCCCGCGAGCTCGCCGCCGGCCACGCGTACTGGCGGCGCGCGTTCGCCGACGGCCACGAGCGCGACGCCTGGACCCTGCTGCTCGCCGAGGCGACCCCCGAGCGGGCGGCGTGGATCGTGGAGCGGACCACGCCGGCCAACGCCGCCGCGATCGGGACGGGCGCCGCGCCGCAGCTCCCGGAGCCCGCCGTGCGGCCCGACGGCTGGCACCGCGCCCCGGAGGCGCGCGGCCTCCCCGAGCGCTGGGTCGTCTCGGCGTTCCGCCGCGGCGAGCGCGTCCACCAGGTGCTCAGCGGCCCGGTCCGCGAAGGCCTCGCACTCAGCCTGCGCCTGTCGGGCGACTCGGGGGACGCCGGGGACGCCGACGACTCGGCCGGCGGGGGCGGGGAGGCCGAGGCGACCGCCGCGGCGCGCGACCTCTCCGGCGACGGCCTGACGGTGGACCCCGAGCTGGCCTGGGTGTACGAGTTCGAGGAGGCGGTGGCCGCGGGGATGGCGCTGCGGCTGCCGCTGACCGCCGACGACCTGAGCCTCGGCTTCGACCTGCTCCTGGTCGCCGGGGTGCGCACCACCGAGCCCGCCGACAAGCAGGCCGCCCAGCTCTCGGCGCTGCTGAGCGCCCACCGGTACGCGCGCGGGCTCGCGCTCGTGCCGCAGGGGACGAAGACCAACAACACCGCGGACGCCCCGAGCGACCACCCGCCCGAGGACCCCGCCGGCGCCCTCAGCTTCGAGGTCGCCCGCGGCGCCCCGCTGGCCCGCCCGGGGACCGACGGCCAGCGCCTGGCCGGCGCGCTCGGGGTGGACCCGTCGCTCTTCGACCACGTCCGGGGCGCCGACCGCGACGAGCAGGCCGCGGCGCGCGCGATGGTGGACGCGCTCTGGCCCTCCACGATCGGCTACTTCGTCTCGCAGCTGCTGGAGCCGGACGTCGGCCCGGTCACGGTGGACGCGCTGCGCGCCTGGGCGCGGCAGTGGCTGCGGCCGCGCGGGCCGCTGCCCGCGTTCCGCGTCGGCCGGGTCCCCTACGGCGTCCTGCCCGTCGGCTCCCTGGACGACTGGACCGCGATCGAGGCCGAGGGCGCGCCGGCCGACCTGCCCGAGCTGCTCAAGCGCTTCGGCCGCGCGGCGGCCAGGCTGACCGGCGAGCCGCCGCACGTGGGCCGCTCGGCCGACGGCGACCGCGACCTGGTCGAGCTGCTCGGCATGGACGCGAGCGCCCAGACCGCGCGGATCCGCCGGGCGCTCGGCGTCGACGCGATGTGGAACATCATGACCGCCGACGGGCTGGACCTGCCGCGCTGGGAGGAGCGCCAGAACGAGGTCGCGACCGCGATCATCCAGGAGATCGGCGAGCCGGACTGGGAGCCGCGCGCGCTGTTCCTCAGCTACGAGGATCACCCCAAGGAGTACACCGGCCCGCTGGTCCAGGACGGCCCGCTGTCCGAGACCGAGCCGCTCACGTTCGACTACATCGCCTGGCTGCGGCGCGCCGACCTCACCACGCTGGAGGACCAGAACCCGCCGTCGCTGACGGCGCCGGTCACCGCGCTGCTGTACGTGATGCTGCGGCACGCGCTGCTGCTGGAGTACGACCGCTGGGCGCAGGCGCTGCTCGGCCAGCTCGGCCGGCTGCTGCCCTTCGAGGCCCGCGAGCCGGAGCTGGTCAACATCCTCCCCGGCCAGGAGCCCGGCGGGCCGCTGGAGACCCGCAGCGCCTGGGACCGGTTCGCGATGGACATCCCCGGCGTCGGGACGATCGGCGAGTTCCTGACCGACCCTGGCGCCACCGCGCCCACGCCCGAGGCCGGAGCGGTCAAGGCCGGGCTCGGCGCCCATCTCGCGTCGCTCGCCACGCTCGAGGGGCTGCCGAGCGCGGAGCTGCAGCGGCTGTTCACCGAGACCCTGGACGCCTACTCGCACCGGCTGGACGCGTGGATCACCTCGCTCGCCACCCGCCGGCTGTCGGCCAGGCGCGAGCAGGCGCCCCGCGGCGTCTGGCTCGGCTGCTACGGCTGGGTGGAGAACCTGCGCCCCGACCCGCCGGTCCAGACCGTCCCGGTCACGCTGCCCGACGGGACGCCGGCCTCGGCCCGCACCGACTCCGGCGGGTACGTGTACGCGCCGTCGATGCTGCACGGCGCGACCGCCGCCGTGCTGCGCAGCGCCTGGCTCGCGCGCTCCGGGCCCGAGCGCGAGGCGTACAGCGTCGACCTGTCCTCGCACCGGGTCCGCACCGCGATCGGCCTGCTCGACGCCGTGCGCGAGCGCCAGCCGCTCGGCGCCGTCCTCGGCTACCAGTTCGAGCGCGGCCTGCACGAGGGCCACCCCGGGGTCGAGCTGGACCGCTTCATCGACACCTTCCGCTCGCTGTACCCGCCGGTCGCCAACAAGGCGCGGGACTCCGGCCGCCCGGCCGCGGCGGTCGCGGCCCGCAACGTCGTCGACGGGCTGCGGCTGCTCCAGGCCTGGCAGGGCGGCACGGTCCCGTGGGGCAGCGGCGAGCTGACCCCGACCGCGGCCGAGCGCGCCGCGATCGAGGCGGAGCTGGAGCGGCTGGACGACGCGGTCGACGCGCTCGGCGACCTGCTCCTGGGCGAGTCGGTGTTCCAGGTGGTCAAGGGCAGCGTCGCCGGTGCCGCGGCGACGCTGGACACGCTCGCCAAGGGGCAGCGGCCGCCCGCGCCGGAGCTGGCGACCGTGCCGCGCAGCGGCACCGCCCTCCACCAGCGGGTCGCGCTCGTCCTCGGCGACGCCACGCCGGCCCCCGGCTGGGAGCAGGTCGCCGCGACCCCCAGGTCCGCCGCGTCGGCGGAGCTGAACGCCTGGCTCGGCGAGCTGGTCGGCGACCCGGCCGCGGTCGAGTGCCGGGTGACGCCCGAGGGCGACCGCGAAGCCCGGACCGTGCGCCTGCGCGACCTCGGCCTCCAGCCGCTCGACCTGCTGGCCGTCGCGAACCCGGCCGGAGCGGCCGAGGCGTCAGGGCCGCCCGGCGGGGGGACCGGCGGCGGCTCGGGTCACCCGGCCGCCCCGGCCGCGGGCGGCCTGGCCGAGCTGGACCGCCGGATCGCCTGGCACGTCGCCGGTGACGCCGGCCCCGACACGGCCGTGACCATCGACTACGACCGGGCCGGGAGCGAGGGCGCGCTGCCGTTCGCGGCGGCGTTCGAGCTGGCGTCGACCGTCGCCCGGGTGCTCGGGTTCGGCCGCCCGCTGCAGGCGGGCGACCTGCTCCCGGCGGAGCTGGCCGGGACGCCCGCCGCCGACCCGATGGCGGCCGAGCTGGAGACGCGCGCGGCCGCCGCGCGCGAGCAGCTCAGCGCCACCCGCGGCGGCCTGGCCGCGCTGCTCGCCCGCCTCGCCCCGACCCCCCCGGGCGCGCCGGACGGCCGGGGGGCCGGCACCCGCGCGGGCGTCCAGCCGTCCAGCGCCGACCTGGCCGCGCTGCGCGCCGACCTGGCCGCCGCGGCCGGCTTCGGCGTGCCCGGCGCGTTCCCGGCGAGCCGCCACGACACCGGCGAGGCCGCGGTCGCCGCGCTGCTGGCCCAGGCCCGCGGCGCCGGCGCCGAGCTGGGCCGCCGCCACGCCGCGGCGGTCGAGGCCACGGACGCCGCGGCGGTGCTGCGCGCGGTCTTCGGCCGCGGCTTCCCGGTCGTGCCCCGCTTCCGCCCGGCCATGCCCGAGCTGCTCGCGCCCGCGCTCGCCGCCGAGCCCGAGCTGGGGCCGGCGCCGGACGCGACCGTCGAGGGCTGGCTCGCCCAGCTCGCGCGGGTGCGCCCGCAGCTCGACGCCTGGCGGGACCTGCAGCTCTACGGCCGCGCGCTCGGCCGCGCGCTGACCCGCCCGCGGATCGCGCAGCTGCCGCTGGAGACCGGGCCGGGCGCCGCGCGCGCCCGCTGGGCCGCGCTGACCTTCGGGGACGAGTCGAACCGGCCACGCTCCGGGCTGGTCAGCCTCGCGCTGCTGGGCGAGGCGCCGCCGGCCGCGGACGCGCCCTGGGCCGGGCTGCTGCTGGACACCTGGCCGGAGCTGCTGCCCAGCCGCGAGGAGGACGCCGGCGTCGTGTTCCACTACGACGCCCCGCGCGCCCAGGCGCCGCAGGCGGTCCTGCTCGCGGTCCCGCCGGGGCCGGCGCGGACGTGGAGCTGGGAGCACCTGGAGCGGACCCTGCTGCACGCGCTCGACCTCGCCAAGGTCCGCGCGCTCGACCTGCACGACCTGTGGCTGTACGGCCAGATCGTCCCGATGACGTTCCTGGCGGCGAACACGCTCAACCAGACCGTGGCGACGTCGTTCAAGGGCCTGGTGGGCGAGCCGGCCGAGGTCGTCACCGACCGGCCCACGACCCTGGAGGACCTCGGACCGTGATCCACTCGCGCTACCCGAACCTCACCTACTGGAACCGGGTCGAGCCCAGCCCGCGGGCCGACAGCCTCCAGCGCGGCCTGGAGGCGGCGGTCCGCGACCCGCTGTGGTTCCTGACCCGCCAGTGGCAGCTCGGCGAGTTCCAGGGCGAGGACGCCGCCTCCCCTGCGCACGTCAGCTTCTCCGCCCGCTTCTCCCACCTGGACCGCTGGCAGCCGGGCCCCGCAGCCCCATCGGTCGGATACGACGGCTCGGTGCCGCTGGAGGCGCTGGTCCAGAACGAGGCGACCACCCCGGACCTGCGGCTCGCGGTGGAGCTGGGCCAGGCGCTCGAGGCGCGGCTCGCCACGGAGGGCGCCCCGGCCGGGGTGGTCGACGCGTTCCGGACCGCCTGGCCCGTGCCGGGCGCGGCCGACCTCACCCCCGCGCAGGCTCGCGACCGCAAGCTCGTCCGGCTGGCGCGCATGTGCGGGGGGCGCGCGACCCACGGGGTCGACGCGCTGGCGGCGGCGCGGGGCGCCGCGCCCGGGCTGCCCGCCGAGCTGTCGCTGCCGGCGGGCGGGGAGGCGCCCGCACGGGCGGCGCTGACCTGGCTGACCGGCTGGGCGCGCGACACCTTCGGCCCGATCGGCCTGGACGACGCGGACGCCTGGCGGCCCGACCGGCTGGAGTACGCCCTCGCGGTGGAGGGCCCCGCGCCCGACGGCGGCCGGGTCCGGCTGCGCGCCGAGGCCGGGCCGTACGGGGAGTACGACTGGTACGCGTTCGACCAGGCCGGGCGCGAGCCCGCCAAGGCGGGCACGCCGCCGGCCCCGCCGGCCGGGAGCGTCCCGCCGGCGGCGCCGAAGGGGTCCCCGCCCGTCACGTTCAGCCTGCTCCCGGCCCTGGTGAGCTTCTCGGGGATGCCCGATCCGCGCTGGTGGTACCTGGAGGACGCCCGCTTCAACTGGGCCGCGATCGACACCGACCGCCGCGACCTGGGCAAGGTGATCGCGGTCGACTTCATGCTGCTGCAGAGCAGCGACTGGTTCGTGGTCCCGTTCGGCCAGGAGGTCGGCACCCTGGTCAAGGTCGACCAGCTCCTGGTCCGCGACGTGTTCGGCGGCTGGACGCTGGTACCGCGCGCCGACGCGGAGCCCGCGCGGGGGCGGGCGCGCTGGACGATGTTCTCCACTTCGGCCGAGCGGTCGGAGACCGGCCTGGCCGACTGGTTCCTGCTGCCGCCGGGCGCCCTGCGGACCACGCTCGACGGGCCGGACCTGGAGGAGGTCCGCTTCGTCCGCGACGAGCAGGCGAACATGGCCTGGGCGGTGGAGGCGACCACCCAGGACGGCACCGGCCGCCCCTGGCCGGGCCGGGAGCGCGCGCTCGACGTGCCCGAGGAGCCGGAGCCGCCGGTGACCGGCACGCCGCTGCGCTACCGGCTGCAGACGCCCGTCCCGGTCAACTGGATCCCGTTCGTGCCCGTGCAGACCGATGCGACCCGCCGGGCGGTCGCGCTGGAGCGTGCCGCGATGCAGCGGCGCGTCGGCGGCACGCTCCAGCCGGTCGCCCCCGCGGGCCGGGTGCTGCGGCCGACCAACCTCGCCGACCCGGACGTCTACCAGGTCCGGGAGGAGGAGGTCCCGCGCTCGGGCACGCGCGTGCTGCGCGCCGACCGCCGCACCCGCTGGACCGACGGCTCGATCCACCTGTGGACCTCGCGCCGCCGACGCGCGGGCACCGGCGAGGCCTCCAGCGGCCTGCGCTACGACCTGGCCGAGCGCGCCGGAGGCCCGGAGACGCCCTGAAAGTGGTCGCTCCGGGGCAGGCCGGGAACCGCGGGTGAGGTGGGGGATCGGGCTTCGTCACCGGGGGTCGTCCCCCCGGTGACGAAGCCCCGACCCGGCCGGTCGCCCGCCGGCCTCGGGCAGCGCCTCGTCTTCGCTGCGGGCCGGCCCGGCCGGGTCAGGTCACGGGAGCTTGCGGATCCCGAGGTGGCGGTGGGCCTGACGCTCGAGCACGCCGACCCTGCCCTCCCGCCGCGTCGTCCCGGCGCCGTACGCGGCCTGCCAGGCGTCGTCCCAGGCAGGCGCCCCGACGCGATGCCACTCGGCCGTCGCGGGGGGACGCGCGTGCCCGCGCGACTCCCGGAGTGCCCGGTGCCAGGCGATGGCCAGCACGGGGACCGCGATGGTGGCAAGCAGGACGACAGTCACGCGCATCTCCCCCCGAACGCGCTGTGGTGGCTCTCGGTATCCTCGGGCCACAGCATGCAATAGATGGCTGCGCCTCTCAAGATGCAATTTGCATCTGGATGGATGCGAATCGGGAAACTCTTGAGTCTGGGCGGACCTCGCAGTACGCTGCACAAGTTCACAAAGGAGGCAATCGTGCCTGCCCGAACGAGCCCCACAGTGCGCCGCCGTCGCCTGGGGATCGAGCTGCGGCGGCTGCGAGAGGGTGCCGGGCTGACGATCGACCAGGTGGCCGAGCAGCTCGAGTGCTCCCTGTCCAAGATCTCGCGGATCGAGAAGGGCCAGGTCAGCACCACGACCCGCGACGTCCGCGACCTGCTGGAGATCTACGGGATCGGCGGCGAGCCGCGCGCGGAGCTGATCCAGCTCGCCCGGGAGGCGCGGCAGACCAGTTGGTGGAAGGCGTACAGCGACACCCGCGGCGTGCTGCTCGCCGGGCTGGAGGCCGAGGCGGCCACGATCCGGCAGTACGAGGTGCTCCTGGTGCCCGGTCTGTTCCAGACCGCGGACTACGCGCGGGCGCTGCTGCGCGCGCTGCTGCCGGGCGGGGAGCCCGAGGAGATCGAGCGGCGCGTCCAGCTCCGCATGAAGCGGCAGGCGCTGCTGGCCCAGGACGACCCGCCGACCCAGTGGGTGGTGCTGGACGAGGCAGCCCTGCGGCGGCCGGTCGGCGAGTGGCAGGTCAGGCGCGAGCAGCTCCTGCGGTTGGCCGAGGTCGCCGAGCTGCCCGAGATCACCCTGCAGGTCCTGCCGTTCGCGGCCGGGGAGCACGCTGCGATGGACGGCGCGTTCACCATCTTGACCTTTCCAGAGCAAGCGCACCCGGATATCGTGTATGTCGAGCATCGCACTGGTGATCTTTGGCTCGAAAACCCCAAGGAGCTCGACCACTACAACCGGGTGTTCGAGCGCCTGCACGCAGCAGCCGTCCCCGCTGCCGACACCGTCGGCTTCCTCGTCTCGCTGGCCGACGACGCCCGGTAGCTGACCTACGAGGAGGTGAGGATGGCGCCCCCGCGCGCGCCGTGGCGCAAGAGCTCGCGCAGCGGCCTCAATGGCTGCGTCGAGGTCGCCTACGTCGACGACCAGGTGGCGGTCCGGGACTCGAAGGACCGGCATGGTCCCGTGCTGGTCTTCACCCACGCCGAGTGGGAGGCCTTTCTCAGCGGCGTGCGTGAAGGAGAGTTCGACCGCACCTGACCGCCCCCGCCCATCCGCCGTGCGAATTTGGGATATTATTCAGCCCTGTCGCGCGGCGGGTTCATCCTGTGCATTCTCCGCCGCGCTCGTCGGGATCGTCGAATAAGGGGGAGATCGGTCAAAGTGGACCTAACCCGCGCGAGGTGGCGGAAGAGTTCACGCAGCGGAGGCAACGGCTGCGTGGAGGTGGCGTTCGTCGACGGCAAGATCGGCGTGCGTGACTCGAAGGACCAGCGTGGACCGGTACTGGTGTTCACGCCTCACGAGTGGACGGCGTTCCTGAGCGGCGTCCGAGGTGGGGAGTTCGACCTCCAGCAGTGACCCTGCTGCCACGCGCTCGGCGCGCTTGCCCCCCGGCGAGCCGGGCGCCCGGTCCCCGAAGGCGCATCTGAAGCAAGGCACATTCGAAGCACTGACACGGACGGCCACGAGCGCCTGCGTGTGGAGTCCGGCGTCAATGGCCGGCCCGAGATGATTGGCACCGGCCGATTGCGCACCCAATTCCGACATGAATAGGGTGTCACTTTTACGCCGTGCGGCCGCGTCGTCCCCAGGGGCGGCCGTGCCCGCCTTCGCGTCAGCGTCCCGTGCCGGCCCCTACGGGCGGCACGGGACGCTCGGCGTGCGCCGGGCGCGCCGCGATCCGGCACGTCGGGAGCAGGCAGCCTGGGGCGAGTCCCTGATCGCGGTCTTGCGTCCCCCGGTGGGGGTGCCGAAACTTTGAGTGCCCGGTCCGGTCGATCCAGACACGAGGCGGAGGTCGCCCCACCATGTCCGACACCCAGGCCACACCAGTCCCGCCGCGCGCCCGCGCCGGGCCCCCGCCGGACCAGGACCAGGGCCCGGCCCCGCTGCTCGCGCTCGGCCTGGCGTTCTGGGGGTCCAGGACGTTCCTCAGCGCCGTGGAGCTGGGCCTGTTCACGGAGCTGGCGGCCGGGCCGCTCACGCTGGAGGAGCTGCGCGAGCGCCTCGGGCTCCACCCGCGCGGCGCGCGCGACTTCTTCGACGCCCTGGTCGCGCTCGGCGTGCTCGCGCGCGACCAGGACGGGCGCTACGCCAACACGCCCGCGACCGCCGCGTACCTCGACCGGGGCAAGCCGGCGTACGTCGGCGGCCTGATGGAGATGGCCAGCGCCCGCCTGTACGGGTTCTGGGGCGACCTCACCGAGGGGCTGCGCACCGGGCTGCCCCAGAACGAGCTGAAGCGCGGCGGCCCGGGCCTGTTCGAGGTCATGTACTCCGACCCGGAGGTGCTGCGTGGGTTCCTGCGGGCGATGACCGGGGTGTCTATGGGCGCCGTCCGCGAGATCGCCCGGCGCTTCCCGTTCGACCGCTACCACAGCTTCGTGGACGTCGGCTGCGCCGAGGGGTCGCTGTCGGTCCAGGTCTCGCTCGCCCACCCGCACGTCACCGGCGGCGGGTTCGACCTGCCCGAGGTGGGCCCGATGTTCGACGCCTACGTCGCCGAGCACGGCCTGGCCGACCGGCTCCGCTTCCATCCGGGAGACTTCTGGCGGGACCCGCTGCCGGCGGCGGACGTGCTCGCGCTCGGGCACGTCCTGCACGACTGGGACCTCGACGAGAAGCGGCAGCTGCTGGCCAAGGCGTACGCGGCGCTCCCGGACGGCGGCGCGCTGATCGTCCACGAGGCGATCATCGACGACGACCGCTCCCGGAACGCGTTCGGGCTGCTCATGAGCCTGAACATGCTGCTGGAGTCGCCCGGCGGCTTCGACTTCACCGGCGCGGACTGCCAGCGCTGGATGCGCGAGGCGGGGTTCCGCGAGACGCGCGTGGAGGCGCTCGTCGGCCCCGACTCGATGGTCGTCGGGATCAAGTAGACCGGCCGGACGGTGCATCCCGCCGGACGACGGCGGGTACCAACCAGACATGAGCTGCCGTCGGTCGGTGCCGCTCCCGGCGACCCTCCCATGCGGTCGGCAGGGGCGGGTCCGGCGGTGAGGCCGCCGTTCCGCGACCGTGCCGAGGCCGGCCGGGTGCTGGCCGGGCGGCTCGGCGCGTACGCCGGCCGGCCGGACGTGCTGGTCCTGGCGCTGCCCCGCGGCGGCGTCCCGGTCGCCGCCGAGGTCGCGGCGGCGCTGGGCGCGCCGCTGGACGTGCTGGTGGTCCGCAAGCTCGGCGTGCCCGGCCAGGAGGAGCTGGCGATGGGGGCGATCGCCGGCGGCGGCACGATCGTCGTCAACGAGCGGGTGATCCGCCAGACCGGCCTGCCTCCCTACGTGCTGCACCAGGTGGCCCGGCGCGAGCGTCGCGAGCTGGAGCGGCGCGAGCGCGCCTACCGGCGGCGGCCGATGCCGCAGGTCGAGGGCCGGACGGTGCTCCTGGTCGACGACGGTCTGGCCACCGGCTCGACGATGCGGGCCGCGGTGCTGGCGCTGCGCGAGGGGATCCCGCCGGGCAGCCGGCCCGCGCGGATCGTGGTGGCCGTGCCGGCCGCGTCCCGCCGGACCTGCGAGGAGCTGCAGGACGAGGCCGACGAGGTCGTCTGCGCGGCCACCCCCGACCCGTTCCTGGCGGTCGGCCGGGCGTACGGGCGCTTCGAGCAGATCTCCGACGACCAGGTGCGGGCGCTGCTGGATCTCCCGCTCCCGGCGCCGGACGGGCCCGCCGACGGCTGAGCCGCGCGGCCGCCCGGCCCCGGGCCGGCGGTCCCGGCGTCGGTGTGCGTCGAACCCGCGCCCTCACCCCGCGGCCAGCACCATGCCTGCGACCTGCCAGCCGAGCAGCATGCAGGTGAGGTTGGTGCCGGCCGCGGGGATGACGGGCATCAGCGACGCGTCGGCGACCCACACGTTGCCGACCCCGCGCACCTGCCCGGTGGTGACGGCGACGGCGTGACGGTCCCGCGGCGCGCCCATGCGGCAGGTGCCCACGGCGTGCCCGTAGCCGGTGACCCTGCGCGCCAGGTCGGTCTCGGCGGTCCCCTCGGGCGTGCGGCGTCCGGTCTCGCCCGTCACCAGCTCGGCCAGCGGCGCGGTGGCCGCCAGCCGGCGGATCAGCCGCTCCCCCTCCTCGAGCAGCGCGCGGTCGTGGCCGCGCCGGTCGCTGAGGAAGCCGAGCTCGACCCGCGGCGCGACCTTGGGATCGGCGTCGGCGAGCCGCACCTGCCCCCGCGACGCGGGCCGCATCGCGAACGCCCGCAGCTCGAACGTCCAGCCGCCGCCCGCCGTCGGCGACTGGTACGCGACCACCTGGAGGGAGTGGTCGCGGGCGCGCACGGCGATCTGGCTCTGGTGGAACCGGCCCCTGGTGAAGTCGTCGGTGAGCGCCATGAGCGCGGCCGTCGCCGGCCGGAACCCGATCACCACCCCCGGATGGTCGTGGAGGTTCGCGCCGACCCCGGGTGCGTCCACCAGCACGGGGATGCCCAGCTCAGCGAGGTGCCCGGCGGGCCCGACCCCCGAGCGCATCAGGATCGCCGGCGAGCCGTAGGCACCCGCGGCCAGCACGAACTGCCGGGCCCGCACCTGGACGGCGCCGTCCTCGCCCCGGCAGTCCAGGACCGTCGCCCGCCCGCCGTCCAGGACCAGGCGGTCGGCGAGCGTCTCCCCCAGCACCTGCAGCCGGCCGCCCTCGCGCACCAGGTCGAGGAAGGCGAGCGCCGCGTTCCAGCGGTCGCCGTCCTGGACGTTGGCCTGGAACAACCCGACGCCGTCGGCGGGCGTGGGCGCGCTCAGGTCGGTCAGGCGCGGGAAGCCCGCCGCCAGCGCGGCGTCGCGCGCGGCCCGCTGCCAGCTCGCGAGCTGCTCCTCGCCGAGCAGGTAGGTGGGGACCGGACCGCCGTGGCCCCGCAGGGTCCGGTCGCCGTCGTAGGCGTCCTCGATCGCGTCCCGCCCCGGCAGCAGCGCCCGGTGGCACCAGCGCTGGTCCCCGGTGAGCCGCGCCCAGCGGTCGGCGTCGTCCGGCAGCCCCCAGACCGCCGCCGCGAGGTTGTGGGTGGAGCAGCCGCCGACGACCCTGGCGCGCGGCTCGGGCATCGCCCTGCCGTCCTCGCGCCACTCGACCAGGCCCCAGTCGTGCGTCCTGGGCTCCCGCCGCGGATCCAGCAGCTCCGCCGGCCAGCGGCCCTGCTCCCACGGGCCGTAGTCCGGGCCCGCCTCCACCAGGCACACGCTCGGCCCGTGCGGCGCCTTGGCGAGACGGTAGGCCGCGGCGCATCCGGCAGACCCGCCGCCGATCACGGCGACGTCGGCTTCGATGGTCGAGTCGGGCTGTGTCACCTCAAGACCCCGCGCGAGGGTCCCCCGGGGCCACGACATCCTGCATCGGCGCTGGTGCCGAGTTCAAGCCCGGCGGCCCCGGCCCTGCCGGACCTGGGCGTGCGCAGGGTCAGAGGGCGGGGCCGCCGTCCGGTGCCCGGTCGTCGAGCAGGCCCAGGTCCGGCGCGGAGTCGACCACCGGGTCCGGCGCCGGCGGGTCGTCCACCAGGCCGAGGTGGGCGTCGGGTCGGCCGGGGGGTCCGGCGCCGGCCCGTCCCCGGAGGGGCGCTCGTCGGCGGCGAGCAGGCTGAAGCGGCCGGCGGCGGTGTCGACGACCGGGCCGAGCCGGCCGGCGGAGTCCCCACCGGCGGGCAGCGTGAGGCCGTCGGCCTCGGGGACCCCCGACACGAAGCCGTAGCCGATCGCGGCCACGTCCCGCAGCATCCGGGCGGCGTCCTGCCGGGCGAGCTGGAGGTGCTGGCCGCCCTGGGTCACAGCCTTGGCCAGGTTGAGCAGCCCGTCCTGCGCGTTCAGCCCCAGGTGCTGGGCGTCCAGCCACAGGTCGGTGAACAGCTTCGGGTTCGGCGCAGGCGTGTCGGACCAGGTGGCCAGGCGCCGGGCGGCCCAGAAGACCCGCTCGAGCCAGTCGCGGGCGGCGTCCAGCCGGCCGGGCGCGGCGAGGAGGAGCGCGGCCGCCAGGACGCGGGCGGGGGCCGTCCGCCGGCCGGTGCGGCCGATGTCACGGCCGTGCCGGTGATGCCCGAAGCCGGTTTGAGTGTTCCCTACGCGATCGTGCATTGTTGCGCGGTTCGTCGCGGATCGCGCCGCGCCCGCCCGGATCCCCACCGGTGTGCAGCGGTCCGATCGGCGCCGCAGGGAGCGGGGGGCACCGGTCCGCGGGCTTCCCGACAGGCGACGGCGCGCACGTGGCCCCAGGCGTGCGCCGTCGGCGGGGGGCCAGGAGGAAGGCCATGGGGAGATATCCGGGTGCCAGGTGGGACCCGATCGGGAGCCGCCGCGAGTTCGCCACCGGCTACGCCCCCAAGGGCGTGCTGCACACCACCGAGGGCACCAGCTACGCCGGCGCCCGGTCCGCGTACCGCTCGCGCGGGGTCCCGCCGCACTTCACGGTCAGTTTCGAGGACGGCACCTTCCGTGCCTGGCAGCACATCGACACCGCGCTCGCGGCGCACGCGCTGCGGGACGGCGACGGCGGGATCCTGACCGACCGGGGCGGGGCGATCCAGATCGGGTGCGTGGGCACCTGCAACCCCGCCAACCGCGGCTGGGGCGCCCGGTTCTTCGTCGGGTCCTGGCCCAACCCGTACAAGGACGGCCTGGCCAGGCTGATGCGCTGGGTCGAGCTGACCTCGGGCGTGCAGCGCCGCGCCGTGAGCCGCTGGAAGCCCTACCCGGCCAGCTACGGCGACAACGGCGTGCGCATCGACGCGGGCGCCTGGAGCGGGTTCAACGGCTGGTGCTTCCCCGCCGGGACGCTGATCACCTGCGACCGCGGCCAGGTGCCGATCGAGGCGGTCCGGCCCGGGGACCGCGTCCTCACCCACCGCGGCCGCTACATGCCGGTGACCGGCATCACCCAGCGCGTCGCGCCCGTCCTCACGCTGCACGGCCGGGGCCACCCCGGGCTGCGGACCACCGCGGAGCACCCGCTGCTGACCCTCCCCGAGGAGCGGTCGCCGCGCATGCCGCCCGGCGATCTCCCCGCCCCGGGGCCGGGCCGGGAGTGGGTGCCGGCAGCCCGGATGGTGGGGCGCCGCTGGGCGACCCCGGCGGTGTTCCCCGCCGCCGAGGTTCCCGAGGTCGGGGCGCTGCAGGGGGAGGGCGCGCGCTTCGTCCCCGACACCGGTCCGGAGCTGCTGCGGGTCACCGGCCGGTGGGTCGCCGACGGGCGGCTGGTCGGCGCCGGACGGATCGTGGTCGCGGCGCATCCCCGTGACGCCGACGGCGTGCTGGCCATGCTGCGCGACGCGGGCTGGCGGAGCATCACGGTCACCAGGGACCTGCCGGCCAAGCTGATCAGCGTCCGCTCGATGGCCTTCGCCCGCTGGCTGCGCGCGCACTTCGGCGACCATCCGCACCTGCGGCAGGTGCCGCCCTGGCTGCTCGGCGCGCACGAGAAGTTCCGGCAGGCGTTCATGGACGGCTACCGCTCGGGCGGGGAGCGCTCCCTGCCCGAGCGCGCCGGCGGCGGCCGCGGCGTCGCCCGGCCGCTGGCGATCGGGCTGCACCTGCTGGCCAGCTCGCTGGAGGAGGGCGACCCGCCGGGGCGGCTGCTCGGGGACCACCGCTACCGGCTCGTGGACGCGCTCACCCCGGGGGGCCCCGAGGTGCAGGTGCACAACCTGGCGGTCGCCGAGGACGAGTCGTTCGTCGCCGACGGGATCGTGGTCCACAACTGCGGTCACCAGCACGTGCCCGGGAACTGCGTCACGCCCGGCACGCCGATCCTGTGTGCCGACCTCGCCTGGCGCGCCGCCGGGGAGCTGCGCGCGGGCGAGCGCGTGGTCGCGTTCGACGAGGACGGCGGCGGCGCCCACTGGCGGGTGCCGGGCCCGGGCCGCCGCTTCCGCACGGCCATGATCCTGCGCAACGACCCGGCCCGCAAGGACTGCCTGACCGTCCACACCGACAAGGCGTCGGTCACGGCCAGCGCCGACCACCCCTGGCTGGTCCGGCGCGGCGCCGGCGCGCGCGCCCGCTTCGCCTGGGTCGCGAGCGCCGGCCTGCGGGCGGGCGACGAGCTGGCGTGGCTCGCCGGCCCGTGGCGGCCCGACACGTCGTGGGAGGCCGGCTGGCTGGCCGGCCTGTTCGACGCGGGCGGCCGGGTGGCCGGGGAGCCTGCCAGGGGCGTGCGCCTCGGGATCACGCCGCCGGACGGCGCCTCGCGCGAGCGCGTGATCGACGCGCTGCGCGCGCGCGGGCTGCCCCTGGCCGGCGCCGGGCGGGCGGGCGGCGCCGCCGTCCACATCGCCGGGCTCCCCGAGCAGCTGCGCTGCCTCGGGACCATCCGGCCACGGCGGTTCATGGACCGGGAGCTGTCGGTGCTGTGGGAGGGCCGCCGGGTCCGCCCGCACGCCTCCGTCACGCCGGTCGAGGTCCGCGAGGTCGAGCCGGCCGGCGAGCGCGAGATCGCCGGCGTCACGACCTCGACGGGGACGTTCGTCACCGGCGGGTTCCTCACCCACAACACGCACGGGGACCCGGGGACCATCGACATCGCCTATCTGCTGGGCAGCGAGGGAGACGACATGCCGAGCCTCGAGGAGATCCGCCGGGTCGTGCGGGAGGAGGCGGAGTCCGTCTACCGGCTCGCCGCCCTCGGCGAGTTCCACGGGGAGGCCACCGAGGCCCATCAGCGGGTCTCGCTGACCGCGATCCGCGAGCAGCTCGACCGGATCCGCGCCCTGCTCGAGGCGCAGCCCCCGCGCTGAGGCGGGGACGCGCCCGCGGGTGACGGGCGCTCAGCCGCGACTGGCGGCGGCCCGCTCGTTGCGGACCGCCCAGGGCTTCAGCATCGCGTAGACGGCCTCGTGCATCGGGACCGCCAGGCCGTGCTCCGCGGCGCGGCGGACGACGAACCCGTGCAGGGTCTCCAGCTCCATGCGCCGGCCGGCCACGAGGTCGTCGTGCAGGGAGGAGCGGCCGCCCGGCTCCAGCGCCCTGGCGGTCGCCAGGGCGCGCTCGCGGACCGGCGGCGGGAGCGGGTGGCGCTCGGCCGCGGCGACCTCCGACACCTCGTCCACGAGCTGGCGGAACGCCGCCCAGGCGGCGTCGACGCCGCGGAGTTCGCCGATCGGCAGCCGGACCGTCGCGGTCATGCCGGCCAGCGCGCAGATGAACGCGAGCTTGGCCCACAGCACCGTGCGGATGTCGGAGGAGATCTCCGCGCCGAACCCGGCGCGCCGGCAGCGCTCCAGGAGCTGCCTGGTCCGCTCGCCGTCGTGCCCGTCCAGCTCGCCGAAGGTGATGGTCGTCGGCCCGCCGGTGTGGGTGATCACCCCCGGTGCGGTGATGCCCGCGAAGATGTACGCCGCGCCCCCGAGCACGTGGCGTCCGCCGATCACCCGCGCCAGCTTGTCCTCGTTGTCGACGCCGTTCTGCAGCGTGACCACCGCGGTGCCCTCGTGCAGCAGCGGGCCGAGCCTGGCCGCGACGGCCTCGGTGTCGAACGCCTTCACGCACACCAGGACAGCGTCGCAGGCGCCGATCTCGGACGGGTCGTCGGTCGCGGGCGCGGGCACGGAGAAGTCGCCCTTGACGCTGCGGACCCGCAGGCCGTGCTCGCGCAGCGCCGCCAGGTGCGCGCCGCGCGCGATGAAGTGCACCTCGGTCCCCGACTGCGCCAGCCGGCCGCCGAAGTACCCGCCGACCCCCCCTGCCCCGTAGACCGCGATCCGCACGCCCGCTCATCCTCCCTGATCGAGCCGGCCGCATGCCGCGCCAAGTATCGCGCAGCCGCCGAGGACGAGGGGTCCGGGCTCCCTGGCCGCCGAGGAAGCCGTGGCGCCCTCAGGCGCCCGGCAGGTCCCGGAAGAAGAACCGCTCGACGCTGTCGCTGCGGTCGTGCAGCTCGCGCGTGCGCGTGCCGCGGGTGTAGCCGTGGCGCAGGTAGAACCGGTGGGCGTCGGCGAAGCGGGTGTCGCTCCACAGCTCCATCCGGCGCGCGCCGCGGCCGGCGGCCTCGGCCTCGGCGAGCGCGAGCAGCCGGCTGCCCAGCCCGGCACGCCGTGCGGCGGGCAGGACGTACAGCATGCGCACCTCGGCGGCGGATCCGTCGCCGGCCGGGAGCACCCCGACGCTGGCCGCGACCCGACCGGCCCGCTCGGCGACCCAGGCGCGGCCGCCCCACCTGCGGTAGGCGCTGGCGATCGCCCGCAGGTGCGGCAGCTCCCCGTCCACGTCGAGCACGCAGCCCGGGTACTCCGACCAGCAGATCCTGATCAGCTCGATGAGCCCGGCCGCGTCGCCGTCGCGCGCGTCGCGGATGTGCATGTTCACAACGATGCCAAGGCCTCACCGGCCTCGCCATAGGGCGGATCCGCTTGGGCGCAGGTGCGCGACACCAGTAGGGTGGTTCCTCTGTCCAGGCCGACATTCCCCGAGGAGCGAACATCGTGGCAGGCCCACACGCGACCCTGAAGACCAGCAAGGGCGACATCCGGGTCGTCCTCTTCCCGGAGACCGCGCCCAAGACGGTCGACAACTTCGTCGGGCTCGCGACCGGCGCGCGCGTCTGGCGCGATCCGCGCAGCGGCGCCGACCAGCAGCAGCCGCTGTACGACGGGACGGTGTTCCATCGCGTGATCCCCGACTTCATGATCCAGGGCGGCGACCCGCTCGGGACCGGCACGGGCGGGCCCGGGTACACCTTCGAGGACGAGACCGGCGGCCCCAAGCGGTTCGACGCGCCCGGCTACCTCGCCATGGCCAACGCGGGGCCCAACACCAACGGCTCCCAGTTCTTCATCACCGACGCGGCGACGCCGTGGCTGAACGGCAAGCACACGATCTTCGGCCAGGTCGTCTCCGGGATGGAGGTGGTCCGCGCGATCGCGCGCGCCCAGCGCGACACGCGCGACCGGCCGCTGGACGACATCGTGCTCGAGCGGGTGGAGGTCGAGCCCGAGTCCGGGACCGACTGACACCGCCCGCGACGCCGTCCTCGCCGAGCGCCCGGCCGTGACGAGGACGGCGGCGGCGCCCGCCGCAGCGGGTCCGTCCGGCGGCGCGCCGCGGATCCGCCTCGGCGTGGACGTGGGCGGGACCTTCACCGACGCCGTCGCGCTGGTCGGCGGGAAGCTGGTCACCGCCAAGGTGCCGTCAACGCCGGCGGACCAGGCGCTGGCGGTGCTGCGCGCGGTCCAGTTGGCCGCCGTGGACGCCGCCGCGGTGGCGGGCTTCGCGCACGGCAGCACGGTCGCGACCAACGCCCTGCTGGAGCGGCGCGGCGCGCGCGTCGCGCTGGTCACCACCGAGGGCTTCCGCGACGTGCTGGAGATCGGCCGCCAGGACCGGCCGGCGCTGTACGACCTGACCGCCGGCCGGCCCCCGCCGCTGGTCCCCCGCGAGCTGCGCTTCACCGTCCGGGAGCGGATGGGGCCGGACGGGGTGGTCACCCCCCTGGACGAGCACGGGCTGGAGCGGGTGGCCGGCGCGCTGCGCGCGGCGGACGTGGAGGCGGTCGCGGTCTGCCTGCTGTTCGCCTTCCTGCAGCCCGAGCACGAACGGCGGGTCGGGCGGGCGCTGCGGGCCGCGCTGCCCGGCGTCCACGTCGCGCTGTCCAGCGAGGTGCTCCCCGAGTTCCGCGAGTACGAGCGCTGCGCGACCACCGTGGCCGACAGCTACCTGACCCCCAGGCTGGCCGCCTACCTGACCAGCCTGGCGGAGCGGGTGGGCGCGCTCGGGCTGCCGGAGCCGCTGGTCATGCAGTCGTCCGGCGGCGTGACCGGGGTCAGGGAGGCGGCGGCGCACGCCGCCGGCTGCGTCCTGTCGGGCCCGGCCGGCGGGGTCGTCGGCGCCGCCTGGGTCGCGGGGCTGAGCGGCGACCGCGACCTGCTCACCTTCGACATGGGCGGGACCTCCACCGACGTCGCCCCGGTGCTCGGCGGCGGCGTGCGCACCACCACCGAGTCGGTCGTCGCCGGCGTGCCGATCAAGCTGCCCATGGTCGACGTGCACAGCGTGAGCGCGGGCGGCGGCTCGATCGCCTGGGTCGACGACGGCGGCGCGCTGCGGGTCGGCCCGCGCTCGGCCGGCGCGGACCCGGGGCCCGCCGCCTACGGCCGGGGCGGCGCGGAGCCGACCGTGACCGACGCCGACCTCTGGCTCGGCTACCTCGCCGACGGCGCCGAGCTGGGCGGGGAGGTGCGCCTGCGCCGCGACCTGGCCGGTCGGGCGCTCGCCGGCATCGGCGGGCGGCTGGGCCTTGGCGTGGACGAGACCGCGCGGGGGATCGTGCGCGTGGCCGACGCGGAGATGACCCGGGCGCTGCGCGTGGTCAGCGTGCAGCGGGGCCTGGACCCCCGCGAGTTCACGCTGGTCGCGTTCGGCGGCGCGGGCGGCATGCACGCCTGCGCGCTGGCCGAGGAGATGGGCATCGCCCGGGTGCTCGTCCCCCGTGCCGGCGGCGTGCTGAGCGCGCTCGGGCTCGCGATCGGGGACGTCCGCCGCGACGCGGTGCGCCCGTTCCTCGCGCGGCTGGACGAGGTGGACCCCGGCGAGCTGGAGCGCCGCTTCGCCGAACTGGAGGCGGGCGCCGCCACACAGCTCGGTCCCGGCGCCGGGCCGGACCTGACCCGCCAGGCCGACCTGCGCTACCGCGGCCAGTCGTTCGAGCTGACCGTGCCCGCCGCCGGCGACCCGGACGCGCTGGCGGGGCGGTTCCACGCCGAGCACGCCCGCCGCCACGGCTGGTCGCTGGAGGAGGAGGCGATCGAGCTGGTCAACCTGCGGGTGACCGCGACCCTGCCGGTCGCCAAGCCGGCGCTGCGGGAGCCGCCGGCCCGCCCGCCGGCCGCCGGCCCGGCCCGCCGCCGGGCCAGCTTCGACGGCCGCTGGCGGGAGGTCGACGTCCACGGCCGCGCCACGCTCGGCGCGGGCTCGAGGGTCCAGGGGCCCTCGATCGTGGAGTTCGCCGAGGCGACCTGCGTCGTCCGCCCCGGCTGGCACGGCCTGGTCGACGAGGCGGGCACCCTGGTCCTCCACCCCGGGTCCCCCGGTGGATCGGGGGGTCCGGGGGACCGGAGCAGGTGCGGGTCCCCCGGAAGATCGGGGGGCGGCGGGGCGTGAGCCTGGATCCGGTCACGCGGTCGGTGATGGTCGGCGCCCTTGCG